>JAFEDY010000002.1 GCA_018241405.1 Pseudomonadota bacterium | reverse complement strand
CGGTGCATGTGCACCAGCTGGTCGATCAGCACATCGCCCGTGGCCCGTATGTCGCCGGCAAACTTGTAGCGCCGGCGCAGCAGCAGGGCCTGGCTGTAGGCGCGGCCATCGGTGAACTTGGGGAACTGCAGTTCCACCCGAGCCACGCCTGCGAGCGCGCCGCTGGCGGCCAGCTCGGCCAGGTCGGCGTCGTTGGCGATTTGCAAGGTATTTTCGGCGCCAGCGCTTGCTGGGACTGCGTCAGCAGCAATGATTTTCATAGTGTCGGTCTCTTTGGTCTTTGCTCCTTCCCCCTCTGGGGGAAGGCGGGGATGGGGGCTGGCGGCGCTGGCCCCCACCCCAACCCTCCCCCAGCGGGGGAGGGAGCGGGAGTCATTCGACGGTCGCTTCTTCCTTGGCGTGGCGCGCCGCGTTGGCCGCCTGCTTGAACGGGTCGTGGCCGATGCGGCGCAGGGCGTCGATGAAGAATTCACCGGGCTGGCGCAGCGCGCGGTAGGTGTCGAGCAGCGCCTCGATCACGCCCGGTACCTCGGCGGCGGTGAACGAGGGGCCGACGACCTTGCCGCCGATCGCCGGGCCGGACAAGGCCGTGCCGTCGGCGCCGCCCAGCGTGACCTGGTACCACTCCTTGCCGTCCTTATCCACGCCCAGGATGCCGATATGACCGCTGTGGTGGTGGCCGCAGCTGTTGATGCAGCCGCTCATGTGCAGGTCGATGGGGCCCAGGTCGAACAGCTCGTCCAGATCCTGGTAGCGCTCGGTCACGGCAGCGGCAATGTGCAGCGAACGTGCGTTGGCCAGCGAGCAAAAATCCCCGCCCGGGCAGGCGATCATGTCGGTCAAGAGGCCGATGTTGGGCTGCGCCAGGCCCAGCTTGCGCGCCGCCTCGTACAGGGCGGGCAGGTCGGCCTCGAACACCCAGGGCAGCATCAGGTTCTGCTCGTGCGTCAGGCGTGCCTCGCCGGCAGAGAACTGCTCGGCCAGCTGCGCCAGCGCGTCCATGGTGTCGGCGTCGGCATCGCCCGGGGCAAAGCCCACGCGCTTGAAGGACAGGGTCACGGTCTTCATGCCCGGCAGGCGGTGGCCGCGCACGTTTTGCGCCAGCCAGCGCTGGTAGAGCTGGCCTTGCGGATTCACGCTGCTGGGCAGGTTGGCGGGCTTCAATTCCGGCACGACGAAGTGGCGGGTCACGCGGTCGAGTTCGGCCCGGGTGATGGTGTGGGGGGCGCCGTCGAGCTCGACGATGTCGCGGTATTCCTTCTCCACGGCGTCGATAAAGGCCTGGCCCTCGCTCTTGACCAGGATCTTGATGCGCGCCTTCCACTTGTTGTCGCGCCGACCATAGCCGTTGTAGACGCGCACGATGGCTTCGATGTAGTTGAGCAGCTCGGCCCAGGGCAAAAAATCGCGCACCGTGGTGCCGATGATGGGCGTGCGGCCCATACCGCCGCCGACCTTGACGGTGAAGCCCACTTCGCCCGCGTCGTTCTTGAGCGCCTGCAGGCCGATGTCGTACCAGCCGATGGCGGCGCGGTCTTCACGGGCGCCGTTGAAGGCGATCTTGAACTTGCGCGGCAGGTAGCTGAATTCGGGGTGCAGCGAGCTCCACTGGCGCGTGATCTCGGCGAACGGGCGGCAATCGACAATGCCGTCCTCGGCAATGCCTTCGAGCGCATCGCAGGTGATGTTGCGGATGTCGTTGCCGCTGGTCTGTATGCCGTGCATGTGCACGCTGGCCAGCAGGTCCATCACGTCGGCGGCGCGGGTGATCGGAATCCAGTTGAACTGCACATTGGTGCGCGTAGTGAAGTGGCCGTAGCCATATTGGAGCGGTGCGGCGGCCAGCGTGGCGCCGGGCTGCGAGGCCTCCAATGCATCCTGCGTCGCCTGGGCGTGGGCCAGCAGCTCAGGGCTGGGGCGGTCGTATTCGCGTGCGATGCGGCCCAGGGTGCGCAGCTGCAGGCTGCTGATCTCGCCATAGGGCACGGCAATGCGGGCCATCGGTGCGTAGCGCTGGATGTACCAGCCGTTTTGCAGGCGCAGCGGCAGCATCTGTTCGTCGCTCAGCTCGCCGCGCTGCCAGCGCTCCAGCTGGTCGCGGAACTGCTGGGCGCGCAAGGTGACGAATTGCTTGTCGAAGTCGGTGTATTGGTACATGGTGGGGTATCAAACGAGAACAAGTTTTGCGCCCGCCCAGGCGAGCAGCACGGAAAGAATGGAGCGGATCAGGCGCTCGGGCGTGCGGCTGACCAGGCGCGAACCCAGCCAGATGCCCGGCAGCGAGCCCATCAGCAGCTGCGCCAGCAGCGGCCAATCGACCGAACCCAGCGACGCATGGCCCAGGCCGGCGACCAGGGTCAGCGGCACGGCGTAGGCGATGTCGGCGGCGATGATGCGCGGCAACGGCAGGTGCGGAAAGACGAGCAGCAGCACCGACACGCCCACCGCGCCCGCGCCCACCGAGGTGATGGTGACCAACAGGCCGATGGCGGCGCCCAGCAGCACCGGCAGGCTCCAGTGGCGCGGGGCCGTGGCATGGGCAAACTGGGCGCTGCGGCGCGCGGCCGCGGCACGGGCGCGCTCGGGCGAGAACACCAGCACCTTGTAGAAGGTGGCGGCGGCGGTGAGCAGCAGGGCCACGCCCAGGGTGCTGGTCATCAGGCGCTGGGCGGCGGCGCTCTCGGGCCCCAGGTGGCGCAGCGCCCACAGCGCGGCCAGGGCGGCGGGAATGCTGCCCGCGCACAGCAGTCCCACCACGCGCCAGGGCACCAGGCGCTGGCGCGCCAGGCTGACGGTGCCGCCCATCTTGGTGAAGGCGGCAAACAGCAGATCCGTGCCCACGGCCAGGTAGGGCTTGACGCCGAAGAAGAAGATCAGGATGGGCGTCATCAGCGAGCCGCCGCCCACGCCCGTCAGCCCCACGATGAGGCCGACGGCGAAACCAGCAAGGATGAACGCGAAATCAGGCATGGCCGCGACTGTAGAAGCGCGGCTTATCCTTTCAAACTATTGTTTTGTGCTTCACTTATGTAAATAAGCTTATATAAAAGCGTGGATGCGGCCTGTGCGGCATGCGGCAGGGGTGCAGCGCGTGCGCGCGCTACAGCCGCTCGCAGCCCATGGCGTGCGCCAGCTTGGCCTCCACGGGCAGGGGCTCGCCCATCAGGCGGGCGGCCAGCAGCTCGGCGCAGAGCACGGCGCGCGTGAGGCCGCGTGCGCCCATGGCGGTGCTGACCCAAAGCCCTGGCGCCACCGGGCCGACGATGGGCATGCGGTCATGCGCCGTGCAGCGCACGCCGGCCCAGGCGCGCAGATCGCCGCCGCCTTCAAACGCCGGGCGCAGCACGGGCGCGGCCTGCGGCACCAGGGCCTGCAGGCGCTGCCAGTTGTGGGCGTGGGCGGCGACGCGCTCCTCGGCCGTCAGCGGCAGCCTGTCCGCGTCGCGCTCGAAGGTCGCGCCCATATGCCAGGCCAGGCCCCCCTCGCAGGGCACATGGGCCATCAGCGCGCCGCCACCGTTGACGGCAAAGGGCGGCAGGCCCTGGGCCGCTGCGGGCTGCAGGCCCCAGGACATCTGGCCGCGCACCGGTTGCAGCGGTAGTTGCGGGCCCTGCAGCGGCGCCAGCAGCGCGTTGCAGGCCGGGCCGGCGGCCAATACAGCCAGTTCGGCCTCGGCCAGCGGCCTGCCGGCATCGTCCAGCGCCTGCCAGAGGCCGCTGGTGGTGCGCACCAGCCGGGCCACGGCGCTGCTGGGCCGCCAGGCGATGCCGGGCTGCTCCAGCAGCCGGGCGATGAAGCGGGCCGGGCGTACCCAGCCAGCGCGCGCGTGCCAGCAGGCGCTGGTGTCCGGAGGCAGGCCGGCGATGGCCAGGCGCTCGGCATCTGCCGGGCCGCTCCAGTCGGCGCCGGGGCCGTCGTGCCAGTCGGCGGGCAGGCCCGGCTGGCCGACGGGGCGGCGCTCCAGCACGCCGGCGGGGTTCCAGTCCACGCCCGCCCGCAAAAGCGTGCCTGACTGCTGCAGCATGGCGCGCACGCCGGCGCGGGAGACACGGGCGAACAGGTTGTCGTCGGGCGAGAGGTGGGGTGCGAACAGCCCAGCGGGCAGGCCCGATGCGCCGGCGGCCGGCGTGGCCGCAGCGTCCAGCACCGTCACCTGCCAGCCGCGGCGTGCCAGGCTGGCGGCGGCGGTGGCTCCGGCCAGGCCAGCGCCCAGCACCAGGCAGCGCGCGGGCCGGGCAAATTCGCATGGCTGGCGGCTGCTGCGCGGCTGCCAGTGCGGGTCGAACGTTGCCTGCAGGTTGTCGCGCTTCGGGTGCAGGCCGGGCACCTTGCCGACCTGGAAGCCGCACTGTGTGAGCGCGTCCATGACGCTGCGCGCCACCGTCCAGGTGGCCAGGCGCGTGCCGCGCCGGCAGTGGCGCGCCATGGCCTTGAGGGTCTCCAGGCTCCAGATGTCCGGGTTGCGCTGGGGGCTGAAGCCGTCCAGGTAGACGGAATCGACCTCCCACAGCTGCTGGCGCAGGAGCGTCTGGGCGTCGCCCACGCACAGGGTCAGCAGCACGCGGCCATCGTCAAACCACAGGCGGTGCAGGCCGGGCAGCAGGCCCCAGTACTGGGCGTGCAGCTGCCCGGCCAGGGGCTGCAGGTCGGGGTAGCGCTCGGCCGCGCGCAGCAGGTCGTCGCTGGAGACCGGCCAGGCCTCCAGCGATACGAAATGCAGCAGCCGCGGGCGCTGTGGGTCGGCGCGCCAGGCAGCCCAGGTGGTGAGGAAGTTGAGCCCGAAGCCAAAGCCCGTCTCCAGGATGCGCCACTGCTGCGCGCCGGCCCAGGCCTGGGGCAGGCCGCAGCCGTGCAGAAACACATCGCGCGCCTGGGCCATGCCTTGCTCGCCGTGGTAGCGGTCGCCAAAGCGGGGGCTGAAGGGCGTGCCATCGGGCAGCCAGGAGAGGGATTCAGGCATGGAGGTCGGGGTACATCATTCCCAGCGCTGCTGGTACGAAAAAACCGGTAGCCGCCAATGCCAGCGTATGGCCGCCAGCCTCAGCGCCAGGCCGCCGACGAAGCACACGGCGGTGTTCAGGTTGTGGTTGACCTCCCAGGCGCGCAGCGCCAGGAACAGCAGGCACACGGCCAGGGACACGCTGGCGTACAGCTCGCGCCGGAATACCACGGGCACCTGGTTGCACAGCACGTCGCGCAGGATGCCGCCGCTGATGCCGGTAATCATGCCGGCCATGACCACCACCACGTTGGGGTAGCCGAGCTCCAGCGCCACGCTGCAGCCGATCAGTGAAAACGCGATCAGGCCCAGGGCGTCGAGCAGCAGGAACACCTGCTTGAGGCGCACCATGAAGCGTGCCACCACGGTGGTCAGCAGGCCGGCGGCGATCACCAGGTACACGTATTCGGGGTGCTGCGTCCAGCCCAGTGGGTAATGGCCCAGCACCATGTCGCGGATCGTGCCGCCGCCCAGGGCGGTGACGAAGGCGATCACCGCCACGCCAAAGATGTCCATGTTGCGCCGCCCGGCAGCCAGCGCCCCGGACATGGCCTCGGCCGTGATGGCCAGCAGGTAGATGGCCAGCATGAAGCTGAACTGCGAAGTCTGGAACGACTCCAGCAGGGAGGCCGAAGGAAGCACGAGGGAATCTCCCGCAAGGACGTGGTGCGCAAAAAAAGTGCCGCCTCCTGCGTCAGCAGTGTGGCGGCAGGGCAAGTTTGGATGGGGATTATTTGGCTTACGCGCCGCTGGGCGGGACATAGCCCGCCGCAGCGTCTGCGCCGCTGCCAAAGAAGTGTTTTAGCGAAACCATTTCTTGCATCGCTTCACTGCGTTACGCGCTGGGCGGGACATAGCCCGCCGCAGCGTCTGCGCCGCTGCCAAAGAAATGGTTTTCCATCTGCCGCGCCAGGTATTGACGCGCGCGGGCGTCGGCCAGGTTCAGGCGGTTTTCGTTGACCAGCATGGTCTGGTGCTTGAGCCATTCGCCCCAGGCCTGCTTGCTCACGTTTTCATAGATGCGCTTGCCCAGCTCGCCGGGGTAGGGCGGGAAGGCCAGGCCTTCGGCTTCCTTGCCGAGTTTGATGCAGTGGACGGTGCGTGCCATGACGGGGATCCTTGGAGTGTTTTAGGTAGTTTGGTAATAGCAAACTGAAATTTTATTTGTTTCAGTTTTAATAAGTGACTTCCAGAATGCGTTCCATTGACATTCAACGCAACGAAGGCAGTCCATGAAAAATCGCCGCAACTTTATCAAGTTTCCCCTTCCCGCCGTTCTTGCAGCGAATCTCGGGTGGGGCCATTCCCTGCCCGCGTCGGTGCAGCAGCCGGCGCAGTTTCTTCGCGTCTCCTACGACCCCACGCGTGAGCGACGGCAAGAAAATTGCGAAGGTGTCCTTGGCGACCTGCGCCAGGATCACACGCTGACAAAGAACGCGCCACAGGTTCTGTAGCAGCGAGGATTTGGAGCAGACGCTGCTGCGCTATGTGGCCTTGCACAACCACCAACTGCCGCAGTCAGCGCTCAGGAGCAAGACGCCTATGCAGGCCATGAAGGAGTGGTACAAATCTCATCCGTACCTCTTCCACAAGAGATCAAATGACCGTCCGGGATGCGACAGCTATTCATGTATGAGTGAATTCGACGACTCCATCTGGATGCGCGAGGCGCTGACCCAGGCGCAGGCTGCCATGCAGGCGGGCGAGGTACCCGTCGGCGCCGTACTGGTGCACGGCGGTCGGGTGATAGCCGCCGGGCACAACGCCCCCATTGCCGGCCATGACCCCACGGCACATGCCGAGATGGCGGTGCTGCGCGCGGCGGCCCGGCGGCTTGGCAACTACCGGCTCGACGGCTGCACGCTCTATGTGACGCTCGAGCCTTGCCCCATGTGCAGCGGCGCCATGCTGCACGCGCGCCTGCCGCGCGTGGTCTATGGCGCGGCCGATCCCAAGACGGGTGCGGCGGGCTCGGTGGTGAACCTGTTTGCCGAGCCGCTTCTCAACCACCAGACGCGGGTAGAGGGCGGCGTGCTGGCCGATGAATGCGGCGCGCTGCTCAGCGACTTTTTCCGTGCGCGCCGGCGCGAGCAGCGCGCGCGCCAGCTGGCTGCCCATCCGCTGCGTGACGATGCGCTGCGTACGCCCGATAGCGCCTTTGCCGGTCTGTCCGACTACCCATGGGCGCCGCACCATGTCAGCGACCTGCCGTTGTTGGCGGGCCTGCGCCTGCATTACCTGGACGAAGGGCCCAGGGATGCCACCCGCAGTTGGCTGCTGCTGCATGGCGGTGATGGCTGGAGCTACGAGTACCGCCACTTGCTGGCGGCGCTCACCATGGCGGGCGAACGCGTGGTGGCGCCGGACCTGATCGGTTTTGGCAAGAGCGACAAGCCCAAGAGGGCGACCGCGCTCGACCCGGCCTGGCATAGGCAGGTGCTGCTGGAGCTGGTCGATCGGCTGGAACTGCGCCATGTGGTGCTGGTGGCGCGCTCGGGCGGCTGGGAGGCATTGGCGCTGGCTGCCGCCGGGCGCTTTGTGGGCGTGCTGCTGCTGCACGCGCCTGCGCCCCATGGCCCGGCCTATGACGCGCCATTCCCGGATGCCGGCCATCGCGCCGGGCCACGCGCCTGCGCCAGCTGGGGGGAGGGCGAAGGCGGGCAACCGGCCCCCTGGCGGCGGCTGGCCGAGCGTTGCGAGCTGGACGATCCCCAGTCAGCCCGCCATGTGGCGGCGCGCGCTGTGGAATACTTTCAGCTTTGACCTTGGGCGCCGCAGTCGGCGCCTTTCATGCATGGAGCGCCGCCCGCCAGGGGCGCGAGACACCGCCTTGTCCCAAGACCACGATCACGACCACTGCGGCCACGACCACGGACCGCGCCATATCTACATCTACTCGCCGTCGGGCGCCGTGCGCGACAAAGCGGCGTTCAGGCGCGGCGTGGCGCGCCTCAAGGCCCTGGGCCACGAGGTCGAGGTGGACCGCGACGCGCTTGCCAGCCATACCCGCTTTGCCGGCGACGACGACACGCGCCTGGCCGCCATCCACCGCGCGGCAGCCAGTGGTGCGGACGTGGCGCTGATCAGCCGCGGCGGCTATGGCCTCACGCGCATCCTGCCGCGCATCCAGTACAGGGCCGTGGCCAAGGCCGCGGCGCGCGGCACCCAGTTTGTGGGGGTCAGCGATTTCACAGCCTTCCAGGCCGCGCTGCTGGCCAAGACCGGCGCCATCACCTGGGCCGGCCCGGCGCTGGTGGGTGACCTGGGTTGCGAGGGCGAGCCCGACGACATCATGCTCGCCTGCCTGGATGACCTGTTCTCCGGTCATGGCGAGGGCAGCGGCTGGCGCATGCATGCTGAAAAGCATTTTCCCGACGGCCAGCCCGCCGTGCGCGACGTCTACATAAAGAAGGCCCGGCTGTGGGGCGGCAACCTGGCTGTTCTGTGCGCGCTGGTGGGCACGCCCTACCTGCCGCAGGTCAAGGGCGGTGTGCTGTTCCTGGAGGATGTGGGCGAACACCCCTACCGCATCGAGCGCCTGCTCACCCAGCTGCTGCAAGCCGGCGTGCTCGCGCAGCAGAAGGCCGTGGTGCTGGGCCAGTTCAACGAATACAAGCTTACGCCCCACGACAAGGGCTACAAGCTGCAGTCTGTGGTGGACTGGCTGCGCACGCAAATCAAGGCCCCCGTGCTGACCAATCTGCCGTTCGGCCATGTGCCCACCAAGGTGCTGCTGCCCGTGGGCGCCGAAGTGTCGCTGTCGGTAGAAGGGCGCGACGCGCTCATCTACTGGGGACATGCGTGATCGCTTTGCATCGCCAGCGACTGATGCACTAACACGGCACGCCATACCGCCTCCAGCCGAAAAATCATTCGGCTGTCAAACTGTGTCAATGCGTTGGATCGCGGCAACGCAGAACGGTTGGACGCGCCCACGGAACGCATAAGATTCGAACTTGCGTTTAGTAACGACTAGTGGACGCGCGGTCTAGTGCAGTGTTCGACGCATAGAGGGACATAAAAACCGCGCCTTCGCCAGGGCGGCGAATCCAACGGTTTTCTTAAGTCCCTCACGGCATCGAACACTGCACTTGGAGGCTGCGGCACAACCGCAATGGAAAAGAATGGGTAGCAATTCAGGTGTGAACTCCGGCGCTACGGTCGTGTTTGCAGACATGACTGGCAGCACGGCGTTGTACGAATCGCTGGGCAACGAGCGCGCGGCCGCCGTGGTGGCGCCGGTCACGCAGGCCATGGGTGCATGTGTCCAGCGGCACGGCGGGCGCGTGGTGAAAAACCTGGGTGACGGCGTGCTGGGCCTGTTTGCCGAGCCCGGGGCGGCCGTGCTGGCAGCAGTGGCAATGATGCGTGAGCATCGCCAATGGTTCGCGCCGCAGGCGTCGTTGCCGTATGTCGCCATACATATCGGGCTGGCCAGTGGTGAGGTCGTCGAGGTGGACGGCGACTGCTATGGCGATGCCGTGAACGTGGCGGCGCGCTTGTGCGAGCGCGCCGACGCCGCCGAGATCTGGGCCAGCGAGGGCGTCGTCGCCGGCCTGCCAATGCCGCAGGGCACCAGCTTCGTCCGCCTGGGTCATCTGGATATTCGCGGCAAGGCCGAGCGCTTGCTCACCTACCAGGTTCAATGGCGCACCGAGGATCGTAGCGACCGCACCGTCCATGCCGAACTGCGCAGCGACATGGCGCTCCTGGAGGTGAAATCCTGCCCGGCGCAGATACAGCTGTCCTGGCCCGGGGCCCACCGTTCGTTCAGTTCGGTAGACGTTCCGATCAATGTGGGGCGCGCACCAGAGTCGCACCTGTGCATCGCCGACCCCCGTGTCTCGCGCGTGCACGCGCGCCTGGAATGGCAGCGGAGCGCCTTCGTGCTGACCGACCTGAGCAGCTTTGGCACCTGGGTGCGTTTTGACGGCAGCGAGGCGCCGGTGCAGTTGCGCCGCGACAGCTGCCTGCTCCACGGCACGGGCGAGATCGCCCTGGGCGTGCCCTTTGTCGATGGCAGTGCCTCCACCATCGGCTTCCGGGTCTCGGCCGCCGGCCTGCACCTGCGCTGATCAACCCTCCGGTTGTGCGCGCGCCGGCCGGCTCAGCAGACCGGTGGACAGCATGGTGCCGCAGACGATGACGGCACCACAGCCCAGCATCCAGGGCGTGACCGCCTCGTCCAGGAAAACGGCCCCATAGAAAAGCGCAAACACCGGAGCCAGAAAGGTCACGGCCAGGGCACGGCTGGCCCCGGCGCTGGCGATGAGGCGAAAGTACAGGATGTAGGCAATGCCGGTGCACAGCACGGCGATGGCCGCAATGGCTGCCCAGGCGCGCAGGCCGGGCATCTGCGCCGGCCAGGCCCACCACATGGGCAGCGCCAGGCCCAGCGCCGCGCCCAGCTGGCTGCCGGTGGCGGTGGCCAGCGGCGCAATGCCTGCCAGGTAGCGCCTCGCATAACTGGCAGCCACGGCGTAACACAGGGTTGCCAGCAGGCAGGCCGCCATGGCCCAGCCGGCCTGGGCGCTTTGGAGGCCCACGCCGGCGGGCGCGCGCCAAGCCAGCAGCGCCACGCCCACGAAGCCCAGCGCCAGGCCCAGCCAGCGCAGGCGCTGGATGCGCTCATCCAGCCACCACCAGGCGACGAGCGCACCGAACAGCGGCACCGTGGCGTTGAGGATGGAAGTCAGCCCCGTGGTCAGGTGCAGCACGGCCCAGGAATACAGCGCAAACGGGATGGCCGAATTGATGACGCCGGCCAGCAGCACCGGCCGCCAGTGGCGCCGCAACACCGGCCATTCGCCGCGTTGCAGTAAAAATGGCCAGAGGAACAGCGTGGCGAGCAGCACGCGCATGCCGGCCGTGGGCAGCGGCCCGAACTCGGCCGCGCCCAGGCGCATGAACAGGAACGAGGCGCCCCACAGGCTCGAAAGCAGCAGGAATTCACCCACCCAGGCGCGTTGCTGGGTGGTGGTCGGGGCGGGCGCGGCAGGAGCGGTCATGCGAATTCGGGTAGGGGTTGTGATGGCGCGGGCGCCTGCGCCCCTTCCAGCCGCAGCAGCGCTACCTTGCGCGTCAGGCCGCCGGCGTAGCCCGTAAGGGCCCCGCCGCTGCCAAGCACGCGGTGGCAGGGCACGACCACGCTGATGGGGTTGCGCCCCACGGCTGCCCCTACGGCGCGCACCGCGTGGGGGTTGCCGAGCCGGCGCGCGAGGGCCCCGTAGCTCGTGGTGGCGCCGCGGGGAATGGCCAGCAGCGCACGCCACACGGCCTGCTGGAACGGCGTGCCGCAGGGCGGATCCAGAGGCAGATCGAACTGTGTGCGCTGGCCCTGGAGGTACTCCTGCAACTGTAGGGCCGCGGCACGCAGCACGGGGTGATGGTTGTCGATGGGCCAGGCGCCTGCGCCGTCCAGCCGCGCCGGCAGATGGCGCTGGCCGTCGAACCACAGGCCGACCAGGCCCAGCGCGCTGGCCGCCAGGCGCACGTCGCCCAAGGGGGTGGTGGTGCGGCATTGCACCGTGTCGCAGGGGTATTGCATGGTGAACTCCTGATTAAACGCGAAACTGGCCGTTGGCGCTGAAGGGGTAGGTGCAAACAGCTACTGATTTGATAGTCCCGCCCAGGCCCTGATGACGCCATAGCTGCGCCATGGTCGCCAGGCCTGGGCGGACTCTGCGGCGGCGCGTGCGGGCTGGCGAACGCCCCGCACGCCCAGGGCCTTGTGCAGCGCCACATCGCCGGCGGGAAAGGCGTCGGGCCAGCGCAGGGCGCGCATGGCGATGTATTGCGCCGTCCAGTCGCCGATACCGGGCAATTGGCGCAGCGCGGCCGTGGTGGCGTCCACATCGCTGCTGGCATGCAGCTGGAGCCGGCCTTCGTCCACCGCCCGCGCCAGCGCCGTGATGGCGGCCTGGCGTTGGCGCACCAGCCCCAGGCGCCCCAGCGCGTCGCCACCGGCCGCAGCCAGTGCGGCGGGTGTTGGAAACAGGCGATCGAGACCCGGCCAGGGCGTGGCCATGGGCTCGCCAAACTGCGCCACCAGTCGTCCGGCCAGCGTGCGCGCCGCCGCCACCGTGACCTGCTGGCCGAGCACGGCACGCACGGCCAGTTCGAAGCCGTCCACGCAGCCCGGCATGCGCTGGCCGTCGCCCTGGGGGAAGAATGGGTGCAGCACGGCGTTGATGGCCTCGGGGTCGGCATCCAGGTCGAGCAGGGCGCGCACGCGGGCGATCAGCTGCGCCAGCACGGGCTGCAGGCCGTCGCTGGTGCGCAGCAGCAGTTGCGTGCGGGTGGGATCGAAGCGCGCCTCCAGCCAGCCCGTATGGACCCTGTCGGCATTGACCAGACGCACCGTGCGGCGCAGTGTCAACGCTTCGACCTCTTCCATCCCTTGAATCCGCCGCTCCGCAAAGAAGCCAAGCAGCGCCTGCACATCCAGCGGCGGCCGGTAGCCCAGGCGCACGGCGTGGCCCCCTTCAACCGCGTCGGGCAACGCGCCCTCGCGCCGCAGCTGCGTGGGCTTGAGCCCGTAATGCGCATGGAAGGCCGCGTTGAAGCGCCGCAGGCTGGCAAAGCCGCTGGCCAGCGCCACCTGGGTGATGGGCAGGCGCGTGTCGGTCAGCAGCTGCTTGGCCGTCAGCAGCCGGCGCGTCTGCAGGTACTGCAGCGGCGATATGCCCAGTGCGGCCTCGAAGATGCGGCGCAGGTGCCGGTCGCTGATGCCCATACGCGCGGCCAGCCGCGCCACCAGCGGCGCACTGTCGGCGTCGCACCAGGCCTCGGGCGCGTCGAGCAGCCGCAGCGCCTGGCGCACCAGGATGCCCGAAGCGTCCTGCACCGACCAGGGCGCGGCCTGCGGCGCAAGCTCCGGCCGGCAGCGTAGGCAGGGGCGAAAACCGGCCGCCTCGGCCTGGGCCGCCAGGGCGAAGAAGCGGCAGTTCTCGCGCCGCGGCGTGCGCACGGCGCAGACCGGGCGGCAGTAGATGCCGGTGGAGGTCACGCCCGTGAAGAAGCGCCCGTCAAAGCGTGCATCGTGCGCCTTCAGGGCGAGGTAGCGGGCGTCGTCATCACAGGGTGGGACAGCGGAGGGCATGGCCGCATGATAGGCCGCGCAGGAACGCGGACTCGCCGTTTTCGGACATGTGCCTGGTGTCCGTGGGTTCGGGGGGCCACCTACAATGCGCGGCTTTCCCTCTCCCTCAAGGCAGGTCCATCCGTGCAGCTCTCCCCCGCCATCTTCAAGGCCTACGACATCCGTGGCATCGTGCCGAGCACGCTCAACGAAGAAGTCGCCCGCGCCCTGGGCCGGGCCTTTGGCACCGCCGCGCTGGCGCAGGGCGAGCGCGTGGTCGCCGTGGGGCGCGACGGGCGGCTGTCGGGGCAGGCGCTCTCCACGGCACTGATCGCCGGCCTGGCGGATGCGGGCGTCGAGGTCATCGACGTCGGCCTGGTCACCACGCCCATGCTGTACTTTGCCGCCAGCACCCTGTGCAACAGCGGCATCCAGGTCACCGGCAGCCACAACCCCAGGGACTACAACGGCTTCAAGATGGTGCTGGCCGGTCGCGCCATCTATGGCGACGAGATCCAGGACCTGCGCCGCACCATGGAGCAACAGGCCTGGCAGCTGCAGGACGGCGGCAGCGTGCGCCACGCCGACGTGCTGCCCGCCTACCGCGAGCGCATCATCGGCGACGTGAAGCTCGCGCGGCCCATGAAGATCGTGGTCGATAGCGGCAACGGCATTGCCGGCGCCTCGGCCCCCGGCATCTTCCGCGCGCTGGGCTGCGAGGTGATCGAGCTGTTTTCGGAGGTCGATGGCAACTTCCCCAACCACCACCCCGACCCGAGCAAGCCCGAGAACCTGCGCGATGTGATTGCGGCACTCAAGACCTCGGGTGCCGAGCTGGGCCTGGCATTTGATGGCGACGGCGACAGGCTCGGCATCGTCACCAAGGACGGCCAGAACATCTTCCCCGACCGCCAGATGATGCTGTTCGCGCAGGACGTGCTGTCGCGCGTGCCGGGCGAGCCCATCCTGTTTGACGTGAAGTGCACGCAGCGCCTGGCGCCCGCCATTGCCGCGGCGGGCGGCGAGCCGGTGATGTACAAGACCGGCCATTCGCTCATCAAGGCGCGCATGAAGGAGCTGAATGCACCCCTGGGCGGCGAGATGAGCGGCCATATCTTCTTCAAGGAGCGCTGGTACGGCTTCGACGACGGCACCTATGCCGGCTGCCGCCTGCTGGAGATCCTGAGCCGCGTGGACGACCCCAGCGCCCGGCTCAACGCCTTGCCCACCAGCCACAGCACGCCCGAGCTCAACGTGCACTGCGAGGAGGGCGAGCCGCACCGCCTGACCGCCGAGCTGCAGGCGCTGGCCGCCGGCGCCTTTGCCGCGCCCGCCCGCATCAGCACCATCGACGGCCTGCGCGTGGACTGGCCCGATGGCTTTGGCCTGATCCGTGCCAGCAACACCACGCCCGTGCTGGTGCTGCGCTTCGAGGGCCACACGAGCGAGGCGCTGGCGCGCATCGAGGCCGACATGCTGGCGCTGCTGGAGCGCGTGAAGCCCGGCGCCAAGGTTGGCGGCACAGCGCACTGAGGGGCGCCTTGCAGCGGCTCGCTCTCGCGCTCTACAGCCTGGCCTTGTGGCTGGCCCAGCCACTGCTGCTGCGAAAGCTGCGCCGGCGCGCGCGCACCGAGCCCGGCTACGCCGTGGCCGTGCCCGAGCGTTTTGGCCGATACCAGCAAGCAGCCGCGCAACAAGGTCAGGGCAGACCGCTCGTCTGGATACATGCCGTGTCCCTGGGTGAGACGCGCGCCGCCGCCATCCTGCTGAAAGAGCTGCGCGAACAAATCCCCGGCATGCGCCTGCTGCTCACCCACGGCACGGCCACGGGCCGCGCCGAGGGCGAAAGGCTGTTGCAACCGGGTGATATCCAGGTCTGGCAGCCCTGGGACACGCACGGCGCCGTGCGGCGCTTTCTGCGCCGGTTTCATCCGGCCATCGGCATCCTGATGGAGACGGAGATCTGGCCCAACCTCGTCGCCGGCTGCCGCGCGCAGCGGGTGCCGCTGGTGCTGGCCAATGCGCGCCTGAATGAAAAGTCGCGCGCCGGCGCGCAGCGCCTGGCCTGGCTGTCGCGCCCGGCCTATGGCGCCCTGGCGGCGGTATGGGCGCAGACCGAGGACGACGCAGCGCGCCTGCGCGACGTGGGCGCACCCGTGGCCGGCGTGTTCGGCAATCTCAAGTTCGACGTAGAGCCTTCGGCTGTGCAGCAGGCCCAGGGCCGCGCCTGGCGCGGTGCGAGCCTGCGCCCCGTGGTTCTGCTGGCCAGCACGCGCGAGGGCGAGGAGGCGATGTGGCTCGACGTTGTGAGGTCAAAATGGCCTGTGGCGCCTATGGATAAAGCGCAAGCAGCTACAGATACAGTAGTGGACATGCCCGTGCAATGGCTGCTCGTGCCGCGCCACCCGCAGCGCTTTGACGCGGTTGAGCGCCTGTGCCAGGCCGCGGGCCTGCGCGTGTCGCGGCGCAGCCAGTGGGGCGACGCGCCGCAGGATGCCGACATCTGGCTGGGCGACTCGCTGGGCGAGATGGCGCTGTACTACGGCATGGCCCATGTGGCGCTGCTGGGCGGCAGCTTTGCGCCGCTGGGCGGGCAGAACCTGATCGAGGCAGCGGCTTGCGGCTGCCCTGTGGTCATGGGGCCGCACACCTTCAACTTCGCCGAGGCCGCGCAGCTGGCCATCGCCGCCGGCGCCGCCGAACGCGTGGCCTGCATGGCCGCGGGCGTGGCCGCCGCCACCGCGCTGGCCCAGGACCTGCCGCGCCGCGCCGAGCTGGCCGGGCGCAGCCAAGCCTTCACCCAGGCCCACCGCGGTGCCGCCAGCGCCACGGCCCAGGCCGTGCTGCAATTGTTGTCAAGTGTGAACAATTAGTTACTTGCTTGGTGCAGATCAAGACCAGGGCTCGCAAGGCCTCAGGGAATACCCGAAAATCGCCCCACCATGATGGACAAGCACTACCTCACGCCCCTGTTCAATCCCGGCTCGGTCATCGTGCTGGCCGGAGATGCCGACGCACCCGAGAGCCACACGCCCCAGGCCCGCGCCCTGCGCGAGGCGCTGACGGCGCAACGCTTTACCGGCCAGCTGCAATTCCTGGACATCCACACCAGCGGCACGCTGGCGGACCTGGCGCAGACGCGCGCGGACCTGGCCATCATCGCCCAGCCGCCCAAGGACCTGCCCGCCGCGCTGGAGGTGGCCGGGCGCATGAACTGCCGCTCGGCCCTGGTGCTCTCCAATGGCGTGGACGCGCAGATGGCCGAGCAGTTGCGTAAGATCGCACGGCGCGAGGGCATGCATCTGCTGGGCCCGAACTCGCTGGGCATCCAGCGGCCGCATCTGCTGCTCAACGCTAGCGCCGCCGGGCAGCTGGCGCACGATGGCTCGCTGGCGCTGGTGTGTCAGTCGGGGGCGCTCACGGCCTCCATCCTGGACTGGGCCAGCAACAACGCCGTGGGCTTCTCCAGCGTGATCTCGCTCGGGCCTCACACCGACCTGGGCCTGAGCGAGGCGCTCGACTTTCTGGCCAACGATGCGCGCACGCAAAGCATCGTGGTCTACATGGAAGGCATACAGGACGCGCGCCGCTTCGTGAGCGCGGTGCGCTCGGCCGCCTTTGCCAAGCCCGTGGTGGTGCTCAAAGCGGGGCGCAAGCCCGCGGGCAACCAGGCGGCGCAGACGCACAGCGGCGCCATCGTGGGCAGCGACGACGTGTTCGACGCCGTGCTGCGCCGCGCCGGCGCCGTGCGCGTGCGCTCTTTCGTGGAATTGTTTTCGGCCGCCAAATGCCTGGCCTCGCGTTACCGGCCCGTGGGCAAGCGGCTGGCGATTGTCACCAACGGCGGCGGACCCGGCGTGCTGGCGGCCGACTGGGAGAACGAGATCGGGCTTGACCTGGGCCGGCTCTCGGAGCCGGCGCGCGCCGCGCTGGCGCCGCAGCTGCCGCCGCTGGCCAGCCTGTGTGACCTGATGGATCTGTCGGAAGAGGCCGGGCCCGCGCATTTCCGTGTGGCGCTGGAGGCGGCCTTCCGTGAGCGGGAGATCGATGGCGTGCTGGCCATCTTCTCGCCCAAGGCCGGCGTGGATGCCGAGGGCGTCGCCAAGGTATTGGCCGAGGCCAAGCGCCTGGCCTCCAAGCCGCTGCTGTCGTGCTGGATGGGTGATGCCACGGTGGGAGCGGCGCGCCAGATCCTGCGTGACGCGCAGATCCCGAGCTTTCGCACGCCCGAGGCAGCCGTCGGCGCCTTCGGCAACATCGCCTCGTTCTATCAGAACCAGCAGCTTCTGCAGCAGACGCCGCCGCCGCTGACCACGCTGGCCAAGCCCGACATCGAGGGCGCGCGCCTGGTCATCGAGAGCGTGCTGGCCGAGCGGCGCAACGTGCTCACCGAGATGGAGTCCAAGACGCTGCTGTCGGCCTTCCATATCCCGGTCACCAAGACCATGCTGGCGCGCAATGGCAACGAGGCCATGATGATTGCCACGCAGCTCGGCTTTCCGGTGGCGCTGAAGATCGACTCGCCCGACATCGCCCACAAGTCCGACGTGGGCGGCGTGGCGCTCAATGTGACCAATGGTGCCGACGCACGCGATGCCTATGCCGACATGGTGCAGCGCGTGACGCGCCTGCAGCCCGAGGCGCGCATCAACGGCGTGACGGTGCAGAAGATGGCGCGCGCGCGGCGCGGGCGTGAGATCTGCATCGGCCTGGTGAGCGACGCCCCCTTTGGCCCGGTCATCACCTTCGGCGCCGGCGGCACCATGATCGAGCTCATCAATGACCGCGCCATGGAGCTGCCGCCGCTCAACCAGTTCCTGGCGCGCCGGCTCATCGACCGCTCGCGCGTGGCCGAAACCCTGGGCGAATGGCGTGGCGCCGCGGCCGTTCATATCGAGGCGCTGGAGCAGGTGCTGCTGCGCGTGTCCGAGATGGTCTGCGCGCTGCCCCAGTTGCGCGAGATGGACATCAACCCCCTGATCGTGGACGAGCAGGGCGCCGTTGCAGTGGATGCGCGCATCGCCCTGCACGAAACCGCCCATGCCAGCGGCCGCAATGAAAACGTCGGCCACGGCCACTACAACCACCTGTCCATACACCCGTACCCGGCGCGTTACGAGCAGAGCTGGCCCCTGCGCGGCGGCGGCGAATGCCTGGTGCGCCCCATCCGCCCGGACGATGCGCAAATGGTGCAGCGCCTGGTCAAGGAGCTGTCGCCCGAAAGCCGCTACTTCCGTTTCGTCTCGCAGCTCGCCGAGCTGCCGCCTTCCATGCTGGCGCGCTTCACCTTGATCGACTACGACCGCGAGATGGCCCTGGTGGCCGTGCAGCGTGAGCGCGTGGTCGATGAGGAGGGCGATGTCAGCCACAAGGAGCGCGTCGTCGGCGTGTCGCGCTACGTCACCAACCCCGACCATACGAGCTGCGAATTCGCCCTGCTGGTGGCCGACGACTTCGCCGGCAAGGGCCTGGGCTCGCGCCTGATGCACAGCATCATGGAGGTGGCGCGCGACCGCGGCCTGGCCGAGATCCAGGGCCTGGTGCTGGCCAACAACCCCACCATGCTCAAGCTCATGCGCCGGCTGGGCTTCGAGGTGCGGGCGTTTGAAGAGGATCCGGAGTTCAAGCTGGTGGTGCACCAGTTGTAGGGCATCCGCCGAAATCCGCCAATGGCCGCAGCCGCAGCCGGCTTTCAAAGTGCCGCTCCTGCCCCGTCACCGGGTCGGTGAATGACAGGCTGCGCGCCAGCAGCTGCAGCGGGTTGGAATAGTCGCCCTCGGGCGGGTCGTTGACCTCGGGATAGAAGCCGTCGCCGCACAGCGGCAGGCCCAGTGCCGCCATGTGCACGCGCAGCTGGTGGCGCTTGCCCGTGAGCGGCGCGAGCCGGTAGCGGGCCCAGGCGCCGGCCTGCTCCATGACTTCCATGGCGGTGACTGCATTCGGCTCGCCCGGCACCTCGTGCATGCGAAAGAAATGTCCGCTTTCCTGCAGCCGGCTGGCGTGGCAGCGCGGAAAGCCCAGATCGGCCCGCCAGGGCGCCACGGCCTCGTAGACCTTGCGCACCGCGCGCTCGCGAAACAGCGCCTGGTAGCGCCCACGCGTGGCGCGCTGCACCGAGAACAGCACCAGCCCCGCCGTGTCGCGGTCAATGCGGTGCACGGGCGAGAGCGCGGTCAGGCCCAGGCGGCGCTTGAGCCGCACCAGCAGCGTCTGCTGCAGGTAGCGCCCGGCGGGCACCACGGGCAGGAAATGCGGCTTGTCGGCCACGAGGATGTGCGCGTCCTGGTAGAGCACATCCTCGTGGAAGGGGATGGGGGCCTCGTGCCCAAGCTCGCGGTAGTAGTAGTAGCGCACACCGGGCGTGAAGGGGCTGTGCGCCGTGGCGACGCCGCCGTATTCGTCCACCACCTCGCCCGCATCCAGGCGGCGCAGCCAGTCCGCGCGCGACACGGCGGGCAGGCGCTGCACCAGGAAGTCCAGCAGCAGGCCCCGGCCCTGGGATGGCAGCACCACGCAGCAGGGGTTGACGCCGTCGCGCATGGGCAGGACGCGCGGGTCGTGGCTGTTGTGCATGAGGATGGGGTGCGAAGGAAAAGGGGCGGATGGCGCACCCTGCCTACTGGTTGATGATGCGCCGCGCAAACCGTTCAAGATAATCCATGAGCTGGTGGGCTCCCGCCGAGGCGGCGGTCTCGTTCCCCGTGGCAATGCCTTCGGCAAGCGCCATGTGGGCCCGGGCACCTTCGGTGAGCTCGCCCTCGTGCTGGTAGGCATACCAGAAACGACGGCACTGCACGACCAGCGGCACCACGCATTTGACGGCCGAGTGGTTGCGGCTGGCCTGATGATTGACCAGGTCCAGTTCATGGTCTGCGCGCATGTACTCGTCGATGTCTCCGTGCCTGGCGGCCACCTGCATCTTCTGGGCGCATCGCAGGATCTCCTGGCGCTGCGCGGCCGTTGCACGGCGTGCCGAGCAGGTGGCGATCAGGCATTCCAGCACGCGTCGGGTCTGGATGACATCGAGATGGGCCGCCAGGTCGATGGCCGACACCAGCAGGCCGCGGCGCGGCTGCTGCTCGATCAAGCCTATGGACACCATGCGCAAGAGCGCCTCGCGCACCGGCGTGCGGCCCAGGCCGGTGCGCTCGGCGATCTCGGCCTCCACCACGGGACTGCCGGGCTGCATCTCCAGCGTGGAAATCAGGGCCTCGATGGCGTCATAGGCCAGGTCGGCGGCGCGCCGTTTTGGGGCGGCCATAGTGAGCGGTTTGTCGGTGTGAGGACTCATGGTTCTGGTGGCGGCCTTAGGTTGTGCGCCGTCCGCTATTGTGCGCATGCCTGTCGATGTGCCTCGGTCACCCTGCCAGTGCCAGAATTTCCGCATACAGGGCACGGGGCACGGTGGCGCCCTCCCGCAGGCTGCGCTCGCGTGCCGCGTAACGCCGTTCGGACGGCAGGCGCGCACCCTGGCCGGTGATGGCAGCAAACAGAGTTTCGGCGCGTGCCTGCGCCTGGGCTGGTGCTTGCCCGCTCAGGCGTTCGGGATCGAAAGCCAATAGGAGTTCACCATGGCAGGGCGCGGCGCCTGCGCCCGCGTCAAAGTCCAGTGACTCGGCGCTGGTCCAGTCGCCGATGAGGGCGGCGGCCATGACTTCCACCATGGCGGCGAGCGCCGAGCCCTTGTGCCCGCCGAAGGCCAGCATGGCGCCCTGGGCGATGGCCACGGGGTCGGTACTGGGCCGGCCCTGGGCGTCCACACCGCAGCCTGGCGGCAGGGGCGTGCCCGCGCGGCGGTGCAGCTCCAGGTCGCCGCGCGCAATGGCGCTGGTGGCAAAGTCGAAGACGAAGGGGTAGGGCCCGGGGCGCGGCCAGCCGAAGGCAATGGGGTTGGTGCCGAACACCGGTTGGCTGCCGCCGGCGGGCGCCACCCAGGCATGGCTGGGCGTGAGCGCCAGTGCCGCCAGGCCGTGGGCGGTGATGGCCTCGATTTCCGGCCACAGGGCCGAAAAATGAAAGCACCGGTTGATGACCAAGGCGCCCAGGCCGTGCGTGCGCGCGGCCTGCAGCAGCGCCGGCAGGCCGCGTTCGAACGCCAGGGGCGAAAAGGCATGTCGCGCATCCACCCGCACCACGGCACCACTGGCGGGCGCCAGGACGGGCTCGGCCTGCAGATCGACCTTGCCGCTGCGAATGCTGTGCGTGCAGGTGATGAGGCGGTAGACGCCATGCGACTGGCAGGCGTCGCGCTGCCCGGCCACGATGGTGCGGGCCATGGCCTCGGCATGGGCTTGTGAGAGGCCCTGGCGCAGCAGTACGCGGCGGGCCAGCGCTTGCAACTCGGGTAGGGGAATTTGCACGGTGTCGGCGGCGGCGTCGGTGTCGTGGCTCATGGGGTACTTTCGTCGTTGCCGCAGCCCGCCAGTGTGGCGATGCGTGCGGGGGCCAGCAGGTGGCGGCCGGGCGCGGGCGTCCAGCCGTACAGGAATTGCGCGGCCGCGCCGCACACCCGGCCCTGGCAGGGGCCCATGCCGCAGCGCGTGTGCAGCTTGGCGTCGATCCAGCCGCTGCGCGCCTGCAATTGGGCGTGGCTTACGTCTTCGCAGCGGCAGACCAGGGTATCGGCGCGTGGCAGGGCGCGCAGCGCGGGTGACAGGGCGAACTGGCGGTGCAGTGCGTCGGCAAAGCCCTGCCAGCACGCGAGCTCGCCGGCAAGGGCCGCCGCTGCCGCGTCATTGCCCGCTGCGGCATGGCCTGCCATGGCGCCTTCCGCCAGGGCCTTTTCGCTGCCGCCAAAGCCGGTGCATTCGCCTGCGGCCCACACGCCGGGCCTGCTTGTGGCCCGCAGCGCGTCCACGGCCAGGCCTTGGCGGGTGTTGATTTGGCAACCCAGCATCTGGCCCAGTTGGGTGTTGGGAATGAGGCCAAAACCGCAGGCCAGGCGGTCGCACGCCAGCGTCTCCTCCCCCGCACCGCGCTTGAGCCGTATCGATTGCACCCGGCCCTGGCCCTGGGCTTCCAATACATGGCTGGCGGCGCGCAGTGCTGGGTGGAGCAGCGGCAACGCTTGCACGGCCTTGGCGGGCCAGCGCGGCAGTTGCAGGCCAAAACCGGCCAGCGCAGCCCACGGCGCTTGCTCGGCAACGCGCAGCACCTGGGCGCCGGCCTGACGCGCCGTGTGCGCGGCCGCCAGCAGCAGTGGCCCGGTGCCGGCGATGACGATGCGCTGGCCGCGCACGGGCAGGCCGGCCTTGATGAGCGCCTGCAGGCCGCCCGCGCCGGTCACGCCGGGCAGCGTCCAGCCAGGGAAGGGCAGCAGCAGCTCGCGCGCGCCGGTGCACAGGATGAGGCGTCCGCAGTGCTGCGTCCAGCCCTGCTCGGCATCTTCGAGCAGCAGCGCGGGCGCATCGCCGGGGTGCTCCCCATCGCCCAAGCCCACCACGCGTGTGCCGGTGAGCACGCGCACGTTGCGCAGGCCCGCCAGCCGTTCGCGGTGCGCGCGCGCCAGCGGCGGCAGCTGGGCGCCGGGGCCGTCGCGCCAGATCTGGCCGCCGGGGGTGGGGTTGTCGTCCACCAGCACGATGTCCGCGCCGCAGGGTGCGGCGGCGAGCGCCGCCGCCATGCCGGCCGGGCCGGCACCGATGACGAGGATGTCGCAGCGCCGGTGGGGCGTCGTGGCGGGGTGCTGCGCGCTGCTCATGGGCGGCTCGTGGCAGTGTCGATGCGCATGCCATCGCGGCACAGCGTCTGGCAGGCGAGTTGGCGGCGGCCGTCGATGCTGACGCGGCATTCATGGCAGATGCCCATGCCGCAGAACGGCGCGCGCGGCTCACCGCTGACCGAGAGGTGCGAGCAGCCGCCGGGCGTGCTGGCCAGCGCCGCGGCCACGCTGCTGCCCATGGGTACGGTCAATTCCCGGCCGTCGATATGGAGGGTCACGGTAGAGGCCATGGTCACAGCTTGAAGCGGCTGGCCGCGTAGGGCACGGGGTCGATATGGGACGTGGCGCCCGTCATCTGCGCGGCAATGATTTGCGCCGTGGCCGGTGCCGTGGTCACGCCCAGGCCCTCATGGCCCACGGCCAGCCACAGGCCATCATGGCCGGGGTGCGCACCGATGAGCGGCAGGCCGTCGGGCGTGGCCGCGCGAAAACCCGTCCAGGTGCGGATGATGGCAAGGTCGGCCAGGCCCGGCGCATAGTCCAGCGCGCGGCGCAGCATGCGCGCGAGGATGGCGTTGTCCACGGCCGGGTTGGTGGTGTCGAACTGGCGCGACGAGCCGATGAGCAACTGCCCCGTGGGCCGGGGCTGCAGGTTAAAGGCCACCGAGGTGCCGTCGCTGTGGTGCGCGCTGGTGATGTAGCCCAGCTCCACAAGTTGGTGGCGCAGCAGGCCCGGGTGGCGCTCGGTGATGGCGAGATGCCCCTTCTTGGGGCGGATCGGCAGGCCGGGGCACAGGCGCGGGGCGTCGATGCCTGCGGCCAGCAGCACGGCGCCGGCGCTCAACCGGCGACCATCGGACAACTGCACCATGCGGCCCTCGATGCGCGTGACTTCGGCGTGTTCTGCTTGAATGGGGCGTGCGGCATGCGTGAGCAGCCATTCGGCGGCATTGGGGGCGTAGACGATGCTGTCGCCGCCCACCTTGAGAGCCCCCGCCAGGCCAGTGCGCAGCAGGGGCTCGGCGGCGGCCAGGGCGGCCGGGCCGAGCAGCTCGCAGGCAATGCCGTGTGCGCGCAGGCGCTTCTGCTTTTCTTCGGCGGCGGCCATTTCCTCGGCATTGGCGGCCACCCACAGCGTGCCGCAGTGGGTGAACTGGCAGGTGGGCTGATCCACGTTCATGCGCGGCCCCCATTCGTGCCAGCGCTCCAGCGACGACTGGCTCAGCGCCAGCTCGGCCGCGTTGTCGTCCATGACCACCAGGTGGCCCATGCCGGCGTTGGTGGCGCCGCCCTTGCGCGCGTCTATGACGTGCACCGACAGGCCGGCGGCGGCCAGCGCATGGGCGCAGGCGGCGCCGATGATGCCGGCGCCGATGACGATGACATCGGCAGGGCTCACAAACGGATGCCCCAGGCGAACGGGTCGTCGTCCTCGATCAGCAGCGTGGCCTCGGCGCTCATGTGGGCGCGGCCGCGCAGCGTGGGCGTGACCTTGCCGCCATCCAGGGGCGCGTAGCTGGCCTCGAAGTGGCTGCCGATGATGCTGGCCTGGCGCCACACCTGGCCGGGCTGCAGCTTGCCGTCTGCCGCCAGGCAGGCCAGCTTGGCGCTGGTGCCCGTGCCGCAGGGCGAGCGGTCATAGGCACGGCCGGGGCAGAGCACGAAGTTGCGGCTGTCAAAGCGCGCGTCGTCGGCAAACAGCTCCACATGGTCGATCACGCCGCCGTCGTCGCCGCGCACGCCCTGGGCTTCCAGGGCCTGGCGCACGGCCCAGGTGAATTCGGTCAGGGCCTCGATATTGTCGCTCTCCACGCGCTGCCGGTGCGCGGTGACCAGGAAGAACCAGTTGCCGCCCCAGGCCACGTCGCCGGTCACGGTGCCATGGCCGGGCACCGCCACCTGCAGGCGCTGGTGCAGGCGGTAGGCCGGCACGTTGCGCACGCTGACCGAGCCGTCGTCATGCAGCCGGGTGGTGACCGTGCCCACGGGCGTTTCGATGCGGTGCTCGCCCGGCTCAATGCGGCCCAGGTAGGCGAGCGAGGCCACCAGGCCGATGGTGCCGTGGCCGCACATGCCGAGATACCCGGTGTTGTTGAAGAAGATCACGCCGGCGGTGTTGGCGGGATCTTGCGGCGCACAGAGCAGGGCGCCCACGATCACGTCGCTGCCGCGCGGCTCCAGCACGGTGGCGGCGCGCCAGGCGTCGTGACGCTCGGCCAGCAGCGCGCGGCGCTCGGCCATGCTGCCGGTACCGAGATCGGGAAAGCCGTCGATGACCAGCCGCGTGGGTTCGCCGCCGGTGTGGGAGTCGATGATCTGTATGCGTTTCATGGTGCGGTGGCAGGTTCAGTCAAGCATGGGCCAGGTGTCGGCCAGGCGGTAACCGCTGGGCCAGGGATCGTCCGGGTCGAGCATGAGCTGCTGCGTGCCCGTGATCCAGGCGCGGCCCGAGATGCTGGGAATGATGGCCGCATACGCACCCACGGTGGTGCTGTCCTCGATGCGGCAGTGGAATTCGGAGCCGATGATGGAGCGGCCGATGAAGCGGTCGCCCGTGCGCAGCACGCCGCGCGCGTGCAGCACGGCCATGCGCGCCGAGCAGCCGGTGCCCGTGGGCGAGCGGTCGAGCTTGCCCGGGCGGATGACGACGGTGTTGTGGCCCGTCGCCACGCCGTCCTCCCATTGCAGCGGGGCGGCAAACTGGCAGAAGGAAAGATGCTTCCAGCCCGGCAGCAGCGGGTGCGCAAAGCCCAGCTGCTCGTTGGCCGCCTGGGTGATGCGAAACCCCGTCTCGGCGAGCGCGCGGGCCTCGCTGGCGTGCAGGCTGAATCCCAGGGCGTGCGGATCGGTGATGACGAAGCTGTCGCCGCCGAAGGCGATGTCCACGGTCAGCGTGGGCAGGCCCGGCACTTCGAGCAGCGCGTCCAGCCGCGTGGCGAACGAGGGCATGTTGCGCACCGTGATGCGCTCGGCCTTGCCGGCGCGGCAGTCGGCCAGCACCTCGACCAGGCCGCCGGGCGCCTCCAGCGCAAAGCGGGTCTGCGGCTCCTGCATGGGCACGATGCCGCTGTCGAGCAGCACCGTGGCGACGCAGATGGAGTTGGAGCCGGACATCGGCGGCGTGTCCTCGGGCTCCATGATGATCCAGCCCATGGCCGCGCGCGGATCCTTGGGCGGAACGAGCAGGTTCACATGGCGGAACACGCCGCCGCGCGGCTCGTTCAGCACGAACCGGCGCAGGCCCTGGTCTTGCGCGATGAAGCGCGACTGCTCCCAGAGCGTGTCGCCGGGCGGCGGCGCCACGCCGCCAACGATGACGTCGCCCACCTCGCCCTCGGCGTGGCAGCTGACAACGTGGATGAGGCGGCTCGTGCGCATGGTGAATGGTTCCGAAGATGGCTGCGGATGGGGTTTTGGCTAGAGCTGCATCAAAGCGAGGCACCGACCTTGCGCAGCTCGGCGATCTGCGGCGCCTTCGGCAGCCAGATCTTGTCGAACTCCTGGATCAGCGGTTTCACGTCCAGCCCGGGCTCCGTGCGGATGGGGAAGGGCGCGGCCTTGAACTTCTCGATCAGGCCCAGCTCGGTGGTGACGATGTCCTTGATCTGCGCGTCGAGCGCCTGGCGCACCAGCCCGCGGATCAGTTCCTTGTCCTTGGCGTCGAGCTTCTGCCATACGCGCCCCGACACCAGCGGCGCAAACGGCATGAACAGCGCGTTCATCTGCAGCATGGCCTTGGACACCTTGTCAAAGCGCTGATTCCACGAGAACTCGATGTCGGCCTCCAGCCCGTCCACCTGGCCGTTGGCCATGGCGTCGAACACCTGCGGCGTGGGGATGGGCGTGGGGGCGGCACCCAGCATCTGATAGAAGTCGCGATACACCGGCGTGGGGTTGATGCGCAGCTTCATGCCCTTGAGATCCTTCACGCCAGTGATGTCCTTGGTGGAGAACACCACGCGCATGCCGGTGATGCCCCAGCCCAGTCCAATGGTGCCCGTCTCCTTGGGCAGCACGTCGAGCAGCTTCAAGGCCGCATCCTGGCGCACCAGCTTGGCCACGTCGGTGGTGGAGCGCACCAGGTAGGGCGCGTTGATGGCGGCGACGCTGGAGACACGCGAACCCAGCTCGGCCGCCTGGATCCAACCCATGTCAAGCGCCCCCGTCTGCAGTTGCTGCATCATCGCCGCCTCGTTGCCGAGTTGGCCCGAGTGGAATACGGCGACCGAGAGCCTGCCATTGCTTTCCTTCTTCAGCGATTCGCCAAAGGCCAGGGCGGCGCGGTTCCACGAGTGGCCTGCGGGCGTGATCAGCCCCAGGCGGAACTCCTTGGCCTGTGCGCGGGCCTGGCCGATGAAGGCAGGGGCTGCCAGCGCGGCGCTGGCCTGGACAAAGTGACGGCGGGTCAGGGTCATGGTGGATGCCTTTCGGTGGGTTGGGTTACTTCAAAAGACTGAGGGAGAGGCTGGGGAACAGCGACAGCAGTACCAGTGCGGCGCAGCAGATCAGGAAGAAGGGCATGGTGACCATGAACATCTTCCCGGGCTTGGCGCCGGTGACGGCGGCGGCGACGAAGAAGGACAGGCCCACGGGGGGCGACATCAACCCCAGCACCAGGTTCACCACGACCACCACGCCGAAGTGGCGCGGGTCGATGTGGTAGACCTCGGTGGCGATGGGCAGCAGGATGGGCACGGTCATGATGAGGCCGGGAATGCCGTCGATCACCGTGCCGATCACGAGCAGGATGACATTGGTGATCAGCAGGAAGCTCACCGGATCCTTGGCCACGGTCTGGATCCAGCTGGCTGCGGCCTGCGGCACCTTGCCATAGATCAGCAGCCACGAGAACACGGCGGCCGCGGCGACCAGGAACAGCACGATGGCCGAATACACGGCCGAGCGCAGCAGGATCTGCGGCAGCATGGTGAAGCGGAATTCGCGCGTCACGTAGCGCCCCACCAGGGCCGACACCAGGGCGCCCACGGCCGCCGACTCGGTGGGGTTGGCCAGGCCCGCCAGGATGGAGCCTACGATGACGATGGGAATGAGCAGCGTGGGCGAAGCCTGCACGATGGTGCGGGCGCGTTCGGCCAGTGTTTTCTTTTCGCTGCGCGGATAGTTGTAGATGAAGCCCATGCAGGCGATCACCACGAAGAACAGCAGCGTGAGCAGGATGCCCGGCAGGATACCGGCCATCAGCATGTCGCCCACGGCCACCTGGGCGAGCACGCTGTAGACCACGAACATCACCGACGGCGGGATGATGGGGCCGAGCATGCCGCCATAGACCGTGACACCGGCAGCGAAGGTCTTGTCGTAGCCCTGCTTCACCATCTCGGGCACCATGATCTTGCTCATGATGGCCACCTGCGCCGTGGCCGATCCGATGATGGACGCCAGCATCATGTTGGCCAGAATGTTGACGTAGGCCAGGCCGCCGCGCACCGAGCCGATGAAGCCCATGGCCAGCTCCACGAGCCGGCGCGTGATGCCGCCGCTGCTCATGATCTCGCCGATGAGGATGAACAGCGGGATGGCAATGAGCCCATAGCTGTCCACGCCGCCGAACATCTGCGACGGGAAGGACTGCAGCAGCACGATGGCGTCGGTGTCGAAGATGTAGACCAGGCCCGACAGGCACAGGCACACGCCAATTGGCACGCCGAGGAACATTACGGCGAGAAAGAACAGACTGGTGATCATGGTGCGGATCCCCGTGCCTCAGTTGACGGCTTCCTCGGCGTTGCCAAGGTCAAAGCCATGGATTGCGGCACGCGGGGCGAAGCCCATGTCCTCGATGAGATTGGCCAGCGCGTGGGCGCTGAAGCTCAGGCTGAACAGCGGGATGACGAGCTGCACCACCCAGGTGGGCCAGTTCAGTGTCTGCGTGCGCTCGGTGTAGAGAAAGTTGAAACTCTCGCCGGCATAGGACTTGGCATCGAAGCCATGGCTGATGATGCCCACGGGATCCAGCCACAACCAGCACATGGCGATCATGGCACCGCCGAAGACCAGCACGCAGCCGGTCGCCACGGTCTTCACGCGTCGCGCGGCGCGCTCGCCCAGGGAGTCGGTGAGCAGCGTGACCGCAAAATCCAGGCGCAGCCGCGTCATGGCCGATGCGCCGATGAAGCTCAGCCACACCACGAGGTAGACCGCGGCCTCGTCCACCCAGTAGATGGGCATGCCTGTATAGCGCGTGGCGACGTTGAGCAGGATCAAGAGCGTGATCAGCCCCATCAGCGTCATCAGCGCCAGGCGCTCCGCGCGCAGGATGAGGTATGAGGCTTGCTGTATCCAGCCGGCCCAGCCATGGGGGTTTGTCTCATTGTTGGTTGTATTTTTGGAGGAGGGCATGGCTGGGCTCCGGGGTGGGATCAGGCTATGGACCGGTACTTGGCGGGACGCGTGGCCAGTGCCTTGTTGACCACCTGGGTGATGAAGTCGCGCTCCTCGCCGATCAGTGGCATGCGGGGCAGGCGCATGTGTTCGGAGCCGACGCCCGCCAGCACGTCGATCAGCTTCAGGTTCTGCACCAGCTTGTTCGATACGTCGAGGTGCAGCATGGGCGTCATCCATTGGTAGAGCTTGAGCGCCTCGTCGAACTGCTTGTTCTTCATCAGTTCAAAGAGTGCGACCGTCTCGCGCGGGAAGGTGCAGCCCACGCCGGCCAGCAGGCCATCCGCGCCCAGTGCCAGGGCCTCGTAGGCCAGGTCGTCCACGCCGCAGAACAGCTGGTAGCGGTCGCCTACGGTGTTGCGCAGGTCGGTAATGCGGCGGATGTCGCCGCAGCTCTCCTTGATGGCGGCGATCCATTCGCAGTCGGCCAGCTCCAGCATGTGCTCGGGCTTGAGGTCCACGCGATAGGCCACCGGGTTGTTGTAGACCATGACCGGCTTTTGCGCCGCATGGGCCATGGCGCGCACATTGGCCATGGCCTCGCGCGCATCGGCCACGTAGATGACCGAGGGCATGACCATGAACCCGGCCACGCCAAGCTTGTTGGCGCCGTCGATGTAGCGCAGGGCCTCGCGGGTGCTGGTTTCCGAGACGTTGGCCAGCACCGGGATGCGGCCGTCGGCGGCGTCCAGTGCGATCTTGGCGACCTCCAGCTTTTCCTCCAGCGTCAGCGTGCTGGCCTCGCCCAGCGAGCCGCAGGTGACCAGGCCGTGGATGCCGTTGCGGATCTGGAAGTCGATGTGGCGGGCCGTGCCTTCGGCATCGATGCGCTCGTCGGCGTGGAACTTGGTGGTGATGGCAGGAAAGATGCCCTGCCAGCGGGGATTGCTCATCGTGGACTCCTGATGCAGCGGTTGAAGATGGGTTGGCGTGTTTTTCGCCTCGTGTTAAATATATTAATGAAATATTTTTAGTATCTTGTAAGGGTTTCCGCTAGCTGCGGACGGGCGACTTCGGCTGTGGATGGCGGCCGGCGGCATGACTACGAAACCCCCTAAAATGTCCGGTTCGCCTGCCGCCCGGTCTCGGTGCGGCCCAGGCTATTTCATCGCCGAGCACAGCCCATGACCACCCGCTTTTCCGTTGCCGACATCCGCAAGACCTTCCTGGATTTCTTTGCCGCCAAGGGCCACACCGTGGTCGCGTCCAGCCCGCTGGTGCCGGGCAACGACCCGACGCTGATGTTCACCAACTCGGGCATGGTGCAGTTCAAGGACGTGTTCCTGGGCAGCGACAAGCGCCCCTATGTGCGCGCGGCCAGCGTGCAGACCTGCCTGCGCGCCGGCGGCAAGCACAACGACCTGGAGAACGTGGGCTACACCGCGCGCCACCACACCTTCTTCGAGATGCTGGGCAACTGGTCGTTTGGCGACTACTTCAAGCGTGAATCCATCCACTGGGGCTGGGAGCTGCTGACCCAGGTCTACAAGCTGCCCAAGGAGCGCCTGCTGGCCACCGTGTACGCCGAGGACGACGAGGCCTACGACATCTGGACCAAGGAGATCGGCCTGCCGCCCGAGCGCGTGATCCGCATCGGCGACAACAAGGGCGGGCGCTACAAGAGCGACAACTTCTGGATGATGGCCGACACCGGCCCCTGCGGCCCCTGCTCCGAGATCTTCTACGACCACGGCGACCATATCCCCGGCGGCCCCCCGGGCAGCCCGGACGAGGACGGCGACCGCTTCATCGAGATCTGGAACCACGTGTTCATGCAGTTCGACATGAAGGAGGACGGCTCCGTCACGCCGCTGCCCGCCCCCTGCGTGGACACCGGCATGGGCCTGGAGCGCCTGGCCGCCATCCTGCAGCATGTGCACAGCAACTACGAGATCGACCTGTTCGACGCCCTCATCAAGGCCGCCGCGCGCGAGACGGGCTGCGCCGACCTGGCCAACCCCTCGCTGAAGGTGATTGCCGACCATATCCGCGCCACCGCCTTCCTGGTGGCCGACGGCGTGATCCCGAGCAACGAGGGCCGCGGCTATGTGCAGCGTCGCATCGTGCGCCGCGCCATCCGCCACGGCTACAAGCTGGGCTGCAAGACACCGTTCTTCCACAAGCTGGTGAAGGACCTGGCCGAGCAGATGGGCGATGCCTACCCCAAGCTGCGCGAGCAGCAGCAGCGCATCACCGAGGTGCTGCGCGTGGAGGAGGAGCGCTTCTTCGAGACCCTGGCCAACGGCATGGAGATCCTGGACGGCGCCCTGGCCGGCGGCGCCAAGACCTTGCCCGGCGACGTCGCCTTCAAGCTGCACGACACCTATGGTTTCCCGCTGGATCTGACCAATGACGTGTGCCGTGAGCGCGCCGTGGCCGTGGACGAGGCCGGCTTTGCCGCCGCCATGGAGCACCAGAAGAGCACCGCCCGCGCGGCCGGCAAGTTCAAGATGGACAAGGCACTGGAGTACGCCGGCGCGGCCAACCAGTTCACCGGCTACGAGCACCTGGCCGGTACTGCAAAAATCGTAGCGCTTTACGCGGATGGGGTCAGCGTTGCGGCCCTGAAAGCCGGCCAAAATGGCGTCGTCGTGCTGGACAGCACACCGTTCTATGCCGAGAGCGGCGGCCAGGTGGGCGACCAGGGCCTGATCACGGCCGGCAGCGCGCGCTTTGCCGTCGAGGACACGCTGAAGATCAAGGCCGACGTGTACGGCCACCACGGCCGGCTGGCCGAGGGCACTTTGAACGTGGGCGACACGGTGCAGGCCCAGGTCGATGGCGCCCAGCGCGCCGCCACCATGCGCAACCACTCGGCCACGCACCTGATGCACAAGGCGCTGCGCGAGGTGCTGGGCGAGCATGTGCAGCAAAAGGGCAGCCTGGTGAATGCCGATCGCACGCGCTTCGACTTCGCGCACAACGCGCCCGTCACCGGCGCGCAGATCAGTGAGATCGAGCGCCTGGTGAACGCCGAGCTGCTGGCCAACAGCGCCACGGCTGCGCGCGTCATGGACATCGAGAGCGCGCAGAAGACCGGCGCCATGATGCTGTTCGGCGAAAAATACGGCGAGAGCGTGCGCGTGCTGGACATCGGCAGCAGCCGCGAGCTGTGCGGCGGCACGCATGTGGCGCGCACCGGCGACATCGGCCTGTTCAAGGTCGTGGCCGAGGGCGGCGTGGCCGCGGGCGTGCGCCGCATCGAGGCCGTGACGGGCGCGAATGCGCTGGCCTATCTGCAGTCGCTGGAAGCCACGGTTCATGAAGCCGCCGCGGTGCTGAAGGCGCCGACCGCGGAGCTGACAGCCCGCATTGGCGGCGCGCTCGATCAGGTCAAGGCGCTGGAGAAGGAACTCGCCCAGCTCAAGGGCAAGCTCGCATCCAGCCAGGGCGACGAGCTGGCCGGGCAGGCGGTTGATGTGAAGGGCCTCAAGGTGCTCGCGGCCAAGTTGGACGGCGCCGATGCCAAGCAGCTGCGCGAGACCATGGACAAGCTCAAGGACAAGCTCAAGACCGCTGCCATCGTGCTCGCCGCTGTCGATGGCGACAAGGTGCAGCTGGCCGCCGGCGTGACGGCCGACAGCCTGGGCCGCATCAAGGCCGGCGAGCTGGTGAACTTCGTCGCCCAGCAGGTCGGCGGCAAGGGCGGCGGCAAGCCCGACATGGCCATGGCCGGCGGCACCAATGCCGCGGCGCTGCCGGCAGCGCTGGCCTCGGTGGCGGGCTGGGTGGGCGAGCGCGCTTAAGGCAGGCGCGCCGGCATACTGCCGGCCCCCTTCGCAGAATCCTCAACGTCCTAGAACAGCTCCACGTCGTCGTGGGCCACCTTGGCCTGCAGGGCGCCGCTGTGCACCAGGTCGTCATAGAAGCAGATCTTGTTGCGACCGGTTTCCTTGGCGTGGTAGAGCGCCTGATCGGCGCAGCCCAGAATTTCCACGGGCGAGGTCAGGTGCAAAGCGACAAAGCCGATGCTCACCGTGATCTGGCCGACTTGCGGAAAGGCATAGGCCTGCAGCGCGGTACGCATGCGTTCGAGTGCCTGGCGCGCCTGCGCCAGGGTGGCAGAGCGCAGCAACACCACGAATTCCTCGCCACCAAAGCGGAAGATCCGGTCCTGGCTTTTGAACTGCGAGCGCAGCACGTTCGCCACGAGGATCAGCACCTCGTCTCCAAACAGATGGCCGAAGCGGTCGTTGACCTGCTTGAAATGGTCGATGTCGATCACCGCCAGCCACTGGCGCGGTGTGTCGGGATCGTCGTCCGGGGCTCCACCCGCGAGGCGTGTGAGCTGCTCTTCGAAGGTCTTGCGGTTGAGCAGGCCCGTGAGTGCGTCGCGCTCGCTGTATTCCAGCAGGTTTTGGTAGTTCTGGTAGACGAGAAATATGCCCATGATCACGTCGCGGTGGTGTCTCGTGAATGCGCGCGACTGGGTGATCTCAAGGCAGGTGCCGGCACGACCCGCGTGCCACACGGGCAGCCACAGGCTGTACCGCCTGGGTGTGGATCGTTCGGCGTTTTCGCCGGCGGCGGCGATGCATTGGGCGAGCTCGGGTTCGCTGGACAGCGGTATTCGCTGTGGGTCGCTGGCAGCATCGTGGTCGCTGGAGACGATGAGTCCGTTATGACTCCAACTGCGCGGGCGCAGCAGGGTGGCGCCGTCCTGCTCGAACAGCTCCAGCGCCCGCACCTGCACGATGTGGCCCAGCCTGAGCAGCGTGGACAGCACCGATACCTCCAGCCGCAGGTGATCCCGGTGGGCGGTCATCTCGGCCAGGTTGCGCAGCAGGGGTTTCATCGCGAATTGCTCCAGCGGGCGGGCGTCAGCGGCGCGTGAAGACCAGGTCCCACACGCCATGACCCAGGCGCAGGCCGCGGTTTTCGAACTTGGTGAGCGGCCGGTAGTCCGGCTTGGGGGCGTAGTCTGGCGCGGTGTTGGCCAGCAGCGGCTGGGCCGACAGGACTTCAAGCATCTGCTCGGCATAGGGCTGCCAGTCGGTGGCGCAGTGGATGTAGCCGCCGGGTATCAGGCGCGACGCCAGCTTGGCCACCAGCGGCGGCTGGATCAGGCGGCGCTTGTTGTGGCGTGTCTTGTGCCAGGGGTCGGGGAAGAAGATGTGCACGCCGTCGAGCGAAGCCTCGGCCAGCATGTGGTCTATGACCTCCACGGCGTCGTGCTGCAGGATGCGGATGTTGGCCAGGTTCTGCTCGCCAATGCGCTTGAGCAGCGCGCCCACGCCGGGCTCGTGCACCTCGCAGCACAGGAAGTTGTCGCCCGGGCGCAGGCCGGCGATATGGGCCGTGGCTTCGCCCATGCCGAAGCCGATCTCCAGCACCAGCGGCGCGCTGCGGCCAAAGGAGGCGGTCGCGTCCAGCGGGGCGGGGGCGTAGGGCAGCACGAAGCGCGGGCCGAATTCCTCGAAGGCCTTGGCCTGGCCGGTGGTGGTGCGGCCGGCGCGGCGCACATAGCTCTTGATGCCCTTGGGGTGGGCGACGCCGGCGGGCGCACCGGACTGGGATGTGGTTGGGGAAAGCGTTTGAGTCACAGCGTCGAATTGTAGTTTTGCGCCCAGGCCTTGACCCACAGCGCAAGCGCCTGGGGCAGATAGTTTTCCTTTCCCGCGGGCGGCAGGCCCAGCGCGCTTGCCGCGTCGGCCAGGGCCTGCAGGGGCCGGCTGTCGTCGATCGCCGGCGCGCCATGCTGCTTGGAGAGTTTTTCCCCATCGGCCGCACGCACCAGCGGCGTGTGCAGGTAGCGCGGCGTGGCCAGGCCCAGGGCCGACTGCAGCAGGATCTGGCGCGGCGTGTTGTCGGCCAGGTCTTCGCCGCGCACCACATGGGTCACGCGCTGGTCGGCGTCGTCCACCACCACGGCCAGCTGGTAGGCCCACAGGCCGTCGGCGCGGCGCAGCACGAAGTCGCCGACCTGGTCGGCCACGTCCTGAAACTGCGGGCCCAGGCGGCGGTCGGTCCAGCAGGTGCCGTTGCTTGCTATTGAAAAAGTAGCTTCCAGCGCTTGGTTATCAAGCGCTTCAGGCATTTTTGACTGATATTCTGTGGCATGGAAGCGCCAGGCGCGCGGCGCGCGGCCCTGCAGGCCCTGGCGGCAGGTGCCGGGGTAGGGCCGCTCGACATGGCGTTCGCGCGCCAGGCCCTGGGCGGCGAGTGCGGCATCGATGTCGCGGCGCGTGCAGGCGCAGGGGTAGGCCAGGCGCAGCGCCACCAGATCGTCCAGCACCTGCTGGTAGCGTGCGCCGCGCTGTGATTGGTAGAGCGGTGGCTCGTCCGGCAGCAGGCCGCAGGCGGCCAGCTGGGCCAGGATGCGATCGGCCGCGCCCGCCTGGCAGCGCGGCAGGTCCACGTCCTCGATGCGCACCAGCCAAAGCCCACCGGCGGCGCGCGCGTCCAGCCAGCTGGCCAGGGCCGCAACGAGCGAGCCCGCATGCAGCGGGCCCGTGGGGGAGGGAGCGAAGCGGCCGACGTAGGGGGTGGGGCCGGCGTGGCCCAGGCTCATGCGGCGGCCAGGGCCAGTTCCAGGCCGGAGACGAAGGCGTCCTCCAGCCGGTGGCCCAGGCACCAGTCGCCGCAGGCGCCCAGGCCCGTGGCGGCGTCCCACAGAAAGCTCTGGCCCAGGGGCTTTTGCGTCTGGGCATAGCGCCAGCGGCGCAGCTCGGCGTGGGTGGGCGTGGCGCGTATGCCGGTGACCTCGGTAAAGGCCTTGATGAGCTTGCCCTGTACCCGCCCGGCATCGTCGTTCAGGTGCTCCTGCGACCAGGCGGGGCTGGCCTGCACCGTCCAGCGCTCGATCTGCTTGCGTCCGGGCTTGCTTGACTCGCGCGCCAGCCAGGCGATGCGGTGGTGCGTGCTGCGCGCGGCGTTCCACTGCGGCCCCAGCGTGGTCAGTCCCGGGTGCACGGCGTGGGCGTAGGCCAGCATCAGCGTCCAGCAGGGCGCGATGTCAACCCCTGCCAGCGCGTCGCCCCAGGGCGCGGCAACGCCGGACTGCTGCAGCAGCGCGTGGCTGAGCGGCGCCGGCTGGGCCAGCACCACAGCGTCGAAGCCGCCGTGCAAATGGGTGTCGCCGCCCAGCGTCTCGCAGTGCAGCTGCCAGGTCGCGGGCCGCATCGGGTCGCGCTCCAGGCGCGTGACGGCGGTGTGCGTGTGCAGCCGGCTGTCGGCCTGCAGCGGCTGGGCCCAGGCATGCACCAGCGCGTCCATGGTGGGTGCGGCCACCCAATGCGCCTCGCCGGGCGTGCGCGTGGCCGTGGCCACGCGGCCTGCGGCGTCCAGCACGCGGATGGTGGTGGCGCTCCAGGCGCGGCACAGGCCGGGCACGGTGTCCAGCGCCTTTTGAAAACGCGCGTCGCGCACGGTGAAGTACTGCGCGCCTGCGTCAAAGCTGCCAAAGGGCGAATCCAGCGCCGCCGTACGCCCGCCGCTGTGCGGCGCCTTCTCGAACACGGTCACGCTGTGGCCCGCCTGGGCCAGCGTGCGTGCGCAGGCTATGCCGGCCATGCCGGCGCCGACAATGGCAAAGCGGCGCGCCGGGCCTGCGGGCGCGCTGTGTTTCAACCGTTGGCTGGAGCGGGGACGCGGTGTGGTCATGGCGGGCTTTCGTGAAAGTGAAGACGGTCGTGCAATAGCAATGACTCTACACGCGCCATACGCGGCGCGCACCCGGCACCGTCAGAAATGGTGGTGATTTTCGAGCAGCGCGCGGCGCGTGGCCTGGCTTTGCAGCTGCGCCAGCCACCATTGCAGGGCCCGCCCGGGCGTGGCCGCGCCGGGCCCGCCCCATTGGTAGCACATGGCGATGGTGCGTTCCGGGCGCGCCACCGCGCGCACCACCAGATGGCCGGCCTCGACATAGGGGCGCACCATGGGCTCGGGCAGGAAGCCGCCGCCCAGGCCGCGCAGCTGGGCCTGGATCTTGGCGCGCATGTTGTCCACGGTGAACACGTCCTGGCCGGCCAGGATGCCGATGGTCACGTTGCCGCGCAGCGCCGAATCGGCCACGGCGATCAGGCGGTGCGTGCGCAGCGTGGCGTCGCTGATGGGCTCGGGCGCGCGCGCCAGCGGGTGGTGCGGGGCCACGACGAAGATGAAGCGCAAATCGCCCAGCGGCGCGGACTGCAGGCCCGCGACGTTGGATGCGCCCGCGGTCGCGCCTATGGCCAGGTCGGCGTGGCCCGATGCCAGTGCCTCGGCCGTGCCGCTCAGGATGCCGTCGCGCCACTTGAGCCGCGTGGGCGGCGCCATGGCGTAGAAGGCCTCGACCAGTTCCAGCATGGTGGTGGGGGAGATCACGCCGTCCACGGACAGGGTCAGCTGCGGCTCCCAGCCCGTGGCCACGCGGCGCACGCGGTTGGCGATGGCGTCCACATCCTCCAGCAGGCGCCGACCCTCGCGCAGCAGCTCAAGCCCCGCATCGGTGGGGCGTGCCTGGCGCGCGCCGCGGTCGAACAGCAGTGCGTCGAGCGCATCCTCGATCTGGCGTACGCGATAGGTCAGCGCGCTGGGCACCAGGCCCAGCTGGCGCGCGGCCGCGGCAAAGCTGCCGGTCTCGGCAATGCTTTGCAGCATGGCAAGGTTGTCGGGGGTCAGCACATTGCGGGTGTTTTGCATGATCAGGCATTGTCTGTTCAGACAGTTTGAATGATGCCTTCAGGCACCCCGCCGCCGCAAGCGCGGCCAGGGGTCTACAGTGGCCGGCAACCCGAACGTTTCAAGGACCAACGCATGCTGACCATCCGCAAGTCACAGGATCGCGGCCATGCCGACCATGGCTGGCTCAACTCCTTTCACAGCTTTTCGTTTGCCGGCTACTACGACCCGCGCCATAGGGGCTGGGGCAACCTGCGCGTCATCAACGAGGACCGCATCGCCCCGGGCACGGGCTTCGGCACCCATGGCCACCGCGACATGGAGATCATCAGCTACGTGCTGTCGGGCGAGCTGGCGCACCAGGACAGCATGGGCAACGTCAAGGGCATTCCCCCGGGCGACGTGCAGCGCATGAGCGCGGGCACGGGCGTGATGCACAGCGAGTTCAACCACGCCCAGGGCCAGGCCACGCATTTTCTGCAGATCTGGATTGAGCCCAACGAGCATGGCATGGCGCCGAGCTATGAGCAGATCACCGTGCCCGAGGCGGACAAGCGCGGCCGCCTGCGCCTGGTGGCCGCGCCCACGAGTGCGCCGGGCGTGGTGCGCGTCCATGCCGATGCGTCGCTGTATGCCGGGCTTTTCGATGGCGCGGAGTCGGCGGCGCTGGCAATAGACCCGCGGCGCAAGGCCTACGTGCATCTGGTGCGCGGCACGCTGCAGGTCAACGGCACGCCGCTCTCGGGCGGCGATGCGGCGCTGCTGGAAGGGGAGGCGCAGATCCGCCTGGAACGCGGCAGTGACGCCGAGGTGCTGGTGTTTGATCTGGCGCCCGGTACGCCTTGAACAACCGGCTCAGGGCGCCTGGCGCGCCGCCGCCACCGCACGCCCCAGCTCTATCACCGCCATGGCGTAGTAGCTCGACCAGTTGTAGCGCGTGACGGCGTAGAAGTTCTCGGTGCCCGCCACGTAGCTGGGCGCATCGGCGCCGTTTTGCAGCTCGACCAGCGCCAGCGGGCCCGGGTGCCGTGCGCCTTCGCCCAGCACGCGGGCGCCCAGGGCCTCCATGCGGGCCACGCTGAAGGTCGGCAGGATGTCGGGGGCCAGCAGCGCGTCGAGCTGCAGGCGCTCGGCATCGAAGGCCACGGCGAAATGCGTGGGCATGCCGGCGGCCCAGCCATGGCCCACGAAGTAGTTGGCCACCGAGCCTATGGCGTCCTGCGGGCTGCGCCACAGGTCGATGCGGCCGTCGCCGTCGAAGTCCACGGCCCAGCGTGTCCAGCTCGACGGCATGAACTGGCCCATGCCCATGGCGCCGGCGTAGCTGCCGCGCGGTTCGTGGGGGTCCGTGCCGGTGCGGTCCATGAGGCTCAAAAACTGCTCCAGCTCATCCCGGAAGAAGGCGCGCCGCTCGGTCGCGCGCGGGTGGGCGTCGGGAAAGTCGAAGGACAGCGTGGCCAGCGCGTCGATCACGCGGTAGCCGCCCATGTGCTGGCCGTAGAGGGTCTCCACGCCGATGATGCCGACGATGATCTCGGCCGGCACGCCGTATTCGCGCTCGGCACGGGCCAGGGCCTCGGCGTTGTCCTGCCAGAAGCGCAGGCCGGCGCGTATGCGGGTGGGCTCGACGAAGCGCGCGCGGTAGGCGGCCCAATTCTTCGCCACGCCCTTGGGCGGGGGCAGCACCAGGCGCGGCACCTCGCGCAGCAGCCTGGCCTGTCCCAGGGCCTGACGCACCCATTCCCGGGCCAGGCCGCGGCGCTCGGCCAGGTCGTCGGCGAACCGCATGGCCTCGGCGCGCTCGGCGTAGTGGTAGGCGGAGGGCGGCTTTGCGCTGTGTTTCTTGTGGCTGTTTTTGGCTGTAGCGCTTATGGATAAAGCGGTAACAGCTATCAAAATAATAGTCTTTGCGGTCAGTGATTTCATGGTGTGCCTGTGCTGCGCGATTGTGCAGCGGGCCAGGGTAGGCGGGCGAGTTCGCGGCGCAGCCGGGGCAGGGTGGCGCCGGGGTGCGCGGCATAGCGCGCCTGCTCCAGGCGCAGCAGCCATTGGGCGGCGGGCTCGGCGGCCGCGCCCAGGCGGGCGCGCGCCGCCTGGGCCATGGCGCGTGGCGGCAGGTGTGGCGGCAGCGCCAGGCCGGTGCGCGCCAGGCGCTGGCGTGCCCGCTGCAACAGCTGCTGCCAGGGGTCTTGGCGGCGCCGCTGCCACAACGCCCAGGCCAGGCCCAGGGCGGCGGCGGCGCAGATCAGCAGACCCATGAGGCGCACCAGGTCCCGCCAGTCGGGCGCCTCAAGGCCCAGCGCCCTGAGCAGGTCGAGCTGGCGCCCCTGGGTGTAGTTGAGCACCCATTGGTTCCAGCCGTTGTTCAACGCCTCCCACAGGGTGTTCAGCTCCTGCAGCAGCTTGGGGCTGACGACCGCTGCCATGGCGTTGCCGAACGCGCCGCGCGGTGCCTGCAGGCGCTGCAGCCGGCCCACACGGCCGGGCGCGACGGCGCCCGTGGGGTCCACGCGCACCCAGCCGCGGCCGGCCAGCCAGACCTCGGTCCAGGCATGGGCGTCGCTCTGGTGCACGGTCCAGTAGCCGTCGATGGCGTTCATCTGCCCGCCCTGGTAGCCGGTGACGATACGCGCGGGTATGTCCATGGCCCGCATCAGCACCACGAAGGCCGAGGCGATGTGCTCGCAAAAGCCCTGCTTGCGTTCGAACCAGAACTCATCGGCCGTGTGCTCGCCGTACAGGCCGGGCTCCAGCGTGTACTGGTAGCCGCCGCGCGCCAGGCGCTGCAGCGCGGCATCCACCAGGGCCTGCGCGCCGCTGTCGGCCAGTTGCGGGTCGGCCAGCATCTGCAGCGCCAGGGCCCGGGTGCGCGGGTTCAGGTCGGGGGGCAACTGCACGTAGGCGCGCATCTCGGGCGTGCGCCGCTGCGGGCCGTGGGCAAAGCGCAGGTAGCTCTCGGCGTGGTAGCGCAGCACGCCGGTGATGGGGCGGCTGGCGCTCCACTGCAGCTCGGGTGACATCTGGGCCAGGTAGCCGGGCGGCAGCTCAGGCGCGGCCCGGGCCGCGTCCAGCGTGAGCAGCCAGGGGCGCTGCTGCGGCTCCAGCGTGAGCTCGTAGCGCAGCGGCGCGCCCTGCACGCGCAGCTGGGCCGGACTGGGCGGGGTGCTGGTGAGGGCCTGGCCCTCGGGCTGGGACAGCGCGTACCAGTCGCGCCCGTTGAAGGCCGTGAGCACCGGGCCGCGAAAGTACAGCTCCTGGGGCGGCGGGGCCTCGCCCCCGGGCGTGTCAAAGCGCACGCGCAGCGCCACGCTGCCGTCCTGCACCAGCGAGGCCATGCTGCCGATGCGCATCTGCCCCGACAGGCCGGTGCGCGCGCCGGGTTTGTCCGCGGGCATGCCCCACAGCGGCGCCATGCGCGGAAACAGCAGGAACAGCAGCACCATGACGGGCGCGCCCAGCAGCAGCATGCGCGCGGCCTGGCGCATGGGCAGAATCAGCGGCGGGCGGCCCACGGGCATATGGGCGTTGACCAGGGCCGTGAGCAGGCCCAGCAGCGCCACCAGCATGACGGCGGCCGTGGGCAGCGACTGCGAGAAGAAGAAGTTGGCCAGCAGTGTGAAGAAGCCCAGGAAGAACACCACCATGGCGTCGCGCCGTGCGCGCAGCTCTAGCATCTTGAGTGCCAGCAGCATGGCAACGAGCGTCACGCCCGCGTCGCGCCCGACGATGGTGCCGTGCGACAGCAGCGTGAGCACCACCACCAGCGCCAGCAGCACGGCCGTGACCCAGCGCCCCGGCAGCGGCCGCGCAGTGGCGGCCAGCCAGCCGCGCCAGGCCAGCAGCGTGGCGGCCATGGCGCTGGCCCAGGGCGGTATATGGGCCGCGAGCGGCGCGATGCAGCAGGCCACGACGGCCAGCAGGAACAGTGCATCGCGCGCCTCGCGCGGCAGGCGTGAGAGGCTGTCAAGGCGGCCTGCCAGGTTCATGGGCTGCCTCCAGGGGGTGGGAGGAAGAAAAAAGTGTAGCTGCTCACGCTTGTTGGTATTCGGTTTTTGGCGATATTTGCCCAAGGCAATGGAAGTGTCAGCACAGCGCCAGCGCCTCCAGGCAGCGGCGCCGGTGGGCGGCGCCATGGTCCGGCGCAATCTGCCGGCCGGGCAGGCGCAGGCCGTAGGCCAGGCCCAGGCGGTCGGCCTGCAGCACCCATGCGGTCAGGCGCGACAGGCGAGCCTCGGGTTCGGCGAGCCCGGTGGCGCCCCAGTCCAGCCATAGCTCGTGGCGCTGGGACTGGGCGTTGTCGCGGCTGATCAGGCCATGCGTGCCCGTGGCCAGCGACTGGGCGGCCTTTTTCCAGAGCACCAGCCGCAGCGGGTCGCCGCGCCGGTAGGCGCGCACGCCGTCGAATTCGCCCGCGGCGCGCGCCGGGCTTGGGCCGCCGTCGGCCTGCGGTTCGCCCGGCGGCAGCGGCGGCGCTGGGGTCTCGGGCCGCGGGTAGACCAGCACCTGGGCCGCGGGCCGCCACAGCGCCCAGACGCGGAAGGTGCCCAGCGGGTAGCGCGTCTCCAGCATCAGCGTGGGCAGGCCTTGCAGGCCGCGCCGCGCGGGCCGGAAGGCCACCTGCACGGTGCTGCTGCCCTCGGCCGGCACATCGGTCCAGGCCCACTCCCGGGCACGGGTGCGCACGGCCACGCCTATGCCATAGCGTGTGGCGCTTGTGCTGCTGTGCAGCTGTACCTGCAGGCGCGCCGCCGCGCCCAGGAATTGGGGCTCTGGCTGCAGCAGGCGCAGCGACAGGCCGCGCAGCGTGGCGTGGCACAGGTGCACGCCGACCACCGCGCTGCCGGCCAGCAGAAAGGTCAGCAGATAACCCAGGTTGAGCTGGAAGTTGATCGACGCCACCAGCAACACCAGCAGCGTCAGCGCCAGCATCCAGCCCGCGGCGGTGGGCAGGATGTAGACGTTGCGCTGGGTCAGCGCCAGCGTGTCGCTGCGCGGCCGGCGTGCGCTCCACCAGCGCTGCCAGCGCCTCTTGATGCCGATCCCGGGCGCTGGCTTCGATGCGCCGACCGCTGGGCGCGCAAGCTGTTCGAGCGTGCTGGGCATGGTCAGGAGACTCTCAGCCCTTTCAGGGCAGAGGGACGGATTCGAGCATGGCTTGCACCTGCTCCACACTGCCGCGCCCGGCGTCGCCCACGGGCTGCAGGCGGTGGGCGATGGCCTGCGGCAGGATGGCCTGCACGTCGTCGGGCGCCACGTAGTCGCGCCCGTCGATGAGCGCCTGGGCCTTGGCCGCGCGCACCAGGGCGATGCCCGCGCGCGGCGACAGGCCCTGCACGAACCAGCGGCCCGAGCGCGTGGCGGCGATCAGATCCTGCACATAGGCGAGCAGCGGATCGGCCGTGTGCACGGCCAGCACCTGCTGCTGCAGCTCGGCCAGTTCATGGAGCGAGAGCAGCGGCGGCAGGCCGGCCAGCATGTCGCGCCGGTCGCCGCCGGCCAGCAAGAGGCGCTCGCTGGCGCGGTCGGGGTAGCCCAGCGAGATGCGCATCAGGAAGCGGTCGAGCTGGCTCTCGGGCAGCAGAAAGGTGCCGAGCTGGTCATACGGATTCTGCGTGGCGATAACGAAGAAGGGCTGGGGCAGGGGGCGCGTGGCGCCCTCCACCGAGACCTGCTTTTCTTCCATGGCTTCGAGCAGTGCGCTCTGCGTCTTGGGGCTGGCGCGGTTGATCTCGTCGGCCAGCAGGACCTGGGTGAAGACGGGGCCGGGATGGAAGCGGAAGTCCTCGGTGCCGCGCTCGTACACCGACACGCCCGTGAGGTCGCTGGGCATCAGGTCGGCCGTGAACTGTACCCGCGTGAAGGTGAGGCCGAAGGTGCGCGCCAGCGCATGGGCCAGGGTGGTCTTGCCGACGCCGGGAACGTCTTCGATGAGCAGGTGGCCGCCGGCGAGCAGGCAGGTCACGCAGTCCTGGACTTGTAAGCTTTTCCCGGTGATCACCGTGTTAAGCTGGTTCAAAAGGGACCGGATCTTGTTCTGTGCATGCATGGCCTGACGTTATCCGAAAACAATCAGGACACGGGGGATTGACTGTGAGCAAGACGGGCTATTTCACCCATCGCGATTGCCGCAAGCATGAAATGGGGCCCGGACACCCCGAATGCCCGGCGCGGCTCGATGCCATAGAGGACCGCCTGCTGGTGAGCGGCGTGGCCGACGCGCTCGACCATCGTGAGGCACCGCTGGCTTCGCTGGCCGACATAGAACTGGCGCACGACCGCATGCACATTGCCGCGCTGCGCGGCCTGTCCGACATGCTGGTCGAGGAGGAGGATGCCGGGGGCTCGCCCTACACGCAGCTCGATACCGATACCTCCATGAACCGCCACACCTGGACGGCTGCCCTGCGCGCTGCAGGAGCGGCCCTGGAGGCTACGGATGCGGTGCTGGCCGGCGAGCTGGAAAACGCCTTCTGCAGCGTGCGTCCGCCCGGCCATCACGCCACGCGGTCCAAGGCCATGGGTTTCTGCTTCTTCAACAACGTGGCCGTTGCCGCCAAGTACGCCCTGCAGCGCCACAACCTGAAGCGCGTGGCCGTGGTGGACTTCGACGTGCACCACGGCAATGGCACCGAGGACATCCTGGCGGGCGATGAGCGCGCGCTCATGGTCAGTATCTTCCAGCACCCCTTCTATCCTTACTGTGGCGACCAGAACCCCGCGCCCAACATGCTCAACGTGCCGGTGCCGGCCTACACCAAGGGTATGGACGTGCGCGAGATCGTCGAGATGATGTGGATGCCGCGGCTGGAGGAGTTCAAGCCCGAGATGATCTTCATCAGCGCGGGCTTCGACGCACACCGTGACGACGACATGGGCCAGCTGGGCCTGACCGAGCAGGACTACGCCTGGATCACCATGCGCATCAAGGACGTGGCGCGGCGCTTTTCCAACAAGCGCATCGTCTCCTGCCTGGAGGGCGGCTACGTCATGGGTCCGCTGTCGCGCAGCGTGGAAGCCCATGTGCGCGTGCTGGCCGATCTGTGAGGGGCATCCATCATGTCGGACGGTTCTGATCTGCTGCAGGTGGCGCGCGATGCGCGCGGCGTGGTCACGCTCACCTTGAATGATCCGGCGCGCTTCAACGCTCTGGGCTACGACATGCTGTCGGCCCTGCAGCGCGCCCTGGCCGATGTGGCGCAGGACGACGGTGCCCGCGTCGTGGTGCTGGCCGCCGCCGGCAAGGCGTTTTGCGCCGGCCACAACCTCAAGGACATGGCGGCGCACCCCGACCTGGCCTGGTACCAGGACTTGTTTGCCCAGTGCAGCCGCATGATGCTGGCCATCCACAAGCTGCCCGTGCCGGTCATCGCGCGCGTACATGGCATGGCCACGGCGGCGGGCTGCCAGCTGGTGGCGCAGTGCGACCTGGCCGTGGCCAGCGAGGCGGCCAGCTTTGCGACGAGCGGCATCCACTACGGCCTGTTCTGCGCCACGCCCAGCGTGCCGCTGGTGCGCAACATGCCGGCCAAGCGGGCCATGGAGATGCTGCTCACCGGCGACTTCATCGACGCGCGCACCGCGCTGGATCAAGGGCTGGTCAATCGCGTGGTGGCGCCCGAGGCGCTCGATGCCGAGGTGGAGAAGCTGGTGCAGGCCATTGTGCAGAAGCCGCGCACGGCCGTGGCCATGGGCAAGGCCCTGGTCTACCAGCAGCGCGAGCTGGGGCTGGATGCGGCCTACCAGATTGCCGGTCAGGCCATGGCCACCAACATGATGGACGAGGCGGCGCAAGAGGGCGCACGCGCCTTCGCCGAAAAGCGCCAGCCGGCCTGGAAGCACGACTGAGAGACTCCGCACCCGGCATTGCCGGGGCGAAACATTTCGTGCGCAATACCTCTCGACTGCGCCAGAACTCACTGGCATAATCCACAAAAAGCACGATCGTTCGTTTTTCGCTGTATGCACTGCGGCAATGTCGAATGCCCCGCACGCTGCAGTGCGCAATAGAATGAGCAGGTTTACGTGTACGTCAATCAATCCGGCATTTAAGGAGCAGCAATGAAGGTCTTGGTCCCCGTCAAACGCGTGGTGGACTACAACGTGAAGGTCCGCGTGAAGTCGGACGGCACGGGCGTAGACATCGCCAACGTCAAGATGAGCATGAACCCCTTCGACGAAATCGCCGTCGAAGAGGCCTTGCGCCTGAAGGAAAAGGGCGCCGCCACCGAAGTCATCGCC
>JAFEDY010000029.1:18661-19114 GCA_018241405.1 Pseudomonadota bacterium | reverse complement strand
CTCAACCAGGAGAACTGATATGGACAAGACGACCGGCGTTGCTCCCGCAGCCGCCACGCAGGGCCCGCATGAGGCCCGCGGCACGCGGGGTGCCGTGGGCAAGGCGGGCACTGCCCAACAGCAGGGCCAGGCCGGTGCGCAGGGCGGGGGCTTTGCGCAGCTGTTGGCGGCCGTTGGCGGCGACGAAAGCGTCGATTTGTTTGGCGCACCGGGCGGTGATCCGGGCGAGGGCGCAGGCGACTTGCCATGTGGGGCGGGCGCGACGGCGCTGTCGCAGGTCGGCACGCCGGACGCCACCGCGCTGGCCGCATGGATGGCTGTGCTGCAGCCCGGCGCCACCTTGGCCCAGGCTGGCGACGTGGATGTGGCTGAGGGAAAAATCGTCGCAACGGGTGGCATAGCGGCCATCGCAACGGATGGCGCAACGGGTGGTGTAGCGGGTGGTGTAGCGGG
>JAFEDY010000029.1:5000-18528 GCA_018241405.1 Pseudomonadota bacterium | reverse complement strand
CGGCGCTGGCAGCGCAGGGCACCAGCGAGGCAGGGGAGGGGCATCCGGCGTTGCGCGCCGGGGGGGACTCCGTGCACAGACAGTTGGAGCCGGACGCGGCGCAGCCCCCATCTGTCGCCCAGACGGCCAGCGCCGCGCCGGCGGAGCGGCACGACGCGTTAACGGCATCGGCGGCCGTCCCGCCGCGGCCCGGTGCCGAGCCGCTGACCGCTCAGCCGGTTGCCGCCGCTACCGCAGAGGTGGCGGCAGACGTGTTACCGGCGGCCGGGCGCGACGGTGAGTCTCCTAGCGCTGGCGCCGCAGGCATGCCGGCCCTGGAACGGCATGCGCCCGACGTGCCGGACGCCGCGCAGCCAACGGCCGATGCCACGCCGTCGGGCATGGGCAGCGCCGAGGAACAGTTGGCCGAGCAGGTGGCCTACTGGGTGCACCACAAGACCCAGAGCGCGGAGTTGACGCTGGACCAGGGTGGCAGCCCCGTGGAGGTCAAGGTGTCGCTCACGGGCGATGAGGCCCAGGTGAGCTTCCGCAGCGACCAGGCCGAAGCGCGCCAACTGCTGGACACCAGCAGCGCCGAACTGCGCGCGATGTTGCAGCGCGAGGGCCTGCAACTGGCCGGTGTGACGGTGGGTAGCGCCGGTGGCGAAGGCGCGCCGGCGCGGCAGGGTGCACGCGAGGGCGGGCGCCAGCAGGCACGCCGGGCCGCGGTGCAGGCCGCGGCACCTGCAGGCAGCGCGCGTGGCATGGGCGGGCAATCGGTGGATATCTTCGTGTGAGCCTCAAGCGCCCGATAGACCGGGGTTTGGGCATTTATTCCGCCGATCAGCGCCTGGCCCGCACTGAATAATCGGCCGTACAGCAGGTGATGGCTTTCGGGCCTGGCGCCTGCAGTCCAACCACCTGCTGCGCAAGAAAGCACTGACGTGTCCGATACCCCCGCTGCACCGGCCAAGAGCAAAAAACTGATCATCATCGTGGCGGCCCTGGCCCTGCTGCTGGTAGCCGGCGGCGCGGCCGCATGGCTGCTGCTGGCAAAGCGCCATGGCGGCGACGAAGAGGAGGCTCCCGCGCATGCGGCCCAGGCGGCGCCGTCCAAGACGCCTCCCACCTTCCTGCCCATGGAGAACATGGTGGTCAACCTGGCCGACCCCGGCGGTGACCGCTTTGCACAGGTGGGCATCACGCTGGAGCTGGCCGATGCCAAGACCGCGGAGCTCATCAAGACCTATATGCCCAGCATTCGCAGCGCCGTGCTGCTGCTGGTGTCGCAGCGCGGCACGGACGAGCTGCTGACGCGCGATGGCAAGGAAAAACTGGCCGTGGACATCAGGCGCGAGGTCTCGCGCCCGCTGGGGTTCACGGTACCGAAGCCGCGCAAGCGCCCCGTCAAACGCGAACCCGATGACGACGATGAGGACGACGCGCCTCCCCGCGCGCGCGTGGACAACAACCCGGTGCGCCAGGTCCTGTTCTCCAACTTCATCATCCAGTGAGGGGAGGGTGCAGCCGTGAGTGAGTCCTTTCTGTCCCAGGAAGAGGTCGATGCCCTGCTCGAGGGCGTGACCGGCGAAAGCCAGAAGACCGTCAAGGAGGAGATTCAGGCGGGTGGCGTGCGCGACTACGACATCTCCAGCCAGGAGCGCATCGTGCGCGGCCGCATGCCGACGATGGAGATCGTCAACGAGCGGTTTGCCCGCAACATCCGTCTCGGCCTGTTCAACATGATCCGCCGCAGTCCCGAGATCTCCGTGGGGGTGGTGTCGGTGCAGCGCTACAACGTCTTTCTGCGTGAGCTGGTGGTGCCGACCAACTTCAACATCGTCGCCATACGGCCGCTGCGCGGCAGTGGGCTGATCGTGTGCGACCCCTCGCTGTTGTTCGGCATCATCGATACGCTGTATGGCGGGATGGGGAAGCTCCAGACGCGCATCGAGGGGCGCGACTTCTCGGCCACCGAGCAGCGGGTGATCGCGCGCCTGGTGGATCTGATCTGCGAGGAGTACAAGAAGGCGTGGCAGGGCATCTATCCGCTGGAGCTGTCCCTCCAGCGCTCGGAGATGCAGCCTCAATTCGTCAACATCGCCACGCCCAGCGAGATCGTCGTGTCTACGGCCTTCCAGCTGGAGATCGGGGAGCTGGCCGGGGCCATCCACATCTGCATGCCCTATGCGGCGCTGGAGCCGATCCGTGACGTGCTGTACGCGTCGGTGCAGGGCGATGCCATCGAGGTGGACCGCCGCTGGGTCAAGGTGCTGACGCGCGAGATCCAGGCTGCCGAGGTGACCCTGGTGGCCGAGCTGGCGCGCGCCGACGCCACCGTGGAGCAGTTGCTGGCCATGAAGCCGGGCGACTTCATCGAGCTCGATCGCGAGCCGCGCATACGCGCCTCCATCGAGGGCGTGCCGGTCTTTGAATGCCAGTACGGCACGCACAACGCCAAATACGCAATACGCATCGAGCAGTGCCTGCGCGGCACCGATGCCCATTGGATGGGAGAAAAGAATGTCAACTGATTCCGGACACAACGGCGGCCAGGGCGGCGGGGCGGCGGCGGACGATCCATTTGGCGGCTGGGCCGAGGCGCTGGAGGAGCAGAAGACCAACGACGCGCGCACCATCGACGCCGAGCAGGGCGGCCCGCTCACGGGCGAGCCGGCGCGTGCCTACGCCAGCGCCGGCGAGCCGCCGGTGCAGGACATCAACATGGTGCTCGACATACCCGTGCAGCTGTCGGTGGAACTGGGGCGGACCAAGGTGCCCATCAAGTACATCCTGCAGCTGGCCCAGGGCTCGGTGGTGGAACTGGACGCGCTGGCCGGCGAGCCCATGGACGTGCTGGTCAACGGCTACCTGATCGCCCAGGGCGAGGTGGTGGTGGTCAACGACAAGTTCGGCATCCGCCTGACCGATGTGGTCACGCCGTCCGAGCGGCTGCGCCGCGTCAGCCGTGGTTAGGGCGTGAACCGATGAGCTTCGCTGGAATGACGCCGACCCTGGTGCTGATCGTGCTGTTCGTGGCCGTCGTGGCGGCCCTGCCATGGCTGGTGCGCCGCCTGCAGCAGCAGCGCGCGGGCCTGCAGGCGGGCGCGGGCGTGGGCTCGCGCGTGCTCTCGGCCGTGGCCGTGGGTCCGCAGCAGCGCGTGGTGACGGTGGAGGTGGGGCCGCCGCAGCAGCGCACGCTGCTGGTGCTGGGCGTGACGGCGCAGCACATCAACTGCCTGCATGTGTTGCCGACGCCTTCGTTTGCTGCGGAAATCTCGGCCGCCCAGGCGGGTCCATCGGGAGGGGCCGGCCATGCATAAGGCCCTGCGCTGGCCTGCCGGGCTGGCCTGCCTGTTGCTGGCGGGCGCGGCCCAGGCGCAACAGTCCGGCGCGGCCGGCGCGCTGCCGCTGGTGATAGGCGCGGGCGCGGGCGGCGCCAGCTATTCGGTGCCGATACAGACGCTGCTGTTCTTCACCGCGCTGTCCTTCCTGCCGGCCGTGCTGCTGCTGATGACGGGCTTTACGCGCATCGTCATCGTGCTGTCGCTGATGCGCCAGGCGATCGGCACGCAGCAGGCGCCGCCGAACCAGGTGGTGGTGGGCCTGTCGCTGTTCCTCACGTTGTTCGTCATGGGGCCGACGCTGGACAAGGTGTACCAGGAGGCCTATGTGCCCTATACCACCAACGCGCTGTCCTTCGAGCAGGCACTGCAAAAGGCCGAGGCGCCCATGCGCGGCTTCATGCTCAAGCAGACGCGCCAGTCCGACTTTGCGCTGTTCGCCCGCCTGGCCAAGCTGGAGCCGGACGTGACCGCCGAGACCGCGCCGCTGCGCGTGCTGGTGCCGGCCTTTGTGACCAGCGAATTGAAGACCGCGTTCCAGATCGGCTTCATGGTCTTCATACCGTTTTTGATCATCGACATGGTGGTCTCCAGCGTGCTCATGTCGCTCGGGATGATGATGCTGTCGCCGGTGCTGGTGGCGCTGCCGTTCAAGCTGATGCTGTTCGTGCTGGCCGATGGCTGGAACCTGCTGATCGGCTCGCTGGCTGCCAGTTTTAGTACCTGAAAGGCCTTTGATGACTTCCCAGTTCGTGCTCACCATGGGGCGCGAGGCGCTCACGCTGCTGCTCATGGTTTCCATGCCGGTGCTGGGCGTGGTGCTGGCCGTGGGCCTGCTGGTGAGCATCTTCCAGGCCGTGACGCAGATCCACGAGGCCACGCTGGCCTTCGTGCCCAAGCTGGTCGCGGCCGTGGTGGTGTTCACCATTGCCGGGCCGTGGATGATCGCCACGCTGGTGGACTACCTGCGTCGCACCATCGAATCCATTCCCAGCGTGGTGGGATGATTACCTTCACCGAGGCGCAGATCATGGCCTGGCTGTCGCCGGTGCTGTGGCCGTTCCTGCGCGTGCTGGCGCTATTCACGGCGGCGCCGGTGTTCTCCATGCGCGCCATTCCCGTGCGCGTGCGCATAGGCCTGGCCTTCCTCGTGGCCCTGTGCGCGCAGGCGGCGCTGCCCGATCAGCCGGTGATAGACCTCAATGGCCGCGAAGCCGCGGGCGCGGTGCTGCAGCAGGTGGGCGTGGGACTGGCCCTGGGCTTTGCCGTGCGCCTGGTGTTCACTGCGGTGGAACTCGCCGGTGAGGTCATAGGCCTGCAGATGGGGCTGAACTTCGCCTCGTTCTTCGATCCGGCGAGCAACGCCCAGGTGAGTGCCGTGGCGCGCTTCTTCGGCAACGTCGCCATGCTGCTGTTCGTGGTCGTGAACGGCCACCTGATGGTGCTGCTGGCCGTGGTCAAGAGTTTTGACACCTTTCCCGTGAACGGTCATTTGTTGCAGGCCTTGGGGCAGATGCGGCTGCACGAACTGGGTGCTTCGCTGTTTGCCAGCGGCCTGTGGATCGCGCTGCCCATGATTGCCATGCTGCTGTTCGTCAATCTCACGATGGGCATCATCTCGCGCGTGGCGCCCCAGATGAACATCTACGCCGTGGGCTTCCCGGTCACGCTCACCGTGGGCATGCTGGGCATCACGGCCACGCTGCCCATGCTGGAGCAGCCGATGCTGACGCTGCTGCAGCAATCCATGGATATTTTTGCCACTGGCCGTTGATAGTCAAGCGTTTGCAGCTACTGTTTTCATACCAATCGATTGCGGATAGCGTACACCGTGAGCTCGGCGTTGTTGGCCAGCCTGAGCTTTTCCAGCACGCGCGCGCGGTACACGCTCACGGTCTTGGGGCTGAGCATCAGCTCCTCGGCGATGTCCGACAGGCGCCGGCCCGAGGCGATCTTCACCAGCGTCTGCAGCTCGCGCTCGGACAGCGACTCGTGCGGCAGCTCGGGCGTGGGCTGGGCCAGGCTGTCGGCCAGCAGCTGCGCCACCTCGGGCGTGAGGTACTTGCGGCCCTGCATCACCGTGTGCACGGCGGCGATCAACTGCACCGGGTCGCCCGCCTTGTTGGCGTAGCCATGGGCGCCGGCCTTGAGGCAGCGCAGCGCATACTGGTCCTCGGGGTACATGGAGACGATCAGTACCTTGACCTCCGGGTGCGACTCCTTCAGGCTGGCCAGCGCCTCCAGGCCGCTGCGCCCAGGCAGGTTCAGGTCCAGCAGCAGGACGTCGCAGGTGGCTTTGCGCAGCACCTCGCGCAGCTCGCCATAGCTGCCGGCCTCGCCGGTCACGCGGATGTCCGGCGACTCGGTCAGCGTGTCGCGTATGCCGCGCCGCAACACGGCATGGTCGTCGCACAGCACCACATGGATCATGGTTCTTCTCCTGCTTTACAGCCGCCCGATGTGAGCGGCACGCTCATGATGACCGAGGTGCCCTGGCCCGGCCGGCTGCTGATGTCGAGCCAGCCGCCGGCGCGCAGTGCACGCTCCTGCAGGCCCTTCAGGCCGAAGGAGCGGGGCTTGTGCCGCATCTCGGGCGCCATGCCGCGGCCGTCGTCGCTGATCTCCAGCGTCAGCACGCCCTCGTGGTCCGACAGGTCGATGTGTACGCGGTTGGCCTGGGCATGCTTGTGCACATTGGTCAGCGCCTCCTGCGCCGTGCGGTAGGCCACGAGCTGCAGGGCCGGCGGGATGTCCATGGCCTCGCGGCTGGCGTTCATGCGCACGGGCACGCGTGTGCGGCGCTCGAACGACTCTGCCAGCCAGCGCACGGCCGCCACCAGGCCCTGGTCCAACACGGGGGGGCGCAGGTTCATCATCAGGCGCTGGCTGGCGTCCATGGCGTGCTGCAGCATCTCGGTGGCGCTGGCGGCGTGCTGGCGTTGGCCGTCGTCCTGACTGTGGCGTGCCAGCCAGGCCAGGTCGAACTTCACGGCCGCGAGCGCGCCGCCGATGTCGTCGTGGATCTCGCGCGCGATGGCGGCGCGCTCCTCCTCGATCGAAGTCTGCAGGTGCTCGGCCAGGTCGGCCAGGCGCCGCTCGGATGCGGCCAGCTCGGCCACGGCCTGCTCGCGCGCGCGGCGCGCCTCGGCCACCTCGATGGCGCGCTGCAGCACATGCGGCAGGCGCGCCATGTCGTCCTTGAGCAGGTAGTCGGCAAAGCCCAGGCGCATGGCGTCCACCGCCGCCGCCTCGCCAATGGCGCCCGACAGCAGCACGAAGGGCGGGTGGTTGGGTTGTTTTTCCACAACGTTCCAGGCGTCGAGGGCGGTGAAGCCCGGCAGGCGGTAGTCGGCCAGGATCAGGTCGAAGCTTTCCTGCCGCAGCCACTCTGAAAAGCCTTCCAGCGTGTCGGTCTGGCGCATCTCGTGGGGCAGGCCGGCGCGGCGCAAGGTCAACTGCGTCAGCGCGTGGTCGGCTATCGAATCCTCGAGATGCAGCACCCGTATGGGGCTTTTCGAGAACCCAGGAGCTGTAGTGTTAAGTATCATGGGATACACATTAGAACAAATTGGGTTTGATGTCTCTCACTTGAGGCACGGGCCGGCGATGACGGAGAAACGATGCAATCTATGCTCAATATGCCTGATGGGCCTGCGGCGCAGCTGCCCGTCATGGTGGTGGCCGAGTTGCAGGATTGCCTGCTGATGGTCATGCATGACCTCAATCGCCTGGAAGGCCTGCTCGATCACGCCACGGCCAATTTGCTGGCGCGGTTCGGCGAGGCGCACGCCTCGCTCACGGACGCGTTGGTCGGCGAACGCGCCGAGTTGGCCGCGCTGCGCGGTGCGCTGCGCGGCGCGGTGACCGAGCTGCAGTTTCACGACATGGCAACGCAGCTGCTCAGCCATAGCGGCAAGGTACTGCAAGCCTGCGCGTTTCGCCTAGCGGCCGAGGTCGTGGGTACCGGGGACGGCGAGGAACCTGCCCCGCTTGCGGACATGACCCCGGCGCGCCCCAACCCTGTGACGCAAAGCGAGATGGCTGCGGGTTCGGTGGAGCTGTTTTGAGCGCCTGAGCCGCAATCGTTTCATCCATTCATTCAAGTCAAAACAATATTCGTTGGAGCTTCCCATGCAGTCCATTCTTGCTGTCGATGATTCCCCGTCCATGCGGAAGATGGTGTCCTTTACCCTGACGGGCGCGGGCTACCACGTGGTGGAGGCGGTGGATGGTCAGGACGCGCTGGAGAAGGCCGAGGCCCAGGACATTCACCTGGTGCTGGCCGACCAGAACATGCCGCGCCTCGATGGCATCGGCCTGACGCGCAAGCTGCGCGCGCACCCGCGCTTCAAGACCACGCCCATCCTGATCCTCACTACCGAGTCCAGCGACCAGATGAAGCAGGCGGGCCGCGCCGCCGGTGCGACGGGCTGGTTGGTCAAGCCCTTCGATCCGACGCGCCTCATCGAAGTCATCCAGAAGGTCATTCGCTGACCGCCTCGCCACCCTATTCGCGCAGTACACAGGAGGCCGAACACCATGGCGGGCACCTATCAAGAGGGCAAAGCCGCGGCTGCGGACTTCGACCTCCGCCAGTTCTATCCGATATTTTTTGAAGAGGCCGGCGAGAACCTGGATCAGATGGAGCAGCTGCTACTGAGCCTGGATCTGGAGTCTCCGGGTGACGAGGAACTCAACGGCATTTTCCGCTGTGCCCACTCCATCAAGGGGGGAGCGGCCACGTTTGGCTTTGCCGACGTGGCAGAACTGACGCACCACATGGAGTCGCTGCTGGACCGGTTGCGCCGCCACGAACTGCGGATCATCCCGCCCATGGTGGATTTGCTGCTGGAGTCGGCCGACGCCTCTCGCGGCCTGTTGGCGCGTCACCAGAGGGGCGACCAGGGGGAGGCTCTGTCCACCCAGGACCTGGTGTGCCGCATCGGCGCGCTGGCCGCGGACGCGGTGTCGGGTGCGCCAGCACCCTTCATCTGGGCACCGGTGGCCGCGCCGGCTGCCGCTCCCGCGCCTGAACCCCACGCACAGGCAGCCGCCGATGGTCTGCGCGCGCTCGAGGTCCATATCGGCCCGCTGGATCAGCCGGACCTGGCGGAGGCAATCAAGGATCTGTTCCGCGATATTCCCGGCCTGGGCAGCATCGCGGATCTGCCCGATGAGCGCCCCGGCATGCGCCGCTATGCCGTGCAGACCGCTTCCACCGACGAGGACCTGCTGGACCTTTTTGCCTTCCATGTCGCCAAGGACCAGGTGGCAATCCAGCCGGCGGGCACGCCTTGCGCGCTTGTGCGGCGCCAATCGACGGCCGCGCCAGTGGCCGAATCCTATGGTTTCTTTGCCGGCGCCCCGGGCGTGCCCGCCGACGAGTTGGCCGCAGCCGCCCTGGGCGCACCGACCGCGCGAGCTGAAGTTGCCCGCGCGCCCGCTGATTCCAAGGCTGCGAGCCAGGCCGCAATCGAGTCGTCCACCATCCGCGTGGCGGTGAACAAGGTGGATCAGCTCATCAACCTGGTGGGCGAGCTGGTCATCACCCAGGCCATGCTGGCGCAGAACAGCCGCGGCCTGGATGCGGGACTGCACCAACAGCTTCTGGCCGGCCTGGTGGACCTGGAGCGCAACACGCGCGACCTGCAGGAATCGGTGATGTCGATTCGCATGATTCCCATGTCCATCGTCTTCAACCGCTTCCCGCGCATGCTGCGCGACCTGGCGGGCAAGCTGGGCAAGAAGGTGGACTTCGTCACCCAGGGCGAGGCGACCGAACTCGACAAGAGCCTGGTGGAAAAGATCACCGACCCCCTGACCCACCTGGTGCGCAACAGCCTGGACCATGGCATCGAGGCGCCCGCGGACCGCCTCGCGGCCGGCAAGAACGAGCATGGCACGCTGACCCTCTCGGCCTCGCACCAGGGCGGCTCCATCGTCATCGAGGTGCGCGACGACGGCAGGGGTCTGTCGCGCGTGAAGATCCTCAGCAAGGCGCGTGAGCGCGGCCTGGACGTGTCCGACAGCATGGCTGACAGCGAGGTCTGGGACCTGATCTTCGCGCCGGGTTTTTCCACGGCCGACATGGTCACCGACGTGTCGGGGCGCGGCGTGGGCATGGACGTGGTCAAGCGCAACATCACCGCGCTGGGAGGCTCGGTGGAGATCGATTCCGCCGAAGGCTATGGCATGCGCGTGTCGGTGCGGCTGCCGCTCACGCTGGCCATCATGGACGGAATATCCGTGAGCGTGGCCGACGAGGTCTACATCCTGCCGCTGTCGTCCGTGGTGGAGTCCTTCCTGGTCAACCCTGACGAGGTGAACACTGTCGTCCATGGCGCGCAGCTGGTGAAGGTGCGGGGCGACTACCTACCGGTGATGTCGCTGGAGCGCATCTTCGACGTGCCGCGCCGGAACACCGGAGCCAGTTCCATCATGGTCGTAGTGGAGGCCGACGGCAGCCGCGTGGCGCTACTGGTTGACGATCTGCTGGGCCAGCACCAGGTAGTGGTGAAGAACCTGGAGGCCAACTACCGCAAGGTACCCAACGTCTCGGGTGCCACCATCCTGGGCGATGGCACGGTGGCCTTGATCCTGGACACCGGCGCCCTGGTACGCCGCGCGCGCCATTGATGCGGCCAATGCCGATGAACGAGGAGTGATGGCATGAACGTGGTGGACAGGGGTGTACCGGTCTTGGCGGCCGGAGCCAGGGAGTACTTGACCTTTCGCCTGGGACGGGAGGAGTACGGCATAGACATCCTCAAGGTCCAGGAGATCCGCGGCTACGAGGCACCGACGCGCATCGCCCATGCGCCTGCCTTCATCAAGGGCGTGATCAACCTGCGCGGCACCATAGTCCCCATCGTGGACATGCGCATTCGCTTTGCCAGCACGCAGGTCGAATACAGCAGCCTGACGGTGGTCATCATCCTGAACCTGCGCGAGCGTGTCGTCGGCATCGTCGTGGATTCGGTCAGCGATGTCATGGAGCTGGCGCCCGAGCAACAGCGCGCGGTGCCGAGCATCGACAGCACCATAGACATGCAGTGCATACACGGCCTGGGCTCGGTGGGCGAGCGCATGCTCATCCTGCTGGACATCGAACGCCTGATGTCGGGCGCGGATATGGGGCTGGCCACGGCCGGAACCTGATGCACGATGCGTTCGTACGCCAGGCCCATGCATAGTGCGTCGCCCGTGCATGTGCGTACCGGCCTGACGCTGCCGGCGCCGGGCGCCGGTGCGGGGGGGGCTGACGAAGGGCGCGAGTTCGCCTGGACCACGGCCGACTTCTCGCGCGTGCGGTCGCTGATCTACCAGCGCGCCGGCATCAGCCTGCACGAGGGCAAGCATGCCATGGTCTACGGCAGGCTCTCGCGCCGTTTGCGTGAGACCGGGCATTCCAGTTTTCACGACTACCTGGGTTGGCTGGAGCGTGGCGACGGACCTGAATGGCAGGAGTTCGTCAACGCGCTGACCACCAATCTCACGGCCTTTTTTCGCGAGCAGCACCATTTCGATGTTCTGGCGACGCTGCTGCGCAGGCGGCCGGTGGGGCCCTGGAGCGTCTGGTGCGGCGCCGCCGCCACCGGGGAGGAGCCCTATTCCATCGTCATGACGGCAATGGAGTCCCTCGGTCCCCAGGCGCTGTTCAAGCTGACTGCCAGCGACATCGACTCGCACGTGCTGGCCACGGCGGCGCGTGGCGTGTACCGGCTGGACGGACTCAAGGGCCTGAGCCACGAGCGGCTGCGACGCTTCTTTCTGCGTGGCAAGGGGGCCAATGCCGGCCTGGCGCGCGTGGGCCCGGAGCTGCGCAGCGCCATAGAATTCTTGAACGTCAACCTGGCACGCGACGACTGGCCGTTTCGCGAACCCTTCGACGTGGTGTTCTGCCGCAATGTGATGATCTACTTCGACGCCCTGACGCAGCGCCGCGTACTTGAACGGATTCACCGCGTGCTCAAGCCCGGCGGCATGCTGTTCGTGGGCCACGCGGAAAATTTCAGCGACGCGCGCGACCTTTTTGCGCTGCGCGGCAAGACGGTCTACGAGCGCCTTTGAGTGGCTACCCGCATGAGCACCCCCCAAAAAACCGATGCGCCGTCCCTGGACATCCCGGTCGAGCGCAGGCGCGTGCCGCGCATCGCGCCGCTGGGTCCAGATGCGCCTGCCGTGCCGGAGTTGTCGCTGCAGGAGTTTCAGGCGCTGGCACGCAAGCCGGGCGAGGCCTCGTTCTTCTTCTTCGATCAGCATTTCCAGCACAACGCCGTGAAGGTGCTGCCGGGCGAATACTTTGTTGCGCGTGAGCGGCTGTCCATCGTGACGGTGCTGGGTTCGTGCATCGCCGCCTGCCTATGGGACCGCCGCATGCGTGTGGGCGGCATGAACCATTTCATGCTGCCCGAGGGCGACAGCGCCGACGTCTCGGGGCGCTACGGCTCCTATGCCATGGAGCTCTTGGTCAACGAGATGATGAAGTTGGGCGCGCGCCGCGAAACCCTGCAGGCCAAGATTTTTGGTGGCGCACAGGTCATGCACAACTTCACCACCCTGAACGTGGGCGAACGCAACACACGCTTCGTGCAGGACTATCTGGCGACGGAACGCATCCCCGTGGTGTCGGCGGACGTGCTCGACATCCATCCGCGCAAGCTGGTGTTCTTTCCAGCGACGGGCCGGGCCATGGTCAAGCGGCTGGCGCATACCCATCCGGAGTCGCTGGCCCAGGAGCAGCGCGCCAACGCGGCGATGGCAGCGCGGGCCCTCAGCGGCGGCTCGGTCGAGCTTTTCTGAGTGGTTGCCATGGCGCAATCGAGACAACAAGGCAACAAGGGTCGGTGGGGATGAGTGGCAAGATCAGGGTAATCGTAGTGGACGACTCGGCGCTGGTGCGCAGCCTGCTGTCGGAGATCATCAATCGTCAGGCAGACATGGAGTGCATAGGCACGGCCAACGACCCGCTGATCGCGCGCGAGATGATCCGCGAGCGGAACCCCGATGTGATCACGCTCGATGTGGAAATGCCGCGCATGGATGGCATCGACTTCCTCGGGCGCCTGATGCGCCTGCGACCCATGCCGGTGGTGATGATCTCGACGCTGACCGAGCGCGGCGCCGAGGTGACCATGAAGGCGCTGGAGCTGGGCGCCGTGGATTTCGTCGCCAAGCCGCGTGTGGGGCTGGCCGGCGGCCTCAATGAGTTGGCTGTACAGATCGTGGACAAGATCCGCGTGGCTGCCGCAGCCCATGTGCGGCGCATGCCGGCGCGCAGCAGCGCCGCCGAGGTGCAGGCGGATGGTGGCCCGGCGCTGGCGCCAGCGGCCAACGCATCGACTCCGCTCGGGCGCCTGTCCACCGAAAAACTCCTATGCATAGGCGCCTCCACCGGCGGCACCGAGGCCATACGCGAGGTGCTGGTGCGCATGCCGGCCGACTCCCCGGCCATCGTCATTACCCAGCATATGCCGCCGGGCTTCACCACCAGCTTTGCCGCGCGACTCAACAGCCTGTGCCAGATCACGGTGAAGGAGGCAGTGAACGGCGAGCGCATCCTGCCAGGCCATGCCTATATCGCCCCCGGCGGCCGGCAGTTCTACCTGGCACGCAGCGGCGCGAACTATGTGGCCGTGGTGGACGACGGCCCGCCGGTGAACCGACACAAGCCTTCGGTGGAAGTGCTGTTCAAGTCGGCCGCCGCCGTGGTCGGGCGCAATGCCTACGGCATCATGCTCACCGGGATGGGGGCCGACGGCGCCGCCGCCATGCGTGAGATGCGCGACGCGGGCAGCTACAACTACGTGCAGGACGAGGCCAGCTGCATCGTCTTCGGCATGCCGCGCGAGGCCATCGCCCACGGTGCGGCCGACGAGGTGTTGCCGCTCACACAGATCGCGCCGGCGCTGATCGCGCGCCTGCGCGGCTCCACCGAGCGGCTGCATTACCGTATCTGAGCCTCAGGCCGACAGCTCGGCCCAGCGCTCCAGCGCCTGCATCAGCAAGTCCTCAATCTCGCCATCGCGCTGGTGCAGGGCCGCGGCGCGCGCGCCGTCGCGGGCGTACAGGCTGCCGTCTTCCAGCTCGTCGCGGATGGCCTTTTGCTCAGACTCCAGTGCGTCAATCTGGCCTGGCAATTGCTCCAGCTCGCGCTGCTCCTTGTAGCTTAGCTTGCGTTTTTGTAGCTGCTCGCGCTTGTCTGG
>JAFEDY010000028.1:24013-96601 GCA_018241405.1 Pseudomonadota bacterium | reverse complement strand
GTTGACACAGGGTGTCTCATGCGGTGTCCGGGTTGTAGCGCGCGGCCTGGGTACGGTTGGTGACGCTGAGCACGCGGAAGATGTCGGTCATGTAGTTCTTGACCGTGCCTTCCGATAGGTTCAGTTTCTGCGCAATGGCCTTGTTGGACATGCCCTGGCGCAGCAGCAGACGGATCTCCTGCATGCGCGGCGTCAGGCCGGCATCGGCGGGCGGCTCGGACTCGTCGGGCGGCACTTCGTACGGCAGGCGCTGGCCGTTGAGCGCGGCATCGAGCGCGCGGCGCATGCGCTGCGCGTCCGCGCTCTTGGGCACGAAGGCATAGACGGTGGGCAGCGCCAGCGCACGCCGGATCACGTCGGGCGAGGTAAGCGCCGACACCACCACCAGGCGCAGGCCGGGGAAGTCCCGCGCCAGCGACGCGAGCATCGCGCCCTTGTCCATGCCGGGCATGTTCAGGTCCACCAGCGCCAGCGCATGACCGCCCAGCCGCCGGGCCTGGCGCACCAGCTCGTCGCCATCGGCCGCATCGGCCAGCCGCGCATGGGGGAACATGGCGCCCACCATCAGCCGCATGCCGTCGCGCACCAGGTGGTGGTCGTCGGCAATGAGCATGGCCACATCGTGTGGCCAGGCCTCTTGGGCTGCGGGTACGGCGATCATGCCTTGCAGCGTACTCCTGGATGGCCCCGGCAACAACTGACGGCAGGGTGACCTTGGTCATGTCCGTGCGCCGGCCAGCAGCCGCCCTGCTGGGGCGCAGGCAGCGCTGGCTTTGCCACCGTGTTTGCGTCAACATGGCACCCGTCGCACATCAGGAGCATCCGCCATGGCCGTCAGCGTTTTCGACCTGTTCAAGATCGGCATAGGCCCTTCGAGCTCGCACACCGTGGGGCCCATGCGCGCCGCGCGCCTGTTCGTGCAGCGGCTGGCGCGCGAGGGGCATATGCCGCGGGTGGCGCGCGTGCGCAGCACGCTCTATGGCTCGCTGGGCGCCACGGGCCGCGGGCACGCCAGCGACAGCGCCGTGCTGCTGGGCCTGGCCGGGCACGCGCCGGACACGGTGGATGTGGACGCCATCGCGCCCCTGATTGCCAGCATCCGCACCCGGCGGCGCCTGCCGCTGGCCGACGGGCCCGAGATCGCCTTCGACTGGCAGGCCGACCTGCCCCTGGTGGCCGACGTGTCGCTGCCGCTGCACGCCAACGGCATGCGCTTCGAGGCCTTTGATGCGGGCGGCGGCTTGCTGGATGCGCAGGTGTATTACTCGGTGGGCGGCGGCTTCATCGTCAGCGAGGAGGCCGCGCAGGACGCCCAGCGCAAGGCGCAGATCGCGCCCGACACCGAGGTGCTGCCGTTGCCGTTTCACAGCGGTGCGCAGCTGCTGGAGCGGGCCGCGGGCCAGGGCGGCTCCATCGCCCAGGTCATGCGCACCAACGAACGCCACTGGCGCAGCGACGCCGACATCGACGCCGGCCTGCTGGCCATCTGGCGCGTCATGCAGGACTGTGTGAAGCGCGGCTGCGGCACGGGCGGCGAGCTGCCCGGCGGTTTTCATGTGCGCCGGCGCGCACCCGCGCTGCACCAGGCGCTGCAGAAGGCGCCCGACACCCTGCAGGACCCGCTGCAGGTCATCGACTGGGTGAACCTGTACGCGCTGGCCGTCAACGAAGAGAACGCCGCCGGCGGCCGCGTGGTCACCGCGCCCACCAACGGCGCGGCGGGCATCGTGCCGGCGGTGCTGCATTACTACTGGCGCTTCATCCCCGGGGCGACCGAGGCCGGCGTCGTGGACTTTTTGCTCACGGCCGGCGCCATCGGCATCCTGTACAAGGAGAACGCCTCCATCTCCGGCGCCGAGGTCGGCTGCCAGGGCGAGGTGGGCGTGGCCTGCTCCATGGCCGCCGCGGGCCTGTGCGCCGTGCTGGGCGGCACCCCGGCGCAGGTCGAGAACGCGGCCGAGATCGGCATGGAGCACCACCTGGGCCTGACCTGCGACCCCGTGGGCGGCCTGGTGCAAATTCCCTGCATCGAGCGCAACGCACTCGCCTCCGTCAAGGCCATCAACGCCGCGCGCATGGCGCTGCACGGCGACGGCACGCACCATGTCAGCCTGGACCAGGTCATCAAGACCATGCGCGAGACGGGCGCCGACATGATGAGCAAGTACAAGGAGACTTCGCGCGGCGGGCTGGCCGTGAATATCGTGGAGTGCTGATGCGGTGCTTTCGATTCGGCAAAGCTGGGGTTGCCGAATGACGAAGCGCATAGTGCCTCGTGCGCCGTATCGTGACGCCTTCATCGCCCAGGAACGCAAGAGCTGGGCCCAGATCGTCGAGGCCGCCGGCCTGTCGCTGAAATAATGACCATGTACGCAGACATAGAACAACTCCTGGCCCAACCCTTCGGCTCGCTGCCCGAGCTGATAGAACACCAGGCCGCGCACCGCCCCGGCCACGCGGCGTTGATCCTGGAGGATCAGCGCCTGGACTTTGCCGCCCTGTGCGCGGGCATGCACCGCGTGGCGCGCAGCCTGCAGCGTGACGGCATGGGCCCTGGTGACGTGGTGGCCATTTGCGCCGGCACCTCGGTCGAATACCTGCTGGCCTACCTGGGCGCTTTAAGCGCCGGCGTGGCGGTGGCGCCCTTGGCACCCTCGGCCACGGCCGCGCATTTGAGCGCCATGCTGGACAACTGCGGTGCCCACCTGGTGCTGCGCGACCGCGAGGTCGCCGCGCAATGGCCGCTGCACGCGGGCGCCGCGTTGCGCTGCGTGGCGCTGGACGATGCGCCCGAGGCGGGCGAACGCTGGTCGCAATGGCTAGTCGCTGGCGACGCGGCGCCCGAGCCGATTGCGCCCGAGCCGGACTGGGCGTTCAACGTCATCTATTCCTCGGGCACCACGGGCGTGCCCAAGGGCATCGTCCAGTCCTGGGCCATGCGCTGGGCCCATGTGCGCCGCGCCATCACCAACGGCTACGGGCAGGACGCCGTGTCGCTGTGCGCCACGCCGCTGTATTCCAACACCACGCTGGTGGCGGCGCTGCCCACGCTGGCGCTGGGCGGCACGCTGGTGCTGATGCGCAAGTTCGACGCCGCGCATTACCTGGAGCTGGCCGCGCAGCATGGCGCCACCCACACCATGCTGGTGCCCGTGCAGTACCAGCGCCTGATGGCCTGCCCGGCCTTCGACGGGACCGACTTGAGCCGGCTGCAGCACAAGTTCTGCACCAGCGCGCCGTTCAGCGCCGCGCTCAAGGCCGAGGTGCTGCGGCGCTGGCCCGGTCGGCTCATCGAGTACTACGGCCTGACCGAGGGCGGCGTGCGCTGCGAGCTGCATTGCCATGAGTTTCCCGACAAGCTGCACACCGTGGGCCGCCCCGGCGAGGGCGCCGACATCCGCTTCATCGACGAGCAGGGGCGCGAGCTGCCGCCCGGCGAGCAGGGTGAAATCGTGGGCCGATCTGCCGGCATGATGAGCGGTTACCACCGCCTGCCGGACAAGACCGCCGAGGCCGAGTGGTTCGACGCCCAGGGCCAGCGCTTCATACGCAGCGGCGACGTGGGCCGGCTGGACGAGGATGGCTTCATCGTCCTGGGCGACCGCATGAAGGACATGATCATCTCCGGCGGCTTCAACATCTACCCCAGCGATATCGAGGCCGTATTGCAGCAGCACCCCCAGGTGGCGGAATGCGCCGTGATCGGCGTGCCCTCCGAGCAATGGGGCGAGACCCCCGTGGCCTACGCGGTGCCGCGCGCGGGCGCGGCGCCCGATGCACGGGAGCTGCGCGACTGGCTCAACGCCCGCGTCGGCAAGACCCAGCGCGTGGCCGACCTGCGCCTGGCCGACCGCCTGCCGCGCAGCGAGATCGGCAAGGTGCTCAAGCGGGAGTTGCGCGAGCAGTACCTGACGGCGTAGCAGGGCGATCCATGAACCGCCGCCAGGCCGCGCCACCGCCCGCCGTCATTCCCGACTACGCGGGGATCCAGGGCCTCGGTCACCGCGCGCATTCCGTACAGTTCGCCAACCCACCATGGATTCAGATGTGTTCATGAAAAACCAGCCCATTACCCCCGACATTCCCCCCAGCCCCTTCGCCGGCGAGGCCGCCGACATGTTCTTCGGCCTGCCCATGGCCATGGCGCGTGCCATGGCGCTGCGGGGCGAGCGCATAGGCCACAACATGGCCCAGGTGCGCATGGCCTTCCAGCCCGACCAGTCCAACAGCCGCGGCGACGTGCATGGCGGCTCGCTTGCCACGCTGCTCGACTGCACGCTGGCGGCGGCCGTGCGCTCGCATGACCCGGCGGCCTATGGCGTGGCCACCATCGACCTGACGCTGCACTTCGTGGCCACCGCCAGTGGCGACGTCATCGCCACCGCGCATTGCGAGCGGCGCGGCCGCTCCATCAGCTTTGCGCGCGGCGAGGTGCGCTCCGAGGACGGCACCCTGGTGGCCCTGGCCACGGGCAGCTTCAAGCTCATCGCACGCCATCCCAAGCCTGACTGAGCAATCATTGGTTGCAGTGGTGACAAGCGGGACACGCTCCGCGGTCAACGCCGGCTTGCGTGCCACGTTGGACAGGCAAGAATTGATGCGGCAGGCGCGGCGGCAGATGCAGGGTGGCCGGCATGGCCGCCAGCCCGTTCTGCGCCGAAGGAGGGTGCACCATGTCTTCCCATACGCTCCCTGCAGCCGGCGCCGCCGGCCGCCGCTGGCTCTCTGGCCTGCAATACACGGCGCTGGGCCTGGCCGTGGCGCTGAGCCTGGCCGCCTGTAACAAGGATGGCGACAACGGCGCGGTGGCCCAGTTGGGCGCCCCGGCCTCGCCGGCGCCAGAGCCTCAGCCCGTGGCCTACCAGCCGCCGGCGCCCGAGGTGCTCTACCGCATGGTGGCGCCCATCGCCCTGTACCCCGACAAGCTGGTGGCGCAGATCCTGGCGGCATCGACCTACCCCGACCAGGTTAGCGCGGCCGAGAGCTGGCTGGGCCAGAACCCGGGGCTCAAGCCGGCCGAGCTGGCTCTCGCCGCCAACGACCAGCCCTGGGATCCTGCCGTCAAGTCGCTGACGCAGTTCCCGAACGTGCTGGAGCAGATGGCCTCCAACCTGCCGTGGACCACGGCGCTGGGCAAGGCCTATTACAACGACCCGGCCGACGTCATGAACGCCATCCAGGTCATGCGCGGGCGGGCCTACGAAGCCGGTGCGCTCAAAAGCTCGAAGCGCATGCAGGTGCGCGTGGCGGCGCCGCCGGCCAATCCGGACTATGTGCCGGCGCCGGGCGTTGCGGCCCCCGTGGTGGCCCCGGTGATCCAGGCGCCGCCGCAGTTCATAGAGATTGCCCCCAGCGCGGTCGATACCGTCTACGTGCCGCAATATGACCCGGCCGTGGTCTACGGCGCGCCGCTGCCCCTGTACACGGGCTACAGCTACGCCGTGGCGCCGCCGCTGGCCGTGGGACTGCTCGGCTTCGGCACTGCGATCGTAGTTGCCGAGCCCGTGTGGAACCGACCCTGGCACCGGCCCTGGGGCTGGAATTCCTGGGGCATGCATTGGGGCGAGCCCGGCCGCCGCTGGCATGCGGGCGAGCCACCGCCGCCGCCCATGGCGCGGCCGGCCGTGGTCTACAACAACACCACGTATGTCTCGCGTTCGACCACGGTGGTGAACCACACCATCCACGTGGGCCAACCCCGGCCCATGCCCGCCGTCAATGCGCAGCCCCAGCCCTTCGGCCCCCACCCGGGCGCCCTGGGCGCCGCCGCCGTGGGCGGTGCCGCGCTCGCGGCCGGCGCCCTGGCGCAGCGGCCGCAACCGCCTGTACCGCACGGCGGCCCGGGGCCGTGGCAGCAACAGCCGCCGGCCGGCCAGCCGCCGCATCTGGCAGGCCTGGTGCCACCGGGCCAGTTCCGGCAGCCTTGGCAGGGTGGGCTGCAGCCCGGTGCAGGTTTTGCGCAGCGCCCGTCGGCCCCGCCCGGACAAGGCCATGCGCCCGCGGCAGAAAGCTGGTCCGCAAGGCAGGCGGGCCGCAATGGCGTGCCACAGCCGCAAGCCCAGACAGCGCCCGTGCCGCCGCCACAGGGCGCCGCCGCCGCGCATGCGCCGCGGCCGTGGATGGCACAGCGCGAGCAGGAACGCATGCGGGTTCAAGCCCAGCCCCAGGCACTGCTGCCCGCCCAGCAGCGCGCGCAGGAGCAGGCGCACCCGCAGCAGGCCGTCATGGCCCAGCAGCGCGCCCAGGATCAGGCACGCCAGCAGCAGGCCGTCATGGCCCAGCAGCGTATGCAGGAGCAGGCACGGCAGCAGCAGATGGCCATGGCGCAGCAGCGTTCACAGGAGCAGGCACGCCAGCAGCAGGCCGCCATGGCCCAGCAGCGCGCCCAGCAGCAGATGCAGATGCAACAGCGTCAGGAGATGGCGCAACGCCAGGAAATGCAGCGCGCGCAGCAGTTCCAGCAACAGCAACAACAGATGGCGGCCGCCAGGGCGCGTGAGGCGCGCCCGCCCGAGCGCGGCGGCGTCCCGGGCCAGCACGAGGGCCGCTGGCGCTGAGCGTCAGCCGCTCACGTCGGCTGCACGCCGGCCGCCTGCAGCAGGCGGCCCCAGATCGGCCCCTCCTCGGCCCATGCGCGGGCAAACTTTTCGGGCTGGTCGTCGTCTACGGGGATGAAACCGGCGGCGATGATGCGCGCCATGCCGTCGCGACTGGCCACGGCCTGGTTGGCGGCCGCAGCCCATTGGCGCGCCACGTCTGCAGACATGCCCTTGGGGCCGGCAATGGCCAGCCAGCCGACGATGGACAGCGCGTCCTGCGTGAAGCCGGCTTCGGCAAAGGTGGGGGTGTCGGGCAGCAGCGGCACGCGGCGCGGGCCGGTGACGGCCAGGGCGCGTAGCTTGCCGCTGTCGATATGTGCCTTCAGCGACAGCAGGCTGCCCATGCCCATCTTGATCTGCCCGCCCAGCAGGTCCGCAATCATGGGCGCCTCGCCCTTGTAGGCCACATGCGCCATGTCGGCGCCCGCCAGGTCGCTGAGCGTGGCGCAGGCCAGCTGGCCATGCGAGCCTATGCCGTAGGAGCCATAGGACAGCTTGCCCTTGTTGGCGCTTATCCAGCCCATGTATTCCTGCATGGTCTTTGCCGGCACGTCCGCCGTGACCACCAGGGCGATGGGCGCCAGGCAGACCCGCGCGACGGGCGTGAGGTCGGTCAGCGGGTCGTAGGGCATCTTCTTGAAGATGTAGCGGTTGCTCAGCATGACCGACGTGGTGCCCAGCATGGCCGTCATGCCATCGGCGGGCGCCTTGGTCACCGCCTCGCCCGCAATCACGCCGCCCCCGCCGGGCTTGTTGTCCACCACCACGGCCTGGCCGAAACGCTTGGCCATGTGCTCGCCCAGCACGCGCGTGATGACATCGGTGGCGCCACCGGCGGCAAACGGCACGATGATGCGCACCGGGCGCGTGGCAAAACTGCTTTGCTGCGCCCAGAGCGGGCCGGCGGCCGCGGCGCCGGCGGCCAGGGCCAGCAGCTGGCGGCGGGTGTAGTGCGCAAGCGGGGTTTCGTAGGTCATCTCGCTGGTCTCCTTTGGTTGTAATGCGTTGGGCGATTTAATCACCGCCCCGCCGCGACTCGCTCTCTCCCCCAGAGGGGGAAGGAGCAAAGTCAATCCATCGAAATCCTGGCCGACTCGGCCACCGCCTTCCAATGCGCGGCGTCCTTCTCTACCTGGGCCTTGAAGTCGCCCGGCAGCGAGCCCACGGGGATCAGGCCCATGTCGGTCAGGCGCCTGTTGAGCTCGGGCGACTGCACGATGGCCGCTACCTCGGCGCCCAGCTTGTCCACGACTGCCTTGGGCGTGCTGGCCGGCAGGAAGGCGCCGAACCAGCCGTTGGCCTCCATGCCGGGGTAGCCGGCCTCGGTCATGGTGGGCACGTTGGGCAGGCTGGGGAAGCGCTGCGAGCCGGTGACGGCCAGGATGTTGAGCTTGTCCGACTTGATGTGCGGGTAGGCGGCCGTGGCGTCCACAAAGGCCAGCGTCAGCTGCCCGCCCAGCAGCGCCGCCATCTCGGGCCCCGAGCCCTGGTAGGGGATGTGGGTGAGGTCTATGCCCGCCTGCTGCTTGAAGCGCTCGCCGTTCAGGTGCGACGTGGTGGCGTTGCCATAGGTGCCGTAGTTCAGCGTGCCGGGCGCCGCGCGGGCCTTGTCCACGAATTGCTGCATCGTGGCCACGCCCGTGCTGCGCGGCACCATCAGCAGGTCGGCCGACTTGGCGATCTGCGACACGGGCGCCAGATCCGATAGTTTGTAGGGCACCTTCTTGTACAGCGCCGGAATCTGCACCACGGCCGTGATGCCCATGAGCACGGTGTAGCCGTCGCCCGGCGCCTTGGCCACGATGTCGTTGCCCAGGATGCCGCTGGCGCCGGGCTTGTTCTCCACCACCACGGGCTGGCCCCAGCGCTGCGACAGCTGCGTGCCGATCAGCCGCGCAATGGTGTCGGTGCCGCCGCCCGCGGGGTAGGGCACGATGAAGCGGATCGGCTTGCTCGGATAGTCGCCCTGCGCCTGTGCGCCGCCCATGGCGCAGGCGGCCAGGGCAATGAGGGGCAGGGCCAGGGTCTTGCGTCGGGTGAATGCCATTTTTCTCTCCTTGTATGCGTATGAATGGCCTACAGCGTGCGCGCGATGATTTCCTTCATGATCTCGTCGCTGCCGCCGTAGATGCGGCCTATGCGCGCGTCGGTCCAGGCGCGGCCCACCTGGTATTCGGTCATGTAGCCGTAGCCGCCATGCAGCTGCAAAAACTCGTCCAGCAGCCGGTTTTGCAGCACCGTGGCGTTGAGCTTGACCATGGCCGCGCGCTCGGGTGTCAGTTCGCGGCGCATGTGCAATGCAATGCAGTCATCGACGAACACGCGCAGCATGGTGGCCTGGGCCTTGGCCTCGGCGAGCTTGAAGCGCGTGTTCTGGAACTCGAACACGCTCTGGCCGAAGGCCTTGCGCTCGCGCGTGTAGTCCACGGTCTTTTGCAAGAACGTCTCGACCGACGCGGCGGCGCGCACGGCGACCACCAGGCGCTCCTGGGCCAGCTCCTTCATCAGGTACTTGAAGCCCAGGTTCTCCTCGCCCAGCAGGTTGCCCACGGGCACGCGCACGTTGTCGAAGAACAGCTCGGAGGTGTCCTGCGCCATCAGGCCGATCTTCTCCAGCTTGCGGCCCTTGCTGAACCCCGGCGTGCCGTCCTCCACCACGATCAGCGACACGCCCTTGGCGCCGAGCTCGGGCGCGGTCTTGGCGACGACGATGACCAGCTCGCTGTTGATGCCGTTGGTGATAAAGGTCTTGCTGCCGTTGAGGACGTAGTGGTCACCGTCGCGTACGGCCGTAGTGCGCACGGATTTCAGGTCGCTGCCCGCGCCGGGCTCGGTCATGGCGATGGCGCCGATCAGCTCGCCCGCGGCCATTCTGGGCAGCCAGCGGTCTTTCTGCTCCTTGTTGCCATAGGCAAAGATGTAGGGCGCGACGATGTCCGAGTGCAGCGGAAAGCCCAGGCCGCTGGCGCCGGCGCGGGCGATTTCCTCCAGCAGCACGGCGGCATGGCCGAAGTCGCCGCCGCCGCCGTAGGGCTCGGGCAGCATGGGGTTCAGCAGGCCCTCGCGCCCGGCCTTGCGCCAGACCTCCTTGGGCACGATGCCGTCGCGCTCCCACTGGGCGTGGAAGGGCACGACCTCGCGCTCGAAGAAGCGCCGCGCCTGCGCGCGCAGCAGCTCATGGTCTTCACGGTAGATGGTGCGGGTGATCAGGTCTTGCATGGCGGTATGCCTCTGTAGTTCAAGGGTGAAATAAGGCCTTTGCACTTGTCTATCAAGCGCTGGCAGCTATCGTTTCAGGAGTCGCGCAGCGCAAAGCCGGCCAGCGGCTGGTCGCGGTACTGCTCCTTGAGCCGGCGGCGCAGCAGCTTGCCGGTCTCCAGGCGCGGCAGGGCATGGACGAAGACCATGCGCTGCGGCAGCTTCAGGCGCGCCAGCACCTGGGCGGCCTGGGCGGCAATGGCACGGGCCGTCTGTGGCGTGGCCTCGGTGCCGGGGCGCAGCACCACGGCCGCCAGCGGCACCTCGCCGAAGTCGGGGTGGGGCACGCCGACCACGGCCACCTCCAGCACGCCGGGGTGGCGCGCCAGGGCGTTCTCGATCTCCTGCGGGTAAAGGTTCACGCCGCCCGACAGGATCAGGTCGGCGCGCCGGTCGCTTAAGAAAAGATAGCCCTCGGCGTCCACATGGCCTATGTCGCCATAGGTCACCCAGCCGCGCTCGTTGATGGCCTGGCGGGTTTTCTCGGGGTCGTTCAGGTAGCTGAACTGCCCGCCGCCCGAGAAATACACCTGGCCGATCTCGCCGGCCGGCAGCTCATGCCCCTGGTCGTCCACGATATGCAGCTGGCCCGTCGTGGCCCGGCCCACGGAGCCGGGGCGCAGGCGCCATTCGTTCGAGTCGATCATGGTCGTGCCGCAGCCTTCGGAGCCGGCGTAGTACTCCAGCAGGATCGGGCCCCACCAGTCGACCATGGCGCGCTTGACATCCACCGGGCAGGGCGCGGCGGCATGGATGGCCACGCGCTGGCTGGACAGGTCGTAGCGTTGCCGCACCTCCGCCGGCAGCCTGAGCAGCCGCGTGAACATGGTCGGCACCCACTGGCTGTGCGTGACGCGGTGGTGCGCGATCAGGGCCAGCGCCGCTTCAGCGTCAAAGCGCTCCATCACCACGATCTGGCCGCCGAGTTCGAGCACGCGCATGCAGTAGCGCAGCGGCGCCGCGTGGTACAGCGGCGCGGGCGACAGATAGACCGTGTCCTCGCCCATGGCCATGCGCTGGCCCGTGCCCGCGGCCTCGGGGTCGCACTGGCCGCGCAGTTCTGCGGGCCACAGGGGTTTGAGCACGCCCTTGGGTCGGCCCGTGGTGCCCGAGGAATACAGCAGGTCGCGCCCCAGCGGCCGGTCGGAAAAGTCCACGGGCGGCCCCTGCAGCCGCGCCAGCGCCGCGTGCAGCGAGGGCGCATCGCTCTGGCCCTCGTCCACGCTCCAGCGCGGCAGATTCACGCCGTCGAGCTGGGGCAGCGTGCGGGCGGAAGCCACCACCAGGCGCGCGCCGCTGTCGGCGACGATGTAGGCCACCTCGTCGGCCGTCAGGTGCGTGCTGAGCACGGCGGCGTACAGGCCCGCCTGGCGCGCGGCCAGCGCCAGGGCCAGGATCTCGACGCGGTTCTCCAGCAGCACGGCAAAGCGCTCACCCGCCGCGAGGCCCTGGGCCGCCAGCCATTGCGCCATCTGCTGCGCCATCTGCGCGAGCGTGCCGGCGCTGCAGCTCTGGCCCTGGTCGGCCATGACCACCACGATGCGGTCCGGTGCCGCCTGGGCGCGGCCAAAGAAGTCCTGCAGAGCTGTCATGGGTGGTTCCTGGGAATCCAAAAGCGAAATGTTCGTCTCACAAATCATTGAATAAACGCGATTGTTTCAGCCGGCTCACACAGAAAGCACCGGGTAAACACGCTCTTAACGACAAACAAACTCGCAAGACACGGCTTTTAATGGATCATTGGTTTCATAAACCGCATGGAGTCAAGTATGAAGAAACCCGTCATCGTCGATGCCATCCGCAGCCCCATGGCCCGGGCCAAGCCCGATGGCGCGCTGGCCGGGCTGCACCCCGTGGACCTGCTGTCCCAGGTGCTGGAGCAGCTCGTCGCGCGCAACAAGATCGATCCCGGCCAGGTTGATGACGTGATCTGCGGCTGCGTGAGCCAGGCGGGCGAGCAGGCCGGCACGCCCGGGCGCCTGGCCTGGCTGGCCGCGGGCCTGCCCGCGCATGTGCCCTCCACCACCATAGACCGCAAGTGCGGCTCCAGCCAGCAGGCCGTGCACTTCGCGGCCCAGGCCGTCATGGCCGGCGTACAGGACATCGTCATCGCCTGCGGCGTGGAGAGCATGAGCCGCGTGCCCATGGGCAGCTCGCGCATGGGCAAGAACACCACCGGCGCGCGCATGGATGCGCGCTACGCGCCGGGCCTCGTGGGCCAGGGCGTGTCGGCTGACCTGGTGGCCGCCAAATGGGGGCTAAGTCGTACCGATCTGGACAGCTACGCCGCGCGCTCGCACCAGCGGGCGCATGCCGCGCAGTCCGGCGGCCACTTTGCGCGCGAGATCGTCGGCATGGACACGCCCGCGGGCCGCGTGACGCTGGATGAAACCATACGCGCCGGCACCACGGTGGACAAGCTCGCCGGTCTGAAGGCCGTGTTCGAGAGCGAGGAACTGTCGGCCCGCTTCCCGCAAATCCAGTGGAGCACCACGGCCGGCAACGCCTCGCAGATGACCGATGGCGCCAGCGCCATGCTCATCATGAGCGAGGAGCGCGCGCTGCAGCTGGGCCTGACGCCCCGCGCGCGCTTCGTGGCGTTTGACGTGGTGGGCGACGACCCGCTGTACATGCTCACCGCCCCCATCCCCGCCACGCAGCGCGTGCTGGCCAAGGCCGGCATGAGGCTCGATGACATCCACCACTACGAGATCAACGAGGCCTTCGCCAGCGTGCCCATGGCCTGGCAGAAGGAGATGAAGGCCGACGGCGAACGCCTGAACCCGCGCGGCGGCGCCATCGCCCTGGGCCACCCGCTGGGCGCATCGGGCATACGCCTGATGACCACCATGCTGCACGCGCTGGAGGACGGCGGCGGGCGCTACGGCCTGCAGTCCATGTGCGAGGCGGGGGGCATGGCCAACGCCACCATCATCGAGCGTCTGTAACCACTGAATTGATAGCTACCAGCGCTTGCCAGGAAAGCCCTGGAGGCCAAAAGGAGTAAATATGAAACTGCAACAAGGAATGACCGCCCTCGTCACCGGCGGCGTTTCGGGCCTGGGCGAAGCCTCGGCCATCGCCCTGCTGGAGCGCGGCCTGAATGTCGTCACCGTGGACCTGAACGACGAGCGCGGCCAGGCGATGGAACAGAAGTACGCCGGCCGCCTGCGCTACGTGAAGGCCGACGTGGCCGATGAGGCCCAGATGCAGCAGGCCATTGCCGCGGCCGAGGCCTTCGGCAACTTCCGCGCCCTGGTGCACTGCGCCGGCATAGGCGGCCCCGTGCGGCTGGTCGAGAAGGACGGCAGCCCGGGTTCGCTGGAGAAATTCGTCAACATCATCCGCGTCAACCAGATCGGCAGCTTCAACACCCTGCGCCTGGCCGCCGCCAGCATGGCGCGCAACGAACCGGTGGATGGCGAGCGCGGCGCCTGCGTGCTCACCGCGTCGATCGCGGGCTACGAGGGGCAGATCGGCCAGATTCCGTACGCATCGTCCAAGGCCGGCGTGATCGGCATGACCATCGTCGCCGCGCGCGACCTGGCGACCAGGTTCATCCGTGTCTGCACCATCGCGCCGGGCCTGTTCGACACGCCCATCCTGTCCAAGCTGCCCGACGACATCCGCCAGTCGCTGGCCGCATCCGTGCCCAACCCGGCGCGCCTGGGCCGCCCTTCCGAGTACGCGATGACCGCGCTGCACATTCTGGAGAACCCCATGCTCAATGGCGAGACCATACGGCTCGATGGCGCCATCCGCATGCAGCCCAGGTGAAAACAGGCCGTAGCGCCCGTGGATAGGGCGCAAGCAGCTCACCTTTCAATAGCGACAGCAACGGCCCGCCGCCGCGCCGCCCAAACCAGGAGCCCGGCCATGGACATCTACCTGACCCAGGGCCTGCACCGCGCGGTCCAGCAAAGGCCGCAGGCCACGGCCACCATTTGCGGCGAGCGCCGGCAGGACTGGCGCACGCTGGAGGGCCGCGTGGCGCGCCTGGCGGCGGTGCTGCACTCCCACGGCCTGCAGGCCGGCGAGCGTGTGGCCGGGCTGCGCGCCCTGCTGCACCTGGGCGATGGCCAGGCCCCCGCCGGCATGGCGCGCACCGAGGACGCCATGGCCCGCGCCACGCCGCTGGCCGATACGCTGCCCCTGTCGCCCACCGGCAAGGTGCTCAAAAACCGGCTGCGCGCGCGTGCTGCAGCGTGCTGCGCGATCCAGGAATCCTCACCATGACCCACTTGCACACCGGCGCCACCGTGGCCGAGGCCTACCGCACGGCCCTGCAGTCCCATCCCGAACGCGTGGCCCTGGTGCTGCCCGATGGCAGCCACTGGACCTATGCCGCGCTGCAGCGGCGCGTGCATGCCATGGCGCGCTTGCTGCAGGCGCGCGGGCTCAGGCACCAGGACGGCCTGGCGGTGCTGGCCGGCAACCAGCCCGAGGCCCTGGTGGTCCTCATCGCCTGCGCCTGGCTGGGCCTGCGCCAGACCTCGCTGCACCCCATGAGTGCGATCGACGATCAGGCCTTCGTGCTGCAGGACGCGGACATCCGCGCGCTGGTGGTGGGCGCGCAGCATGTGCAGCGCGGCCAGGCGCTCAAGGCGCGCGGCGTGGTGCCGCTGGTCATGGGCCTGGGCCCGTCGGCGCTGGGCGAGGATGCGATTGCCGCCAGCCTGGCCTTTGACGGCGGCGAGCTGCCCATCGCCGCCCAGCCCGAGGACATCTACCGCGTCAGCTACACGGGCGGCACCACCGGGCGCGCCAAGGGCGTCGTGCACCGCAGCCGCACCACGCTGACCATGCTGCTGCAGCAGCTCGCCTGCTGGGAATGGCCCGAGCCGCTGCGCGTGCTGGTGGCCACGCCGATCTCGCACGCCGGCGGCACGCTGGTGCTGCCCACGCTGCTGCGCGGCGGCACGCTGGTGTTGCTGGACAAATACTCGCCCGACGCGTTTTTGCAGGCCGTGCAGCAGCACCGCATCAGCGCCACCTTTCTGGTGCCCACGCAGATCTATGGCCTGCTGGACCACCCCGGGCTGGATGACTGGGACCGCTCCAGCCTGCAGTACGTGCTGTACGGCGCCTCGCCCATGGCGCCGGCGCGGCTGGCCGAGGCCCTGCAACGCTTCGGCCCCCTCTTCGGCCAGCTCTACGGCCAGGCCGAGGCGCCCATGACCATCGCCTACCTGCGCAAGGCCGCGCACGACCTCGCGCGCCCCGAGCGCCTGCAGTCCTGCGGCCAGCCCCTGCCCGGCAATCTGGTGCGGCTGCTCGATGCCCAGGGCCGGGAGGTGGCGGCCGGCGAGGTGGGCGAGCTGTGCCTGCGCAGCCCCCTGGTCATGGAGGGCTACCTGAACCGCCCCGACGCGACGGCGGAGGCCTTTGCCGGCGACTGGCTGCACACCGGCGACATGGCGCGCCGCGATGAGGACGGCTTTCTGTACCTGGTCGATCGCGCCAAGGACATGGTCATCACCGGCGGCTTCAACGTGTATTCCAGCGAGGTCGAGGCATGCCTGGCCCTGCACCCCGCCGTGGCGCAATCCGCCATCATCGGCGTGCCCGACGCCAAATGGGGCGAGGCCGTGGCCGCGCTGGTGGTGCTCAAGCCCGGCGCGAGCGCAACGCCGCTGGAGCTGATGGACTTCGTGCATGCGCGCAAGGGCGCGCTGCACACGCCCAAGCAGTTGCTGTTTGAGCAGGAACTGCCCGTGACCCCGCTGGGCAAGATAGACAAGAAGGCCTTGCGCGCCCGCTTCTGGGGTACTCAGGCGCGGCAGGTGGGCTGAAGCGGTGTCGTGCAATGGCCATGGCGCAGCCGCTCCGGCGCCGCCCTTCTGTAGCACCGTCAGGCGACAATCCACGGATTTCCGAGGAGATTCTGTGAGCAATGAGGCAGACGCCAAACTGGTCAGCGCCCTGGTGCGCGGCATCTCCATACTGCGCTGCTTTGACCACAAGTGCGCCGAGCTGAGCGCGCGCGATCTCATGGAGCGCACAGGCCTGCCCAAGCCCACGCTGTTTCGCCTGACCGAGACGCTGTGCGAGCTCGGCCTGCTGCGCTATTCCGAGCGCCTGTCCAAATACGTGCCGGGCCTGGGCCTGCTGCAGCTGTCCTCGCCCGTGCTCACGCGCATGGCGCTGCGCCAGTTTGCGCGCCCGCAGATGCAGGCCCTGGCCGATCTGATCGAGGGCCAGGTGCAACTGGCTGTGGGCCACCGGCGCGATCTGTGCCTGGTGGAGCTGGCCAATGGCATGGGCAACAGCGTCTACCGGCCCGAGATCGGCGTGCGCATGTCGCTGTCGCGCACGGCCACGGGCCGCGCCTACCTGCTGGCCATGGCCGAGGACGAGCGCGCCAGCTATCTGCGCGAGCTGCAGACCCGCGACCCGCAGCGCGCCGACTGGCTCGCGCAGCGCCTGACCACTGCACGCGAGGATATTGCGCGCCATGGTTTTTGCCGCAGCCACGGCGACCTGCACGGCGAGATCGAATCCATCGCCATCCCCATGAGCCAGCCGCAGGACGGCGAGCTGTGGATCTTTGCGGTGTCGGTGCCGGTGTTCAGCCCGCACTACAGCAAGCTGGAGACCGACCTGGGGCCGCGCCTGCGCACGCTGGTACGGTCGGTGGAGAGCGTGCTGGGGGTGTAGTTTTGCGAAGGCGCGAGGGCGATCGGCCGCGCCGGTTTGACTCCCTCTCCCTCTGGGAGAGGGCAGGGGTAAGGGCCTGCGGCATGAACGGCCGCATGTAGCTTATGTTCCATAAGGAGACTGTATGAAGGTACTGGACAGCGTGCGCGTGCTGGAAATCGGCGGCCTGGGCCCGGGGCCGTTCTGCGCCATGCACCTGGCCGACCTGGGTGCCGACGTGATCTCCGTCGTGCGCCCGGGCCCGGCCAACGGCACCACCGGCAGCCTGCTCAACCGCGGCAAGCGCTCGGTGTTTGCCGACCTGAAGACCGAGGAGGGCCGCCGCCTGGTGCTGGACTTGGTGCGCGATGCCGACGCGCTCATCGAGGGCATGCGCCCTGGTGTCATGGAGCGCCTGGGCCTGGGGCCCGAGGAATGTCTGGGCGTCAACCCACGCCTGGTCTACGGCCGCATGACCGGCTGGGGCCAGAGCGGGCCGCTGGCGCCGCGCGCCGGGCATGACACCAACTACGCGGCCGTGAGCGGCGCGCTCTGGGGCTGCAGCCCAGCGGACGCGCGCCCGGTCTCGCCCTTTGCCGTGCTGGGTGACATTGGCGGCGGCGCCCTGTACCTGATGACGGGGCTGCTGTCGGGCATCGTGCAGGCACGCGCCACGGGCCGCGGCACGGTGGTGGACGCGGCCATCGTGGATGGCGCGGCCCACATGCTGAACCTGATGCTGAGCGCCCGCCAAAGCGGCCTGGTGGCCGATGCGCGCGGCCACAGCGTGCACGACAGTGCGCCCTTCTACGACACCTATGTCTGCGCTGATGGCGGCCACATCACCGTGGGCGCGCTGGAACCGCAGTTCTACGCGCTGCTGCTGGACACGCTGGGCCTGAAGGACGCCGCCGACTTTGCGGGTGCGCAATGGGACAAAGCCGCCTGGCCCGCGCGCCGCGCGCGCCTGGCAACCCTGTTCCTGACCCAGCCGCGCGCCCACTGGCAGGCGCTGCTGGAGCCCACCGACGCCTGCTTCGGCGCCGTGCTCAGCCCCGTGGAGGCCGCAGAGCACCCGCACATGCGCGCACGCGGCGTCTATACGGAGCGCGGCGGCGTGCTGCAGGCCACGCCGGCGCCGCGCTTCGATGGCGAGGCCTACGCGCCCGGTGATGTCTGCGCACCCGGCGCGCATACGCAGGCGGGCGCCGTCTGGCGGCCGCGTTCAGCGCCCTAGCAAGGGCGACGCCGGCAGAAAGCGGAACGCCAGCGAGGCCAGCGCCACCCAGGCGGCAATCGTCAGCAGCACCGCGCGGTAGGGCTCGGTCCCGAAGCCCGTGGCCCAGGCGGCCACGCTGCCGGTGGCCGACTGCATCAGCGCCGCGCCCAGGAACATGGACATGGTGTAGAGCGACAGGGCGCGCCCCGTCAGCGCGGCGGGGTAGGACGTGCGCACGTCGGTGTACTGCAGCACGTTGAAGCCCCACAACAGGCCCAGCACCATCATCAGCGCCACGGTGGCCCCCGCGTGCTGCAGCACGGCCATGGCGACGAACATGGCGGCCATCAGCAGCGAGAAGTTGGCGATCCAGGCACGCCGGCGCTGCGGGCCCGGATCCATGCGGCCGAAGGTGCCGGGGGCGAACAGCGAGATCAGCGACAGCACCAGCGCCACGTTGCCGCTGTCCACCAGCGAGAAGCCGAAGCGGTCCATCAACAGCGGCGCCAGCCACAGGCCGCGCAGCGACAGAAAGGCCGCATAGGCCGACATGCCCAGCACCAGAATGCCCCAGGTATGGGGCAGCGTGAACAGCGTGGCCAGGCCGCGCAGGGATTCGCCCCAGCCCTCCTGCGGCTGCTGCGGCGCATTGGGCAGGGCGGGCTCGTGCACCAGCGCAAAGACGATCAGCCAGGACAGGACGCTCATCGCCGCCAGGATGCCGAACCCCGTGCGCCAGCCCCAGTGCTGCACCACCCAGGCCAGCGGCGTGCCGGTGAGCATCAGGCCCAGGCCGCCCATCCCCAGGCTCAGGCCCGAGTAGAAGGCAAAGCGCTCGCTCGGGAAATGCCGCGAAATAAACACCGTGCAGGCCAGAAACGCCGGCGAGCAGCCCACGCCTATGAGCACCTGCCCCAGCATCAGCCAGCCATGGCTGGGCGCCAACGCGGATAGCGCGGCGCCCGCAACCGACAACGGCGCTGCGGCCAGCACCGTGCGGCGCAGGCCATAGCGGTCCATGGTGATGCCCATCAGCAGTTGCGCCACGCCGAAGGACAGGCCGAACAGCCCGGCAAAGCTGCCCAGCGCCTGGACGGACAGGCCGAAGTCCTCCCGCAGGCCCTGGGCCACGATGGCGGTGACGGTGCGATAGGCCTGGCTCAGCGCAAAGCCCGACAGCAGGGCCAGCAGCATGAGCCACAGCGGGTGGGTGCGGGTGGGGGGATGGGGCGAGGCGGAAACGGTCACGGGAAATTGTGGCACGGGCGTGAGGGTTCAACGCAGGCGCCGCTGCGCCCGCGCGTGGCGCTCCAGCGTCTGCCGGGCCTGGGCCAGCACGGGGGCATCGACCATGCGGCCGTCGAGCACGCAGACGCCGCCGCCCGCATCCAGCAAGGCCTGCTGCACGCGCTGCGCCTGGGCCACGGCCGCCTCGTCGGGGTCGAAGGTGGCGTGCAGCACAGCCACCTGGGCCGGGTGTATGCACAGCTTGCCGCCAAAGCCCATGCGGCGCGCGCGTGCGGCATCAGCGGCCATGCGCTCGGGGTTCTTCGTGTCCACGGTCACGCCGTCTATGGGTGCGGCCATGCCGGCACGGCGCGCCGCCAGCACCACGGCCATGCGCATGGGCAGCAGCTCGGCCTCGTCCGGGCCGCAGGCCATGCCGGCATCGACCTGGAAGTCCAGGTGGCCGAAGGCCAGGCGCGCGACCTGGGGCGCGGACGCCAGTGCGTCGATGGCGGCCAGGCCGGCCACGGATTCGACCAGCGCCACCAGCGCCGCCCGGCTGCCCACGGCCTGGGCCACGGTCTGCAGGGTCTGTGCGCTTTCGGCCTTGGGAATCACGGCGCCGGCCAGGCCTAGCGCCGTGAGCTGGGCCAGCGCCTGCAGGTCAGCGGCAAACCAGGGCGTGCCCTCGGCGTTGATGCGCACCAGCAGGCGGGCGCGCTGGGCGCCATCGAGCAGCGCTGCGGCTTCCAGCAGCGCGCTGTGTGCGTGCTCCTTATCGGCCGGTGCCACGGCGTCCTCCCAGTCGGCAATGACCATGTCGGTGCCGCTGGCCAGGGCCTTGGGCAGACGCTCAGGGTGCGTGGCGGGGACGAACAGGAAGGAGCAGGCCTGGGCCAGCAAATCGGACATCGTTGCCCCCTTACTCGGCCGACACGCCGGCCGCCGTGATGACCTTGTTCCAGCGCGCCACCTCGGCCTCCAGGTGCTTGCGCAGGCTCTCGGGCGTGGCCTTGTCGGGCGTGACCAGGTCGGAGCTGAGCTCGGCAATGCGCTTCTTGACGTTGTCGTCCTTGAGTGCCACGTTGAGCGCCTTGTTCAGCCTGTCGATGACCTCCTTGGGCGTGCCCTTGGGCGCATACATGCCGTGCCAGACCTTCACGTCAAAGCCCTTGAGGCCTTGCTCGTCGAGCGTGGGGATGTTGGGCATGGACGACAGGCGCTGCGGCGTGGTCACGCCGAACACCTTGACGCGTTTGCCGTCCTGGATCACGGGCGCGGTCTGCGTGGTCTGGTCGCACAGCAGATCCACCTGGCCGCCCATCAGGTCGTTCATGGCCGGGCCCGCGCCCTTGTAGGGCACGGTGGTCAGCTTTACGCCGAGCTGGTGCATGAGCAGCATGCCGCACAGCTGCGACACAGCGCCGATGCCGGCATTGGCCAGCGTCACCTTCTCCTGGTTCTTCTTCACGTAGTCCATCAGCTCGGGGAAGGTGTTGACGGGGAAGTCCTTGCGCGACAGCAGGGTCATGGGCACGTCCAGCACCTGGCCGATGTACTCGAAGTCCTTGAGCGAGTCGTAGGGCAGCTTCTTGTAGAGCGTCATGGCCGTGGCCATGCCCATGTGGTGGATCAGGACGGTGTAGCCGTCGTTCTTGGCCCGTGCCACGCGTGCGGGCGCCAGCGTGCCGCCCGCACCCACGGTGTTCTCCACCACCACCGTCTGGCCCAGCGACTGCCCCATGGGTACGGCCAGCAGGCGTGCCACCACGTCGGTGGGGCCGCCTGCGCTGTAGGGCACGACCAGGGTTACGGGCTTGTCGGGCCAGGCATGGGCGGCGCCGGACAGGCCCAGGGCCAGCAGGGCGCAGGCACCGGCAATGGCGCGGCGGGTCGTCAAAGCGAATGGCTTCATGGCTGGGTCTCCTTGGTAGCCGTTGTGAAAATGAATGAAAGCCGTTTGCGCCGCGGTCACGCGCCTGCCGCCAGCAGCCGGCCCACGCGCGGCCATTGCGCCACCTGCCATGCTGCTGCGACGGCGCCCGTGGCCTGCTCTGCGCCTACGGCCCCGCCGTACGCTGCCAGGCGCAGCGCCTTGGCGGTGATCTCGTCGCGCGAGAGGGTGTTGCCCGGGTCGCCCTTGGGCTCATCCACGCGGCCATGCAGCCGGCGGCCATTCTGGGTCTGCACGGTGACCTTGCCGATCCAGCGCTGGGGGTAGGCGGCATCCACCTCGGGGTCCAGCACCATGCTCACCTTCTCGCGCAGCGCCACAGTGTCCGGCGCCAGGAACTCGGCGTCGAATTCGGTCAGGCCCGCATGGCCAAAGCGTGCGGCCAGCGCCAGCACCGTGCCCATCGAGAACTTGCTCTGGTGCACCGTGCTGGGCGATGTGACGGGGCCCAGCACGTCGATGGCGCCCTGGTGCACATGGCAGGTGACCTGGGCGATGTCGGCAATGCCCAGCTGGTGCTCGCGCATCACCTGCAAAAGCGCATCGGCGGCCGGGTGCGTGTGGCGGCAGGAGGCGTGCCACTTGAACGAGGTTTCGGCCGTGGCCCAGCGTGTGCCCAAACCATCGGTGAGTTTGGCGGGGTTGCTGTCGCTGGACATGCCGGCGGCCAGGCCCTGCGGTCCGGTGAAGATGTCCTGCGCCCCGGTAAAACCGTCTTGTGCCAGATAGGCCGCCATCAGGCCGGCGGCGGCGGCATGCGCCGTGTGCAGCTGCTTGCTGTCGGCGGCGGTGCGCAAAAATTCCCACAACCCCGCCGACTGCGTGCCGGCCGAGCCGAAGGCGTGCTGCATCTGCGCGGGCGTGAGTTTCAGCAGCCGCCCCACCGCCGCGGCCGCCGCCAGCGTGCCGGCCGTGGCCGTGGTGTGGAAGATGCGGTAGTGGCTGCGGCCCAGGAACTCGCCCACGCGTATGCCCACCTCGTAGCCCGCCACGCACGCGGCCATGAGCTCGGCGCCGCTGGCGCCCACGCTTTGCGCCACGGCCAGCGCCGGCGGAAAGACCACGGCCGCCGGGTGGAACACCGAGCCGTTGTGCACATCGTCCTGCTCGGCAAAGTGGCTGGCCGCGGCGTTGGCCAGTGCGGCCATCATGGGCGAGCTGGTCGCACCCAGGCCGATCACTTCACTGGGGCCTTGCGCCGGCCCCTGCGACAGCGCAAAGCGCGTGATGCTGGCCACGGGCCGGGCCTTGCAGCCGGCCAGCACGGAGCCGAACCAGTCCACCCACAGATCCACGGTGCGGTCTTGGACGGCGGCGGGCACGTCGCTCCATTGCAAGGTGGCGGCGAACTGGGCCAGGGGGTGGATGGTGGCTTGGGGTTCTTGCTTCATTTTGGGCTCCAGGGCAGGTTGGAAAAGCGCTGCCAGCTATGTTTTTTGATTCAAATGGCCTGCGGCGGCTGCAGCGCGTCGATCTGCTCCGCGCTCCAGCCCAGCTCGGCCAGGATGGCGGCGTTGTGCTGGCCCACGGCGGGCACGGCATCCATGCGGTAGTCGAAGGCGCTGTTCACGCCCGGCGGCAGCAGGGCCGGGATGCGGCCCACGGGCGAATCCACTTCGCTAAAGCGCTCGCGCGCCTTCAGCTGCGGGTGCGCCCACAGGTCGGCCATGTCGTTGACACGCGCGTTGGCGATGGCCGCCTCGTCCAGCCGCTCGACCACCTGGGCGGCGGTCAGCGATGCAAAGGCTTGCAGGATCAGCGCCTGCAGTTCGTCGCGGTGGGCGTTGCGCTGGGCGTTGCTATCAAAGCGCACATCGGTGGCCACCTCGGGGCGCTGCAAGACCTGGTCGCAAAAGGCCTTCCATTCGCGCTCGTTCTGCAGGCCCAGCATCACCGTGCCGCCGTCGCCGGCAGTGAACGGCCCGTAGGGGTAGATGCTGGCGTGCGATGCGCCGGTGCGCGGCGGCGGCGGGGCGCCGCCCCAGGCGTAGTACATCGGGTAGCCCATCCACTCGCCAATGGCTTCGAGCATGGAGACGTCGATATGGCTGCCCTCGCCCGTCTTGCCGCGCAGCAGCAGGGCCGACAGGATGTTGGTGTAGGCATACATGCCGGCGGCGATGTCGGCCACCGAGATGCCGCTCTTGCTGGGTGTCTCGGGCGTGCCGGTGACCGACAGAAAACCGGCCTCGCTCTGGATCAAGAGGTCATAGGCCTTCTTGTCGCGGTACGGCCCGTCGGCGCCATAGCCGCTGATGTCGCAGACGATGAGCCTGGGGTTGTGCGCCTTCAGGGCCTCGTACGACAGCCCCATGCGCGCCGCCGCGCCGGGCGCGAGGTTCTGCACCAGCACGTCGGCCGTTTTCAGGAGCTGCAGCAGCGCGGCCTTGGCCTGGGGGTGCTTGACGTCCAGCGCCAGGCTTTCCTTGCTGCGGTTGATCCAGGTGAAATGCGAGGACTGGCCGCGCACGCGCTGGTCGTAGCCGCGCGCAAAGTCGCCGCTGCCGGGGCGCTCGACCTTGATCACGCGCGCGCCCAGGTCGGCGAGCTGGCGCGTGGCGAACGGCGCGGCGACGGCGTGTTCCAACGAGATGACGGTGATGCCGTCCAGGGGGCGGGTCATGGTGATGGCTCCGGTACGGGGATGGGAGCGCCGGCATCCTGCCGGCAGGACTTCGATGCCGGCAGGATGCCGGCGCTCCCAGGGGTCAAAAAGAGCGGGGCAGCTTCAGGATGTGCTCGGCCACGTAGCTGTAGATCATGTTGGTCGAAATCGGTGCCACCTGGTACAGGCGGGTCTCGCGGAACTTGCGCTCGATGTCGTATTCGCAGGCAAAGCCAAAGCCGCCGTGGGTCTGCAGGCAGACGTTGGCCGCCTCCCAGCTGGCCTTGGCGGCCAGGTACTTGGCCATGTTGGCCTCGGCGCCCGCGTTCTGGTGGGCGTCAATCTTCTCGCAGGCCTTCCAGCGCATCAGGTTGGCGGCTTCCAGCTCGATGAAGGCATCGGCAATCGGGAACTGCACGCCCTGGTTCTGGCCGATGGGGCGGTTGAACACCACGCGCTCGCTGGCATATTTGCGGGCACGGTCGATGAACCAGTAGCCATCGCCAATGCATTCGGCGGCAATCAGGGTGCGCTCGGCGTTCAGGCCGTCCAGCAGGGTCTTGAAGCCCTTGCCTTCTTCGCCCAACAGCGCGTCCTCGGGGATTTCGAGGTTGTCGAAGAACAGTTCGTTGGTCTCGTGGTTGACCATGTTCAGGATGGGCCGCACCGTCAGGCCGTTGCCCATCGCCTGGTGCAGGTCGATCAGGAAGCACGACAGGCCATCGGAGCGCTTTTGCACCTGGTCGGCGGGCGTGGTGCGTGCCAGCAGAATCATCAAATCGCTGTGCTGGATGCGCGAAATCCACACCTTCTGGCCGTTGATGACCCAGCGGCCGTCCTTCTTGACGGCGCTGGTCTTGAGCTTGGTGGTGTCGCTGCCCGTGGTGGGCTCGGTCACGCCCATGGACTGGATGCGCAGCTCGCCCGAGGCAATCTTGGGCAGGTACAGCTCTTTCTGCGCCTGCGAGCCGCCGCGCACGATGGCGTTCATCACGTACATCTGGCCGTGGCAGGCGCCGGAGTTGCCGCCGCTGCGGTTGATCTCCTCCATGATCACCGAGGCCTCGGCCATGCTCAGGCCCGAGCCGCCGTATTCCTGCGGGATCAGCGCTGCCATCCAGCCGGCCTTGGTCAAGGCATCGACAAACGCCTCGGGGTAGGCGCGGGCCTCATCGACCTTGCGGAAGTATTCGTCGGGGAACTGTGCACAGAGGGCGCGCACGGCGTCGCGGATTTCTTGGTACTGGTCAGGCTGGTGGATCATGGTGTTTCTTCAAGTGCTATTGGTGTCTATGGCTTACGTGGCAAGCGCTGGCAGCTATTGGTTTGGAAGCATTCAGGCCAGCGTGGCCGTGCCCTGCATGGTGAGCCAGCCCTCATGGTCCTGGGCCCACAGCTCCACGGTCTTGCCGTCGGCGGATGGCCTGCCATGCACGCTGAACGGGTGCAGATCGGTCGTCGGCCGCACGGCGCGAAAGTCAAAGCGCACCAGCTGCGCATCGGGCAGTGAGCGGCGCAGCAGGTCCAGCAGCAGCGTGGCGATCAGCGGGCCGTGCACGATCAGGCCGGGGTAGCCCTCGACCTCGGTCACGTATTTGCGGTCGTAGTGGATGCGGTGGCCGTTGAAGGTCAGGGCCGAGTAGCGAAACAGCAGCACCTCGTCCGGAGCGATCGTGCGCGACCAGGCGGCCTGGCCATGAAGCGGCGGCTTCGTGGGCGGCGGCGCCGGGTCGCCGGGCTGGGCGGCCGAGCGGTAGACGATGTCATGCTCCTCCGTCAGCGCCAGGCCCTGGGCATTGCGGTACTGGTGCTCGACCAGCACGAACAGCAGCTCGCCCGAGCGCCCGGCCTTGTGCGTGACGGATTGGATGGTGGACTGGCGCTGCACCTGCTGGCCCACGCGCAGCGGGTTGGCGGCCTCCCAGGACAGGCGCCCGCCGGCCCACATGCGCCGCGGCAGCGGCACGGGCGGCAGAAAGCCGCCGCGTTTCGGATGCCCGTCGGGCCCGATCTCGCTGGCGCGGGCGTGGGGCAGAAAATACATCCAGTGCCACAGCGGCGGAACCACCGTGCCAGTGGTGGGCGCCGGGTCGTCGCGGTCCAGCGTGGCCGACATCGCGGCCACGGGCGTGGCCGAGAGGCTGTCGCTCAGGGTCTCGCTCCTGCCCTGCCAGGACTGCAGGTGGGCGAGCTGTGTGGTGTCTAAGGTGCTAGTCATGTTTCAGTCGCTCAGTTGACGGTCGCGCCTGAGGTCTTCACGATGCGCGCCCACTTCGCAATGTCCTGCTTGAGCAGCGCCGCAAACTCCTCGGGCGTGACGGGCTTGGCCGCCGTGCCGGCCAGCTCCACGCCCTGCGCCTCCAGCTTGTCGCGCATCTCCTTGTCGGCCATGGCCTGGCGCATGCCGTCCTGCAGGCGGTCCATCACCTCCCTGGGTACGCCGGTGGGTGCAAACAGGCCTATCCATAGCGTGCCGCTGTAGCCGGGCACGAATTCGGCAATCGCGGGCACGTCGGGCAGAACGGGCGAGCGCTGGGGGCTGCTGACGGCCAGCGCGCGCAGCCTGCCCGCCTTGATGTGGGACAGCGTGGATGGCAGGCTGCCGAACAGCAGGGGCAGCTGGCCGCCCAGCACGTCATTGAGCGCGGGGGCCACTCCCTTGTAGGGCACATGCTGCAGCTCGATGCCGGCCATCTGGTTCAGCATTTCGCCCAGCAGGTGGTTCAGCGTGCCGTTGCCGGCCGAGGCGTATTGCAGCTGGCCGGGCTTGGACTTGGCCAGGGCCAGCAGCTCGGGCACGGTCTTGGCGGGGAAGGACGGGTGGGCCAGCAGCACATTGGGCACGGCGCCTACCAGGCTGACGGGCTGGAAGTCGGCCACCGGGTCAAAGCCCGGCGCCTTGTAGAGGGCCGGGTTGATGGCCTGGCTGCTGCTGATGGTCATCAGCAGGGTGTAGCCATCCTTGGGTGCCTTGGCCACGGCCTGCGTGCCAATGTTGCCGCCCGCGCCGGGCTTGTTCTCCACCACGGCGCTGCCGCCCAGCTTTTCGGCCAGCTTCTGGCCCACCATGCGGCCCACGATGTCGTTGGTGCCACCGGCGGCCTGGGGCACCACCAGCACGATGGGGCGGCTGGGGTAGGCCGCCTGGGCGAAGGCCGATGGTGCGGCGGCCAGGGCGCAGCCCAGGGCGGCGCTGGCGCACAGGGCGCGGCGGGTCATGGCGGGCGAGAAGGTGCGGCGCATGTGGCGTGTCTCCGGGTTCCAGATCGTTGAAGCGACAGGGACCGATGCTCGCCGCTGCGGCTGGTTCGCGCAATCCACGTTTGCGAAAGCGGGCCTTCCGCGCCCATGAAGCCCCCGTCCCGCTTTCACGCAGCCAAAGCCCGGCCTAGCGATTGCGAAATGGCGTCGTCCCGGCTTTGGGTTCATGCTTGCGCTCCTATCGACAACAAACCCTGAGGACGACGAACATGGCGCAGAAGATGGTGCAGGACAAGGTGGTGGTGGTCACGGGTGCCGGCGGCGGCATAGGGCGCGACATGGCGCTGGCCCTGGCGGCGGCCGGGGCCAAGGTGGTGGTCAATGACATCGGCACCTCCACGAGCGGCGAGGGCCAGGACGCCGGCCCCGCGCAGAAGGTGGTCGATGAGATCAAGGCCGCCGGCGGCCAGGCCGTGGCCAACATGGACAGCGTGGCAGATGCCGCGGCGGCGGGCCGCATCGTGCAATGCGCACTCGATCACTTTGGCCGCATCGACGGCGTGGTCAACAACGCCGGCATCCTGCGCGACCGGTTCTTTCACAAGATGAGCCTGGACGAGTGGGATGGCGTGATCAAGGTGCACCTGTACGGCAGCTACTACATGGCGCGCGCGGCGGCCAACCATTTCAAGGAGCAGGAAAGCGGCGCCTTCGTGCACATGACCTCCACCTCGGGCCTGATCGGCAACTTCGGCCAGGCCAACTACAGCGCGGCCAAGCTGGCGCTGGTGGCGCTGTCCAAGAGCATTGCGCTGGACATGGCCAAGTTCAACGTGCGCTCCAACTGCATCGCGCCCTTTGCCTGGAGCCGCATGATCGGCTCCATCCCCACCGACACGCCCGAGCAGCAGGCGCGCGTGGCCAAGATCCAGCAGATGACGCCCAACAAGATTGCGCCGCTGGCCGTGTACCTGCTGTCCGACCAGGCGAGCGACGTCAACGCCCAGGTCTTTGCCGTGCGCAACAACGAGATCTTCCTGATGAGCCAGCCGCGCCCGGTGCGCTCGGTGCACCGCAGCGAGGGCTGGACGGCCGAGCACATCGCCGAGCACGGCATGCCGGCGCTCAAAGCCTCCTTCGTGCCCATGGAGCGCTCTGGCGACGTGTTCTCGTGGGACCCCGTCTGACATGGCCATCGACTACCACCACCTGAAGCACCGGGCCTTCGCGCCCGTGCACCAGCATTACACCGCGCGCGACACCATGCTGTACGCGCTCAGCCTGGGCCTGGGTAACGACCCGCTCGACGCGGCCGCGCTGCCCTTCGTCTACGAGGGCGCCCCCGGCGGCCTGCGCGCGCTGCCCACGCTGGCCGTGGTGCTGGGCTACCCCGGCTTCTGGGCGCGTGAGGCGGACACCGGCATTGACTGGGTCAAGCTCTTGCACGGCGAGCAGCGCGTGCGCTGGCACCAGCCGCTGCCCGCGGACTGCGCCGTGGTCGGCAAGAGCCGCATCACCCACCTGACCGACAAGGGCGAGGGCCGCGGCGCCATCATGATCACGGAACGGCGCGTGGAGACCGAGGCCGGCGCGCTGCTGGCCACCATGCAGCAGGTCAGCTTTCTGCGCGGCGACGGCGGTTACAGCGAGCAGGGCGGCGGGCAACCGAGCGACGAGCCGCTTGCGCCGCTGCCGCACACGCCGCAGGATCGTGCACCCGACTGCACCGACACGCAGCTGATCCGCCCCGAGGCGGCGCTGCTGTACCGCCTGATGGGCGACTACAACCCGCTGCACGCCGACCCCGCCGTGGCCGCCAAGGCCGGCTTCGATCGCCCCATACTGCACGGCCTGGCGAGCTATGGCCTGGTGGCGCACGCGCTGCTGCGCCAATGCGCGGGCGGCGATGCTGCGCGCCTGAAGGCGCTGGACATCCGCTTCGCCGCGCCGGTCTATCCGGGCGAGACCCTGGTGACCGAGATCTGGCGCGTGCCGGGCCAGGCCGGGCAGTTCCAGCTGCGCGCGCGGGTGGCCGAGCGCGACAAGGTCGTGCTGAGCCACGGCGTTGCCGAGCTGGGCTGATTCGACTCCCTCTCCCGCGGGCGGGAGAGGGCAGGGGTGAGGGTGACGGCTTGCACCGCGCGCGTTGTGCTCACGCACCCCCTCACCCCCACCCTCTCCCCCAAGGGGGCGAGGGAGCAATACAAGGAGACACCATGACCACATCCCCCGTGTTGACCGCCGTGCAGGACGGCATAGGCACCATCACCCTGAACCGTCCCGAGGCGCGCAACGCGCTCAGCCAGGCCATGCGCCCGGCCCTGGCCGCCGCCGTCCTGCAGATGCGTGACGACAAGGATGTGCATGCCGTCATCCTCACCGGCGCGGGCGGCGCCTTCTGCTCGGGCGGCGACATCTCGGCCATGCTCGACACCAGCCGCACGGGCCTCAGCTTCCGCGATGGCATGCGCGCACTGCACCAGTGGTTCCCCGAGCTCGTGAACCTGGAAAAACCTGTGATTGCCGCCGTCGACGGCCCGGCCTTCGGCGCCGGCCTGAGCCTGGCGCTGGCGGCCGACTTCGTGCTCGCCACGCGCCGCGCCAAGTTCTGTGCCGTGTTCGGCCGCATCGGCCTGATCCCCGACCTGGGCGCGCTGCACCTGCTGCCGCGCATCGTGGGCCTGCAAAAGGCCAAGGAGCTGGTCTTCACGGCGCGCACCGTGGATGTGGAAGAAGCCAAGCAGCTCGGCATGGTCTACGACATCGTGGAAGACGGCGCCGCGCTGCAGCAGGCCGCGCAGGAGCTTGCAAAGCGCTTTGGCGACGCATCGACGGCCGCCATCGGCATGGCCAAGACCATCATGAACCAGTCCTTCGAGAGCGACGCGCGCACCATTGCCGAGCTGGAGTCCTACGGCCAGGCCATGTGCCGCAGCTCGCCCTACCACCAGGAGGCCATCCAGCGCTTCAAGAACAAGGAGCCGTTGCGCTTCGATTGGGATCGCCAGGCATGACCGAGGACGACCTGGCCCAGCGCCTGCAGCAGCTCATCCGCCCCGGCGACACCCTGTGGTGGGGCCAGGCCCAGGCCGAGCCGCTGACGCTCACGCGCGCAGTCACTGTGCATCGCCACGCGCTGGCGCGCGGTGGGCGGCTGGGCGTGTTCGTGGGCATGGCCGGGTCGGACACGCTCAAGCCCGAGCAGGCCGACGTGTTCGACTTCTTCGGCTACGCCGCGGGCGGCGCGCACCGGGCGCTGGCCGATGCCGGCGTGCTCGACATCCTGCCCAGCCACTATGCGCACCTGCCCGGCCAGATAGCCAGCGGCCTGCTGCCGGCCGACGTGCTGCTGCTGCAGGTCTCGCCCGCCGATGCGCAGGGCCGCCACAGCTGGGGGATGGCGCAGGAATACCTGCCCGCGGTGCGCCGCCGCGCGCGCGTGGTGATCGCCGAGGTGCACCCCGATGTGCCCTGGACCCATGGCGGCGGGCATTTCCACGCCAGCGACTTCGCGCTGCTGCTTGATGCCGAGCACCCGCCGCTCGCGCCCAGCCGCGGCGCGCCCGGCGCGGCCGAGCAGGCCATTGCGCGCCATATCGCCGGCCTGATCGAGGACGGCGCCACGCTGCAGCTGGGCGTGGGCAACCTGCCCGAGGCCGTGCTGGCCGCGCTGCATGGCCACCGCGACCTGGGCCTGCACAGCGGCGCCGTGGGCGACGGCATCGCCGCCCTTGCCGAGGCCGGCGTGTTGACCAACGCGCGCAAGACCGTGGACCCCGGCGTGGGCGTGGGCGGCATCCTCATGGGCGGCGAACGCCTGCGCCGCTGGGCGCACCGCAATCCGCAGATCGAACTGCGCGCCACGGACTACACGCACCACCCCGAGGTGCTGGCCGCCAGCCACAAGCTGGCCGCCATCAACGCCGCCATCGAGGTCGATGTGACGGGCCAGATCAACGCCGAGGTCGCCGCCGGCTGCTACGTGGGCGCCGTGGGCGGGGCGATGGACTTTCTGCGCGGCGCGGCCAGGAGCCGCGGCGGCCTGCCCATCGTCGCGCTGCCGTCCACCGCCAAGGGCGCGAGCCGCATCGTCGCGCAGCTGGCTGGCCCCGTGAGCACGCCGCGCGCCGACGCGGGCCTGATCGTCACCGAGCACGGCGTGGCCGACCTGCGCGGCCAGACCCTGTCGCGCCGCGTGCGCCGGTTGATAGACATCGCCGCGCCCGAGCACCGTGAGGACCTGGAGCGCCAGGCCCATGCGCTGCTGCGCCGCTGTGGCGCGGCGTTTTACACAAATTGATAGCTGTCAGCGCTTGATGGATAAGCGCTAAAGTCATTTTTCATTCACACCCCAAGGAGACCCCCCATGCGCCGAGCCGCCATCGTCACCCCCGTCCGCACCGCCGTTGGCACCTTTGGCGGCAGCCTGCGCCCCGTGCCCGTCGAAGAACTCGCCGCCACCACCGTGCGCGCCGTGGTGCAGCGAAGCGGCATAGACCCCGCGCGCATCGACGACGTGGTGTTTGCCCAGTCCTACGCCAGCAGCGAGACCCCCTGCGTGGGCCGCTGGGCGGCGCTGCAGGCGGGCCTGCCGGTCAGCGTGCCCGGCATGCAGCTGGACCGGCGCTGCGGCGGCGGCCTGCAGGCCATCGTCACGGCCGCGATGATGGTGCAAAGCGGCGCCGCCGATGTGGTCATTGCCGGCGGCGTGGAGAGCATGAGCAACATCGAGTACTACAGCACCGACATGCGCTGGGGCGCGCGCTCAGGGAACGTGCGCTTCTATGACCGGCTCGACCGCGGGCGCGAGCGCTCCCAGCCCGTGGAGCGCTTCGGCAAGATCAGCGGCATGATCGAGACCGCCGAGAACCTGGCGCGCGACTACCAGATCACGCGCGAGCAGGCCGACGCCTTCGCGCTGCGCAGCCACCAGAAGGCCGCAGCCGCCTGGGCCGCGGGCCGCTTCGATGGAGAAATCGTCCCGGTGCAGGTGCCCCAGCGCAAGGGTGATCCGCTCACCTTTGCCAAGGACGAAGGCTTTCGCTTGGATGCCACGCCCGAGAGCCTGGCCAGGCTGCGCGCACTGATGCCGGGCGGCACCGTCACGGCCGGCAACGCCAGCCAGCAGAACGATGCGTCAGCCGCCTGCCTGATCGTGGCCGAGGACAAGCTGGCCGAGCTGGGCCTGACCCCCATGGCCACGCTGGTCGGCTGGGCCGCCGCGGGCTGCGAGCCCTCGCACATGGGCATAGGCCCGGTGCCGGCCACGCAAAAGCTGCTCGCGCGCCTGGGCCTGAAGATCGACGACATGGACCTGGTCGAACTCAACGAGGCCTTCGCCTGCCAGGTGCTGGCCGTGCTCAAGGGCTGGGGCTGGCAGGACCAGGGCGCCATCGAGGCCAGGCTCAACGTCAACGGCTCGGGCATCTCGCTGGGTCACCCCATAGGCGCGACGGGCGTGCGCATCCTGGCCACGCTGCTGCACGAGCTGCAGCGCCGCCAGGGCCGCTATGGGCTGGAAACCATGTGCATAGGCGGCGGGCAGGGGATTGCGGCGGTGTTCGAGCGCGTGTGAGGGCTAGCCATCCGCGGCCACGCAGGCCTCGAAGTGGCTCCAGGCGTTGAAGGCCGGGGCATCGTCCTGGCGCGCTGCGATCAGCACGATGCGCGTGTGGCGCCGGTTCTGCGCGGGGCCGGGGCTGCCCAGGTTCCAGCGCCGGCCGCACAGCTGCAGCACGCGCGGGCCGTCCTCGCCCTGCAGAAACACGAAACCCTTGGCGCGCAGCACCTGCGGCGGCAGGCTGGCGAGTGCGGCCTCCAGCGCGGCGCGGCGCAGCGGGTGGGTGGTCGTGAAGCGGTGGCTCACGAAGCGGGCCGCGTGGTCGATGTCGGGCTCGGCAGCGGCATCGGCAGGGTCGGCCAGCAGCGGGCCCAGGATCAGGCGCGGGTCCACCTCGGCCTGGCGGCTCTCCAGCACCGGAACGCCGCGCGCCTGCGCGCCCAGCCAGCGGCGCAGAGCGGCCAGCTCCTGCGGCGTGACCAGGTCGGTCTTGTTGAGCAGCAGCAGGTCGGCCGCACGCAGCTGGGCCTGCACGGTGTCGCCCACATAGCGGTCGCGCGCCAGGGCCTGCACCTGCTGGGCGTCAACGACGGTGATCACGCCATCGCAGCGAAAATGCCCGCCCGCTCGGCCCATGGCCGCGATGCGCGCGGGGTCGGCGACGCCGCTGGCCTCGACCACCACGCGATCGGGCGGCTCGGGCAGCGACAGCACTTTCAGGAAGGCCTGCATCAAATCGCCGCCGATGGCGCAGCAGGCGCAGCCGTTGGCCAGGTTGATGATGCCCTCGGGCAGGCCGGGCGCGCCCTGCGCGACCAGCTCGGCGTCGATGTTGATGGCGCCGAAGTCATTGACCATGACCAGCACGCGCTCGCCCTGCGGCGCGCGCAGCAGGTGGTTGAGCAGCGTGGTCTTGCCCGCGCCCAGAAAGCCGCCGAGCACCGTCAGCGCGATGGGCGGGCGCGGCTCTAGCATGCGCGCGCTGGCGCCTCGAAGACCTGCCCGCCCAGCACCGTGCCCCACACGGGCACGTTGCGCAGATCCTGCGGCGCGACCTCCAGCGGGTCCTGCTCCAGCACGGCAAAGTCGGCGTACTTGCCAACCTCGATGCTGCCTATGCAATGGTCGAGGCGCAGCGTGTGCGCGGCGCCCAGGGTGACGGCGTGCAGCGCGTCATACACGCCGATGCGCTCGCTCGCGCCCAGGGTGCGGCCGCTGGCGGTCTGGCGGTTGACGGCGCACCATGCGGTGAACAGCGGCGCAATGGGCGTGATCGGCGCGTCCGAATGCAGCGAGAACGGCACGCCCAGGCGCAGCGCCGTGCCGGCGGCATTCATGCGGTTGGCGCGGTCCGGGCCCACGGTCAGGCGGTAGTGCGCGTCGCCCCAGTAGTAGAGGTGGTTGGCAAACAGGTTCACGGCCATGCCCAGCGCCGCCATGCGCTTGAACTGCGTGGCGTCGGCCAGCTGGCAATGCTGCAGGGTGTGGCGGTGGTCCCAGCGCGGGTGTTTGCGCAGCACGGTCTCCACGGCGTCCAGCACCATCTCCGTGGCCTCGTCGCCATTGGTGTGGATGTGGATGGTGAAGCCCGCCGCGTGGTAGGTGTCGATGAGCTCCAGCGTCTTCTGTGGCGGTATCACCCAGATGCCGTTGGGCTGGCCGTTGTAGTAGAGCGGCCAGCGCAGGCGCGCGGTAAAGCCCTGGATGGAGCCATCGACCACCATCTTGATCAGGCCGAAGTGCAGCTTGTCGCTGTTGTGCGCCATGGCGCGGCGCACATGCTCGGGCCCGCCCTGGGCCGGGCCGCGAATCGGGTTGTAGGCCGGCACCAGGCGCAGCGGATACTGCGGGTCCGACGTGACCTTGACCAGGTTGGCCACGGCCTCGTCGGTCAGGCTGTTGGACAGGTCGGACGCCGTGGTCACGCCGGCCAGCTGCGCCAGGCGGCCGAAGTTGCGTATGCCGTCCTCGCTCTGGCCGGCCTCGAAGTACACATTGCCTATGGCCGCGAAGACCGGGAACATGGCCGCCATTTCCTGCAGCTCGCCCGTGGGCTGGCCCTCTCCGTCCTTGGCCACGCCCTCGGTCTCGGTGTCGGCACTGATGCCCGCGCGCCGCAGCATGGCGCTGTTGACGTTGAGCAGGTGCACGCTGGCGTGCAGCACCACCACGGGGCGGGTGGTGGAGACCTGGTCCAGCTCCTGCACCGTCATGCGCGCCGTGCCGAAGTGGATGGGGTCAAAGCCCCAGGCCAGCAGCGGCTGGTCGGGGTCGGGCAATTGCGCCTCGGCCTCGCGCAGGCGGGCGATCAGCGCCTCGAAGCTCTGCACGCCGGGCCAGAGCCGGCCATCGGGGCCGCGCCGGTCGTGAAAGCCGGTGTAGATGAAGTTCCACATGCCGCCGTCGAGCAGATGGGCGTGCCCCTCCACCAGGCCGGGTATCAGCACCTTGTCCGCAAAGCGGGTGTCGAGCCGGGCCGGGCCCCAGCCCGCCAGCTCGTCTGCGCTGCCCACGCCCAGGACGCGCCCGTCGCGCACGGCCACATGCGTGGCCTCGGGCTGCATGGGGTTCATGGTGATGATTCTCCGGGCCTGGAAGACCACGGTGGTGTCGGCGGGCGGTGTCATGGCGGTAGCGGATGGAATGGGCTGAAGCAATGTGCGTGGCCGTGGCCGATTACTGGGTGGCCTTGAAGCCCGACTTCTCCACGATGGGGCGCAGCGCCTCGCGCTGGGTCTTGATCATCTCGGTGACCTGCGCGCCGGGCAGGCCCGTGGTGACCATGCCGAGTGTGGCCATCTTCTCGGTGAAGGCCGGATCCTTGACGATGTGGATCATGACCTGCTCCAGCTTGCTGACCACGGCCTTGGGCGTGCCCGCGGGGACGAAGGCCGCATACCAGCTGAGCGCGTTCTCAAACCCCGTCACGCCCTGCTCCTGGAAGGTGGGCACATTGGGCAGCAGCTTGGTGCGCGCCGTGCCCGGCACGCCCAGGTACTTGATCTTGCCGGCCTTGACCAGCTCGTTGGCGGCGGCCACGGTGTCCATGCCTATGGGCAGCACGCCGCCGATCTCGTCGGTCAGCATGGGCGGCGCGCCCTTGTAGGCCACGGGCGTCAGGTTCAGGCCCATCTGCTGATTCATCTGCAACAGGCCGAAGTGGAACACCCCGCCCAGGGTGACCATGCCCACGCCGGATTCCTTGGGGTTTTTCTTCACCCATTCCACATACTCGCGCATGGTGGAGAAGGGGCTGCTGGCGCCGGTGGTGGCCACCAGCGGCGTGTCGGCCAGGTGCGCGACCGGGATCAGGTCCTTGTCGGGGTCAAAGGGCAGCTTGTCGTAGGTCAGCGGCTGCGTCACAAACGGTGGCGCCGGGCTGATGAGGATGGTGTTGCCATCGGCCGGAGCGCGCTTGACCGTGGTCAGCGCGATCTGGGTACTGGCGCCCGGCTTGTTGTCCACGATGATCGTCCTGCCCAAGTCGGTGCGCAGCTTCTCGGCCAGGGCGCGCGACAGGTTGTCCAGCGCGCCGCCCGCGGGAAAGCCGATGATGATCTTGACGGGGGACTGGTCCTGCGCGCTCGCGGTGCCGCCCCACAGGGCAGCGGCGCAGGCGATGGCGGCGAGTTTGGCGAGGGATGAATGCAACATGTCTCCTGGCTCCTGGGAAGGGAAGTTTTGTGTCGTGTCGTGGCGCGGCGCCATGCATGTGCAGGCTTGGGTCCGCTGCATGGGCGCCGTGCGATGCAGTCTAGGAAGGCGGGCCTGAACCGTCCAATATAGAAAAGCCATTTCATCATTCGCTGATCGAATGTTTGAGGTCGTTGCCTTGCGATCAAATAGGGCTCCAGCGCTTGTCCATCAAGCGTCAGGTGCTATAAAAACCTGCAATCTGACAGTAGTTGGCTGCCGCGCTCTTAATGGCGCGCAAAGCGCCTCTTTGGCAAAAGCAGATTCACAGGGCAGGGGTGCGCGTCCACCATGCGTGGCACAAGGCCGCATACGACGGCCACCACCACCTACACCGGAGACACCCATGCCCCAGATGACCCGCCGCCTGGCCATTGCCGCGCTGACCCTCACGCCCCTGGCCCTGGCGCCGCTGCCCGCCCTGGCGCAAGAGGGTCAGCCTGTGCGCCTCATCGTCGGCTATGCCGCGGGCGGCCCCGTGGACCAGGGTGCGCGCCTGTTTGGCCAGGCGCTGGCCAAGGAGCTGAACACCACCGTGATGGTGGAAAACAAGACCGGCGCCAACGCCACCATTGCCGGCAGCGAGGTGGTGCGCGCCAAGCCCGACGGCCTGACGCTGTGGTTTGCCGCCAGCCCCACCATCACCATCAGCCCCAATGTGATGAGCAAGATGCCGTTCGACCCGGCCAAGGATCTGGCGCCGGTGGCGCCCATCCTGAGCTACTACAACCTGCTGGTGGTGAACAACAGCGAGCCCTACAAAAACCTGCAGGAGCTCGTCGCCTACGCCAAGGCCAACCCGGGCAAGCTGGCCTATGGCTCGGCCGGCGTGGGCGCGTCCAACCACCTGGGCGCGCTGCTGTTTGCGCGCCGCAGCGGCATAGAGATGAACCACATTCCCTACAAGGGCAACGCACCGGCCATGACGGACGTGATCGGCGGCCAGCTCAACATGATGCTGGACATCATCAGCACCGCCAGTAACTACGTCCACGCGGGCAAGGTGCGCGCGCTGGCCGTCACATCGCCGCAGCGCAACGCCGCGCTGCCCGACGTGCCCACCTTTGCCGAATCGGGCATCGAGGGTTTGAAGGGCTTTGACGTGGGCGGCTGGTACGGCATCTACGGCCCCAAGGGCATGGCGCCCGAGCTGCTCGCCAAACTCAACAAGGCCGTGAACGCCGCCCTGGCCCAGCCGGATCTGAAGAAGCGCTACAAGGAACTGGGCTACGACGAGTGGACCGGCAGCCCCCAAACGCTGGCCGAGCGCGCCGCCAAGGAGCGCGCCATGTGGGCCACGGTGACGCAGGGCATCACGGTGGACTGACATGGCAGAACGCATCCACGAGCTGCTGGACCGCTGGCTGGCCGAGGCGCCGCAGCAGCCCTTCATCCATCTGCCGGACGGCCGCAGCCTGCGCTTTGCCGACCTGGGCGCGCTGACCGACGCGGCCGAGGCCGAGCTGCGCCGGCTTGGCGTGCGCGCCGGCGACCGCGTGCTGGTCGTGGCCGAAAACTGCCCCGAGCATGCCGCGCTGATCCTGGCCTGCAGCCGCGTGGGCGCCTGGTCCTGCGGCGTGAACGCGCGCATGGCGCCGGGCGAGGTCGATGCCTTTGCCGAGAAGGCCGACGCGCGCCTGCTGTACTTCACGGCCAGCAGCTCGCGCGCCGCCGCCGCCCATGCCGCGCGCCATGCCGCCGTGGACAGCGTGCTCTCCGGCATGCAGCATGGCGCCCCGCGCACGGCGGCCACCGTGGAGCCGCCGCCGCTGCAGGATGAGGTGGCGGCGCTGATCTTCACCTCCGGCACCACCGGCGCGCCCAAGGGCGTCATGGTCACGCACGAGGCGCTGATCCACTTCGCCCGCGTCTCGGCCGCGTCGCGCGCCCTGGGCCCGCAGGACCGCTGCTACGCCTTCGTGCCCATGACGCATATCTTCGGCCTGGCCACCGTGCTGCTCACCTCGCTGTATGCCGGCGCGCAGCTGGTGCTGCGCCCGCAGTTCGACCCGGCGGATCTGCTCGACGCGTTGGCGCACCACGGCATCACGCAGCTGCAGGGCCCGCCCGCGCTGTTCTCGCGCCTGCTGGCCCATCTGCAGGAAAGCGGCATAGCCCACCCCGCGGCGCCGACACTGCGCTATGTCTACACCGGCGCCGGCCCGCTGGATCTGACGCTCAAAACGCGCGTCGAAGCCGCCTTCGGCCAGGCGCTGCACCACGGCTACGGCCTGTCGGAATACGCGGGCTCGGTGCACCTCACGCGCCTGGGCGAACAGCGCCCCGACACCAGCGTGGGCTATGTGGTCGAGGATGCCGAGGTGCAGGTCACCGACCCGGCCAGCGGCCAGCCCCTGCCCCTGGGCCAGCGCGGCGAGCTGTGGATGCGCGGCCGCGGCCTGATGCGCGGCTATTTCCGCGACCCGCAGGCCACAAAGGCCGTGATGCGCGACGGCGGCTGGTACGCCAGCGGCGACCTGGGCGAGCTGCATGCCGATGGCGCGCTGTTCGTCGTCGGGCGGCTCAAGGAGATGATCATCCGCTCGGGCTTCAACGTCTATCCGGCCGAGGTCGAGCTGGCGCTGAACCAGCTGCCCGGCGTGCAGCGCAGCGCCGTCGTCGGCCGCCCCGAGGGCGACGGCAACGAGGAGGTCATCGCCTTCGTCGAACTCAGCCCTGGCGCCAGTTTTGACGAGGTCGCGGCCCGCACGCGCCTGCGCGAGCAGCTCGCGCCCTACAAGCAGCCCAGCCACATCGTCGTGCTGCCCGAGCTGCCCACCAGCCACAACGGCAAGGTGCTCAAGCGCCAATTGCAAGAGCAAGCCGCCCGCATTTGATGCAAGGAGACAACCCATGAGCATCCACCTGACACGCCGCAACGTGGTCGCCGCCGGCCTGCTCGCCGCCGCCACGCAACCCTTTGCCGCCCTGGCCTTTGATGCCTGGCCCACCAAGCCCGTGCGCTTCATCGTGCCCTTCCCGCCCGGCGGCCCGGTGGACACCACCGCCCGCGCCGCAAGCGTGAAGCTGGGCGAAATCTGGAAGACACCCACCGTCATCGACAACCGCGCCGGCGCCGGCGGCGTGGTCGGCGCCCAGGCCGCGGCGCGCGAGGCGCCCGACGGCTACACCCTGTTCATGGGCGCCATCCACCACTCGGTCAACCCCACGCTGATGGGCAACCTGCCCTACGACATCGAAAAAGACTTCGCCCCCATCAGCTTCGCCGCCATGTTCCCGGTGTTCATCGTGGTCCACCCCTCGGTGCCGGTGAGCACCGTGCAGGAGCTGATCGCCCTGGCCAAGAAGCCGGGCAGCAACCTGAGCTATGCCTCATCGGGCAACGGCGGCGGCACCCACCTGGCGGGCGAGCTGTTCAACATGGAGGCCGGTACCAAGCTGCAGCATGTGCCCTACAAGGGCAGCGCCCCGGCCATGAACGACCTGCTGGGCGGCCAGGTGCAGATCATGTTTGCCGACGCGCCCACCGCGCTGCCGCAGATCAAGGCCGGCCGCGTCAAGGTGCTGGCCGTGGCCAGCAAGAAGCGCTCGGCCATGCTGCCCGACGTGCCCAGCGCGGCCGAGGCCGGCCTGCCCGGCTACGAGGCCTATTCCTGGACGGCCCTGTTCGCCCCCGCCAAGACGCCGCAGCCCGTGCTGGACAAGATCAACGCCGACTTCAACACCGCCTTCAAAGACCCCGCCGTGCGCCAGCGCCTGCTGGACATAGGCGCCGAGGCCGCGCCCGGCACGCAACAGGAGCTGCGCGACTTCCTGCGCGCCGAGATTGCCAAGTGGGCCAAGGTGATCAAGACGGCGGGGATTACGGCGGGGTGAGGCGCTTTCGCGGGGATGGCCTGGACAACAGGCATCGCCATTTGAGAATAAAAAGGCCTCCAGCGCTTATTTGACAAGCGCAAACAGCTCTGTTTTTGATAGTGAACCGGGCCTTTTGTGCCGTAGGCACGGGCAGTCACCGGCAGGCGTCCGTGTGAGCGGCGCCAAACACCCGCTCCAGCGTCGCGGGCAGCAGCGCGGCGTTGGCCTGGCGGATGGCGCTGTGCCTGGCTTTCAGCGCGGCGACATCGGCTTGCAGGCGGTCGAAGGATTGCTGCGCGGCCAGTGGCGGTGTGGGGACTTCGATGGCCATCAGCGCCGGAGCCGTCATGGTTCGGTTGCGGGCGGCTGTCCCCGGCGATGCGGCGTAGATTTTTGCAAAACCCTCATCGGTGGTGAAGTAGTACCAGAGAAAGCCGGGCATCACGAGTTCTGCATTGGCCTCGCAAGTGAGCATGCGATGGTTGCCGACACAACCATCGTCCTCGGGTTGCGCAATGGCAATGGCTTGCTCCCACGCCATGATGTTGCTGAAGATCAGATCACCGGCCTGGATGCGGTACAGGCCCTGCCACGAGAAGTCCGAACCTGGCACGGTGCGCCGGTGGAATGCGCCTTTATAGAAGCTGCGCACGCCCAGCTCGGTGTAGCTCTTCTTGGGGTCGATGGTGACTTCACGACGCGCCAACGGCGCTACTTCTGCCATCGCCCGCAGCGGCGCATGGGCAATGGCATCGCGAAAGCGCAGGGCCAGCAGGTGCTCGGCATTGCGCTCCACGGCATCCAGATGCGCTTCGACCTGCCGGGTTTTCTCGGCCAGCGCGTTGAGGCGGGCGACGAGGGCCTGTTGTTCGGCGAGCGGCGGAAGCGCAATCCGCTGGTCAAGAAAACGATCTTCCTTGATGCGCACCCGGTTGGTGGTGCCTTCGCTGGCTGCCTTGCACAGTTCAACGAAGGGCGATGACCGCACCAGCCAACCCATGTATGTCGCATCGCACCGGCTTGGATCGCGAAACTGGAATGAGGGGAAGTCGTTGCTGACGATCGCGCCGTCAAGCTCCCGCGGCACCAGGCCAATCGCGCCATTGCGCGCATCGATCTTCGACAGGATCAGTTGGTTGGCCCGCACAACGTGGCGAACCGATACGACGTTGCTGCCCGAAACCTTGCCTCGGCTGATGACACCTTTGCCCCACAGCTTGATGGTGACTTCGTGATATTCGGCAGCCGGATCGATCACCGCGGGCTCATCGGAGCGCTGGAGCAACTCGCCCAGTGCGACTTTGGGCCACGCCTTCATACGCCACCCTCCACATCCCCGCCGCGCCCAATGCGCCGCGCCTCCAGCTCGCGCCGCGTCCTGTCCAGCTCCTCGGCCAGCAGCGCTTCATCCGGCAGCGCCGTGCGGTATTCCGCCGTCAGCACCTTGTTGGACAGGCCTTCGAGCGCGTAGTGCGCCTCATTGCCGCCCTTGCCGGCACACAGGATCAGGCCCACGGGCGGGTTCTCGCCGGGCTTCATCCAGTGCTGGCGGGCGTAGTTCAAATACATGTGCATCTGCCCGGCATCGGCGTAGCTGAACTGGCCCACCTTGAGGTCGATGACCAGCAGGCACTTCAAGCTGCGGTGAAAGAACAGCAGGTCGATGCGGAACCAGCTGTCGTCCAGCCGCAGGCGGCGCTGGCGGCCGACGAAGGCGAAGTCGTCGCCCAGCTCCAGCAGAAAGTCGGCCAGGTGCTGGATCAGCGCGTCTTCCAGCTCGGACTCGGAATACGCGTCCTTGAGGCCCAGGAATTCGAGCACGAAGGGGTCTTTGATGGCCTGCTCGGGCGTGATGGTGTCGCCCGGCTCGGCCACTTCGGCCTTTTGCAGCATGGCGGCCTTGTTGCGCGACAGGGCAATGCGTTCGTAGAACTGGCTGTTCACCTGCCGGTCGAGCTGGCGCACCGACCAGCCGCAGCGCAGGGCCTCGGCTTCGTAGAAGGCGCGGGCCTGCGGGCTATGCACCGAAAGCAGGCGCACGTAGGCCGACCAGGGCAAGGGGAAGGCTTGGGCCAAAGCCGATAGGCTGATCGAGTTCCGAGACACTGCCTCGGAATTCTCGGCGGAGGGGGATCTGCCAGACGGTGTCTGGCGAATTTGAGGGGGTGCGAATTGCGCAGACACCGTCTGCGCAATCTGGTCGGCGGGCCAAGCCAGGTAAAAAAGCCGCATTTGTTCGAGGTTGCGCTTGGAAAACCCACGGCCAAAGCGCGCACTCAAATCGCTTGCCAACCGCACCATCAAGGCCTCGCCATAGGCGGCCCGTTCCTGTCCGCCCTGTTCAAATTCGACAATGCGCCGGCCAATTTCCCAATAGCTGGCCGTCATCAGCGCATTGACGCTGCGCGCGGCGGCGCGGCGTGCGGACTCCAGCAGCGCAACGATGTCGGTGTGAACGGCGGCGTAGTGGGCCTGGTCCGGCACGGCGGGGGTGGTGCCGTCGGTCATGCCTGCACCTCGGCCACCAAGGCCTCGATCTCGACCAGCAGGCGCATCACCTCGGCCTCGTGGCTGCGCATGGCGGCAATCAGGTCTTTGGGGTCGGCATGTTCCAGCCCGGCCTTGGCGTGGGGATTCTTGAGGTCGAGGTTGTAAATCGGCCAGTACAGCGCGTCGCCCTCGGCCTGGGCGGACTTGGCGTTTTGTTCGTGGCCGACCTGCTCACTCTTGAGGGTCGTCAAGCGATCTTGCAAACCGGCCTTCTGGCCATGGGCGGCCGCCTGAATGGCCTGCTCCATCGCTCGGATGGGTTTGCCCAGGGCGATGGCGGCGTTGCGCTGTTCTTCAGCGCGCTGCCAGTGCGGCGTGGCGGCCTCAATGGCGGCGGCGCGTTTGGCGGCAAAGTCCACCTTCCAGGCCTGCGGCCCTTCTTCGCGGTGGTTCCACCATGCCGTGGCCTGCGCGAATTCCTCGAACTGCAGGGGCGCGGTCTTGCTGTACTTCTTGCGGCCTTCGGGCAGCGGCAGTTCGTAGTACCAGATGGTGTCGGTGGGGCCGCCGCGCTCGAAGAACAGCAGGTTGGCAGGGATGTCGGTGTACGGGGCGAACACGCCCTGCGGCAGGCGCACGATGGTGTGGAGCTTGAACTCCTTGAGCATCTCCTCCTTGATGACGGCGCTGATGCCGTCGCCAAACAGGGTGCCGTTGGGCACGACCACGGCGGCGCGGCCACCGCGTGCGGCAGGCCGGCCGCCGGGTACCTTGGCCCCCGCCACGCGCAGCTTGCGCATGATGTACTGCAGGAACAGCAGCGCGGTTTCCGCCGTCTGCATGTTGGGCGGGAAGTTGGCCTTGATACCGACTTCTTCTTCACCGCCAAAGGGCGGGTTGGTGAGGATGACGTCCACGCGCTCGGCGTGGCCGATCTCCAGAATCCGCCGGTCCAGCGTGTTGCCGTAGGCGATCTGCGGGGCCTCCAGCCCGTGCAGCAGCAGGTTCATCTGCGCCAGCATGTAGGGCAGCGGCTTGGCCTCCTGGCCGTAGAGGGTGCCGCGCTGCAGGCTGCGCCGCTGATCGGGCGTGCTCACCTGCGGGGCGATGTGGTCGTAGGCCTCGACCAGGAAGCCGCCCGTGCCGCAGGCGGGGTCGAGCACCACCTCATCGAGGCACGGGTCGGTGACCTGCACCATGAAGCGCACGACGGGGCGCGGCGTGTAGAACTCGCCCGCGTCGCCGGCGGCGTCGCGCATTTCGCGCAGCATGGATTCGTAGAGGTGCGAGAGGGTGTGGATCTCCTCGCTGGCCGAGAAGTGGATGCCGTTGATCTTGTTGACGATGTCGCGCAGCAGGTAGCCGCTGACCATGCGGTTCTGCACGCCCCTGAACACGTTGGCGATGACCTCGCGCTGGCTGCCTTTTTCACCTTCGCCCGCCAGGCCGCGCAGGTAGGCGAACAGGCCGCGGCCTGCGCTGCCGTCGGCGCGCACGGTGAACTCCTGGCCGATGAAGGCCAGCAGCTCGTCGCCGGTGATGCCGTCGTCGCGGGCGGCCCAGTCGCGCCAGCGATAGGGGGCTTCGATGATGGGCTGGTAGCGTTTGCCGTCGAGCTCGGCCTCTTCTTCGTGCTTGACTTCCAGGTCGTCGAGGAACTTGAGGAACATGACCCAGGTGAGCAGCGGCAGGCGATCCACGTCGCCGTTGAGGCCCTTGTCCTTGCGCAGGATCTTGCGGGCGGTGGCGATCAGCGCGGACAGGTTTTCACGGGTGGTCAACGGTGTCTTGGCTTTGCGTGGCGCGCGGGTCTTGTTCCCGCCCGCTGTGCTTGCCTTGGTGGCGGATGGGGCCATGGCGTGCGGTTTTCGTTATGGGTAGAGCGCCGTTTGCAGCCGGGAGACGGCGTCCTTCATGCCGCGCACGCCGCCGAAGTGGCGGCTGGCGATTTCGGAAGGACTGCCGTAGCGGTCGAAGGGTTGCACCTTCATCAGCTCGGACAGCGCATTGAATTGCAGAATGCCGCGCTCGACATAGCGGTCGAGCAGCAGCGACAGGATTTCGCGGGCGGTCTCGCCATATTGGGCGAACAGGTCTTGGGCCTGGCGCTTGGCGCTTTCGGCGCGTTGGCGGCGGGTGAGCAGCGGCGCATTCCAGCCCAGGTGGCACAGCAGGTCGAAGGGGTCGGCATCGGGCTGCTCGCTGCTGGCGGCCAGCTCTTCGAAGCTGATGCCGCGTTCGGTCAGCGCGCGCAGCACCTCGGCACGCGTGTCAGGGTTGGCCCAGGCCGATTGCAGCGCCTCGCGCGTCGGGTAGAGGGTGCGCACGGCGCGGCCGGAATATTCGGTGTACTTGACCACCTGCAGCTTTTTGCCGTCGGTGTCGAGGTCGTAGACCAGATGGCCAATCACTTCGACCTCGCCGCCGTCGATGTAGAACTTGCGCGGTTCTTCCGGTGGGCCAGAGATGATCTCAGCGCCGCCAGCGTCATCGCCCTGTTCGGCTTCGGGCAGGTACTCGGGTTCGGGCTCTGCAACGTGGGGGGCTTCGTCTGCGGCGGTTTCGACAAGCTCACCCGATTCATCGACCGTCACTTCCTCGATGCGCGTGGGATCGCCGTCGAAGTCGGGGTCGGCAAAGTGGCGTGTGGCGGTGCCGGTGAAGTCGATGATGTTGAAGTATTCCTTGCCGTAGTCCACCTTCAGCCGTGTGCCGCGGCCGATGATCTGCTTGAATTCGGAGCGGGAACCCACCACGCGTGCCAGCACCACGTTCTTGACCATTTCCGCATCGACTCCCGTGGTCAGCAGCTGCGAGGTGGTGAGGATGACCGGCGTGGGTTTGTCCACGTCCTGGAAGTGCGACAAATGGGTGAGGCCGATCGCGCCTTCGTCGGCGGTGACGCGGCAGACATAGTCGGGGTACTGCCTGACCAGATCGCTGTTCAGGTGGATCAGCTCTTGGCGCATCTCGGCGGCGTGTTCCTGATCGACGCAGAACACCAGGGTCTTGGCAAAGCGGTCGGTGCCTTTGAGCAGATCGCTCAGGTGGCGGACCATCGCCCGGGTACGCGAGCGCAGCGCCACGACACGCTCGAAGTCCTTGGTCTGGTATTCCTCGTCGGGTACTGCGCGGCCGTAGCGGTCCAGCTCATCCTTGCTGGGGCGCCAGCCGGCGGCATCGACCGTGGTGATGACGCGGTGCACGCGGTACGGTGCCAGAAAGCCATCCTCGATGCCTTGGCGCAGGCTGTAGGTGTAGACCGGGTTGCCGAAGTATTCGTAGCTGTCGCGCGATTCCTCGCGCAGCGGCGTAGCGGTCATGCCGAACTGCACGGCAGGCTCGAAGTAGTCCAGCACCGCACGCCATGCGCTCTCGTCGCGGCTGGAGCCGCGGTGGCATTCGTCGATGATGATCAGGTCGAAAAAATCCGGGCGGTACTGGCGGAACACATCGGCACTGGCGGTGCTCAGCGCCTGGTAGATGCCGAAGTACATATCCCGGCTCTGGCGGGTGTCGCCGCCCGCGATCTTGTGCCTGGCGTCACCAAAAGGCGCGAACATCTTGGCCATGGGGTCATCGACCAGGATGTTGCGGTCGGCCAGGAACAGGATCTTGGGGCGGCGGTGCTCGCCGGTGCGATTCCAGCGGCTGTTCCACAGCTTCCAGCAGACCTGGAAGGCCACGCAGGTCTTGCCGGTGCCGGTGGCCAGCGTGGCAAGGATGCGTTTCTGGCCCCGCAAGATTGATTCGATGACACGATGGATGGCAATCTGCTGGTAGTAGCGTGGCACCTTGCCTGAAACAAGGTTGAAGGGCTCCAGCAAATGGGTGGGTGCATCCGCTGGCAACCGTGTGGCTGCCGTCAGCCGGGCGAACAGCTCGCCGGGCGTCGCGTAACGATCGACCTCGCGCTCGGTGCCGGTGGTGTAGTCGATTTCTATGATGCGGTGGCCGTTGGTGGCATAGGCGAACTGGAGGCCCAGAATCTCGGCGTACTCTCGTGCCTGCTGCACGCCGGTTTCAGCGGGCAGTCCGATTTCCTTGGCTTCGACGACGGCGAGGGGATAGTCGCGGCGGTAGTACAGCAGGTAGTCGGCGCGCTTTTGCTTGCCACGGCGCACCCTGCCGCCCGCCACGATGATGCGGCCATTGGTAAAAATGCGCTGCTCGCCAATCGCGTGCGGTGCCTCGCTCCAGCCGGCTTCGACCAGGCGGGGGGTGACGAATTCGCGGCAGGTATCCGCTTCGGTGATCACGCCATCGCGCATTGCCTCCGCTTTCATCGCATCGTCCCTCAGTCCAGCAGGATCGTGAAAGTGGTGGCCAGCGCGATGGGCTTCTCATCGCGCAGGTCTTTCTGCAATGCCACCAAGCCATAGCCGTCCCTCCATTGCAGCGATCGCGGCAGCTTGGGCGTTTCTGGGCAGGGGATACCGACGATGCAACGCTTCATTGCAGGTGTGCTGAAGGGATGGGCATAGGCCCGGCAGTCTATGCGAGAACTGCGCCCGGATTGCACTGCACGGCGGGACTGCGCTGGCTGTGCGCCAGCGGCCTGGGGTCAGAGCGCCAGATTCTTGCGCCCCAGCACCTTCAGCAGCGAGGCAATGCTGTCGATCATTTCCTTGTACGCCGCATCCGCCTGCGCCTGGGTTTCGGTGGGCTGCGCTACCTTGCGCCCTTCGGCCTCCAGGCGGCCGCGGATCGCGGGTTTCACCACGGCCTCGCCGATGGCCTTGCGCAGGGCCGCGAGCCGATCCGGGGGCGTGCCCTTGCGCATGAAATAGCCGCCGCCGATTTCATGCACAAAGTCGGGAATCTGCTTGCTCTGCGTGATGGGGGCAATGTGCTTCAGGCCGGGGGCCATGTCCTTGGAGAAGCTGGAGATGATCTTCAGCCGGCCCTGCTCCTGCATGCCGTCGAAGCTCGTCTGGTAGGCCAGGATGGCAAAGTCCACCTGCCCGCCGGCAAGGTCCTGCAGCGCGGGGGCGGCGCCCTTGTAGGGCACGTGCAGGAACGGCAGCTTCAGGCGCGCCGCCAGCGCATCGCCCATCAGGTGGTAGAGCGAATCGATGCCGACCGATGCGTAGGTCAGCGGCTTGTCCTTCTGCTGGCGTGCGTAGTCCAGGAATTCGTCCATGGTGCTCACCGGTATGCCATTGCGCACCAGCAGGACGATGGACGCAGCGGTGATGGGGGCAGCCAGGACAAAATCCCAGGGCTTGTAGCGCGCCGCCGGGTTGAGCATGGGTGGCAGGATCACCTCATTGGGCGAGCCGTGCAGAAACGTGTAGCCGTCGGCGGGCGCGCTCAGCACCTTGTTGGCGCCTATCAAGCCGGTGCCGCCGCCGTAGTTCTCCACGATTACCTGTTGTTTGAAGCTCTGCGAGAAGGATTCGGCAAAGATGCGCGCCGATGCGTCGCTGGCGCCGCCGGCGGGGTAGGGCACGACCAGGGTCAACGGCTTGGTAGGGAATGCCTCCTGCGCCCAGGCGGGCAGGCCTGCGAGGGCGCATGTGGCACCGGCGGACTGCAGGAAATGGCGGCGGCTCAGGGTATGCATAGAGCTTCTCAAAAAATACGAGGTTGACTGACTGGCTGTGTCAACGGGTCCGGAATTTAAGCTGCTCCAGTACCTGATCTGACAGCATTTGGTGGCCACGCGGAGTAGGGTGAAAAGCATCAGACCAGAAGTAGGTTTGATCCGCATCTGGCGCAGCAAGAGTAGAGCGGGTGCAGAACGTCGCACTGGTCGTCAATTTCGTGTTGGTGCAGGCTTTCGCAGTGAGGTTGGTGAAGCCGTAGGCCGCTGGATTGGCCAGAGCCTTGCCCCATGTTGCTTGCGCGTCCACATAGACGACCTCAGGCATGTTGGCTATGCCATCTTGAACGATCTTGTTGAATTGAGTCCGCCAAGCGTCTGTTTGCTGCGCAGTGACAGGCGTGTAGCAACCTTTGGCCTGGTACTCAGGTGAGCCGTAGTATCGCCAGAAGGGGCTGAGAATAGGGTTGCCCTGAGAGATCAAAACGATCAGCTGCGCACCTTTGCTTCGTATCTGCCGAATCATGTCCACTTCTGCCTGTGCGGCCTCGGCGATCTTGGCGGTGGCGATGTCGATGGTGGTGTTGTCCGCACCCAGGCCATTGTCGTCGGTGTGCCAGCACACAGCGCTGAACTGCGCGTAAATATCATTACCCCCGCCGCTGATCAAAACCAGTTCACCGTCGGAGAAGCGGCCATGTGTCTGCAGGTAGCGGTTGACCTGCGCTCGCACCGGTGCCACGAGTTGGTTGTTGCCAATGCCGCTCTCGCTGGGCAGCGCGGCCACGCGCGCCCCTCCCTCGGCATAGCCGTTGCCACCGATGACGGTCGCGGTTCCTACCTCGGTCGTGGCGCCGGAACTGGCGTCCTTGTCCAGGGTGAGTGAGCGGTTGGGCGTCACCGTAAGGCCGTACTGGGCTGCGACGTTTTCCACCCACACCTTGCCAGGGTTGACCGTAAATTTCCCCGGGTTTGCGGGATCGCCCGTCGCGGCGTGATAGGTGCCAACGTCGCTCAGGCTGTCGCCAAACACCGTGACGGACTTTACGGTGACTCGGTCGTCGCCTCCGCCGCAGGCGGTCACTGCAATCAGTACGGCGGTTGCCATGCCACTTTTGGATATCCAGCGATTCATACTTGTCTCCTTGGTTGTGTTGTTGGGGCCGCTTCGATGCACTGCGCCGCTGACTGCGTACGGAGCTACCTCAGACAACTCTGCGCCAGATGCGTCCAGAAGGCGGCACCGATGGGCAAGGCCTTGTCGTTGAAGTCGTACTTGGGGTTGTGCACCATGCAGCCGCCGTCCTCACCCGTGCCGTTGCCCAGGCGGATGTAGGCGCCGGGGCGGTGCTCCAGCATGTAGGCGAAGTCTTCGCTGCCCATGACCGGCGGGCGCTCCAGCACGTTCTCGGCGCCGAGCAGCCGGATCGCCGCCTGGCGCGCAGTCTCGGTCTGTGCGGCATGGTTGACCAGTACCGGGTACTTGCGCTCGTAGACCACCTCGGCCTGCAGTTGGTAGCTCTGTGCCTGAGCAGCGACGAACTCGCGTATGCGCTGCTCCACCAGCGTGCGCACTGCGGCGTCGAGCGTGCGCACGCCGATCTTGAGCCGCGCGCTTTCGGGCACCACGTTGTAGGCCTCGCCGGCCTGTATCGAGCCCACGGTGATGACGGCCGACTTGAGCGCGTCGATCTCGCGCGAGACGATGGACTGCAGCCCCAGCGTGATGCTGGCCGCGCACTGCATGGGATCGACGCCGTGGTGTGGCATGGCGCCATGGGCGCCACGACCGCGCAGCGTCACCGTGGCGCGGTCGAACGAGGCCATCGACGGCCCGGGGCTGATGGCCATTTTGCCTACGGGTATGCCGGGCGCGTTGTGCAGCGCATAGATCTCGTCGCAGGGAAACAGCGTGAACAGGCCCTCGTCCACCATGCGCAGCGCGCCGCCTTCGTTTTCCTCGGCGGGTTGGAAGATCAGGTGCAGCGTACCGTTGAAATCGGCCGATTCGGCCAGGTAGCGGGCCGCGCACAACAAGGTGGCCGTGTGCCCGTCATGGCCGCAGGCGTGCATCTTGCCGGCGTGGCGGCTGGCGTAGTCCAGGCCGGTTTGCTCCTCGATGGGCAACGCATCCATGTCGGCGCGTATGCCTAGCGAGCGGCTGCCGCTGCCCTTGCGCAGCGTGCCGACGACGCCCGTGCCGCCGAGGCCGCGGTGCACCTCGTAGCCCCAGGCGGCGAGCCGCTCGGCCACCAGGTCGCTGGTGCGACGCTCCTCAAAGGCCAACTCGGGGTGGGCGTGGATGTCCTGCCGAATGGCGACGAACTCGGGGGACAGGGCGTGCATGGCGTCCAGAAGGGCCTGGGGAGCGAGGGAGGGCATGGTTGAACACGGGTTGGTTGTGAACTTGCGGCGGCAGTGCAGCACCGTCGTCCCGGATCGTAGTGAAACCCTCCCTGCTTGGACATTTGTATTCGCCAAACAGCGGCTTACCCAAACGCGAAGCGGGCGGCGATGGCATCGCGGCTTGGCGCCGGCGATAGCCACGTCAGCCCCCCTTGATGTACTTGCAGGTACTCTTGGAAAGTGGCTTGAACGCCTGATCCCCCGGAATCGTAGCCAGCACCTTGTAGTAGTCCCAGGGGTACTGCGATTCGGCGGGCTTCTTCACCTGCACCAGGAACATGTCGTGCACCATGCGCCCGTCCTCGCGCAGCTTGCCGTTCTGCGCAAACATGTCCGACAGCTTCATGCCCTGCAGCTGCTTGACCACGGCGGGGGCGTCGTCGGTGCCCGCGGCCTTCACCGCCTTGAGGTACTGGGTGACGGCGGAATAGTCGCCCGCGTGCACCATGGAGGGCATCTTCTTCATCTTCTCGAAGAAGCGCCGCGCCCAGGCGCGCGTGTCGTCGTTGCGGTCCCAGTAGAAGCCCGTGGTGAACACCATGCCCTGGCCGTATTTGAGGCCCAGCGCGTGGATGTCGTTGATGAACATGATGCTGGGCACGATGGTCTGCTTCTGCGCGATGCCGAACTCGTTGGCCGCCTTGATGGTGTTGACGGTGTCCGATGTGGCGTTGGCCAGCGCGATCACCGGCGCCTTGGAGCCCTGCGCCTGCAGCAGGAAGGACGAGAAGTCGCTGGCGTTGAGCGGGTGGTAGGTGCTGCCCACGATCTTGCCGCCGCCGGCCTGCACGAACTCGGTCAGGTTGGCCGACATGGCCTTGCCAAACGCATAGTCCACGCCCAGGATGAACCATTCCTTCTTGCCCTGGGCCAGGATGCCGTCGGCCGCGCCCTTGGCCAGCGCGTAGGTGTCGTAGGTGTAGTGGATGGCGGTGGGCGCGCAATGCTCGTTGGTCAGGATGTCGGAGGCGCCGCCGGTGTTCATCACCAGCTTGTTGCGCTCGCGCGCCAGGTTGTTCACGGCGATTGCGACGGCGGTGTTGTTGAGGTTGATGATCAGGTCCACGCCGTCGCGGTCGAACCAGGTGCGCGCGTGCGTTGCGCCCACGTCGGCCTTGTTCTGGTGGTCGGCCCAGACGACCTCGATCTTCTTGCCCAACACGCTGCCGCCAAAGTCCTCCACGGCCATCTTGGCCGACTCCAGCGAGCCGCGCCCGGCGGTGTCGGCGTACAGGCCCGACATGTCCGACAGCACGCCGATGCGCACCACGTCGTCGGAAATCTTTTGCGCCTGCGCGGCGGCGCTCAAGCCCAGGCCGCAGGCCATGAGGCAGGCAAGGAACAGTGGATGGGTGCGGTGCAGCATGTTGTCTCCTGTCGTTGATGGGTTTGTCGCTGTGCTACCAGCGCCGCATGCTAGGGATGGATGGCCGTGCGTTCCTACGCGATTGCCAAAGACCGTCTTCGGCATGGCGAAAGCCGGGTTTTCCCGGGCGTGATCACCGGTCGCAGGCCTGCAAAAGCCGCCCTTTCAAATTGCCGAATTGAAGTGCGCCGGCGTCGCGGGCATGCTGGTGGGCAACAGGATTCACATGCCGGGGATGCGCCCGGCCATTTCTCATGCACCTGACCGCCCAAACCCACTACCAGGCCGAGCTGGACGCCGGCCGCTTCTGCATTCAGCACTGCCCGCAGTGCCAGCAGCATGTCTTCACCCCGCGCGAGCTGTGCCCGCATTGCGGCGCCAGCCCGCTGCGCTGGGTGCGCGCAAGCGGCCTGGGCACGGTGTATTCCACGAGCACCATTGCGCGCAAGCCGGACGCCGGTGGCAACTACAACGTGGCGCTGATCGATCTGGATGAGGGCGTGCGCATGATGAGCCGCGTCGAGGGCCTGGCGCCCGAGGAGGTGGCCATAGGCCTGCGCGTGCAGGCCCATGTGGCGCAGAAGGACGGGCGCGGCCTGGTGCTGTTCACGCCCGCAGTGCAAGGGGGTGCAGCATGAGCCGCGTTCCGCAATCCACCTTCGACGCCGCCGCCGTGAACTGCAACCTGCGCGGCCGCGTGGCGATTGCCGGCGCTGCCACCTATGGCTGCGGCGAGGCGCCGGGCATGGACGACATGACGCTCCTGGTGCGCGCCGCGCAGGCAGCCGTCGCAGACGCCGGTTTGACCATGCAGGACATCGACGGCCTGGCGACCTGCAGCGTCAACGCCAGCATGTGGCCCATGCCGGTCATCGAACACCTTGGCATCAACCCGACCTATGTGGACGGCACCATGATAGGCGGCAGCAGCTTTATCGCCCACCTGCTGCCGGCGATCCGCGCGCTGGAGGCCGGGCAGTGCAAGGCCGTGCTGGTGTGCTATGGCAGCGCGCAGCGCTCGGCCACGTTCGGGCGCAAGGAAAGCATTGCGGCGCGGCGCTTTCTGGACCCGCAGCCCTATGAGCATCCCTACGAGCCCGTGCTGCCCGTCACCGCCTATGCGCTGGCCGCTGCACGCCACATGCACGAATTTGGTACCACGCGCGCCCAGCTGGCCGAGGTGGCCGTGGCCGCGCGCGCCTGGGCGCAGAAGAACCCCGAGGCCTTCATGCGCGACCCGCTCACCATCGATGAGGTGCTGGCCGCGCGGCCCATTGCCAGCCCGCTCACCGTGCGCGACTGCTGCCTGGTGACCGACGGCGGCGGCGCCATCGTGCTCACACGGGCCGATCGTGCGCGCGATCTGGCGCGGCCCCCGGTCTACGTGCTGGGCAATGCCACGGCGATCTGGAACCGCCAGATCTCCTGCATGCCCGACCTGACCACCACCAGCGCCGCGCAGTCGGGTGCCCAGGCCTTTGCCATGGCGGGTTTGCAGGCAAAAGACATGGACATGGCCCAGGTGTACGACGCGTTCACCATCAACACCATTCTGTTCCTGGAAGACCTGGGCTTCTGCGCCAAGGGCGAGGGCGGGGCGTTTGTGCAGGGTGGCGGTATCGCGCCGGGCGGGCGCCTGGCCGTCAACACCAATGGCGGCGGACTGTCCTGCGTGCACCCGGGCATGTACGGCATCTTTGCCCTCATCGAGGCCGTGCGCCAGCTGCGCGGCGAGGCGGGTGCGCGCCAGCTGGCGAAGCACGACACGGCCGTGGTGCATGGCAACGGCGGCACGCTGTCGAGCCAGTCCACGGCGATTCTGGGTACGGCCGAAACCCTTTGACGGCGCTATTGTTTTCAGCGACCCTGACCATGCAAGCCGTCATCCCGGCGAATGCCGGGATCCAGTAGCTCGGTGTGGCGCGTGGATTCCGGCCTGCGCCGGAATGACGTGGGCTGGCCGGGCGCCTCAAGCTCAACATTCAAGGAGACAAAGACATGATCCGCGACCCAGAAATTTTGGAAGCCCTGCTCGACAGCGTGCGCCGCTTCGTGCGCGAGCGCCTGGTGCCCGCAGAGAATGAGGTGGCCGAGACCGACGAGATCCCCTCGTCAATAGTGCAGGAGATGCGCGAGCTGGGCCTGTTCGGCATGACCATTCCCGAGCGGTTCGGCGGCCTGGAGCTGACCATGGAGGAGGAATGCCGCGTGCTGCTGGAGCTGTGCCAGACCGCGCCGGCCTTCCGCTCGGTGATAGGCACGACGGTGGGCATAGGCTCGCAGGGCATCCTGATCGACGGCACGCCCGAGCAGCAGGCCCAGTGGCTGCCCAAACTTGCCACGGGCGAGGTCATCGCATCGTTTGCGCTCACCGAGCCCGAGGCCGGGTCGGACGCGGCCTCGCTGCGCACCACGGCCATCAAGGATGGCGACCACTACGTCGTCAACGGCACCAAGCGCTTCATCACCAATGCGCCGCACGCCGGCATGTTCACGCTGATGGCGCGCACCGACCCGAGCAACAAGGGCGCTGGCGGCGTGTCCTCCTTCATCGTGGACGCCAAGAGCCCGGGCATCAGCTTTGGCAAGTATGACGTCAAGATGGGGCAGAAGGGCGCTCACACCTGCGACGTGATCTTTGACAACGTGCGCGTGCCGGCAGCCAACCTCATCGGCCTCAAGGAGGGCAAGGGCTTCAAGACCGCGATGAAGGTGCTGGAGAAGGGCCGCATCCACATTGCCGCGGTCGCAGTGGGCGTGGCCAAGCGCATGCTGCGCGATGCGCTGGCCTATGCGCTGGAGCGCAAACAGTTCGGCCAGCCGATCTGCGAGTTCCAGCTGGTGCAGGCCATGCTGGCCGACAGCCAGGCCGAGCTGTACGCGGCCGAGTGCATGACGCTGGACGCCGCGCGCCGGCGCGATGACGGGCACAACGTCTCCACCGAGGCCTCCTGCGCCAAGATGTTCGCCACCGAGATGTGCGGGCGCGTGGCCGACCGCGCGGTGCAGATCCTGGGCGGCGCAGGCTACATGGCCGAATACGGCATAGAACGCTTCTACCGCGACGTGCGCCTGTTCCGCCTGTACGAGGGCACGACGCAGATCCAGCAGATCATCATCGCCCGCAACATGATCCGCGAGGCGCGTGACGCATGAGTGAGACGCAACAGCCCCCCGACCGCAGCTCCTTCATGCGCCTGATCGGCGCGGCCCAGGTGCCAGCACCCGAAGGTAAGGTGTGGGTGCGCCTGCCGCATATGCGCGAGGAACTGCTCAACCAGCTGCCCGCCGCGCATGGCGGCGTGGTCATGGCGCTGCTCGATTCCGTCATGTCGCGCGCCTGTGCGCAGCAGCCCGGCGCGCCCTCGCAGACTGCCGTGACGGTGGAGATGTCCAGCCGCTTTCACCGCCCCGCCCGCGGCCCCCTGCTGGCCGAGGGCTGGGTGGTGCACGCCAGCCGCAGCCTGTGCAGCTGCGCGGCCGAGCTGCGCGACGAACAGGGCCAGGTAGTGGCCACGGCCAGCGGCACCTTCAAGTACTGGCTGGCACCCACGACCTGGGATTCGCGCGAGTGAGGGTGGATGTTTGCGCCTGATTTCAATAGGCTCAAGTTGCGCATCTATGGATACGCCTGGCCATCCCACGGCCCGTCATCCCCGCGAACGCGGAGATCCACAGCAGTGACGAATCAACGGCTTGGGTAGCACCTGGATCCCCGCGTTCGCGGGGATGACGGATGGTTTGCCGAGGTGGCTTCATAGACGCAGCCACGCAACCTCCGGAAAAACATCAAATAAGTCCGTAGCGCTTATGTATCAAGTGCAAGCAGCTATATTTACAGGAGCATCACCCCAGCTCCAGCCGCCCCTGCGCATCCGCCACCAGCAGCTGCACCAGCTCCTGCGCAAAGCTGGGCAGGGCCTCCAGGCTGCGCACGCAGATCTGCATCTCGCGCACCGACCAGGCGTCGGCCAGCGGCACGATGGCGATGTCCATGGCCTTGGCGTGGCGGCTGGCGGCGGATTCGGGCAGCACGCCCACGCCCACGCCGGACTCGATCATGCGGCAGGCGGTCTCGAAGTTGCCCACCTGGATGCGCAGCTTGATGGGGCGGTGCAGCTGGTCGCTGGCCTGGCGCAGAAAGGCGTGGATGGCGGTCGATTCCTGCAGGCCCACGTAATCGAGCTCCAGCGTGTCGGCAAAATCGATCTGCATCTGGCCGGCCAGCGCATGGCCTTGCGGCAGCACCAGCACCAGGCGGTCGCGCCGGTAGGGCAGGGTCTCCAGGTTCTCGGTGCGCACCAGGCCGGCGACGATGCCGATGTCGGTCTGGCCCTCGGTCACGGCGCGCACGATGTCGTGCGAGGGGCGCTCGCGCAGGTCGATGTTCACGTCCGGGTTGTGGCGCAGGTAGTGGCGCAGCACCGGCGGCAGGAATTCGCTGAGCGACGTGGTGTTGGCAAACACGCGCACATGGCCCTTGATGCCGCGCACATATTCCTGCATGTCGCCGCGCAGGTGCTCGATCTGGCCCAGCACCATGCGCGCGTGCGTCACGAAGGCCTGGCCCGGCGGCGTCAGCGTTACGCCCTGGCTGGTGCGGTAGAGCAGCTTGGTGCCTATGCTCTCCTCCAGGTTCTTGATGCGCGTGCTGGCGGCGGGCAGGGAGATGAAGGACAGCTCGGCGCCGCGCGTCATGCTGTTGGCGTCGGCGATATGCACCATCAGGCGCAGGTCCACAAGATCGAAATGCATGGCCATGGGCGGCATTGTAGAAAGGGCGGCAAACGCCCGCTTCCACAAATGCGAACCCGGCGCCGCGGCGGTGCGCGTAGGATGCGCCGGTTCATCCGACAGCTTCCCTCGCACCCATGACCACCAACGACAACACCCCTACCACCGGCGCCCTGGGCCACCTGCGCGTGCTCGACCTTTCGCGCGTGCTCGCCGGCCCCTGGTGCACCCAGAACCTGGCCGACATGGGCGCCGACGTGATCAAGATCGAAAAACCCGGCGACGGCGACGACACGCGCCATTGGGGCCCGCCCTTCTTCCCCGACGAGGCGGGCCAGCCCACCAACAACGCCTGCTACTTCGCCGCCTGCAACCGCAACAAGCGATCCGTCACCGTGGACATGGCCACGCCCGAGGGCCAGGAGCTGATCCGCGAGCTGGCCAAGCAAAGCGATGTGGTGGTGGAGAACTTCAAGACCGGTGGGCTGAAGCGCTACGGCCTCGACTACGCCAGCCTGTCGGCGCTGAACCCGCGCCTGATCTACTGCTCGGTCACGGGCTTCGGCCACACCGGGCCCTACGCGCCGCGCGCGGGCTATGACCTGCTGATCCAGGCCATGAGCGGCCTGATGAGCATCACCGGCCATGCCGATGGCGAGCCGGGCGGCGGCCCGATCCGCGTGGGCGTGGCCGTGATCGACCTGTTCACCGGCATGTACGCCACCACCGCCATCCTGGGCGCGCTGGAGGCACGCCACCGCACGGGCCGCGGCCAGCATATCGACATGGCCCTGCTGGACGTGGCCATGGCCGTGCTGGCCAACCAGGGCGCGGGCTTTCTCAATGCCGGCAACATCCCCAAGCGCCAGGGCAACACCCACCCCAGCGTCGTGCCCTACCAGGACTTCCCCACGCAGGACGGCAACATGCTGCTGGCGATAGGCAACGACGGCCAGTTCGCACGCTTCTGCGAGGCCGCGGGCGTGGACTGGGCGGGCGACGAGCGCTTTACGCAGAACGCCGGCCGCGTCATCCACCGCGCCGCGCTGATCCCCATGATGGCCGCGCTCACGCGCACCCGCCCCACGGCCGAATGGATCAGGCTGCTGGAGGACAAGGCCGTGCCCTGCGGCCCCATCAACCACATAGGCCAGGCCTTTGACGACGAGCAGGTGAAATCACGCAGCCTGCGCGTGGAGCAGCTGCGCTACCCCGACGGCCAGCTGCCGGCCGGCGAGGCCGTCAACCGTGTCGTGACCACGGCCAGCCCGCTGCGCCTGTCCGACACGCCCGTCACGCTGCGCCACGCGCCGCCGGCCCTGGGCCAGCACACCGACGAGGTGCTGGGCGAGCGCCTGGGGCTGGATGCCACGCGGCTGCAGGAGCTGCGCGGCAAGGGCGTGCTGTGAGGTGATGCCTGCGAAAAGACCTGGCGCAACCACCCGTTATCCCCGCGCAGGCGGGGATCCATCGCCACCTCAACATCCTGGATTGCCGCTTTCGCGGCAATGACGGGCCAACGCACGGGGTAGAGAACCCCAAAGCAAAAGCGGCCCGAAGGCCGCTCCCATAGTGCGAAGGCCGTGCCCCGTATCAGGGATACAGGCCGCGCATCTCGCGCGCATGCAGGATGCGCTTGCAGGCCACGATGAAGGTGGCGGTGCGCAGGCTGACCTTGTTGTCCTGCGCCACATGCCAGACGCCCGCGAAGGCTTCCTTCATGATGCGCACCAGGCGGGCGTTGATCTCTTCTTCGGTCCAGAAGAAGCTGGAGAAGTCCTGCACCCACTCGAAGTAGCTCACCGTCACGCCACCGGCGTTGGCGATCACGTCGGGAACCACCAGCACGCCCTTGTCGTGCAGGATGTCGTCGGCCTCGGGGGTGGTCGGGCCGTTGGCGCCCTCGATGACCATCTTGGCCTGGATCTTGCCGGCGTTGTGCTCGGTGATCTGTCCTTCCAGCGCGGCGGGGATCAGGATGTCGCAGGCCACGCCCCAGAAGGCGTCGTTGGCCATGGGCTCGGCACCGGCAAAGCCGCCCACGCCACCGGTCTTCTGCACATGGGCGAGCAATGCCGTCACGTCCATGCCCTTGTCGTTCTGGATGCTGCCCGTGTGATCCTGCACCGCCACCACCTTGGCGCCGGCGTCGGCAAACAGCTTGCCGGCCGTGCCGCCCACGTTGCCAAAGCCCTGCACGGCCACGCGGGCGCCCTCGATGGGCATGCCGGTCAGGCGTGCGGCCTCCACGCCCACGGTGAACACGCCGCGGCCCGTGGCCTCCACGCGGCCCAGCGAGCCGCCCAGGTCCACGGGCTTGCCCGTGACCACGCCGGTGGCGGTGCTGCCTACGTTCATGGAATAGGTGTCCATCATCCAGGCCATGATCTGGCCGTTGGTGTTCACGTCGGGTGCGGGAATGTCCTTCGACGGGCCGATGATGATGCCGATCTCGCTGGTGTAGCGGCGCGTCAGGCGCTCCAGCTCGCCTTTCGAGAGGGTCTTGGGATCGACGCGGATGCCGCCCTTGGCGCCGCCGTAGGGCACGTTGACGGCCGCGTTCTTGATCGACATCCAGGCCGACAGGGCCATGACCTCGGACAGCGTCACATCCTGGTGGAAGCGCACGCCGCCCTTGCCCGGGCCGCGGCTGGTGTTGTGCTGCACGCGGTAGCCCTCGAAGTGGGCGATGGTGCCGTTGTCCAGCTCGATGGGCACATCCACGATGAGCGCGCGCTTGGGGCGCTTCAGGGTCTCGACCCAGCGCGCCAGGCTGCCCAGATAGGGGGTGACGCGGTCGACCTGCTGCAGGTACACGCCCCAGGGGCCGAGGTGGTTGGGGTCGAGGTACGAGGGCAGGGGATGTGTGCCAGAGTGGGATGCCATGGATTGTCCTTGTGAAACAAATCAAGAACTGAGACTGTATGCCTGAGTTTGTGCGCTGTCCAACACGTATCTGTATGCCTGTAATGCACGCCCTGCATAGACCCTGCGGCCATCCCCGGCAATAGGCAGATCCCGCCAAGACCCGGGCCGTGCCGGGTGCAAGTGCGCGCACCTATACTGCCGCGCCATGAATGCTACGAGTGCGCCCCAGGGCCTGCAGGGCCCCTGGCGGCGCGTGATTTTTGTCGTGCTGTACGAGCTGATCGCCATCCTCGCCTCCAGCCTGCTGTTCATGGCCATAGGCCAGCAGGCGCTGGAGTCGGGCGTGATGTCGGTCGTGGCCTCGACACTGGCCATCGTCTGGAACGTCACCTTCAACCACCTGTTCGAGCGCTGGGAGGCGCGCCAGAGCGTCAGGGGCCGCTCTATGCGGCGCCGGGTGGTGCATGCCCTGGGCTTTGAGGGCGGGCTGGCGTTGGCGCTGATCCCGCTCATGGCCTGGTGGTTCGGCGTGGGCCTGTGGCAGGCCACGCTGATGGAGGCGGGGCTGCTGCTGTTCTTCCTGGTCTATACCTATGCCTTCAACTGGGCGTTCGACCGCATCTTTGGCCTTCCGGCGTCGGCGCAGGCCCTGCAGGCTTCGGCATGAAATGCCGCCAGCGCTTATCCATCAAGCGCTGACAGCTATCAATAGCATAGAAATATCTCAGCGCCCCCAGCGCAGCACCAGCGGATCGAGCCGGCGCGCGATGTCCAGCAGCTGGCGCCGCACCTCGGGGTGCATGGGCGGCCAGGGCGCGCGCGGGGCGTCGCAGGCGATCACGCCGCCCGCCTTCATCAGCGCCTTGGCGGCGAGGAAGCCGGCCTGGCGGTTCTCGTGGTTGATCAGGGGCAGCCAGCGCTGGTACTCGGCAAAGGCCTTGTCCTTGTCGCCCGCGCGGTGCGCCTCGATGATGGGGCGGATGCCGTCGGCAAAGCCGCCGCCGGTCATGGCGCCTGTCGCACCGGCCTCCAGGTCGGCCAGCAGGGTGATGGCCTCCTCGCCGTCCCAGGGGCCCTCGATGGCCTCGCCGCCCAGGGCGATCAGCTCGCGCAGCTTGTTCGCCGCGCCGGCGGTTTCCATCTTGAAGTAGCTGACCTGCTCGATCTCGCGCGCCATCTGGGCCAGGAAGGCCGGCGACAGCGGCGTGCCGGCCGCCGGGGCGTCCTGGATCATGATGGGGATGTCTATGGCGTCGGACACGCCCTGGAAGAAGGCGCGCACCTGCGTCTCGCCGAAGCGGAAGGTGGCGCCGTGGTAGGGCGGCATGAGCATGACCATGGCTGCGCCCATGTCCTGCGCGCGGCGGCTGCGCTGGGCGCAGACCCGGGTGCTGGTGTGGGTAGTGGTGACGATCACGGGCACGCGGCCGGCCACATGCTCCAGGCAGGTGCGCGTGAGAACCTCGCGCTCGTCGTCGGCCAGCAGGAACTGCTCGGAGTAGTTGGCCAGCAGGCACAGGCCATCGACGCCGGAGTCGATCATGAAGTCCAGGCAGCGCTTCTGGCTGGCCAGGTCCAGCGTTCCGTCCTCGTGGAAGGTGGTGGGTACTACGGGGAAGATGCCGCGGTAGCGGGGGTTCGAGAGTCCGGGCATGGTGCGGCTCCTTATTCGACGATGTGGAACTGGTCCAGGTACTCGGTCTTGAGCGACAGGCCCAGGCCGGGCTTGTCGTCGTCGAGCTGCAGGAAGCCGTTCTCGGCGATGGGCTCGCCGTCGAAGATGTACCAGAACAGCTCGTTGCCGACCTCCACGTCGAAGATCGGGAAGTACTCGGCCATGGGCGAGGCCAGGGTGCTCATGGTCAGGTGGTAGTTGTGCATCTGGCCGGCGTGCGGGATCACCGGCACGCTGTAGGCCTCGCACAGCGCGTTGATCTTGTGCGCGGCCGTGATGCCGCCGACGCGGTTGGTGTCGTACTGCACCACGCTCACGGCCTTTTTGTCCAGCAGCTGCTTGAAGCCGTAGAGGCTGAACTCATGCTCGCCGCCCGAGATCGGGATGATGCCCATGGCGTTGAGCTCGGCGTAGCCGTCGATGTCGTCGGCGATCACGGGCTCCTCCAGCCAGCGCGGCTCGAACTTGGCCAGTTTGGGCAGCATGCGCTTGGCGTACTCCAGGTTCCAGCCCATGTAGCACTCCAGCATCAGGTCGGTGTCGTAGCCGATGACCTCGCGCACGGCCTCGACGGACTTCAGGTTCTCCTTCACACCGTCCTGCAGATGCGCCGGGCCGTAGCCGAAGCGCATCTTGAAGGCCTTGAATCCCTGGTCCAGAAACTTTTGCGCCTCGTTCTGCATTTCCTTGAGGTCGGTGCGATACAGCTTGCTGTAGTAGCAGGGGATTTTTTCCTTGGTGCGCCCGCCCAGCAGCTTGAACACCGGCTTGCCCACGCTCTTGCCCAGGATGTCCCAGATCGCCAGGTCCACGGCCGAGATCGCCGCCATGGTCACGCCCTTGCGGCCCCAGGCGTGGGTGCTGCGGTACATACGCTGCCACAGGTATTCGTAGTCCCAGGGGTCCTGGCCTATGACCAGCGGCGCCAGGTACTCGTCGATGATGGCCTTGGCTATTCTTGGCGCCAGCGCCACGTTGCCCAGGCCGACGATGCCGTCATCGGTTTCGATCTCGACCACGGTCCACGAATGGAAGCGGAAGGTGCTCATGCTCTCGGTCCTGGAGTAGACGAGATCCATGGCGTTGGAGCAGAAGTTGCCCTGCGGCGGGACGGTCTTGCCCTTCCATTCGTAGACGCGGGCGCGGACGGATTTGATCTTCATAAAAACCTCGGGGAAATGCGTGGAAGGGATCAGGCAGCGGGGGCTGTCCGGGTGGCTCGGTGGGCAGCGCCCATGCGGCTGGCAATCTGCAGCGCCTGCCAGGTGGCCTCGACATTGGCCTTGCCCTGGCCCGCGATGTCATAGGCCGTGCCATGGGCCGGCGTGGTGATCGGTATCGGCAGGCCGCCCTGCACCGTGACGCCGCGCGAGAAGCCCAGCAGCTTGATCGCGATCTGGCCCTGGTCGTGGTACATGGTGACGATGGCCTGGTACTCGCCCGCCTGGGCCTTCAGGAAGATGGTGTCGGCCGGGAACGGGCCGTGGAACGGATCGGGCGTGGGCCAGTCGCGCGCCTGCAGCGCGGCCACGGCGGGGGCGATGATGTCGATCTCCTCGCGCCCGCAGGTGCCGCCGTCGCCGTTGTGCGGGTTGAAGCCGGCGATCGCCACCTTGGGGGCGTCAAAGCCGCTGGCGCGCAGCGCGTGGTAGATCAGCTCGGCCGCCTGGGTGATGCGCTCCTGGCTCAGGTAGCTGGCCACGTCCTTGAGCGGCACATGCGACGAGATGCGCGAGGTCCACAGCTCACCCAGGGTGTTGAACTCGCAGAAGTAGCCCGTCACGCCCAGGTACTCGGCAAAGTGGTGCAGCTCGTCCTCATGCCGCAGGCCGCCCATCTTCATGGCCTGCTTGTTGAGCGGCGCAAAGCAGATGGCGTCGATGTCGCCGCCCAGGGCCGCGTCCATGCACCGATTCAGCACCTGCAGCACGGACCGGCCGCCGGCCGCGCCCACCTGGCCCTGGCGCACGTCGGAGGCGGCAATGCTGTCCACGGCCAGGAAGGCGGGGCGCCGGGTGTCGGCGCGCGCGCGCACCGCGGCCAGGCTGTCCACGGCGTCGGTCGCGACCTGCAGGCCGGCGATGGCCTGGCCCTGTTGCCAGAGCCAGGGGTCGCCCACCAGCACGAGGTTGGCGTGCTGCGTGGCCTCGGGCTTGGCCAGCAGGCGCGCGATCAGCTCGGGGCCGATGCCGGCGGGGTCGCCCAGGGTCAGGGCGACGACGGGAAGGGAAGGGGAAGCCATGGGTTTACTGGTCCAGACGGATGTTGTTCTTGCGGATGATGTCGCCGAAGCGCTTGTACTCGGCCAGGTGGAAGGCCGCGAACTCGGCCTGCGACATGGGGCGCAGCTCGGCGCCCACGGCCTCCAGCCGGGTCTTGGTCTCGGGCATGGCGATCACCTTGTTGACCTCGTCGTTGACCTTCTGCACCACGGCCCTGGGCGTGGATGCGGGCATGTAGATGCCATACCAGGCGCTGATCTCCACGCCGGGCAGGCCGGCCTCGGCCATCGTCGGCACCTGGGGCAGCTGCGGGTTGCGCTGGGGGCTGGTCACGGCCAGCGCGCGCAGCTTGCCGGCCTTGATCTGGCCAATGACCGAGGGCATGGTGTCAAAGCTCATCTGCACCTGGCCGCTCACCAGATCCACCAGCGCCGCGGCGCTGCCCTTGTAGGGCACATGGGTGATTTGTACGCCGGCCGCGTCCTTGAACATCTCGGCCGCAATGTGCTGCGTGCTGCCCGTGCCGCTGCTGGCAAAGTTGATCTGGCCGGGGCTCTTCCTGGCCAGGGCCACCAGCTCCGCCACCGACTGCGCGGGCACCGAGTTGCCCACCACCAGCACGTTCGGCACCGAGCCGACGAAGGCCACGGGCACCAGATCCTTGTTGTTGTCGTAGCCCAGCTTGAGCAGGTGCGGCGCAATCGCATGGGCCGTGACCACGCCCATGACCATGGTGTGGCCGTCGGTGGACTTGGCGGTCACGTCCACCGCCAGAGTGTTGGACACGCCGGGGCGGTTCTCCACCAGTACCGGCTGCCTGAGCAGCGGCGCCAGGCGATCCGCCACGGCGCGCGCCATCACGTCGGTGCCGCCGCCGGGCGATGCGCCCACCAGCATATGCACGGGCTTGCTGGGCCAGTTGGCCCCATCCTGGGCCGGCTGGGCCTGGGCCTGCCAGGGCAGCACGGCGGCGACCAGGGCGAGAAAGAGGGGGCGTCGTTGCATGGTGTCTCCTGTGTTTATGGGTCTGTGGGCGCATCGTAGGCAGGCGTTTGATACGTGTAAACTGAAAGTTCTTGATGAATCAATAACCTGAGGTAATCAACACCGGCCATGGGATCGATAGACCGCAGCGACAGCACGCCGCAGCTGCTCAACCGCCTGCGCATGCGCCAGGTGGCGCTGATGCTGGCCATTGATGCGCATCAAACCTTGCGTGGCGCCGCCAATCAGCTGGGCCTGACCCAGCCCGCGGCCACGAAGATGCTGCACGAGCTCGAAGAGGCGCTGGGCCAGCCGCTGTTCGACCGCGTGGGCCGGCGCCTGCAGCGCAATGCCGCGGGCGAGCGCGTGATGGCCTACTTTCGCAACCTGCGCGGCAGCATCGAGGCGCTGAACCGCGAGCTGGGCGAGTTGCGCCAGGGCAGCGCCGGGCGCCTGGCCGTGGGCAGCATCATGGCGGCATCGCCGGGGCGGCTGACACGCGCGCTGCTGGACTTGAAGCGCCAGCTGCCGCTGCTGGAGATCGAGGTGGCCGTGGACACCAGCGACCGCCTGCTGGCGCAGCTGCACGAGGGCGTACTGGAGGTGGTGATAGGGCGCATGACGGGCGGCGCGGCCGGCGACTACCGCTTTCGCGCCATCGACGACGAGGCCCTGGCCATCGTGGTCGGCAACGACCATCCGCTGCTGCAATCACGCACGGTGAGCTTCGAGGCCCTGCAGGCCCATGGCTGGGTGCTGCAGCCGCCGGGCAGTCCCATGCGCGCGCTGATCGAGCAGGAGTTCCGCGCCCATGGCCTGGCCCTGCCGCGCGGGTTGATCGAGACCGGCTCCATCTTGACCACCATGAACCTGGTGCGCGGCTCGGACATGGTGGGCGTCATTCCACAGGCCGTGGCCGACATCAATGCCGCGCACGGCATGCTGCGCATCCTGCCCTACCGCATGCGCCGCAAGCTCGAGGCCTACGGCAGCCTGGTGCGCCAGGACCGGCCCATGAGCCGGCCGGCAGAAATGTTCCTGGAGCTGCTGCACCGCAGGGGGTGAAGGCGCAAAGCGAGCGGAGCAGTCATCCCATCACACCGGCAGCGCCACCAGCGGGCTGCCGTTCATCGGATCATCCTTCTTCGAGGCCAGGGCCTTTTGCAGATCCAGGCCCAGCGCCTGGGCAACGCCGGCGCCGTAGGCCGGGTCGGCGGCGTGGCAGTTGCGGATGTGGCGGAATTTCACGAACTCGGGCGCGTCACCCATGGCGCGGGCGGTGTTGCCAAACAGCGCCTGCTTCTGCGCATCCGTCATTAGCTGGAAGAGCTTGCGCGGCTGCTCGAAGTAGTTGGCGTCGTCCTCGTGGAAGCTCCAGTGGCGCGCATCGCCGGCGATCGTGAGCGGCGGCTCGGCAAACTCGGGCTGCGCCTGCCATTGGCCGAAGCTGTTGGGCTCGTAGTGCGGGGCGCTGCCGTAGTTGGCATCGACCCGGCCCATGCCGTCGCGGTGGTTGCTGTGCACGGGGCAGCGCGCGCGGTTCACCGGGATCTGTTGGTAGTTGCCGCCCAGGCGGTAGCGCTGCGCGTCGGCGTAGTTGGTCAGGCGGGCCTGCAGCATGCGATCGGGGCTCACGCCGATGCCGGGCACCAGGTTGCTGGGGGCAAAGGCGGACTGCTCGACGTCGAGGAAAAAATTCTCGGGGTTTTTGTTCAGCTCGAACTCGCCGACCTCAATGAGCGGGTAGTCGCCATGCGGCCAGACCTTGGTCAGGTCGAACGGGTGGTAGGGCACCTTGTCTGCGTCGGTTTCGGGCATGACCTGCACGTACATCGTCCACTTGGGGAAGTCGCCGCGCGCGATGGCCTCGTACAGGTCGCGCTGATGGCTTTCGCGGTCCTTGCCGACCAGGGCCTCGGCCTCGGCGTCGCTCAGGTTCTGGATGCCCTGCTGGGTGCGGAAGTGGAACTTGACCCAGAAGCGCTCGCCCGCAGCGTTCCAGAAGCTGTAGGTGTGCGATCCAAAGCCGTGCATGTGGCGGTAGCTGGCGGGGATGCCACGCTCGCTCATGACGATGGTGATCTGGTGCAGCGCCTCTGGGACAAGCGTCCAGTAGTCCCAGTTGTTGGTGGCAGAACGCATATTGGTGCGCGGGTCGCGCTTGACGGCCTTGTTCAGGTCGGGGAACTGGCGCGGGTCGCGGATGAAGAACACCGGCGTGTTGTTGCCAACCATGTCCCAGTTGCCCTCCTCGGTATAGAACTTGAGGGCAAAGCCGCGGATGTCGCGCTCGGCATCGGCCGCGCCACGCTCGCCGGCCACGGTGGTAAAGCGGGCGAATATGTCGGTCTTCTTGCCGATCTGTTCAAACAGCTTGGCGCGGGTGTACTTGGTGATGTCGTGCGTGACGGTGAAGGTGCCGAACGCGCCCGAGCCCTTGGCGTGCATGCGCCGCTCGGGGATGACCTCGCGCACGAAGTTGGCCAGCTTTTCATTGAGCCAGACGTCCTGCGCCAGCAGCGGGCCGCGCGACCCGGCCGTGAGGCTGTCGCGGTTGCTGGGCACGGGGGCGCCGAAGTCGGTGGTCAGGTGGGTGACGGGGCATTGCTTGCGGCTGTCGGTCATGGTGCGCTCCTGTTGGGGGAAAGGATGGGGCCGTGAACGGCTGCGCCCATGGTAGGAAAACCGGTGGCAAAAGAAAAATCAATTGCACCAATGCCTGCGATATGCAAAAACCATATCAAGACCGGCGCACGGTCAGTGTCTCCAGGCCCCAGTGGTGCAGGGCCTCGCGCGCGAGCAGCAGCGCGGCGCAGCTGGCCGGGTCGGTCGGCAGGGCGTCCTGCGCGGCGGGGCGGCCCTGGGAGCGCGCGGCGAGGCGCTCGAACAGGCGCTCGACCGCGTCGCGGCCGAGGGTGATCTCATCCGCGTATGCATCGCTGGCACTTGCGACCAAGGCGTGCAGCGCCGCGTCGGCAAGCACGAGCTGCGTGGCGCCGGTGGTGAGCGCGCGTGCCGGCATGATCGCGTCCTCGATCTGCTCGATGGCCTGCTCTATCGCCAACGGGCTGGGCGGGGTGCCGCGCAGCGTGGTGGCCAGAGCGGGCGCGGACAGCGGCAGTACGTGTTCCACCGGTTCTTGTGTCAAATCACGCGCTGGCACGCACAGGATCAGCGCACCAAGCCCCTGAAATAGAAGCATGACGGGTGTGTTGGCGATCATGCCGCGTTCCTGTGGGCATCAACCAAAGCGGATGGCGGAAATGTCCACCGCCATCACGCGGTCGGTGAACACCTTGGCGCCCTGGCTCTCGCCGGCCGCGCCGGCCACCACGTGCAGCGGCAGCAAATGCTCCTCGGCGCGCGGCGGGTGCGACAGGCGGCCCGCGGGGCCGCTCGCCACGGCCCAGTCGGCCAGGCGCGCATTGCGCTCAGGCGCAGGCAGCGCCACCGTCTCGCCCAGCCAGCGGTCGAACTCGGCGCCGATGGCGGTGGCGCGCGGGTCGCCGTAGCCGCGCATGTTGTGGTAGCTCATGCCGCTGCCGATGATCAGCACGCCCTCATCGCGCAGGGCTGTGAGCGCCTGCCCCAGCCGGATGTGCTCGGCCGCATCCAGGCTCTTCAGCAGCGACAGCTGCAGCACCGGGATGTCGGCGTCGGGAAAGGCCACCTTGAGTGGGATGAAGGTGCCGTGGTCATAGCCGCGCGCGCCGTCCTGCACCGGGGCGAAGCCGGCGCCGGCCAGCAGGTCGCTGACGCGCTCGGCCAGCAGGGGTGCGCCGGGCGCGGGGTAGGTCAGCTCGTAGGTGTGCGGAGGGAAGCCGCCATAGTCGAACAGCAGGCCGGGGCGGGCGGCGCTGCTCATGCTGGGTTGCGGCGCCAACCAGTGCGCCGTGACCAGCAGGATGGCCTGCGGCCGCGCCGGCAGGCTGACCGGAATGCTGCGCAGATAGGCGGCGGTCTTGTCCCAGGCGTCGGCCGGGTTCCAGTCCATGAAGAAGCAGGGCCCGGCGCCGTGGGGAATGTACAGCGTGGGCATGCGGGGGGCGGTCGTAGTGTGTGTCATGCAGGCCAGTTTGATCTTTGACTCAGGATTTTCAAAGCCTCAAAATCGCACCATAGTTTCTACCCATAGTGTTGAATGGATCGCATCACCAGCCTGCGCGTGTTCGCACGCGCCGCCGCCGTGGGCAGTCTGTCGGCGGCGGCGCGCCAGTTCGACATGTCGCCCGCCATGGCCGCCAAGCATGTCAATGCGCTGGAGGCGCGCCTGGGCGTCAAGCTGCTGCACCGCTCCACGCGTCGGCTGGCGCTGACCGACGCGGGCGCCAGCTACCTGGACGCCGTGCAGCGCATCCTGGCCGAGCTCGACGAGGCCGACGCGGCCGCCACATCCCAGCGCCGGCTGGCCACCGGCCTGCTGCGGCTGAATGCACCGCAGGTCTACGGCCTGCGCCACATCGCGCCGCTGCTGCCGGCCTTCGGCCAGGCGCACCCGGCCGTCACGCTGGAACTGGGCCTCTCCGACGCGGTGGTCGATCTGGTGGAGCAGCGCTGGGACCTGGCCGTGCGCATAGGCGCGCTGCGCGACGACAGCCTGCAGGCGCGCCGCCTGGGCGACTGCCGGCTGGTGCTGTGCGCGGCACCCGCCTATCTGGAGGCGCGCGGCGTGCCGCGTCGCGTGGCCGACCTGGCGCAGCACAACTGCCTGGGCTACACGCTCTCCAGCACCAATGGCCCGGAGCAGTGGTGCTTTGGCACGGACGGCCGCGTGCGGCAGAAGGTGCAGGGCAATCTGCGCGCCAACAGCGGCGACGCGCTGCTGGCCGCGGCCCTGGGCGGCCAGGGCCTGATCTACGAGCCCGGCTTCATCGTCGGCGAGGCCCTGGCGCGCGGCGCGCTGCAGGCACTGGACCTGGACCAGCCCGCGCGCGACCTGGGCGGCATCCACATCGTCTGGCCCGCGGTGCGGCATGCGCCGGCCAAGGTGCGGGCCATGATCGACTTCCTGGTGCAGCGGCTGGGCGCGCGGAACTGATGCGCCAAGGCGCCACACAACGCAGGAAAATGGTGGATGCAATCCAACTGCCCGGCCCTTCCATGCCCTCCATAGACTCCTCCCCTCCCGTAGCGGCGCCGGGCCACTCGGCCTACGACGGCACTGTTACCGGCCGCATGTCGCAGCGGTTCAATTGGCTGCGCGCGGGCGTGCTGGGCGCCAACGACGGCATCGTGTCCACGGCGGGCCTGCTGCTGGGCGTGGCGGGGGCCAGCCCCAGCTTCGCGGCCCTGCTCACGGCGGGCATAGCGGGGCTGGTCTCGGGAGCGCTGTCGATGGCGGCGGGCGAGTATGTCTCGGTCAGCACCCAGAGCGACACGGAGCGCGCCGCCGTGCTGCTGGAGCATGAGGAGCTGACCCAGTTGCCCGAGGTGGAGTTGAAGGAGCTGGCGGCCCTGCTGCAGAAAAAGGGCCTGAGCCACGCCACCGCCGCGCAGGTGGCCCGGGAGCTGACCCAGCACGACGCGCTGGCGGCCCACGCCGAAATCGAACTCGGCATCAAGCCCGGCGAGTACACCAACCCCTGGCAGGCCGCGGGCGCGTCCGCCGTGGCGTTTGCCGTGGGGGCGCTGGTGCCCCTGCTGGCGGTCCTGCTGGCGCCCGCGCCATGGCTGGTGCCGGTGGCCATGGGGGCCGTGACGCTGGCGCTGCTGCTCACCGGCGTGGCCTCGGCCCATCTGGGCGGCGCGCCCAGGCTGCGCGCCGCACTGCGCAACGCCAGCGGCGGCCTGCTGGCCATGGGCGTGACCTATGCGGTGGGGCGGCTGGTGGGCACGCAGTTGTAGGCGCGGCGCGCGGCGGTTCGGCCCGAAAGGCCTTGACGGGCGCCCCGGCGCAAAATGCTGACATCTGCCCCAAGGAGCGCGGCAGCGGCGCGGGTGCCGCCCGACCCTGTTCCCGGGCACCGTGCCGCACTACCTCATCGCACCAGGATGCCTTCGACGCGGCGTGCGAAGCGCCGAATTTGGTCGAGGCTGGGGGCGGTGTCGAAGGTCTTCAGATGCTGGGACCAGGCACTGAACAGCGCCTGACTTCGGAGTTCGCGCGCCGGCTGATCCTGGTTGCCACCCTGGGCTGAAGCGCGTTCCTGCAGCCACCTGTTCACAACGTCCTGTGCCCGTGCTCCGGGACCGGCCTTCGTCCATGTATCCGCCAGGCTTGCAAGCAAGGCCGGGTCGAGGTGGTGCATGGCCGCCAGCGCGACGAGCGATTCATCGCTCGCCGCGCTCTCGCCACCTTGTTGCTGCTCGTACGCCGCGAACAGCCGCGCGCGGTTGTAGAAGCGCTTGACGTGGCGCGGCGTGGGGTCGTAGCTGACGACCACCGGGTTCCAGATGCGGAGTGCTTGCATGAAGCGATCCGAATCCTCGGATCGCAGTGCGCCACCCAGCGCGACCACGACCTGCTCGCGGTTGCGGCGCAGCCAGCGCAGGCCGACCGCGCTGAGCACCAACAGCAGCGCGCCGCCCAGCCATGCGTAGGGCATCTCGGCCGCGCGTGCAGGTGCCAGGCCTACTTCTTGGCTTGGCGTTTGCGGGTCCGGGGGCGGCGGGGGTGGGGGCGGTGGGATCGGGCCCGGACCCGGGTCCTCCAGGGCTACAACGACGGGCTTCGCGACAACCTCGAACGCTTCGCCCTTGCTGCCTTCGTGCAATGCGCTTCCGGCAAGAAATGCCAGGCACAACACGCCCAGCATCGCAGCGACACCCACGGCCGGCGACGCCCACCGTGGCAGCCCTGGGCGCCGTGGCTCGGCGGCAGGTGGCGCAGCGGCAAGCTGGTCCAGCAGGGTGCGGTCCTGCGGCACCGGCAGTTCGATGTGCACGAGCTTGCGCAGGTAGGCCGTCGGATAGTCCGGATCGTCACCGACGGGTGACTTGACGCACTTGAGCACGCGCTCCATCGCCGCGCCAATGATGACGAAGCAACGGCCGACGTCGGTGAGGTAGTTCGTCAGCTCCAGCATGCCGTTCACGGTCTCGGGCGTGCAGCGATCCAGGTCGTCGATAAAGATCACAAGCCTGCCGTCCAGCGCGTCGCACAGCAGGCGGAACTCGGTGCGGTAGCGTTCCACGGTGCCGCTGGCCTCCTTGCCGACCTCCGACTTGCCTTGCGCCGCGGCGAGCAGGGTGCGCAACGGTGCCGTCAACTGCACGCCGTAGACGGTGACTCCCTTCGTGAACAGCAGGGCCAACGCCGCCGCAATGGTGCCGAAGGTCGTGCTGCCGAGCCAGGGGAACATGGGCGGCGGCGGCACGGTCTCGGCGGCGTCGCGTATGGCCTTGCGCTCGCTCGGCAAGAGCTTGCGCGCGCCGGTGACATCGCGAGCCTCGATGGTTGTGAGCAGATCCTCTGGCTTCGGAAACACGCAAGTGGGGCCGTTTTGCGCTGATGGCTTGCGCTGCACGCCACAGAGGCGGGTATCGCCGCCTTCTTCCCATTGCAGGTTGCGCTTGAGATAGCAGTAGACCTCGGGCCGGATCGGCACGGTACGCTGGCCAGGAGACCAGCTTTGCGTGTCGCACGGGTCGGTAGCGGACGGGGCATTTTCGGCGGCGCGAAGCGGCGGCGATGGGGATGCAGGCTTCGCGAACGGATCGAGTTTGGCCAGACTCGCGCCGGTGATCGCTGTCTTTTTCTGTTGCAGCACATGATGGCGAAAGTTCGCCTGCGTGCGTTCATAGGCCATGCCCCAGCCGTCGCCCAACAGATTGCCGGCGAGCAGCACCAGCACGAACGCCGTGACTACGGCCACGGCCTTGTAGAACCAGCCGCGTCCCCAGATCAGCCGCGAGCGCACGCGCCATGCGGCCAGCGGCTGGCGCCACCATTGCGGCACGGCCTGGCTGCGCACGACATTGAACAGCGCGCTCATCTGCTTGCCCTCCTGCTGGTGGTGCCAGGCGTTGAACCACGCGGTGCGAAAGCCCGCGTGGTTGAGCTCGGTCTGCAGCATGCGCATCACCGAGCTTTTGCCGTTGCCCCATTCGCCGGTGACAGCAATCGTCACGCGCGGTTCGGTGTCACGGTTGCGGATGAAGGACGACAGCGCCTCGACGACCGGGCGCACGCCGAGCCGGTCCAGCGCCTTGTCCGCGACCGGCTGGTCGGAGCGCAGGAACGTGGCCGCCCCGCCGATGGCGGCAGCGGCGTCATCGACAGCTCCGGCAGCGCGCTTCGATTCGTCGAAGCCGAGCAGGGTGAAGGCCGCCAGTGTCAGGAGCAGCAGCGCCGCGAAGTACCACGGCGCCCAGAAGCGTTGGTAGAGGGCGATCGCGCTCCACTGCCGGCCGCCGTCGCGCGTGGCGAGGATGGTGCCGTAGTTGCCCACGGCCCAGCCGCGCCGGGGGTCCTCGGCGGTGAAATGCACGCTTGTGAGCGATGCCTTAGTGCCGCTGGCCTGCGCGGCCCAGGAGTTGCCGCCGTTGCTGGTGGCGAGGATGGTGCCGCCATCGCCCACGGCCCAGC
>JAFEDY010000028.1:3363-23931 GCA_018241405.1 Pseudomonadota bacterium | reverse complement strand
CCGCGCTGGCCGTCGGCGGCAAACTGCACGCTGGTGAGCGATGCCTTGGTGCCGCTGGTCTGCGCGGCCCAGGAGTTGCCACCGTCGCGCGTGGCGAGGATGGTGCCGCCAAGGCCTACCGCCCAGCCGCGCTGGCCGTCGCCAGCAAACTGCACGCGATTGAGAAATGCCTCGGTGCCGCTGGCCTGCGCGGTCCAGGAGCTGCCGCCGTCGCGCGTGGCGAGGATGGTGCCTCCGAAGGGCATGGGTAAGATGCTTCCGCCACTGCCGACCGCCCAACCACGTTGGCTGTTGGCGTCAAATTGCACGCTATTGAGCAATGCCTTGGTGCCGCTGGCCTGCGCGGTCCAAGAGTTGCCGCCGTCGCGCGTGGCGAGGATGATGCCCTTGTCGCCCACGGCCCAACCGCGCTGACCATCGGCGGCGAATTGCACGCTGGTGAGCGATGCCTCGGTGCCGCTGGCCTGCGCGGTCCAGGAGCTGCCGCCGTTGCTGGTGGTGAGGATGGTGCCGCCACGGCCTACCGCCCAGCCGCGCTGGCCGTCGGCGACGAACTGCACGCTATTGAGATATGCCTCGGTACCGCTGGCCTGCGCGGTCCAGGAGTTGCCGCCGTTGCTGGTGGCGAGGATGGTGCCGCCACGGCCTACCGCCCAGCCGCGCTNNCCGTCGGCGGCAAACCGTACGCTGTTGAGTGATGCCTTGGTACCGCTGGCCTGCGCGGCCCAGGAGTTGCCGCCGTCGCAGCGTGGCGAGGATGGTGCCGCCACTGCCTACCGCCCAGCCGCGCTGGCCGTCGTCGGCAAACCGTACGCTCATGAGCCATGCCTTGGTACCGCTGGCCTGCGCGGTCCAGGAGCTGCCGCCGTCGTGCGTGGCGAGGATGGTGCCGCCAACGCCTACCGCCCAGCCGCGCTGGTCGTCGGCGGCGAACCGTATGCTCATGAGCGATGCTTTGGTACCGCTGGCCTGCGCGGTCCAGGAGTTGCCGCCGTCGCGCGTGGCGAGGATGGTGCCGTCCTCGCCCACGGCCCAGCCGCGCTGACCGTCGGCGGCAAACAGCACACTCCTGAGCAATGTCGTGGTGCCGCTGGCCTGCGCGGCCCAGGAGTTGCCGCCGTCGCGCGTGGCGAGGATGGTGCCGGCCTTGCCCACGGCCCAGCCGCGCTGGTCGTCAACGAAGAACACTGTGTGCAGATCGGCGCGCAGCGTATCCACTCGCGGCGCCGAGTCCCGGCTCGAATCGGCCGCTGCCTCGTTGGGCTGCGCCGCCTGTTTTTGCGGCGCTTGCCGGGCGGCAGGTGTCTTGGTGGGCGTTGCTTGGAGCTGCGCGTCGGTGGCCGCGGGCGGCATCGATGCAGGTGCCGCTGGGCCAGATCCAACTCCAGGCTGGGGCGCGGCCTTCTGTGTCTGCTGCGCCTTTGAATCGGGAGGTTCCGCCGCCACCGCCTGCGGCAGCAGTGTCCCTGCGGCCGATACCTTGGTGCGCGGGCTGCCGTCCTGCGCCTGGACGGCAGGCCTTTGCTGGGCCCAGGTCGCGCCGCCATCCTCGCTGTGCAGCACAAGCCCACCTTCGCCTACTGCCCACAGCTTTTGCGTGCCCGGCAACAGGAACACGGCATTCAAGTTGCCGCGCACGATCTGGCGCTTGAAGGCGTTGCGCTCCAGCGGATAGCGCCACCAGTCGAGGTTGCCGACGTCCCAGTTACCGACCGGGCGGAACATGTCGGGGTGCGGCGCCTGGCGCGAGGCGAACCAGGTGCTTCCGAGCAGCAACAGAAAGCTGAGCACCAGCAGTGCCCAGCGCAGCGCCGCGGGCATGCGCAATGTGGCGCGCGCCGCCACCGTTCCGCGTGGCGCAGGGGAGGGAGACGGATCGGCACGCGACGCGGGCGCGCCGGCCTGCTTCATGGGTGCTTCGCCGTTGTCGCGGGGAGCGCTGGACATGTCGAGTTCCCTCCGGAGCCTTGGGTCCAAGCGGGCATTATGGGCACCGTGCGGCGCTGCGTACAGTGCGCGGTCAACGGGGCGGGCCCATCCCTTTCGGCGCCGTGCGATGGCAGGCCCGCGTAAAATCGCACGCTTCCCGAGGAGCGCTGCAGCGCCTGCCGCACAAGGGCACGCCCCCTTGTACGGCCGCGTCAGGCTCGGGCCGGTGGCGGCGTTGCCCCACGCGGGTGCAGCAACGGCGCTCACCTGATGTTTGTCTTGATTTCCAGGTGAGCCTATGTCGTCGTCCAACGCCCTTTCCCCGTCCGCCATGCCAGCCGTCCCCCCCATGCGCCTGTCGGGCCTGGAGCCCGTGTTCATTGGCGAAGGCACGCTGTTCGTCAACGTCGGCGAGCGCACCAATGTCACCGGCTCCAAGGCCTTCGCGCGCATGATCCTCAACGAGGAGTATGAGCAAGCGCTGTCGGTCGCGCGCCAGCAGGTGGAAAACGGCGCGCAGGTCATCGACGTGAACATGGACGAGGCCATGCTCGACAGCAAGGCCGCCATGGTGCGCTTCTTGAACCTGATCGCGTCCGAGCCCGACATCGCCCGCGTGCCGGTGATGGTGGACAGCTCCAAGTGGGAGGTGATCGAGGCCGGCCTGCGCTGCCTGCAGGGCAAGGGCATCGTCAACTCGATCAGCATGAAGGAGGGCGTTCATGAATTCAAGCGCCAGGCCAGGCTGATCCGCCGCTACGGCGCCGCCGCCGTGGTCATGGCCTTCGACGAGCAGGGCCAGGCCGACACCTACCAGCGCAAGATCGAGATTTGCGCGCGCGCGTACCGCATCCTGGTCGATGAGGTGGGCTTCGCGCCCGAGGACATCATCTTCGACCCCAATATCTTCGCCATCGCCACCGGCATCGAGGAGCACGCCAACTACGCCGTGGACTTCATCGAGGCCACGCGCTGGATCAAGCAGCACCTGCCTGGGGCCAAGGTGAGCGGCGGCGTGTCCAACGTGTCATTCAGCTTCCGCGGCAACGACCCGGTGCGCGAGGCCATCCACACCGTGTTCCTGTACCACGCCATCAAGGCCGGCATGGACATGGGCATCGTCAATGCCGGCATGGTGGGCGTGTACGACGACCTGGAGCCCGAGCTGCGCGAGCGCGTCGAAGACGTGGTGCTCAACCGCCGCGAGGATGCGGCAGAGCGCCTGCTGGAGGTCGCCGAGGCCGCCAAGGGCGCGGCCAAGGATGACAGCAAGAAGCTCGAATGGCGCGGCACGCCGGAGCACCCGAAGACCGTGCACGAACGCCTGTCGCACGCGCTGGTGCACGGCATCACCGACTTCATCGTCGCCGACACCGAGGAGGCCTACCAGGACATCGTGGTCGCCAAGGGCGGGCGCCCGCTGCACGTCATCGAAGGCCCGCTGATGGACGGCATGAACATCGTCGGCGACCTGTTCGGCGCGGGCAAGATGTTCCTGCCGCAGGTGGTCAAGAGCGCCCGCGTGATGAAGCAGGCCGTGGCCCACCTGATTCCCTATATCGAGGAAGAAAAGCGCCAGCAGGAGGCCGCAGGCCTCGACGTATCGAGCAAGGGCAAGATCGTCATCGCCACCGTCAAGGGCGATGTGCACGACATCGGCAAGAACATCGTCACCGTCGTCCTGCAGTGCAATAACTTCGAGGTCATCAACATGGGGGTGATGGTGCCCTGCCACGAGATCCTGGCGCGCGCCAAGGCGGAAGGGGCGGACATCGTCGGCCTGTCCGGGCTGATTACCCCCAGCTTGGAGGAGATGCAGTACGTTGCCGGCGAGATGCACAAGGACGACTACTTCCGGATCAAGAAGATCCCGCTGCTGATTGGCGGCGCCACCTGCTCGCGCGTGCACACCGCGGTGAAGATCGCGCCCCACTACGAGGGCCCCGTGGTCTACGTGCCCGATGCATCGCGCAGCGTGAGCGTGGCGCAAAGCCTGCTGGGCGAGGGCAAGGACAACTACCTGGCCGAGGTGCAGGCCGACTACGACCATGTGCGCGAGCTGCACGCCAAGAAGAAAAAAGTGCCGTTGTGGCCGCTGGACAAGGCCCGCGCCAACGCCACGCAACTTGCCTACGCTCCCGTGGTGCCGCGCGCGCTGGGCCGGCGCGTGTTCAAGAACTTCGACCTCGCCGAGCTCGTGCCCTTCCTGGACTGGGGGCCGTTCTTCCAGACCTGGGATTTGGCCGGGGCCTTCCCCGCCATCCTCGACGACGAAATCGTCGGCGCCGAGGCGCGCAAGGTCTACGCCGACGGGCAGGCCATGCTGAAAAAGATCGTCGAGGGCCGCTGGCTCACGGCCAACGGTGTGATGGGCATCTTTCCCGCGAACCGCGTGGGCGACGACATCGAGTTCTACACCGACGAGACGCGCTCCGAAGTGCTCATGACCTGGTACGGCCTGCGCCAGCAGACCGAAAAGCAGATGGACGCCGAAGGCCGGCTGCGCCCCAGCCGGTGTCTCGCTGACTTCGTCGCGCCCAAGGAATCGGGCATTGCCGACTACGCCGGCCTGTTCGCCGTCACGGCGGGCATAGGCAGCGAGAAGAAGGAAAAGGATTTTCTTGATGCCCTCGACGACTACAGCAGCATCCTGTTCAAGGGCCTGGCCGACCGTCTGGCCGAGGCCTTTGCCGAATGCCTGCACCACCGCGTGCGCACCGACCTGTGGGGCTATGGCGCCGATGAGGCCCTGAGCAACGAGGACCTGATCGCCGAGAAATACCAGGGCATACGCCCCGCACCCGGCTACCCGGCCTGCCCGGACCACACGGCCAAGATAGCCCTGTTCGACACCCTGCACGCGCGCGAGATCGGCATGGAGCTCACCGAGAGCATGGCCATGTTCCCCGCATCCAGCGTCAGCGGTTTCTACCTGGCGCACCCGGAGGCCAGGTATTTCGTGGTCGGCCAGATCGGTGACGACCAGGTGCAGGACATGGCGCTGCGCCGTGGCATGGACGTCGATGAGCTGCGCCGCAGGCTGGCGCCGAACCTGGGGTGAGTCCGCCGTCCGTTCCCATGCGGTCCCCGGCCGTTCACCTGCGTGACCCGCGCGCCGCGGATGCTCTGGTCATCGGCGCGGCCCTGCTCGATGCGCGCGTGGCGGCGCACTACGGCCTGGCGACCGAGTCCGGCGACGCGCGCACCGTGGGCCAGGAGCAACTGGAATGGATGCACGCGCTGCAGAGCAGCGGCGATGGCTGGTGGCAGGTGATTGCCGCGTCGGGCGGGTCCTTGCTCGGGGCCGTGGGCGCCTATGACCGTGACGACGCGGGCGACAGCGCCGACCTGGGCTTCTGGCTGCGCCACGACGCCTGGCGCCAGGGCGTGATGCGCCAGGCGCTGCGCCTGTTCGTGCCGCAGGCGTTTGCGCGGCTGCGGCTGCACAGCCTGCTCGCCTATGTCGAGCCGGCCAACGAGGCCTCGGCCCGGCTGCTGCGCGCCAGCGGCTTCCAGTATGAAGGCCTGCTGCGCGAATGCGCGCGCAGGCCGGGGGGCTACGTGTCGCTGCAGCGCTTCTCGCTGCTGCGCAGCGAGCTCAGCTGAGAGGTGTCGCGCCAGGCCAGTGCCGCCACCATCCCGGCCGCTGCCCAGGCGGGCAGCGCCAGGGGGGCCGTCTGCACAGGTGCGAGCTGCGCGGCCAGTGCCGGGCTGTATTCGCCCAGACCCAGACCCAGGCATTTGAGAGCGGCTTCATGGCGCGCCCAGCATTGGGCGAATGCTATTGAAAAATGAGCTTTTTGCGCTTGTCTGGTAAGCGCTGCGGTCGTTTCTGGTCCCAAGTACAAGGCGGCGGTGTGCAGCAGATCGGCGGCGGCGGCGTCTTGCGGCGGCGCCTGCACATCCACGCCCACCGCGCCCTGCAGGTGCCAGGCGACCAGCGACAGGCCGGGCGCGTGGCTGATGGACAGGCCGACACGGTGCAATCCCGCCGCACCGCCGGCCGCCCAGGTCAGGCGTGGTGGCTCGCCGGGGAGGTGGGCGATGTGCAGGTCCTCGGGCCGGCAGTGCAGCGGCGGGGCCAGCGCCTGCCGCAGCGCGTCGCGCGCCAGGGTGCGCGCCTGCGCGCGTGCCTGCGCTGCGGCCTGGGCTGGGCGTGTATCGAGCGCGAGCACCTGCGGGGTCTGCGTGCCCTCCCCGGCAGGCACGCAATCCGGCCCTTCCCCTGAGGGAGAAGGAGCCAAGACCGGCGCCAGCCTCAGCGCCACGGCGCCGCCGGCAGGCCGTGCCAGCGCGTGCCGGCCGGTATCTGCTCGCCCTTCATGACCAGCGTCAGCGGCCCCAGCTGCGCGTCGTCGCCCACCTGCGCGCCGTAGAGCACGGTGCAGCGCGGCCCCAGCGTGACGCGGCTGCCGATGCGCACATGGTCGATCTTCATCACGCGGTCTTCGAACAAATGCGTCTGCGGGCAGCACAGGGCATTGAGCTCGCTGTGCGCGCCGATATGCACGCAGTCGAATTCGGTCATGTCGGTGGTGTCCAGGTACACGCCGCGGCCTATGTCCGCGCCCAGCAGCCGCAGCGCATCGTTGAGCCAGGGCGTGCCGCGCAGGTAGCGCAGAAACCAGGGCACGGCCACGCCCTCGTAGAGGTTGGTGGCGGCCTCGGACAGCCAGACGAAGGGCGTCCACATGGGGACGGCGCGCTGGCCGTAGCGGCGCATGGCCAGCCACTTGAACAGCGCCACGATGCCCAGCGTGGCCATGCCGAACAGCACGCCGCCCAACGCCAGGTCCAGCGCCACGGCGCCCCAGCGGCCGTTTTCGGCCAGCGGCATGGCGTCGAGCACGATGGCGTAGCCGGCGGCAATCACCAGCGCGTGCGGCACGGCGATGCGAAACGCCTCCACCAGCCCGCGCGCGAGCTTGCGCCAGGGCGAGGGGGCGAAGGTCAGGTGCTCGGGAAAGCCGGACACGACTTCGCGCGCGGGCAGGTGCAGCGGCGGCGCGCCCAGCCAGGTGTCGCCCGGCTGCATCGTGGCGTTGCGCGGCACGCCGCTGAGCACGCCGATGAGCACGTTCTCCGGCACCGTGGTGCCGTCGGGCACATAGGCGCCGTTGCCGATGAAGCTGCGGCGCGAGACCACCGTGGGCTGCACGCGCATCCAGCCGCCGTCGATATGCTCGTCGCCCAGCATCACGGCGTCGGCGATGAAGCAGCCGTCGCCCAGCTCCAGCATGTCGGGCACCACGCCCAGGGCGGTGGACAGCTCCGTCTCCTTGCCCACGCGCGCGCCCAGCAGGCGGTACCAGCTGGCCGAGTACACCGTGGCGTAAATGCCGTGCAGCACGGCCAGGCTCGATTCCTGGATCTGGTTGACCAGCCATTTGGCCAGGTAGCGGTTGCTGTGGATGGGCCAGCGCCCCGCCCGCATGCGCGGCAGGAAGGCCCAGCGGATCAGCGCCGACAGCAGTACGGTGGCCAGGATGAAGACCAAGCTGGCCGGCAGCGCCAGCACGAAGAACTTGACCAGGCGCAGGCCGAACGCCTGCCAGGCGGTGATGCTGCCGTCGTCCTGCAGGGAGCGCACCGAGATGGCGTCCACGTCCAGCCAGTCGATGAGCATGAAGGTGGGAAACACCGGCATGAAGAACAGCACCGCCACCGCCAGCGCGCCGCCGGCGTAGCACAGCCATTCGCCGCGCAGGCGCCAGGCGCTGGCGGCGGGCGGCGGCGGACAGCTGGCGGGATCGAAGTCGCCATGCGCGCGCGCGGGCGAGCCATGCCAGACCTTGCGCGCCGGCACGCTCTGGCCACTGGCCAGGGCCGACTGGCCTTCGAGGTGGCCCCAGTCGCCGATCTCGGTGTTCTCCTCGATCACGACGTAGGAGCCAATGCAGGCCTGCGCGCCGATGGTGATGCGCCCCAGGTGCAGGCGCCCGCCCTCGACGCGGGCATTGGCCAGCAGCACGCCGTTGCCTATGCTGGTGCCCGCGCCTATCGCCACCAGGTGCGGCACGCGCAGCGTGGCCGAGCCCAGCACCACCTCGGGCCCTATGCGTGCGCCCAGCAGGCGCAGCCAGGCCGGGTACAGGGGCGAGCCGTTGATGAGGTACAGCGGCACGGCGTCGAGCAGGCGGTCGGCCAGCCACCAGCGGTAGTAGGTCCAGCCCCACAGCGGGTAGCTGCCCGGCGCCAGGCGGGCTGCGATCAGCCATTTGCCGGCCCAGGCCAGGGCAAAGCTGGCCAATGTGGCGCCCAGAAAGGTCAGCACCGAGATGGCCACGGCGCGCGCGATCGAGTCGCCCGGGTCGCCGGTGTAGAAGTGGTAGGTGAAGAACGGCGCCAGCCACTGCGCCATGTTGAGCAGCACCAGAAACGGAATCGCCACGCCCTGGGCAATGCCGCAGCGCCAGCGGCGCCAGCGGCTGTGCAGCACAAAGGGCCGCGCCGCGCCGGGCTCCCCGGCGACGACCATGCCGGCCAGCAGGGCCTGGGCGATGGCGCCCAGGCGGCGGTGGGTGTAGATGTCGCCCACCGTGGCCTGGGCAAAGCGCGCGTCGCGCCGCAGTGCCGAGGTCAGGCGCGCCGCCAGCAGCGAATGCCCGCCCAGGTCGTTGAAGAAATCGAGTTCGCGGCGCAGCGCCTGGCCGGGAAACAGCGTGTGCAGCGCGGCAAACAGCGCCGCCTCGGCCGGGGTTTCGGGCGCGTCGCTGCCCGATTCGGGTGCGTGCGCCGTCAGCGGCAGCTCGCGCAGCACCTTGCGGTCGATCTTGCCCGAGGACAGGCGCGGCATGGCCGGCAGGGCCTCGAAGCGCGCCGGCACCATGTAGGGCGGCAGCGTAGCAGCGAGTGCCTGGCGCAATGGGGCAATTGGGGGCGCCGCTTCGCCCGCTGGCACGTAAAAAGCGACGAGCTGCTCCAGATCGCCCTCGCGGCGCAGCAGCACGGCCGTGGTGCCCACGCCGGGCTGGGCGGCGAGCACGGCCTCGATCTCGCCCAGCTCGACGCGAAAGCCGCGCACCTTGACCTGGTCGTCGGCGCGGCCCAGGCATTGCATTTGCGGCGTGCCGTCGGCGGCGATTTCCACCCGCGCCAGATCGCCCGTGCGGTACAGGCGCGCCTCGCCCGCGTTGCGCGCCCAGGGGTTGGGCAGGAATTTTTCTGCCGTCAGCGCGGGCCTTCCAAGATAGCCCGCCGCCACGCCGGGGCCGGTGATGCACAGCTCGCCGGTGGCGCCAAAGGGCAGCAGCGTGAGCGGCGGGACGATGCCATCGACGATGCGCTCGGGCGCAATCACGTCGATCACCATCAGGCCGTAGTTGGGCAGCGCCTGGCCTATGGTGACGGGCTCGCCCGCGTGCAGCGCGGCCAGGCTGGCCGACACCGTGGCCTCGGTGGGCCCGTAGGTGTTGAACATTTGCCGCCCGGGCCGCGCCCACTGGTCCACCAGCGCCTGCGGGCACATCTCGCCGCCCAGGTTGATGAGGCGCAGATTGGGCACATCCTGCGCGAACAGCGCCAGCAGCGTGGGCACGGCGTGCAGCACGGTGATGTCGTGCTCGATGAGCGCGCGCGGCAGCGCCTCGGGGTCGCCGGTGATCTCGGGCGGGGCCAACCACAGCGTGGCGCCCACCAGGTAGCTGATCCAGATCTCCTCGAAGCTCATGTCAAACGCGGCCGAGAAGCCCTGGTACACACGGTCGCTCTCGCGCACCCCCAGGCGCGCGTTCTCGCTGCGCAGAAAGTGGCAGATGCTGGCCTGCGACACGGCAATGCCCTTGGGCTTGCCGGTGGAGCCGCTGGTGTAGATGACGTAGGCCTGGTGCGCGGGCAGCGCGCCCTGGCGGCGCAGGAGTGGCGGGCCCGGCGGCAGCGGCGCGAGCAGATCGGGCGCCGTGAAAATGCACGCCAAAATGCCATCCAGCCCTTGAACGGCGGACGCGAACTGCTCCGAAACCAAGAGCGCCTTGGCGCCCGCATCCTGCAGGCAGATGGCAATGCGCTCGGTGGGCACCTGGGCGTCAAACGGCAGCCAGGCGGCGCCAGTCTTGGCAATGGCGAGTTGGCAGATGAGCAGCTCCAGACCGCGCGCCAGCCACAGGCCCAGCATGTCGCCGGGGCGCACGCCGGCTTCGATCAGCCGGTGCGCGGCGCGGTCGGCGGCGGCGTCGAGTGCGGCGTAGCTCAGGTGCTCGGTGCCGGCGATCAGCGCGGTCTTGCCCGGCAGGCGCGCCGCCGTGGCCTCGAACAGGTCGGCCAGGATTTCGTGGCGCAGCAGCTCGGGCTGCGCGGGGCCGTACAGGATGGGAAGGGAATGGTTCATGGAATCTGCGCCGCGGGGGCCGGGCGCGAGCGGGATCATGCGCCCGGCGCCATCTCCAGCTGCATCATGACCATGTTGACCAGCGTGTGCACCGTGGGCCGGCCGGTCTCTATGACGTAGTGCGCCGTTTCGCGGTACAGCGGGTCGCGCGCCTTGTAGAGCTCGCGCAGGCGCGCCAGCGGGTCGGCCACCTGCAGCAGCGGGCGCGTGCGGTCATGGCGCAGGCGCCGGAAGATGTCTTCGGGCGAGGCGCGCAGGTACATCACATGCGAAAAACCGCGGCGCAGGGCGGCGCGGTTCTCCGGGCGCAGCACCACGCCGCCGCCGGTGGACAGGACCATGTCGCCGGGCTCGGCCGCCAGCGCGGCCAGCAGGGCGGCCTCGTGGTCGCGGAAGGCCGGCTCGCCATGCTGCTCAAAATAGCTGCGGATGCTGGTGCCCAGCTGCTGCTCCAGCCGGTGGTCCAGGTCAACGAAGGGCAGCTCCAGACGGCGGGCGAGCTGCCGGCCCACCGTGGACTTGCCGGAGCCGGGCATGCCCACCAGGGCGCAACGCGTTTGCATGCTTGAGTGTGTGAAAGTGGGGAGTGGGACGTGGTGAGCCGTGAGTGTAAGAGCCGGCGCATGCCGCCCGGCGGTTTGCGCACAATCGGGCCATGTCTTATTCCAGGTCCACGCTGCTGTCCTGGGCGCAGCCCTTTGTCCGTCCCCTGGCGCCACTCGTGCGCGCCGTACAGCTGTGGCTGGACGCCGACGGCCTGCGCATAAGCGCCGCCATGTCCTTCTACGGCATGCTGAGCCTGGCGCCGCTGCTGCTTCTGCTGGTGGGTGTGCTGGGCTGGTGGGTGGACAAGGACTATCTGGAGAGCAACCTCATCGCCCAGGTGCAGGGCGTGATGGGCGCGCGCGGCGCCGAGGTGGTGCGCATGGCGCTGGCCAGCGCCCAGGCCCCGGCACAGGGCTGGCTGGCCTCGGTTGCCGGCTTCGTGCTGCTGCTGTCGGGCGCCACCGGCGTGTTCGTGGAGCTGCAGGCGGCCCTCGAACGCCTGTGGGCGCATGGCCGCACGGCGCCAGAGCACAAGGCCTGGTGGCATATGGCGTCGCTGCGGCTGCGCGGGCTGGCCTATGTGCTGGCCATCGGTTTTCTGCTGCTGGTGTCGCTGGTGCTGTCCACGGCCATCAAGGTGGTGGCCACCTGGGCCGGCGCCCTGTTGCCCTTTGGCGCCGGCGCGCTGCTGCAGCTCGTCAACGAGGCCGTGGCCTTTGGCGTGGCCGTGCTGCTGTTCGTGGGGCTGATGCGCATCGGCAGCGGCCCCAAGCCGCCGCTGTCCTGCCTGCTGTTTGGCGCCACCGTGGGCGCGGCGCTGTTCACCGCGGGCAAGCAGCTGCTGGCCTGGTACCTGTCCACGGCGGCCGTGGTCTCGGCCTATGGGGCGGCGGGCTCGCTGGTGGTGCTGCTGATGTGGATCAACTTTTCGTCGGCCGTGCTGCTGTTCGGCGCCAGCTGCGCGCGGGCGCTGCAGGAGGCGCGCGCCGGCGCGTCCGCACCGCCGGGGTGACCGCTGTTTACGACCGTTACAGCGCGCACGGAATTGTGAATCGCCGGCCGGGGTAGCCTCGCCGGGCACCGCATGGCCCGGCGTCTGGGCACTTGCGCTACCTACCAACAATCCAGGATTGCACCATGAACCCTGCTACCTCTCCCACCGCCGCGGCGCAGCCCGCGGCCAGCGTCAAATGGCTCTGGGCCGCCGTCGGCGCGCTCGGCGTGAGCGTGCTGGCCCTGGGCGGAACGCTGCTGGCGCAGAACCTGCACAGCGATGCTCCGCCCGCGGCCCAGGCCGCCGCGCCGCGCACGCCGGAGTCGGAAATCATCAACGAAAAGGCGCCACAAATGCAGCAGGCGCCCATGCAGCAAGCGCTGGCAGCTCCTGATTCGAGAGCGCCGCGCGGCGCCGCACCGCAGGCCTACGCACAGGCCCAGCCCTACGCGGCGCAGCCCCTGCCGCAGCGTGCGCCGCAGCAGGCCGACCCCTACCTGCAGCCTGCCGCCCAGGGCCGGCCCGCGGCGCCGGTCTGCGCCAGCTGCGGGCGCGTGGAGTCGGTGCAGGCCATCGAGCAGGCGGCGCCGGCCACGGGCCTGGGCGCGGTGGCCGGCGGCGTGCTCGGCGGCGTGCTGGGCAACCAGATCGGCAAGGGCTCGGGCCGCGCGGCCGCCACGGTGCTGGGCGCCGTGGGCGGCGGCTACGTGGGCCACAAGGTGGAGGAGCGTGCCCGCAGCACCACCGTCTACCAGATGCGCGCGCGCATGCAGGACGGCTCGGTGCGCAGCTTCACGCGCGCGCAGCCCGTGGCCGAGGGCACGCCCGTGCGCGTGCAGGGCAACAGCTGGCGCGTGGACGATGGCAGCGGCGCTGCAGACCGCGCTGGCACGCAGCAGCAGGTGCGGGTGGTGGACAGGGGATATTGAAGGATGGGCGCTGGCAGGTATGCCACGCAAGCGTCTTCTTGACACTGGCGCGCCCCAGGCGAGGGCCGCCGTGCAAGGGCCGCCCCGCCGCACTGGCGGCGTCCCCCTTCCCGTAGCGCGCAGCGCGTAGAGAGAAGGGGCTGAGGGCCGCGGCTCCAAGCCTGCCTGCGCAGGCTTGGACGACCCCGAAGGGCTGCCGCTTCTAGCGGCGGCACGGAGGCGCGAAGCGCCTCAGGGGGTTGTGCTCTACTTCTCGACGAAAGCGCGTTCGATCACGAAGTCACCCGGCCGCGTGGTGTTGCCTTCCTCGAAATCGCGGTGCTCCAGGATGTGCTTGAGCGAGGCCAGCATCTCCGGGCTGCCGCACAGCATCACGCGGTCTTCCAGCGGATTGAGCGGCGGCACACCCAGGTCGGTGAACAGCTTTCCGTTCTCGATCAGGTTGGGGATGCGGCCCTGGTTGCGGAAGGGCTCGCGCGTGACCGTGGGGTAGTACTTGAGCTGCTTGGTGACCAGTTCGCCCAGGAACTCGTGCCGCGGCAGCTCCTGGGTGATGTAGTCGTGGTAGGCCAGCTCGGCCACCTGGCGCACGCCGTGGATCAGGATCACCTCCTCGAACTTCTCATACGTCTCGGGGTCGCGGATCACGCTCAGGAAGGGCGCCAGGCCCGTGCCCGTGGACATCAGGTACAGGCGCTTGGCCGGCAGCAGGTAGTCGATGAGCAGCGTGCCCGTGGGTTTCTTGCCGACGATGATGTGGTCGCCCACCTGGATGTGCTGCAGGCGCGAGGTCAGCGGGCCGTCGGGCACCTTGATGGACAGGAACTCCAGGTGCTCCTCGTAGTTGGCGCTGACGATGCTGTAGGCGCGCAGCAGTGGCTTGTCGTTCACCTTCAGCCCGATCATGGTGAAGTGACCGTTGGAGAAACGCAGCGCCGGGTCGCGCGTGGTGGTGAAGGAAAACAGGCGGTCGGTCCAGTGGTGCACCGACAGGACTCGCTCTTCGAGGAATGCGCTCATGGCTGAATGGACTGGGATGGAGGAAGGAGGACGGTGGTCGTTTGTGCGAGTTTCACCGTTTTGTTATTCGTATGGGGCATAAGCCGAAATGCGCGGCCCGCCTGTGATGCGGGCAAACCCGTACATTGTCGGTCAAACCCGGGGCGGCGGTACAGTTCCTGCCGCAGTTGCCCCGCGCGGCGGCTGACCTGCGGCAAAGGATTCCATCATGCACAAACGCTTTACCGCCCTGGCGGCGCTACTCGCCTGGGGCCTGGCCGCGGCCCAGGCCGAGGAGGCCTACACCATTGGCGAGATCAACAGCTACAAGGCCCAGCCGGCCTTTCTGGAGCCCTACAAGAAGGGCATGGACCTGGCACTGGCGCAGATCAACCTGACCGGTGGCGTGAACGGCAAGAAGCTGGTGCTCGTGACGCGCGATGACAACGGCAGCCCGGCCGACGCCGTGCGCGCGGCCGATGAGCTGGTCACGCGCGAGAAGGTGGATGTGCTCATGGGCAGTTTCTCGTCGCCTGTGGGCCTGGCGTTGGCCGACTATGCGCAGCAGAAGCAGCGCTTCTTCCTGGCGACCGAGCCGCTCTCCGACAAGATCGTCTGGGACAACGGCAACCGCTACACCTTCCGCCTGCGCCCCTCGGCCTCCATGCAGGTGGCCATGCTGGTGCCCGAGGCCGCGGCCATGAAGAAGAAGCGCTGGGCCATCGCCCTTCCCAACGACGAGTACGGCCAGTCGGCCGCGGCCACGTTCAAGCGGCTGCTCAAGGCCGCGCAGCCGGACGTGGAGTTTGTCGCCGAGCAGGCCGCGCCACCGGGCCAGGTGGACGTGGGCCGCGTGGTGCAGGCGCTCGCGGATGCCCGGCCCGACGCCATCTTCAACGTGCTGTTCGCGGCCGATCTCGCCAAGTTCGTGCGCGAAGGCAACGCGCGCGGCCTGTTCGAGGGCCGGGGTGTGGTCAGCCTGCTGACGGGCGAACCCGAGCACCTGGACCCGCTCAAGGGCGAGGCGCCGCTGGGCTGGGTGGTCACGGGCTACCCCTGGTACGCCATCTTTACGGCCGAGCATGACGCCTTTGCCACGGCCTACCGCAAGCGCTTCAAGGACTACCCGCGCGCCGGCTCGGTGCTGGGCTACAACGCCATCCAGTCGATCGCCGCGGGGCTCAAAAAAGCCGGCAGCGCCGACACCGAGAAGCTCATCGCCGCCTTCCGCGGCCTGCAGGTGCGCACGCCGTTCGGCCCCATCACCTACCGCGCGCAGGACCACCAGTCCACCATGGGCGCGTTTGTCGGAAAGACCGGCCTGTATGGCGGCAAGGGCGTGATGGTGGACTTCAAGTACATGGACGGCGCGAAGTTCCAGCCCAGTGACGCCGAGGTGAAAAAGCGCCGTCCGGCCGCGCCCTGACCCGTGCCAGCGCTGTCGCGCGGCCATGCCATGCCCGAACACTGCATTTCGCAATATTGTTCGAGGTAGTGACGGCTTACTTAGCCCGTTACACAATGCCCTCGCCGCGTGGCCCCATGCCGTGCTCGATGCGTGTCGCAGGGCCACTCGCTCCACCAATGGGAGACAACGCCATGCCCGCCAGTCCCTTTCTGTTGCGTCAGGGGAGTCAGGATCCATTGGTCATCCAGCTGCGCAAGGCGCTGGTGGCCGAGCTGGGCGCCGTGGCGTCCAACTATCCGCAGTTGGGCAAGGGCGGCGAGACGTTCGATGCCACGCTGGACGGCGCGCTGCGCTGCTGGCAGAACGGGCGCGGGCTGTTTGCCGACGGCATCGTGGGGCCGTGCAACCTGCTGGCGCTGGGATTGGCCGACCTGCCGCCGCTGGCAGGTGAGCTCAGCACGGACACAGTCCACGCGCTGTTTCCCGCCACCAAGCCGGTCAATATTTCGCGCTATCTGGGCTACGTTACGGCGGCCTTGCGCGCCGTCGGCCTGACGGGACGCGACATGGTGCTGGCGGCGCTGGGCACCATACGCGCCGAGACCGAGGGCTTCGTGCCGATCTCCGAATTCCAGTCCAGGTACAACACCGAGCCGGGCGGCACGCCGTTTGCGCTCTACGACAACAAGTGGGGCAACCGCCGCGGCGCGCGCGAGGGCGCCCTGTTCCGCGGGCGCGGCTTCGTGCAGCTCAAGGGCCGCGGCAACTACGAGGCCTATGGCGCCAAGCTGGGGCTGGACCTGGCCTCGGCGCCGGACCTGGCCAATGCTCCCGAGGTGGCGGCGCTGTTGCTGGCGCTGTTCCTGGACGCGCACCGCGATGCGATGCAGGCATGCCTGGCCGCGGGCGACTACAAGGGCGCACGCCGCCTCGACAATCGCGGATCGCATGGGCTGGACAGATTCCAGAACGTGTTCACCCTGGCCCAAAAAAACTGGCGCGCCGCTGCAGCTGCCGCTGCCCCGCGCAAGCGCGCGGCACGCGAGCCGGTGGCGCAGAGAGCCGCTGAGCCCCGGCTCAATGCCCAGGCCGACGCGGCCGACCTGCGCGACCGCCCCTACACGCCTGCGCCCGTGAGCCTGCAGCCCGAATGGCCCACGGCGCAAGCGGTGCAGAAATGGCTGCCGGCCTACGCACGGGCGGGCCTGGTACTGAACCAGGGCAGCGAGGGCGCATGCACCGGCTTCGGGCTGGCGGGCGTGGTCAACTACCTGCGCTGGATGCGCGAAGAAAGGCCCGAGGCCATGGAGTCGGTCAGCCCGCGCATGCTCTACAACATGGCGCGCCGCTACGACGAGTACGCCGGCGAGAACTACGAGGGCTCGAGCTGCCGCGGCGCCATCAAGGGCTGGTTCAACCATGGCGTGTGCCTGGAGGAGGACTGGCCCTACCGCGGAACGGCGCCGCGCTTCGGCCATGCCGGGCGTGCCCGCGGCACCACCCTGGGCGTGTACTACCGCGTCGATACCCAAAGCATCTCCGACATGCAGGCCGCGATCATGAACGTGGGCGCCATCTTCGTGTCCAGCTACGTGCATGACGGCTGGCAGGGCGTGGCGGTCAGCGCCCTACCCGAAGGGCATGCCAGCCTGCCCCTGATCGCCTTCGACGGCGTACCGCGGCGCGATGCGGGCCATGCCTATGCGCTGGTGGGCTACAACGAAAGCGGCTTCGTGCTGCAGAACTCCTGGGGTCCCGAATGGGGTGCGCATGGCTTTGCCGTGCTGAGCTACGAGGACTGGCTGCAGCATGCCATGGATGCCTGGGTGGTCGCGCTCGGCGTGCCAGGGCTCGTCGGCGGAGGGCGCAATGTGCCCGTGGCCATGGCCGGGCCGGCGGCGGCGGGCCGCACCTGGTCCGAGAGCCAGACCCTGGACCATGTCATCTCGGTGGGCAATGACGGCCGCATGGACCGCTACCTGACCACCGACGAGCGCACGCGCAACCTCTCCGGCCAGGCCTGCGTGCTGCCGGACCAGTGGTTTCGCACCCGGGCGCCAGAGGGCAAGAAGCGCCTGATTCTGTACGTGCACGGCGGCCTCAACAGCGAGGCCGATGGCCTCAAGCGCGCGCGCGTCCTGGGCCGCCTGTGCGAGGCCAATGGCTGCTACCCGCTGTTCGTGGTCTGGCATACCGGCCTGCTCGAAAGCATCCGCTATCGCCTGGAGGAGTGGCGCGCGGGGCGCCCGGCGGCCGCCGGCGCCAAGGAGTGGGTGACCGATCGCAGCGACGCGCTGATCGAGTCCACCATAGGCCGCACCGTGGTGCGGACCCTGTGGAACGAGATGAAGGGCAACGCAGCGTTTGCCTGGCAGGCCACGCGCGCGGGCGACCTGCTGGCGCGGGCCCTGGGCGACCTCCAGGCGCTGTGGGGCGACGAGCTGGAGATCCACCTCATGGGGCATTCGGCCGGCAGCATCTGGCTCGGGCATATGCTGGACTGGCTGGCCAACCTGAAATCCCCCTCCGGGGCGCCCGTCCTGCGCGATGCCGTGGCCGGCATCCACCTGTACGCCCCTGCCTGCACGGTGGCCTTTGCCAACCAGCATTACGCCGACAAGGCGCTGCTGGCCAAGACCCATATCGCCGTCCTGAGCGACGAACGCGAGCGCGGCGACAACACCGGATACATCTATCGCAAGTCGCTGCTGTACCTGGTGTCCAACGCGCTGGAGCAGGACCGACGCACGCCCCTGCTGGGGCTGGAACGCACCTTTACCGGCGAGAACGACCAGAGCAGCTGGGACGGCGCATCCACCACCGGCGAGACCCTGGCCACCTGGCGCCGCGCCGTGGCCGATGCGCGGCTCAGCAGGAAGACGCGCTTGACGGTCGTGGAGGAAGACAAGGTGCTCACGGCCGAGCCCGACGTGCACATCCCGTCCAGCCACGGTGCGTTTGACAACGACCTGGCCATCGTCGGCGCCACGTTGGCGCGCATCTGCGGCCAACCGCTGCGCGAGCCGCCGCGCGATCTGCGCGGTTACTGAGGCTGAGGGCTGCAGCGCCATTGTTCGTACGCGGCAATACCCGATCGTCGGGTCGGGTCTTTCCATTTCAGACAGCCGAAAGGCATCAGTGGCACTTCAAGTGTCGTCTTCGTGTCGCCATCTGCACGCTTTCGAATTCATATGCAAAAACTGCGTCGCAGCGCTTGAATGCGAATGCAGGCTGTACGCCGCATATTCGGCGCAGAAGCAGCATGAGGCCGGAAACACCAATCAAAGATACTCCAAATGACGTCAACAACATGTCAAAAATGCCCCATATCCATCCAAATGCGTCCAATTGACATTTTTTCGTCTCGGTGATCGGGGTGTCCCCGATTTCGACACAATGCCCGCCATTGCACTCAAGGAGAAATCGCCCATGACCCACGCCACACCCGCAGCCGCCCAGTCCATGCACTGGCATGCGCCCGCAAACCGCCCCGCCGCGCCGACCGATCAGCGCTGGACGGTGGACGCTATCCAGGCCCTGTTGGATCTGCCCTTCATGGAACTGCTGTTCCAGGCCCAGACCGTGCACCGCGCACAGTGGCCGGCCGGGGAGATCGAGCTGGCCACCCTGCTGTCGGTAAAAACCGGTGGATGCCCTGAAAACTGCGGCTACTGCCCGCAATCTGCGGCGTTCGAGACGGGCGTGAAGGCCGAGAAGCTGATGGACGTGGACGAGGTCACGCGCGCCGCCCGGGCTGCGCGGGACGCGGGCGCCACACGCTTTTGCATGGGCGCGGCCTGGCGCGCTCCCAAGGACCGCGACATCGAGAAGATGAGCGCGCTCATCGGCGCCGTCAAGAACCTGGGGCTGCAGACCTGCGCCACGCTGGGCATGCTCCAGCCGCACCAGGCGCTGGCGCTGCGCGACGCGGGGCTGGACTACTACAACCACAACCTGGACACCGCGCCCGAGTACTACCAGGACGTGGTCAGCACGCGCCAGTACCAGGACCGCCTGGACACGCTGCAGGCCGTGCGCGCTGCGGGCATCAACGTCTGCTGCGGCGGCATCATCGGCATGGGCGAGGAGGTGGTGCACCGCGCCGGCCTGATTGCCCAGTTGGCAAACATGGAGCCTTACCCCGATTCCGTGCCCATCAACAGCCTGGTGCCCGTGCCCGGCACGCCGCTGGCCGACAGCGAGCCCGTCGACCCACTGGACTTCGTGCGCGTGATCGCCGTGGCGCGCATCACCATGCCGCGGGCGCGCGTGCGCCTGTCCGCCGGGCGCCAGCAGTTCGGTGAGGCGGTGCAGGCGCTGTGCTTCATGGCGGGCGCCAACTCCATTTTCTATGGCGACAAGCTGCTGGTGACAGGCAACCCGGACGTGGCGGCAGACACCGCACTCATGCACAAGCTGGGGCTCAAGGGGTTGGTGGTAGCCGACCGCTGAGGTTCTCCTTGGATATGCATGAAATATGCCACAAGGGCAATGCCATCAAGCGCTGGAAGCTACATATTACATAGCGTCAGGCGCTCTGCTGATGCAGCGTGCGCCGGTACTGAATGGCCTCGGCCACATGGGCCAGCGTCACCTGCTCCGACGCGGCCAGGTCGGCAATGGTGCGCGCCACCTTGAGCGCGCGGTGCGTGCTGCGTGCCGACCAGGCCAGGCGCGCGGCGGCGGTCTGCAGAAAGCGGGCCGCTGCTTCGTCCAGCGCCACCATGGCATCGAGCTGGCGGCCCTGCAGCGCCTGGTTGGGCTGGCCCTGGCGCTTCCATGCGCGTTCGTGCGCGCGGGCCACGCGCTCGCGCACGGCGCTGCTCGCCTCGCCGGCGGGGGTGCCCAGCAGCTCGTCGGCGGGCAGCTGGGGCACCTCCACATGCAGGTCGATGCGGTCGAGCAAGGGGCCGGAGAGCTTGCCCTGGTAGCGCGCCACCTGGTCGGGCGTGCAGCGGCAGGCGCGCTGGCGCGAGCCGGCAAAGCCGCAGGGGCAGGGGTTCATGGCGGCGACGAGCTGAAAGCGCGCCGGAAACTCCGCGCGCTGCGCCGCACGCGCGATGGTGATGCGCCCGCTCTCCAGCGGCTCGCGCAGGGCCTCCAGGGCGCTGCGCGCGAACTCGGGGAACTCGTCCAGGAATAAAACGCCCTCGTGCGCCAGCGAAATCTCGCCCGGCCGCGGCGGCGATCCGCCCCCCACCAGGGCCACGGCGCTGCAGCTGTGGTGCGGGCTGGCCGTGGGGCGCTGCATCCACTGATCGGGCGTGAAGCGCCCGGCCAGGCTGGCGATGGCCGCGCTTTCCAGTGCCTGCTCGACCTGCATGGGCGGCAGCAGGCCGGCAAAGCGCTGCGCCAGCATGGACTTGCCCGAGCCCGGTGGGCCGACCAGCAAGAGGCCGTGGCCGCCGGCCGCGGCGATCTCCAGCGCGCGCTTGGC
>JAFEDY010000028.1:2636-3209 GCA_018241405.1 Pseudomonadota bacterium | reverse complement strand
CTCGTCGCCAGCGCGCCGCGTACGGGCCGCAGCAGGCCGGACAGCGACAGCTCGCCCGCAAACTCCCAGCCGGCCAGGCGCGCCGCATCGATCTGCCCGCTGGCGGCCAGGATGCCCAGGGCGATCGGCAGGTCAAAGCGTCCCGAGTCCTTGGGCAGGTCGGCCGGCGCCAGGTTGACGGTGATCTTCTTGTTGGCCGGGAACTCCAGCCCCGCGTTCTGCAGCGCCGAGCGCACGCGCTCGCGCGCCTCCTTGACCTCGACCTCGGCCAGGCCGACGAGCGCAAAGCTGGGCAGGCCGTTGGCCAGATGCACCTCGACGGTGACTGTGGGTGCCTGCAGGCCCAGCAGGGCGCGGCTTTGCACCAAAGCAAGACTCATGGCGTGAACCCTCCCCAATTTGGTGCGCGGCGACGCCGGCAACCATGCATGTTTGCTGCCAAATGTACTTGCAAGGAGGCTGGCACGGTCCGTGCATTGAGGTGGGTGACCGCATTCAATACACCGAGGAGGAACCATGTCCCCTGCATCCCTGAAGTCCCTGAGCCTGGCCCTTGCGGCCGCCGCCATGCCC
>JAFEDY010000028.1:1823-2487 GCA_018241405.1 Pseudomonadota bacterium | reverse complement strand
GGCGCGCTGGACCTGGACCTGGGCGCACTGGCCTACATCTACCCCGGCAACAACAGCGGCAACACCACCGAGCTGTACGGCGCGGCGACCTACGGCCCGTTCACGGCCAAGTATTCGCACACCGTGTCCAAGGACTATTTCGGCTGGGCCGGCGCCAAGTCGTCGAGCCGGCGCGGCCGTAACACCGGCTACCTGAACCTGGCGTTCGCCCACGAGGTGGCGCCTGCAATCACCCTCAAGGCCGCCCTGGGCTACACGCACTTTGCCGGCGACATCAAGGACCTGGGCGTGCCCAACTATGTGGACTATCAATTGGGCGGCGCCTACGACTTCGGTTCTGGCGTGTCGCTGTCGGCCGCCGTCGTGGGCGCGACCAAGAAAAGCTACTTCGGCGACGCCAACAAGGCGCGCCTGATCGTCACCCTTACCAAGACCCTGTAATTCTCGCAAAGGAGTCGGTCATGAAAATGATCACCGCCGTCATCAAACCCTTCAAGCTCGACGAGGTGCGCGAAGCGCTGTCGGACATCGGCGTGCAGGGCATCACCGTCACCGAGGTCAAGGGCTTTGGCCGCCAGAAGGGCCATACCGAGCTGTACCGCGGCGCCGAATATGTCGTGGACTTCCTGCCCAAGGTGAAGATCGAGGCCGCCGTGGCCGACGA
>JAFEDY010000028.1:0-1724 GCA_018241405.1 Pseudomonadota bacterium | reverse complement strand
CCCCCCGCCACGGAGATTTGCCATGAGAAAACTGCTTGCCTCCCTGGCCCTGGGCCTGGGTCTGCTGATGGGTGGCGGCGCCGCCCTGGCGCAGGCCCCCGCCGCGCCCGAACCGGTGGCCGAAGCCACCACCGCCGCCCCCGCACCCGCGGCCCAGGCGCCAACCGCGGCGCCCGCGCCCAAGGTCGATTCCGGCGACACCGCCTGGATGCTGACCTCCACGCTGCTCGTGATCCTCATGACCATCCCCGGCCTGGCGCTGTTCTACGGCGGCCTGGGCCGCGCCAAGAACATGCTGTCGGTGCTGATGCAGGTGTTCGTGGTCTTTGCCCTGGTGTCGCTGTTGTGGGCCATTTATGGCTACAGCCTGGCGTTCGCTGGCGAGGGGCGGTTCGTGGGCGACCTGTCCAAGCTCTTCCTCAAGGGCGTGGGGCCGGAGACCTTCGGCGCCCTCACGACCATTCCCGAATATGTGTTCTTCGCCTTCCAGGGCACGTTCGCGGCCATCACGGTGGCGCTGGTCGTGGGCTCGTTCGCCGAGCGCATGCGCTTCGCCGCCGTGCTGGTCTTTGCCGTGCTGTGGTTCACCATCAGCTACGTGCCCATGGCGCACATCGTCTGGGGCGGCGGCCTGCTGGCGCAGGATGGCGCGCTCGACTTCGCCGGCGGCACCGTGGTGCACATCAACGCCGGCATTGCCGGCCTGGTGGGCGCCTACATGGTGGGCAAGCGCATCGGCTTTGGCCGCGAGGCGTTCACGCCGCACTCGCTCACGCTGACCATGGTGGGCGCGTCGCTCTTGTGGGTGGGCTGGTTTGGCTTCAACGCCGGCTCGGCCGGTGCCGCCAACGCTGTGGCCGGCCTGGCCTTCGTCAACACCGTGCTGGCCACCGCCGCCGCCACGCTGAGCTGGAGCGCCGGCGAGGCGCTGCACAAGGGCAAGGCCTCCATGTTGGGCGCGGCCTCGGGCGCCGTGGCGGGCCTGGTGGCCGTCACCCCGGCCGCGGGCTTTGTCGGGCCCATGGGCGCCATCGTCATCGGCCTGATTGCCGGCCTGGTGTGCCTGTGGGGCGTGGGCGGCCTGAAGCGCATGCTCAAGGTGGACGACGCCTTCGACGTCTTCGGCGTGCATGGCGTGGGCGGCATCGTGGGCGCCATCCTGACCGGCGTGTTTGCCGCGCAGGGCCTGGGCGGCACGGGCGGCGCCACGCCCGACACCTTCCACATGGGCGCCCAGGTGTGGATACAGGTCAAGAGCGTACTGTTCACCGTCGTGTGGTCGGGCGTGGCGTCCTTCGTCGCGTACAAGATCGCCGACCTGCTCGTGGGTCTGCGCGTGGACGAGGAATCCGAGCGCCAGGGCCTCGACATCAGCGCCCATGGGGAGACGGCGTACCATCGTTGAGCATGGCCATACCTGCGATTCCAATGATTGAGGCCCGCCAAGCGCGGGCCTTTTTTCGTCTGGACTACGGAGGTTGGTGTGCCGACAATGGCGCCGAAGCATAGGCATCCTTGTGCCGAACAGCCGATATGGAGGTATCCCATGGTCACCGATCCCACTTCCACCCCCGGCAGCCCTGTCGCAGCGGCGTCCCAGGGCCACGCGCCATGGCTGTATCACCCGTCCAGCGTGGCCGAGGTCGAGGCGCAGGGCCAGCGCTTTTCGGACCCAGCTCTGTGCGTGGCAGACGTGCTCTGTGACGACCATCCGCGCACGGACC
>JAFEDY010000027.1 GCA_018241405.1 Pseudomonadota bacterium | reverse complement strand
ATGCAATCGTCCGGGATGCGACAGTTTAGGCATTACTGAGGATAGTCGTTGCTACGCTTTGCAGAGTGAGGCTCTGGGACGATGCATAAGTCCAACCGTTTCAAGAAGGCACCCTCGGTCTTAGCGAGAACAATGGCAACCAAATCCTCCTTCGACCCCTGCGCTAGGATAACGCACGGCTGATTTTCAAAGTAAGCATGGACGACGCCCATTTCGGCATATACAGGCGAGTCAGAATTCCTAATTGTTTCTAGTTTTACCCTTATGTACTCAAGAAATGCTTTCTTCGACTCGATTGGTTCGAAGACCATCTGCGATTCGTAGGTAAAGTCGTCAGCCAGCAGTGGCGCAAGTTTCTCGGCGTCGAGGGAGTTGATCATCGATGCGTAGGCGCGAAGGCCAGATTCTTTGCTCAGCACAGGGATATCCTAAATTTATGATGCCTAACGGGCAAGATAAGCCGCCCGCCGTAGGCGGGTCGGCTTGACTGCACAGTTAGGTGCATGATCGTTCACCAGTCCACCGTTCTGTATCCGGCGATTCCTGCCCGGCGCACGATTTCTTCAATCATAACTGCGGCGTAATATTCTATTAGTTGGTCACGATCTATCGGTTGATCGTGTTTTAGTTGGGTGGTGTACGTCAAATGCAATTCTTGTAGTGCTTCTTCGGGAAGCTTGCTGACTGCTTGCTTGGCAGGAAACTCATACTCACCTTGTAGAGGGTAGTATGTTTGATATCCAAAGTCCCAGATTTGGTGCTTCAATTCCCACCATAAGTTCTCATTGTGGTGTGCGACCAACTTTATCGCCCTGCGAAGAATGCGGAGTTCGGTTCGGTTCATGAAGTAATTGCCTAACGTCAAAGTTCAGCGGGCGGCCAAAAGTGGCGCGAAGCGACCCTTTTGGATGGTCCGCTGGAACGTCTTGTTGGGCGGCAGCGTATGGTGAGATGACACTAGAGGCGTCCTTATCCCTTCGGCGAACGAAAAGATAGTAGCGACTGCCCGGATGGGAGGGTATCTGGTTCATATGCCCAAGAGCGATCGAGCAATTTTTCAATAATTGTCTTCTTGATTTCATCCGAGTGCGTCATTGTGTCAGCTATGCGTTGCGACATCAGTATGCTGTGGTTGTACATTTGACGATTGTAAAAATAGGTTAACTGACGAACTGAGCTGCGGTAAACCCAAAGAAATAGTGCTGAGATGACCTCAATGATTGCGCCGGAAATGATGACTAGCGTACTAATGTCAGTATCAAGAGGACGTAGGCCGAATCGGTCCAGATCTACCACGCGAATAATGATGCCGCCAAGGATTACGGCAAATCCAATCCACATTGCGATGATGCTATAGCGGAAACTACGCTGCGTCTGGGTAAGGCCTATCGCATAGTAAGACTCTAGTTGCACTCTGCTGTATCGAAGAAGTGGAACGAGTCCGCTTTGGTCGTGCTTTGCCAGTTCATCCTCAGCATCGGACTGCAGCGAGCTTCCGCGTTCCAGAACGAGCGTGACTTTCTTTGCTGCCTCGTCTGCATAGACTTCCAGAACATATGCAGTAGCGATGAATGCACCAATAGGTGCATAAATAGGAAGAACAGCAAGAAATAACACTGCGAAGAACCCGACAATGCTTCTCCACGTAAACACCGCGAAAGACCATTCCCAGAGGTCCGGTAACAAAATAAACCATGCGAACCATACAACAGCAAACGCAATCGGAAATAGGCAAAGGCAGAGTACTAAAGCTATATTTCGTAGAATTGGATTAGCCGTCAGAAGCAGTTGATACTTGTCAAGCCCCCTGGGTTTCTTTGGCTCCTCTGGCTGGCCAGGTACCTTGCTTGCCTCGACCGAAGCGATCGGCTGAGCTGGTTCTTTGTTAGTGGTTTCGCTCATGAGTTACTCCCTATACAAGTGTCAGGAACCCGCCACATTGGTGCCCAACGCCCTGAGTTCAGCCGACGCCGTAGGCGGTCGGCTGCGACGAACAGTTAGACCCGATGGTCAAAACGGGAAACCCCACTTTGACGACGGGCGCAAACTGCGAAAAAGCAAAACGCCACCGAGGCGGCGCAACGCTTGCAAAATAATAGCTGGCCGCGCTTGCTACGCAAGGGCCAGCGGCCAAAAATGTTCTAAACTGGCGCTGCGATTGCAGGCGAAGCCCGGAGAAACGGCAAGCAAGGCGCTGAATAACGCCTGAGAAACTGAATGCCGTTTGAAAAGGCATGGCGCAAATAAAGCGGGTTTCTAAGCGGGACTAACGTTTGAGTTCAGCGGCCGCCGGAGGCGGTCCGCTGGAACGATGGGTTCGGCATCATCTTGCGACCGTAATCAGCTTGGCAAACCGTTTGTAAGCTTCGGTGTTTGCACCCGCAGTCGCTTGGACTAGCGCTCGAAACGTACCAATCGATTTCTGGGCGCGTTCGTTGCTCTTTAGTCCATCCGCGAGTGCTTCGCTAAGTTGCTGGCAAAAGGGAGAGACGAGAGCCACGATATCTTGCCAGTGCTGCGTTGCCTGTTTCGGTGAGACTTTTGGCCCGAAACTTACTTTGGAAGGTGACGTTATGCGTCTCCCTATAAAAGTTTCGAGGCAGGAGGCGATCGCTGCCACAAAAAGGTAGGTGGAACCGCGATGACGAAAATAGGACAGCAAGTCGGTTTCTTGTGTGGTCATTCCTGCGTTATCAGATTTGGATTTTGCTACAACTACCTGTTTGGCGTGCTCAACCGCTCGAAGTAGACCGTACGCGAAAACGAGATTCTGTCCGTTCGTGTCGTCGTTAAAAAACTTGGAGTAGGTTTTGTCTGAAACCCAAATATCGCTCTTGAAGTTGTATGCGGTGAGCGGATCCAGATGAAAGGCTGCAAGCGCTTGACCGACGGTGTATGAAGGTAGCAAATTCTTGTTTCTCTCGATCGCGTCTTTGTGCCCGCCGCGCCGTCCGCCCTCGTACTTGGCATTTGGAATTGCTTCAACCTCTTCTCGAAGTCGTTTTTGAATCCGATCAGTGCTGCGGAAGTCTGATGCTGTGACCTTGTTTTGACTGTTGTTGTACTGAATAATGTCGTAAATGACCTCGGTACTTGAAGTCTGAACGAACCGAGCAGGGACCATTGCGGTGGCGTCTGGAGCCTTAGTTAAGGAACCCAGTGCTCCAGTAGTCTGCGCGCCGTTCACAATTGAGGCGCCGTTCAGAATAAGTTGTCGTTTCGTCTTTCCGGCAACGTCTTCGAAGTGATGCGTCAGAACCGTAATGCCGTTGTTGAAAACCCAGAAGTCCTCCGGGTTTGATTGGGCCGTGCGCTTAATGCCGTTGTTGATATTGGCATCTGATTTTCTAGAACCAAGATAGTCTCGAACGTTTGCGGAAAACAGCCGTGTCTTGTGTTTGCTGTAAAGCCGATGGAGTGTTCTTGCAGGAACGGCAGTAACGAAGGCTTTCCAGTTTGTTCCTTGAACTGCGAAGCCTGACTCGATATCAATCTTGATCTCGTCATTGACAAGAATTGGTGAGAGCGTCTCGCGGTAAAGTTCTTCCAGTGACTCTCGTCCGATTTCCATAGAGGAAACTACTATCTTTGATGCGCCGTTCAGCCCCGAAATTAGAGTCTTGGAAGTCGATGTAACGGTCGTTAGTTCGTCCTGAACGTTATCCGTCTCGGGAAGATTGTGTACGTACCAGACCTCGAAGCGCTGAATTTGTCCGTCAGCGATCGCTGCACGCAGTTCTGTGGCGGATGAGCGTAGACGCTCAGGAAGTTCCTTGATCGGCCGCTGAAGAAGCCAAGCGACGGCCGTGTTTAGATCCGACGCCTTGTTTGCAGGTGCACCCCGCTTGTCTTTTGTCGAAAAGTAGCATTGCGCCAGGACTGCAACTCGCTCTTCTCGATCGATAAATATCAGGTCGCATTTCTTGTCGTCGCTACCGTCGGTGATCGACTCTGCGGCGACGGTGTGAATGTCATCTAATCCGAACCGAAGAGAAAGAGCGAATAATCCGACCGCGTTGTCTGCGTACTGTTCCAGATCATCGCGCGCTTCGAGCGCCTCTTGCCACGTAGTCTCGGTAGAAATCACTGGGTCTCCCTGGGTGATGATTTTTATGATGTCGAACGCCCTGAGTTCAGCCGACGCCGTAGGCGGTCGGCTGCGACGAACAGTTAGACCCAGAAGCCAAAACGGGTAGCCCCACTTTGACGACGGGCGCGAACTGCGAAAAAGCAAAGCGCCACCGAAGCGGCGTAACGCTTGCAAAATGATAGCTTACCGCGCTTGTTACGCAAGGGCCAGCGGCCAAAAAAGCTTGAAACAAGCAAACTGCCTGCAGGCGAAGCCCGGAGAAACGGCCAGCAAGGCGGTGAATAACGCCTGAGAAACTAAATGCCGTTTGAAAAAGCATGGCGCAAATAAAGCGGGTTTCTATGCGGGACTAACGCTTTGAGTTCAGCCGACGCCGTAGGCGGTCGGCTGCGACGAAATGTTAGGCATTACTGAGGATAGTCGTTGCTACGCTTTGCAGAGTGAGGCTCTGGGACGATGCATAAGTCCAACCGTTTCAAGAAGGCACCGTCGGTCTTAGCGAGAACAATGGCAACCAAATCCTCCTTCGACCCCTGCGCTAGGATAACGCACGGCTGATTTTCAAAGTAAGCATGGACGACGCCCATTTCGGCATATACAGGCGAGTCAGAATTCCTAATTGTTTCTAATTTTACCCTTATGTACTCAAGAAATGCTTTCTTCGACTCGATTGGTTCGAAGACCATCTGCGATTCGTAGGTAAAGTCGTCAGCCAGCAGTGGTGCAAGTTTCTCGGCGTCGAGGGAGTTGATCATCGATGCGTAGGCGCGAAGGCCAGATTCTTTGCTCAGCACAGGGAAATCCTAAATTTATGATGCCTAACGCTTAAACTCAGCCGACCCCGCACCGTAGCGAAGCGGAGGCGTGGGGGTCGGCTGGAGTGCCTTGTTAGCCCGCTGTTGTTGGACTGACATGTTCGATGACCTCAATGCCCAGCAGGTTTTTGATGGGTAGTAGCTCAATTGGTAATGCACCCTCCAAGACAAGCAATGCTCTTGCGTTTTGGGGCAGTGACTCTGTGGCCTGCACTGCCTCAATGACCGCACGATACTTAACGCACTGAAATAAGCCTCGCAAGATATCAGGGACTTGTGAGATAGCCGACTTGACCTCAACAGCCACCCAATCTTTGTTTTGAAACATCACGTCTATGGAGTCGCCAGACGGTAAGGCAAACTCTTGGATGCCGCGTGGAGTCGCTGCTGACAAACCTATGACCTGCGGATGGTTTGCAACAAACTCTTTTAGTTTTTTGTGTTTATCACCTTCACCGCTACCACCACGGGTAGTAGCCGCTTTTATAAGTTGGGTGAAATCGGTGTCGGTGGGCTGCAACTGTAATGCGCTTAATACCTTGTGCCACTGCGGAAAAGCATAGACATGTTGAAGTTCTGCCTCAACGATGGTGCGCTGCTGCCGCTTTGTGAGTTTTGAATAGTCTTCTTTTTTAACCACGAACCAGCCGATTCCCTCTCCGGGCAGGCCAGTAGCTTTGTTAACGACTAGGCACTGAATGGGTGGGACTTTTATGCCCCAAAGTTTTGATAGGTCAGTAAGAGCTTGACCAATGCTGCCTAGGACGTAATTTAGATTGCGCGGGTTGGGAATTCCCAACTCTGCTGCAAGGTCAGAATAAAAAATGGGATTGCCAGCTTGGGCTTGCCTGACAAGTAAAGGCAAAGCTGCTCGGGCACGCTCTTGATAAAGCTTATCGCCGGATAGTGCCTCTGCAATTTGCGCGGTTTCTGCTTTTTGTTTCATAAGGCTATCGCCCTGAGTTCAGCCGACGCCGTAGGCGGTCGGCTGCGACGAATGGTTAGATCGGGACTGATGCTTAAGGGGTGAGGCTCGCATCATTTACGCACCTTGGAGAATGCGTAGATTATTTTGTAAGGTGGAGATAGTACTGGAAAAAGAAGGCAGCGAGGAAGGGTCAAGATCGTTTGCTGCAAGGGGAGCCAATCCCTCAATATGCTGCGATACTTGAGCGGTTAATGGCGGAAGATTGACGCCAATTGTGGCGATTAGTGCTTCTAGAGTCACTTGCAAAGCAGCTACTTGTCCTGCCTGCGCCATGCACAAGCCATGTAGAGCAGTGACTACTTCCGCGAGTTCTTCGCTATTCATTAAGCATCCTCCTATATTGACTAACGCCCTGAGTTCAGCCGACGCCGTAGGCGGTCGGCTGCGACGAACAGTTAGACCCGGAGGCCAAAACGGGTAGCCCCACTTTGACGACGGGCGCAAACTGCGAAAAAGCAAAGCGCCACCGAGGCGGCGCAACGCTTGCAAAATGATAGCTGGCCGCGCTTGCTACGCAAGGGCCAGCGGCCAAAAAAGCCTGAAACAAGCAAACCGCCCGCAGGCGAAGCCCGGAGAAACGGCAGGCAAGGCGCTGAATAACGCCTGAGAAACTAAATGCCGTTTGAAAAAGCATGGGCCAAATAAAGCGGGTTTCTATGCGGGACTAACGCCCTGAGTTCAGCCGACGCCGTAGGCGGTCGGCTGCGACGAACAGTTAGACCCAATGGCCAAAACGGGAAGCCCCACTTTGACGATGGGCGCAAACTGCGAAAAAGCAAAGCGCCACCGAGGCGGCGCAACGCTTGCAAAATGATAGCTGCTTGCGCTTGCTGCGCAAGGGCCAGCGGCCAAAAAGGCTGGAAACTGGCGCAGCGAATGCAGGCGAAGCCCGGAGAAACGGCAAGCCAGGCGCTGAATAACGCCTGAGAAACTGAATGCCGTTTGAAAAAGCATGGCCTGAATAAAGCGGTTTTCTATGCGGGACTAACGCCCTGAGTTCAGCCGACGCCGTAGGCGGTCGGCTGCGACGAACAGTTAGACCCAGACGTGACCTTATTTAAAACGACGGCGCCCCGATTGACGGTCTTCTTGGTCGCTACGTTCGGAGGTGCACCACTGGCGCTCACAAGGTATGCCATTTCCATCGCCGTCCATTTTTGTGCCGGGACAACTTTTCAGGAAGAATTTTGCTTCTTCACAAGATTTCATTTGGGAACAATGCGTTCTTCCATCGCAGCGAAATTGCTGTGAAGAGGGTGATTGACCTATTTGAATTGGCTGCGCAGCAAATGAGGTGAATGAAAGTAATGAGAGAGCGATTGATAGGAATAGATTTTTCATGTGATTGCACCTTTCCAGGCTAACGCCCTGAGTTCAGCCGACGCCGTAGGCGGTCGGCTGCGACGAACAGTTAGACCCGATGGCCAAAACGGGTAGCCCCACTTTGACGACGGGTACAAACTGCGAAAAAGCACTACGCCACCGAGGCGGCGCAACGCTTGCAAAATGATAGCTGGCTGCGCTTGCTACGCAAGGGCCAGCGGCCAAAAAGGATGAAAACTGGCGCAGCGAATGCAGGCGAAGCCCAGAGAAACGACAAACCAGGCACTGAATAACGCCTGAGAAACTAAATGCCGTTTGAAAAAGCATGGCGCAAATAAAGCGGTTTTCTATGCGGGACTAACGCCCTGAGTTCAGCCGACGCCGTAGGCGGTCGGCTGCGACGAACAGTTAGACCCGATGGCCAAAACGGGAAGCCCCGCTTTGACGACGGGCGCAAACTGCGAGAAAGCAAAGCGCCACCGAGGCGGCGCAACGCTGAAAAGAAAACCTAAAAACTGGCACAGAGAATGCAGGCGAAGCCCGGAAAAACGGCCAGCAAGGCGCTGAATAACGCCTGAGAAACTGAATGCCGTTTGAAAAAGCATGGCTTAAATAAAGCGGGTTTCTATGCGGGACTAACGCCCTGAGTTCAGCCGACGCCGTAGGCGGTCGGCTGCGACGAACAGTTAGACCCAGAAGCCACAACGGGTAGCCCCACTTTGACGACGGGCACAAACTGCGAAAAAGCAAAGCACCACCGAGGCGGCGCAATGCTTGCAAAATGATAGCTGGCTGCGCTTGCTATGCAAGGGCCAGCGGCAAAAAAGGCTGGAAACTGGCGCAGCGAATGCAGGCGAAGCCCGGACAAACGGCCAGCAAGGCACTGAATAACGCCTGAGAAACTAAATGCCGTTTGAATAAGCATGGCCTGAATATGGCGAGTTTTTATGCGGGACTAACGGCCAAAGTAAGCCGCCCGCCGTAGGCGGGTCGGCTTGACTGCCGGGTTAGACCCGACGGGTGAAATGGGACGCAAGCGGCAGCGCCCCAAACTACCGAAACGATAGCTGCTGACGCAAGCCCTGCGAGCGCGAGCGGCCAAAAAGCCTTGAAAGCGGCGCAACCCTTCCAGGCGAAGCCCACCACGCGGCCAAACCCGCGCTGCATGGGCGCTTGCGAGGGTGACGGCCTTTAATGCTGGCATGCGCTTTGAGGCGAAATTGTCGGCGAGGCTAACTAGAATTGGGCGACGCGGATAGTAGCCAGATCGGTCTGATAAGACAATCCACCAGCATCTACCACACTGGAAAACTCAAAATTAGGCAAACCTAAAAATTCCCGGATGGCAACCGCGTCTGGCTCGGCCTTGGTGGATGGTCATGGGTACCGCCACGCCTATTCCGTTCAAGCTGGCTTTATAAAGCACAAAGGCCCGTTTCCGGGCCTTTGTTTCCAAAAAACTGCGCTACCGCAACGCAGTCATACGCGCCGGGGCGTTTACCCCAGTTCGCTTACCGGCACGCAGCTGCAGAACAGGTTGCGGTCACCATAGACATTGTCCACGCGGCCCACCGGGCTCCAGTACTTGGTTTGACGCAGGCTGGCCACGGGGTAGGCGGCCGCTTCGCGTGTGTAGGGGTGGGGCCAGTCGGACTTGAGCAGGCTGGTGGCGGTGTGCGGTGCGTTCTTGAGCGGGTTGTCGTCCTGCGGCCAGGCGCCGCTCTCGATCTGGCGGATTTCTTCTCGGATGGCGATCATGGCGCTGATGAAGCGGTCGATCTCGGCCAGGGTCTCGCTCTCGGTGGGCTCGACCATCAGCGTGTTGGCCACCGGAAAGCTCAAGGTGGGCGCGTGAAAGCCGTAGTCGATGAGGCGCTTGGCCACGTCCTCGGCCATCACGCCGCTGGTTTCCTTGAGCTGGCGCAGGTCCAGGATGCACTCATGCGCCACATGGCCGTTGGCCGATGCGTACAACGTGGGGTAATGGTCCTTCAGGCGCACGCTGATGTAGTTGGCGCTCAGGATGGCGGCCTCGGTGGCCGCCGTGAGGCCCTCGGCACCCATCATGCGGATATACATCCAGCTGATAGGCAGAACGGCTGCATTGCCCAGGGGGGCAGCGCTGACAGCTCCAATTTTGCTAGCAACACCGGCGCTGGCATGGCCGGGCAGATAGGGCACCAGGTCCTCCACCACGCACACCGGGCCTACGCCGGGGCCGCCGCCGCCGTGGGGAATGCAGAAGGTCTTGTGCAGGTTCAGGTGGCTCACGTCGCCGCCGAATTCACCGGGCGCGGCCACGCCGACCAGGGCGTTCATGTTGGCGCCGTCCACGTACACGCGCCCGCCATGCTGGTGCACGATCTGGCACAGCTCCTTGACCTGGGTTTCAAACACGCCGTGCGTGCTGGGGTAGGTAATCATGACGCAGGCCAGATCCTGGCTGTGCTGCTCGCACTTGGCGTACAGGTCGGCCATGTCCACGTTGCCGTTCTCGTCGCACCTGGTGACCACCACCTGCATGCCCACCATGTGTGCGCTGGCCGGGTTGGTGCCATGGGCGCTGCTCGGGATCAGGCAGATGTTGCGGTGCCCATGGCCCTGGGCCTCGTGGTAGGCCTTGATGGCCAAGAGGCCCGCGTACTCGCCCTGGCTGCCGGCGTTGGGCTGCAGGCTTACCCCCGCGTAGCCCGTGGCGGCGCACAGCCAGCGCTGCAGCAGTTGGTCGAGCTCGGCATAGCCGGCCAGTTGGCCGGCGGGGGCGAAGGGATGGACGTTGGCGAACTCCGGCCAGGTGATGGGGATCATCTCGCTGGTGGCGTTGAGCTTCATGGTGCAGCTGCCCAGCGGGATCATGGTGCGGTCCAGCGCCAGGTCCTTGTCGCTCAGGGTACGGATGTAGCGCAGCATGCCGGTCTCGCTGTGGTGCGTGTTGAACACCGGGTGCGTGAGGAAGCTGCTGGTGCGGCGCAGCGCGGCGGGCAGAAGATCGGGGGCGCTGCGTTCGAGCTGCGCAAAATCAGGCAGCGCCTGACCGGCAGTGGCGAAGATGCGCCACAGCAGGTCCACGTCTGCGCGGGTGCTGGTTTCGTCGAGCGAGATGCACAGATAGACGTCCCAGGCTTTGCGCAGGTTTGCGCCCAGCTGCACAGCGCGGGCAGCTATTGAATCCGTAGCGCTATCGGTCTTCAGGCTGATCGTGTCGAAGGCCGAGTCGTGATGGTGGTGCGAATAGCCAAGTTGCGCCAAGCCCGCCTTCAGGATCGCCGCGAGACGGGCCACTCGCTGGGCTATGCGCGTCAGCCCCTGCGGGCCGTGGTACACGGCATACATGCTGGAGATCACGGCGGGCAGCACCTGCGCGGTGCAGATGTTGGATGTGGCCTTTTCGCGGCGAATGTGCTGCTCGCGTGTCTGCAGTGCCAGGCGGTAGGCGGGGGCCCCATGGGTGTCGACGCTCACGCCCACCAGGCGGCCGGGCATGGAGCGTTTGAACTCGTCGCGGCAGGCCATGTAGCCCGCGTGCGGGCCGCCGGCGCCCATGGGCATGCCGAAGCGCTGGGTGGTGCCGACCACGATGTCGGCACCCATCTCGCCAGGGGTCTTGAGCAGGGTTAGCGCCAACAGGTCGGCCGCAAAGATGGCGGCCGCGCCCTTGGCGTGGATCTTATGTACCTCGTCGCTCCAGTCCATCAGCCAGCCGCTGCTGGCCGGATACTGGATGAGCGCGGCAAAGTAGTCGTCCTGGGCCATGGCGGCGTCCCACTCGGCTGCTGAGTTTGCCAGCTTGACCGCAAGCCCCAGCGGAGCAGCGCGCGTCTGTAGGACTTCAATGGTCTGCGGGTGTGTGTCGCCAAACACCACGATGGTCTGGCCCTTGGCCTTGACCGAGCGGCGCGCCAGCGTCATGGCCTCGGCCGCGGCGGTGGCCTCGTCCAGCATGGAAGCGTTGGCGATAGGCATGCCCGTCAAGTCGCACACCATGGTCTGGAAGTTGACCAGCGCCTCCATGCGGCCCTGCGAAATCTCGGCCTGGTAGGGCGTGTAGGCGGTGTACCAGGCGGGGTTCTCCAGAATGTTGCGCAGGATGACGCCCGGGGTGTGCGTGCCGTAGTAGCCCTGGCCGATGAAGCTCTTGAGGACCTGGTTCTTGCCCGCGATGGCCTTCAGCTCGGCCAGCGCATCGGCCTCGGTGCAGGGCGCTGGCAGGTCCATGGGTGTGGCGCGCGCAATGGAGCGCGGCACGATGGAGGCCACCAGCGCCTGGCGCGAGGCTTCGCCGATCACGCTGAGCATGTGCGCCTCGTCGGCGGCGTCTATGCCGATATGGCGGGGCAGGAATTCAGTGGGGTTTTCAAGGGCCGACAGGGGCAGGGCAGCAGTCATGGGGCCAATCTCGGGAAATCTTGGGGGAAGGCTGAGCGATGGGCGCGGCAACGGCCACGCCAGACGCATAGCGCCCAGCCTGGCTCAGGCGCTGGCGGCAAAGTTGCCGTAGGCGGTCTCGTCCATCAGGCCGTCGAGCTCAGCGGGGTTGGACAGCTTGACCTTGAAGAACCAGCCGGCGGCCAGCGGGTCGCTGTTGGCCAGCGAGGGATCGTTGCGCAGTTCTTCGTTGACCTCGACGATCTCGCCCGAGACGGGCATGTACACGTCGGCGGCGGCCTTGACCGATTCGACCACGCCGGCCACATCGCCCTGGGCGAAGCTGGCGCCGACCGCGGGCAAGTCGACGAACACCACGTCGCCCAGCGCTTCCTGCGCATGCACGGTGATGCCGACCACGGCGGCATTGGCATCGGCGGTGTTGACCCATTCGTGGTCTTTGGAGAATTTGAGGCTCATGAAAGGCTCCGGATAAAGATAAGGGATTGCAAGAAGGCCCAGGGCGCAATGTAGCCGCCTCAGGCGCGCCAGGAATCAGGGGAAATCAGCCCCGCTATCAGCCACGGTAGTAGCGCGGCGGCAGGAAGGGCGTGGGCGCCACCACCATGGGAACGGGCTTGCCGCGCACCATGGCGAACAGCTCGGTGCCGGGCTGGGCGTAGTCGGCCTGCACGTAGGCCAGGGCGATGGGCTGGTTGAGGGTGGGGCTGAGCAGCCCGCTGGTGACCTGGCCGATGTGCTGGCCGTCCGAGTTTTCCAGTGTCGCCGGCTCGCGCACGGGCACGCGTTCCTTGGCAATCAGGCCCACGCGCTTGCGCTTGAGCAGCGCCGGGTCGTCGATCTGCGCCAGGACCTTGTCGGCGCCCGGGAAACCGCCGGCGCGCGCGCCGCCCGTGCGGCGCACCTTCTGGATGGCCCAGTTCAGCGCCGCCTCGGGCGGGGTGGTGCTGCGGTCGATGTCGTTGCCGTACAGGCACAGGCCGGCCTCCAGGCGCAGTGAGTTGCGTGCGCCCAGGCCAATGGGCTTCACCTCGGGTTGGGTCAGCAGGGCGCGCGCCAGGGCCTCGGCCTGGGCAGCGGGCACGGAGATCTCAAAACCATCCTCGCCGGTGTAGCCGCTGCGGGTGATGAACAGCTCGGCGCCATTCCAGGTGAAAGTGCCGCCGGTCATGAACACCAGCTTGTCCACGCCCGGCACCACGCGCGCCAGCGCCGTCGCTGCCTGCGGGCCCTGCAGCGCCAGCAGGCCTTGGGTTGGCATGGTCACCACCTGGCAGCGGCTGCCGATGCGCGCCTGGATATGCGCGATGTCGCCCGCCTTGCAGGCGCCGTTGACGATGACGAACAGCGTATCGTTGCCCTGGTTGAAGAACATCAGGTCGTCGATGATGGTGCCGTCGTCGGCCAGCAGCAGGCCGTAGCGCTGCTTGCCCTCGGGCAGGCCGATGACGTCGACGGGCATCAGGGACTCGAAGGCTGCGGCCGCGTCCGGGCCGATGAGCTTCAACTGCCCCATGTGCGAGACGTCAAAAAGGCCCGCAGCCTGGCGCGTGTGCAGGTGCTCTGCCATCAGGCCAGCGGGGAATTGCACGGGCATGGAGTAGCCGGCAAAGGGCACCATGCGGGCACCAAGCTCCAGGTGCAGGGCGTTGAGCGGGGTCGTGAGCAGGGCAGAGGCAGTCATGGTGGTTTCTCCAGGGCAAATGCGGGCCATGGCCGCCCGGTGGGCTGTAGGCCACGGAATCTGCCCTGCTGTCCTCTTTACCTGAGAGATTCGCCCCGCTGTGACGGGGTTTGCTCCTTCGGTGGGCGCGCAAGTCTGGCTCGGGCGCCTCTCTCCAGCGGGGAAACGCCGGCATCGCTGCGGGCGTGTCGTCAGTCCTTTTGCCTGAGCGTTAAGGCTGTGCGCCTGCGCCTTCGGCGGCCGGCGCTTGGGTGCCGGCTCTCTCCTGACAGCCGCGCATTCTAACCACAGAGAGCGGCATATGGCGAGCACTTCGGCGCGCCGGCCCGCGCTCCGTTAAGCTGTCATTTTCACGACAAGGATGGCGATGGACAGGAATACCGAGGATGCGGCTGCCGACAAGTCCGGCCTGGCCTTTCCCTGCGGCGAGGCGCCGGCCGCGGGCAGCGCCAAGGAGGTAGCCCAGGGCCTGTGGTGGATACGCATGCCCCTGCCTTTCTCCCTCGACCACATCAACCTGTGGGCCCTGCGTGACGGCGCGGGCTGGGCGCTGGTGGATACCGGCATCTGGTCCACCGACACGGCGGACGCCTGGCGCCAGATCTTTGCCGCAGCGCTGCCCCAGGGGGTGACGCGCATCTTCGTCACCCACATGCACCCGGACCATATCGGCATGGCCGGCTGGCTTGCGCGCAAGTTCGACTGCCGCCTGTGGATCAGCCGGCTGGAGTACCTGACGTGCCGCGCCCTGGGCGCCGACACCGGGCGCGAGGCGCCCGAGGATGCGATCCGCTTCTACCGGCGCGCCGGCTGGAGCGAGGAGGCCATAGAGACATACCGCACGCGCTTCGGCGGCTTTGGCAAGATGATCTACGCGCTGCCCGACAGCTACCGGCGCCTGCACGACGGAGAGGACATCGCCATAGGCGAGCAGACCTGGCGCGTGGTGGTGGGCACAGGGCATTCGCCCGAGCATGCCTGCCTGTATTGCCCCGAGCAAAAGCTCCTGATTTCGGGTGACCAGGTGCTGCCGGGCATTTCGTCCAACGTCTCGGTGTTTCCGGCCGAGCCCGACGCCAACCCGTTGGCCGACTGGCTGGCGTCGCTGGACAAACTGCAGCAGCTGGTGCCGGACGACGTGCTGGTGCTGCCGTCGCACAACCAGCCGTTTCGCGGCCTGCACGCGCGCATAGAAGCGCTGCGCGAGGGCGTGCACCGCGGGCTGGACCGCCTGCGTGCGCACCTGGAGAAACCGCGGCGCGCCGTGGACGTATTCGCGGCGCTGTTTGCACGCCCCATCGGCGAGGCCCAGCACCAGCTGCTGAGCCTGGCCACGGGCGAGAGCCTGGCCCACCTCAACTACCTGGTGGCGCGGGGGGAGGTGACGGTGACGATGGGGGAGGATGGCTGCGCCTGGTACCAAAGGGTGCAAGGCTAACGCGGCCTGAGCCGACGCTACCGGGCATACACCAGGTCGCGCAGGAACAGCGACAGCTGCGGCACATAGGTGATGACCATCAGGCAGGCCAGGATCACGCAGACAAAGGGCAGCAGGTGGCCAATGATGCGGTCCAGCGAGATGCGCGCCACCGTGCAGGCGGCGAACAGGTTCACGCCGAAGGGCGGCGTGATCATCCCGAGGGCCAGGTTCACCACCATGATCAGACCGAAGTGCACCGGGTCTATGCCGAAATGCGCCGCCACCGGCGCCAGAATGGGGCCGAGCACGATGATGGCGGCACTGGTCTCGATGAACATGCCGATGACGAACAGCGCGGCATTCACGCCCAACAGGAAGTAGGCCGGGGTTTGCAGCACCTCCTGCAGCCAGTGGCCGATGGCATCGGGCACGCCGGCGCGCGTGATGAGAAAGGCGAACAGCCCCGCATTGGCGATGATGAACATGATCACCGCCGACGACAGCGCCGACTTGCGCAGCACGGCGTACAGGTCGCGGACGCCGATTTCGCGGTATATCAGCATGCCCACGACGAGGGCGTAGAACACGGCCACGGCCGAGGCCTCGGTGGGTGTGAAGATGCCGCCGTAGATGCCGCCCAGGATGATCACCGGCATGAGCAGCGCCCAGCCGGCCTTGAGCAGCGCGCGGCCGAAGGGTAGGCGGCCGTCGCCGTCATTCTTGCCCCAGCCCTTGTACTTGCAATAGACCCAGACGAACAGCATCAGCGCGCAGCTGATCAGGATGCCCGGGCCGAAGCCGGCGATGAATAGCTCGCCGATCGACACCTCGGCGGAGACGCCGTACAGAATCATCGGGATGGACGGCGGGATGATCACGCCCAGTTCGGCGCTGGTGGCCTGTAGCGCGGCGGCATAGCTCGTGGGGTAGCCATGCTTGATCAGCGCCGGGATCAATATGGCGCCGATGGCGAAGGTGGTGGCCACCGACGAGCCCGACACCGCGGCAAAAATCATGCAGGTGAGCACGCAGGTCATGGGCAGGCCGCCCTGCACGCCGCCGACGATGCTCTTGGCAAAATCGACCAGGCGGCGCGAGATGCCGCCCGTCTCCATCAGGTTGCCGGCCAGTATGAAGAAAGGGATGGCGGCAAGCGGAAACTTGTTGATGGCGCCGAACATCTCCTTCACGGAGATCAGCATGTTGGCGTTGGACGCCTGTATGCCCAGGATGGAAGCCAGGCCGATGGAGACGGCCACGGAGACGGTGAGCGCAAAGCACAGCACCATGGTGGAGATCATCACAGCGGTCATAGTGCCCCCACGCTCGTCATTTCATGTACTCGCTGCCCCCCGAGGGGGCTGCTCGCTTGCTTGAGGCGGCTCTGCGCGGCGCTCATTGCGCGGTCTCCAGTTCATGGCGCTGCGGGTCTATCAAGTTGCCGACGATGCCCAGCACGCTGAACAGCCCGCCCACGGGCAGAGCCAGATAGGCCCAGAACATGGAGACCGACTCCAGGCCCGCCATGGACTGCACGCCGCCGCGACGCGCGTAGTCCCAGCCCCACCAGACGATGACCGCGATCAGCGCCAGGGCCGCCAGGCACACCACCCAGTCCAGCACGCGGCGCATGGCCGGCGGGCTCCAGCGGTAGAGTACGTCCACGCTGACCATGGCGCCCTGGCGGAACGCCATGGGAATCGCCAGGAACACCATCCAGATCAGGGAAAAGCGGATCAGCACCTCGGTCCATTCGGCCGGCTGCTCGAAGACGAAGCGCATCAGGATCTGGAACATGCCCAGCGTGGCGGCCAGGGCCAGCATGGCGCAGGCGCCGGCCATGGCAATCGCGCTGCTCCAGCGCTCACAGGATAGGAAGAAGGATTTCATGCGCGGCGATAAAAATGCCAAAAAAAGCCCGTGGCGCAAGGTCCACGGGCGGTAGAAGCTATGAAAAGAGGAGCGTCACTTGTAGTTGCGGATTCTGTCCAGATTGGCCTTGCCAAAATCCTTCTCGAACTGCGCATTCACCGGCGCAAGCGCGGCGATGAACTTGGACTTGTCCAGATCGTCGATCACTGTCATGCCCTTGGCGCGCAGGTCGGCCACGCCCTTGGCGTCGTCCTCATCGACGCGCGCACGGTTGAGGCGTGCGCCTTCCTTGGCGGCGTCGATGAAGGCCTGCTTGTCGGCCGCTGCGAGCTTGTCGAATGCGGCCTTGTTCATGACGAAGAGGGCCGGCGAGTACACATGGCCGGTCAGCGACAGGTGTTTCTGCACCTGGTCGAACTTGGCCGAGATGATCACCGGCAGCGGGTTTTCCTGCCCATCGACCGTGCCCTGCTGCAGCGCCGTGAACACCTCGGGGAAGGCCATGGGCGTGGTGATGATGCCGAAGCCCTTGTAGGCCGCGATGTGCACGGGGTTCTCCATGGTGCGCATCTTCAGGCCCTTGAGGTCCTCGGGCGTCCTCACGTCGCGCTTGCTGTTGGTCATGTGGCGAAAGCCGTTCTCGGCCCAGGCCAGGGCCTTGAAGCCCTTGGCATCGAACTTGGCCAGCAGCTCCTGGCCGATGGGGCCGTCGAGCACGGCGCGCGCATGGGCCTTGTCGCGGAACAGGAAGGGCACGTCGAGGATCTTGGCCTCGGGCACGAAGTTGGGCACGGGGCCGGTGGAGCTGAAGGCCAGCTCCTGCGTGCCCAGCTGCACGGCCTCGATGGATTCGCGCTCGCCGCCCAGGGCGCCGTTGTAGAAGGTCTGGATCTTGTATCGGCCGCCGGTGCGCTTCTCGACCTCCTTGGCGAAGGTGTCTATGGCCACGCCCTGGTGCGAGTTTTGCGCCACCGAAATGCTGATGCGCATAGTGGTTTGCGCCAGTGCCGTGGTCATGATGCCCATGGCCAGGCCCAGGCCCAGCGCAAGTTTGGTCAACTGCATGTAGTCTCCTGTAGGTCAGCAGAATCAGCTAAAAATTATGGCAGTGCAGCATGCCGCGGAGCATCGGGGTTTGTGCTGTAAGGAATACGCTGACCCAGGCCTGTCTTGCCAGGTCCCGACCCGGGGGTAACCGGGCGGGTTCTGGTCAATGTCGTGCGCCCCGGTAAGAGCGCCTTGATGGAAAGAAGTATGCGCGACCAGTGGTCGATGAATTTACTGAATTTCTCTGAACTTTTGGCATATTCGGAATAATTTTCTGTAAATATGCGAATTCATGAATAATGATCTCCATGGATAAGTTTGACAGAAAAATTCTCTCCGTGCTGCAGGCCAATGCACGCGCCAGCCTGCAGGAGATTGGCGCCGCCGTGGGCCTGAGCGCTTCGCCCTGCTGGGGCCGCATCAGGAAGATGGAAGAGGCTGGGGTGATCGAGGGCTATACCGTGCGCCTGAACCCTTTGGCTCTGGAACTGGGGGACACGGTGCTGGTACAGGTCACGTTGGACAGCCACTCGGACAACACGCTGGAGAAGTTTGGCGAGGTGCTGGCCAGCATCCCCGAGGTGGTGGAGGCGCACCTGGTCTCGGGCGACTACGACTACCTGCTGCGCGTGGTGGTCAAGGACACGCGTGACTACGAGCGCCTGCTGCGCGAGAAGCTCTACAAGATCAAGGGCATACGCCACAGCCGATCGAGCTTCGTGCTGCGCACGCTGAAGAAGGCCGATCTGCCGCTGGGGGTGTAGCGGCGCGGGCTCAATACGCCTCGGGTTTCACCTGCATTTCGCTGTAGGACACGATGCGCGAGCCCTTGACCAGGCGGTAGCCCAGCCAGATCAGCAGGAACAGTGGCAGGCCGATGTAGGTGGCGATGACGCCGGTCCAGTCGATCTTGTCCTGCAGGAAGGCCTGGTAGTTCTGCCCCAGGGTGATGGTCAGGCACAGCACGAAGGCGAAGATGGGGCCGAAGGGAAACGCCGAGGCGCGGTAGGGCAGGGCCGACAGCTGCAGGCCCTGGGCCTCGTAGCCCTTGCGAAAGCGATAGTGGCTGATGGCGATGCCCAGCCAGGCGATGAAGCCCGTCATGCCCGAGAGATTCAGCAGCCACACATAGACCAACTGCGGACTGAAGATATTGGTCAGAAAGCACAGCGCCGCCACCACGGTGGTGGCGATGAGCGCCATGATGGGCACGCCGTTGGCACTCACCTGGGAAAAAATGCGCGGCGCCATGCGCTGGCAGGCCAGGACGTGGAGCATGCGGGTGGAGGCGTACATGCCCGAGTTGCCGGCCGAGAGCACCGAGGTCAGCACCACCGCATTCATGATGGCGGCGGCCGACAGCAGGCCTGCGCGGTGAAACACCAGCGTGAACGGGCTGACGGCGATGTCGCCCACGTCGTTCTTCAAGAGCTGCGGGTCGGTGTAGGGAATGATCAGGCTGATGACGAGGATGGCGAACACGTAGAACAGCAAGATGCGCCAGAACACCTGGCGTACGGCACGCGGGATGTTTTTCGCCGGGTCTTCCGACTCGCCGGCGGCAATGCCGATCAGCTCCGTGCCCTGGAACGAAAAGCCTACGATCATGGCCACGCCGATGAGTGCGGCAAAGCCACCCGCGAAGGGTGCGTCGCCTATGCTCCACAGCTGCAGGTGCGCCCACAGGCCCTCGTGCTGGGCGTCGCCGCGCAGGATGCCGAGGATCATCAGCACGCCCACGCCGATGAAGATGATGACGGTGGCCACCTTGATGGCGGCAAACCAGTACTCGGCCTCGCCAAAGCCGCGCACCGAGATGGCGTTGAGCGCGAACATGATGGCCAGAAAGCCCGCGCTCCAGAGCACGCCGTTGACATCCGGGAACCAGTAGGCCATGACGAGCTGCGCCGCCACCAGATCGACGGCAATCGTTACCGCCCAGTTGTACCAATAGTTCCAGCCCAGGGCAAAGCCAAAGCCCTCATCGACATAGCGCGCGCCGTAGGTGGCGAATGAGCCCGAGGTCGGCAGGTAGGCCGCCATCTCGCCCAGGCTGGTCATCAGGAAGTAGACCATCAGGCCGACCACCATGTACGCCAGCACGGCACCGCCGGGCCCGGCCTGCGAGATGGTGGCGCCCGAGGCGACGAACAGGCCGGTGCCAATGGATCCTCCGATGGCGATCATCGAGAGGTGGCGCGCCTTCAAGGCGCGGTGCAGGTGGTTGCCGGAGTCAGCTTGATTTGCACTCATGGGGAGTTCTCAGGTGCAGTGTCTGGCCCGCCGCTGCCGTTGTGGGGAGCATAGGGCCGGGGGGTGAAGGGGTATGGAACCGTCGCAATGCCGCCGTTGCGGAAAGGGAAACGTCAGCCCAGCAGCAGGGCATCGTCGGCAAGCTTTTCGCCGCGCACCTTCTCGAACATCTTGAGCAGGTCGGGCACGTCCAGGCGCGCGCGCTCTTCGCCCGAAACATCCAGGACCACCTGGCCCTGGTGCAGCATGACGGTGCGTTGGCCCACGTCCAGCGCCTGGCGCATGCTGTGCGTGACCATCATGGTGGTGAGTTTGTTCTCGGTCACGATGCGTGCCGTGAGCTGAAGCACGAAGTCGGCCGTGCGCGGGTCCAGCGCGGCCGTGTGCTCGTCCAGCAGCAGGATGCGCGACGGCTGCAGCGCTGCCATGAGCAGGCTCACGGCCTGGCGCTGGCCGCCCGAGAGCAGGCCGATGCGGTCGGTGAGGCGGTTCTCCAGCCCCAGGCCCAGCGTGGCCAGGCGCTCGCGGTACATGGCGCGCTCGGCCTGCTTGACGGCGCCGTGCAGGCCGCGGCGCGTGCCGCGCTGCTGAGCCAGGGCCATGTTTTCCTCGATGGTCAGGTCTTCGCAGGTGCCAGCCATGGGGTCCTGGAAGACGCGTGCCACGCGCTCGGCGCGCTCCCATACGGGGCGGCGCGTCACATCCAGGCCGTCGATGGCGATGCGGCCGGTGTCTACGCCCAGGTCACCCGAGATGGCGTTAAGGAACGTGGATTTGCCCGCGCCGTTGGAGCCGATGACGGTGACGAATTGTCCGGCCGGAATCTCCAGCGACATGCCGCGCAGCGCGCGCGTCTCAATCGGCGTGCCGGGGTTGAAGGTGATGTACAGGTCTTGTGCGCTCAGCATGGCGTGTTCTCCTGGGTGCATGTCAGACCTTGCGGTTGCTGAGCTTGCGCTTGATCTGCGGGATTACCAGCGCCACCGTGACCAGCGCCGCGGTAACCAGGTTCAGGTCTTGCGCCTTGAGGCCAATGAAATCGCTGTTGAGCGCCGCGGCGATGAAGAAGCGGTAAACGATGGCTCCCACGACCACGGCCAGCGTCGCCCAGGCGATGCGCCGCGACGGCAGGATGGACTCGCCCACGATCACGGCGGCCAGGCCGATGACGATGGTGCCAATACCCATGGAAATATCCGACCCACCCTGTGTCTGTGCGAAGAGGGCGCCCGCCAGTCCTACAAGGGCGTTGGAAATCGCCATGCCCAGCAGCACCATGCCCCCGGTATTGACGCCCTGGGCACGCGCCATGCGCGCGTTGGACCCAGTGGCGCGGATTGCCAGACCCCGTTCGGTGGCGAAAAACCAGTCCAGCAGCAGCTTCACCAGCACCACCACCACGAACAGCACCATCGGACGGGCCACATAGTCGGGGATGCTTTCAGGCTGCAACAGGGTGAAGAGCGTGGTGTCGTTGATCAGCGGAACATTGGGCCCGCCCATGATGCGCAGGTTCACCGAGTACAGCGCAATCATGATCAGGATGGAGGCCAGCAGATCCATGATCTTGAGCTTGACGTTGAGCCAACCCGTGATCAGGCCCGCAGCCGCACCGGCGGCCATGGCAGCGAGGGTGGCGATCCAGGGGTTGGTTCCGTTGGCAATGAGGATGGCACACACCGCGCCGCCCAGCGGAAAGCTGCCGTCCACGGTCAGGTCGGGAAAGCGCAGCAACCGAAACGAAATGTAGACGCCCAGCGCCACCAGGCTGAAGATGAGACCGATCTCGACGGCCCCGAGCAGGGAGAACAAGGACATGGGGCGGGTGTGTGAGGTAAAAGAAGAGGAGGGAGTCCATGCAACAGGAGCCCCCGAGGGGGCTCCTTTGCAATGGGCCAGGGGCACTTACATTATTGAATGACCTGGGCTGCCGACTTGACCAGTGCCTCGGGCAGTTTCACGCCCTGCTTTTCAGCAGCGCTGGGGTTGACGAAGAGTTCGAGCTTGGCGCTGGTTTCGCTCTTGATATCGCCGGGCTTTTCGCCCTTCAGGATGCGCACCACCATGCGGCCGGTCTGCTCGCCCAGGTCGCGGTAGTTGATGCCCAGGGCGGCAATGGCGCCGCGCTTGACGCTGTCGGTGTCGGAGGCGACGAGCGGGATCTTGGCATCCTGGCCCACCTTGACCAGCGACTCGTAGGCCGAAACCACGTTGTTGTCGGTGTTGGTGTAGATGACGTCCACCTTGCCGATCAGGCTGCGCGCGGCGCTGCTCACATCCACGGATCGCGGCGCGGCGGCCTCCACCAGCGTCATGCCCAGCTTGGGCAGCAGCTTTTCAAGCTCCTTGACGACGACCACCGAATTGGCCTCGCCAGGGTTGTAGACCATGCCGATGCGCTTGGCATTGGGTACGACCTGCTTGACCAGGTCCATCTGCTTATCGAGTGCCAGCAGGTCGGACACGCCGGTCACGTTGGTGTGCGACGGCTCCCAACTGGGCACCAGCTTGGCGGCCACCGGGTCGGTGACGGCGGAGAACACCACGGGCACGGTCTTGGTGGCGGCGACCACGGCCTGGGCCGAGGGGGTGGCGATGGCGACGATGGCGTCGGGGTTGTCGCCGACGAACTTGCGCGCGATCTGCGCGGCCGTGCCGGTGTTGCCCTGGGCGCTCTGGTACTGCCACTTGAGGTTCTTGCCCGCTTCGTAGCCCGCGGCCTTGAGGGCGGCCTGCACGCCGTCGCGCACGGCGTCTAGGGCCGGGTGCTCGACGATGGCCGTGACGGCAACGGACTTCTGCTGGGCGTGGGCCGCGGGGACAAGGGCGGCCATGGCCAGGGCAAGCGCGCCCAGAGGCGCCCAAGACAAGTTCTTCATATCAGTTCATTCTCCAATTGAACGTGCAGTGTTTCCTGGATTTTTCTTGCAACCGGGTGGACGCAGGAACGACGTGCTGCCCGGGACGGTGAGTCTAACGTTTGCGCCAGATCACTGCTTGGGTTCTTTTTCTGCTTACATACCCGAATAGTTGGGCCCGCCGCCGCCCTCGGGCGTGACCCAGACGATGTTCTGCGTCGGGTCCTTGATGTCGCAGGTCTTGCAATGCACGCAGTTCTGCGCGTTGATCTGCAGGCGCTGGGCGTTGCCGCCGCGCGCCTCGTCGGGCACGAACTCGTACACCCCGGCCGGGCAGTAGCGCGCCTCGGGCCCGGCGTACTTCGCCAGGTTGATGTTGACCGGTACGCCTGCGTCCTTGAGCGTCAGGTGCGCAGGCTGGTTTTCTTCGTGGTTGGTGTTGCTGATGAAGACGCTGGACAGACGGTCGAATGTCAGCTTGCCATCGGGCTTCGGGTAGACGATGGGCTTGCACTCGGCGGCGGGCTTCAGGTAGGCGTGGTCGGGCTTGTCGCGGTGCAGCGTCCAGGGAATATGGCCGCGCAGCACGAAATGCTCGAAACCGTTCATCAGCGTGGCCGTGGCCAGGCCGTACTTGAACCAGTTCTTGAAGTTGCGGTCCTTGTTCAGCTCGGTGTAGAGCCAGCTTTCCTCGAAGGCCTTGGGGTAGGCGCTCAGTTCGTCATGCTGACGGCCGGCCACGATGGCGTCATAGGCAGCCTCGGCGGCGAGTTTGCCGGTCTTGATGGCCGAGTGGCTGCCCTTGATGCGGCTGACGTTCAGGAAGCCCGCATCGCAGCCCACCAGCGCGCCGCCCGGGAACACCGTCTTGGGCAGGGAATTGATGCCGCTGGCGTTGATGGCGCGCGCGCCATATGACAGGCGCTTGGCCGTGACCTCGCCCTTGTCATTCTCGAAGTACCAGCGGACGTTCGGGTGAGTCTTCCAGCGCTGGAATTCCTCAAAGGGGCTCAGGTACGGGTTGGTGTAGCCCAGGCCGGTGACGAAGCCCAGCGCCACCTTGTTGTCGTCCAGGTGGTACAGGAAGGCGCCGCCGTAGGTCTTGCTGTCCATGGGCCAGCCGGCGGTGTGCATGACGAAGCCGGGTTGGTGCTTCGTCGGGTCGATTTCCCACAGCTCCTTGACGCCGATGCCGAAGCTTTGCGGATCGCGGTCCTCATCGAGCTTGTAGCGCGCGATGAGCTGCTTGCCCAGGTGGCCGCGCGCTCCCTCGGCAAAGACCGTGTACTTGGCCAGGAGCTCCATGCCGAGCTGGAAGTTCTCGGTGGGCTCGCCATCCTTGCCGATGCCCATGTTGCCGGTGGCTACGCCTTTGACAGAGCCATCTTCGTTGTAGAGCACCTCGGCGGCCGCGAAGCCGGGGAAGATCTCCACGCCCAGGCCTTCAGCCTGCTCGGCCAGCCACTTGGTCACGTCGCCCAGGCGCACGATGTAGTTGCCATGGTTGTGTGCGAATGGTGGTAGCAGGAAGTTGGGTACGCGAAAACTCGACTTCTCGCCCAGGAAGATGTAGGCATCGTCGGTCACGGGCTGGTTCAGGGGCGCGCCCTTGGCCTTCCAGTCGGGGATCAGCTCGGTGAGCGCACGCGGGTCCATGATGGCGCCCGAGAGGATATGCGCGCCGGGCTCGGAGCCTTTTTCGAGCACCACGACGGAGACGTCCTGGCCCTTCTCGGCCGCCAGCTGCTTCAGGCGTATCGCGGTGGCCAGCCCCCCGGGGCCGCCGCCGACGATGACCACGTCGTATTCCATGGCCTCGCGGGGACCGTATTGGGCAAGAATTTCTTCGTTCGTCATGGCTGTCTCTCTGGCTTGGATCGTTGGAAAATGGCCGTGCGGCGCAGCCCAGGGGCTGATGCGCTATTGCCGGCGATTGTATTCACGCCGGCGCGGAACAATCGCACGGTCGTTTCTTTTGCCGCGTTGGAGCAGTCAAGCCGATGAAGATAGAAATTCCAGACCACAAGAAATTGGTGCACGAGATGCGGCTTGAGACGCGCTGGGGCGACATGGACGCCATGGGCCATGTGAACAATGCCGTGTACTTTCGCTACATGGAGAGTGTGCGTGTCGCGTGGATGGCGTCCGTGGGCTGTGCGCCCGACCCGAAGGGGCAGGGCCCGGTGATCGTGAATGCCTTCTGCAATTTTTACCGGCAGATCGAATACCCGGCCGAGCTGCGGCTCAGGTTCTACGTGAGCGACCCGGGCCGCACCACGTTCGAATCCTGGGTCACCATGGAGCGGGTGGACCAGCCGGGCGTGACTGCCGCGGCCGGTGGCGCCACGGTCATCTGGGTGGATTTTCCTGCGCAGAAGGCCGCATCGCTGCCCGACTGGCTGCGCCGCCTGGTCGCATAGCGGCGCCGCGGCGCGAGAGCGCAGACGCCTGCGATCCGTGTGGTTTCAGGCACAGCAGTGACAATAGCCGCATGCCCCAGACCGCCCCGAGTGCCCCGTCCCAGCCCCCCGCGCCCGGCAGCTCCAGCGCCGCCGAACGCCTGCGCCATGCCCTGCGGCGCGTGGATGGCTGGTTTGCCGCGCCGCTGTCGGCCCAGCAGGTGGTGCTGCGCCTGTCGATTTATCTGGTCCTGGTGGCCAACTGGCCGCTGTGGCTGCAGCTGGCGCGCATTGGTGGCGCGCCCGGCATGTACTGGCGCTCGGCCGCGGCGCTGGCAGTGCTCACCGTCTGCGGCATGGTCGCCATTTTCGCGTTCTTCGCCTGGACGCGCGGTATGCGGCTGCTGTGGTGGCTGGTGGTGCTGGTGGCGGCGCTGGCGCAGTACTACATGCTGACCTACAGCGTGGTCATGGACCCCGGCATGGCCGCCAACGTGCTGCAGACCGATGCGCGCGAGGTGGCCGACCTGCTGAGCCTGCGCATGCTTGTGGCCGTTCTGGCTGTGGTGGCGCTGCCCAGCTGGTGGCTGCTGCGCGTGCGCATTCCCGCCATGCAGCCGTTGCGCCAAATCTGGCGCAACCTTGTGTTGCTGGCGCTGGCGCTGGGCGTGGCCGCGGGTACGGTGGCCGCCGCCTCGCGCGACCTGGCGCCGCTGATGCGCAATCACCCGCAGTTGCGCTATCTGATGAACCCGCTGGCCAGCCTGTACTCGACCACCTGGTCCGTCGTGCACCCCTTGTTTGCGCGCAGCGGCACCCTGGTGCCCATGACGCAGGGAGCGGCGCTGGGCGCCTCCTATGCCTCGGCGGCCAAACCGCTGCTGTTCGTCCTGGTGGTGGGCGAGACGGCCAGGGCGGACCATTTCAGCATCAACGGCTATGGCCGGGACACCACGCCCGAGCTGGCCAAGCGCAGTGTGATGAGCTGGCGCCAGGTGCGCTCCTGCGGCACGAGCACGCTGGCCTCGCTGCCCTGCATGTTCTCGCCGCTGGGCAAGAGCGGCTTCGAATCGCGCGACAACGAGTATGAAAACCTGCTCGACGTAGTCCAGGCCGCGGGCCTTGCCGTGCTGTGGCTGGACAACCAGTCCGGCTGCAAGGACGTGTGCGACCGCGTGCCGCACGCCGCGGCCGCCGATGGCCTGAGCGAGCAGGCGCGCAAGAGCCTGTGCGAGGGCGGCGAATGCCGCGACGAGGCCATGCTGCACGATCTGGATGCACGCCTGGCCGCCATGCCCGCGGCCGAGCGCGAGCGTGGCGTGCTGCTGGTGATGCACCAGATGGGCAGTCACGGCCCGGCCTACTACAAGCGTTCCAGCGGCGCTGCCAAGCGCTTCATGCCCGAGTGCCGCACCGAGGTGCTGGCCAATTGCGCCCAGGGCGAGCTGGTGAATGCCTACGACAACTCCATCGCCGCCACCGACATCTTCCTGGGGCAGACCATTGACTGGCTGCGCAGCCAGTCGGCCCGGTACGACACGGGCATGCTGTACCTGAGCGACCACGGCGAGTCGCTGGGCGAATACGGCCTGTTCCTGCACGGCATGCCCTATGCAGTGGCGCCCGACGCGCAAAAGCATGTGCCCATGGTGGCCTGGCTCGACGGTGACCTGCTGCGCCGCGATCACCTGTCTGCCGCCTGCCTGCGCGCGGGTACCGACACGCATCTCACCCACGACAACCTCTACCACACCATGCTGGGCCTGCTGGACGTGCAGTCGCCCAGCTACCGGCGTGCACTCGATGCCTTTGACAGCTGCCGCAGCGCGTCGTTGGCTGCAACGCAAAAATAGCCGCTGACGCTTGATGGATAAGCGCTGACAGCTATTGATTTTGTGGTTCTTCAGGGCTTCTTTTCGCGTGGCACGCGGCCCATCAGGTAGAACTCGGGATTGGGCTGCATGCCGGCAAAGCTGGCCATGCGGTTGGACAGGCCGAAGAAGGCCGTGATGGCGGCAATGTCCCAGATGTCCTCGTCGTCGAAACCGTGGGGGTAGAGCGCCTCGAAGTCGGCGTCCTCAAGGTCCTGCGCGCGCTGGCAGACCTTCATGGCAAAGTCCAGCATGGCCTTCTGGCGTGGGCTGATGTCGGCCTTGCGGTGGTTCACGGCCACCTGATCGGCCACCATTGGCTTCTTCTCGTAGATGCGCAGGATGGCGCCATGGGCCACCACGCAGTACAGGCACTGGTTGGCGGAGCTGGTGGTGGTGACGATCATCTCGCGCTCGCCCTTGGTCAGGCTGCCTTCCTCCTTGAGCATGAGCGCATCGTGGTAGGCGAAGAAGGCGCGCCATTCGGCGGGCCGGCGCGCGAAGGCCAGGAACACGTTGGGGATGAAGCCGGCCTTGTCCTGCACCTCCAGGATGCGCGTGCGGATGTCCTCGGGCAGGGAGCTCAGATCAGGATGGGGATAGCGTTGGGCCATGGGCGTCTCCGGGTTCATCAATCGGACTCGTCGAGCATAGCCGAGCGTGCTGCGGGCCAATATGCCCGCTGCTGGGCCATGAAGGCTTCCATGGCGACACCCAGTGCGGCGATGCCGGGATTGGCTGGCTCCAGCCGCTGCAGTGCCAGCTGCGCGGCCTCCAGCGTCGATAGCTGGTGCGGCGCATGCGCCCTGCGGATGGTGTAGCGCGTCGCAGGCGGCGCATGCAGTGTCAGGCGGGGTAGGGCCTGCAACAGGGTATTGGCCCAGAGCATCCGGCGGCTCTTGCGCCAGGTGCCGTCCAGCAGCACCAGGCGCAGCCGCTCGGGCGCGGCGAGCCAGTCCGCGGGCAGCGGCGGTGCCTCGTGCATGGGATGTTGCGGATCGGGAGGCGAGGGCGGGTACAGCAGCACAGCCCGGCGGGGGGCCTGGCTGTCCGCATCACTCCACGGCGCCGCCAGGGCCTGCGCCAGGGCCTTGGGCGTAAAGCTCTCGCCCACGATGATGCGGCTGTGCGCAAGGCACAGCTGCAGCAGCCGCGCCGTTCCCTTGACCTGGTGCAGCTCCAGTGGGTGCATCAGGATCAGCACCTGCACCTGATGCGCCACGGGCCGCACGGCAGCGCACAGGCAGGCGGCGGCCGGGCGCAGGCAAAGCGCGCAGCTATCGCGGCGGGCTGGAGCCTGCTGCGCCATCTACCGGCCCGGTGCTTCCAGTGCAAACAGTGGCAGCTGTGCCCGGCGGCTCAGCCACAGGCCGCCGCCCATGTCGATGAAATGCGGCTCCAGGCCGCGGCGGTACAGCGCCGCGCGGTGGCGGTACAGGCGCGGGTCGGTCAGATGCTCGTCGATGATGTCGCGCCCGTAGTCCTCGCGCGTCACGGCCTCCAGGTACAGCGCGCCGCGGCACAGCCGGCCCAGGTTATCCAGCGCGCGCTGCAGATCCTGCGTGCCCAGGTAAGGCAGCACGCCTTGGCAGATCACGAAGTCATAGGGCGCACTTGCACGGAAATCCACCACCGAGCCGCGCTCCCAGCCAAAGCGCTGGCACAGGTAGGCGCTGTACTCTACGCCGTGATAGTGCGCACCGGGCAGATGCCGCGCGACCATGTCGCGCCACAGGCCGATGCCGCAACCCATGTCCAGCACCTGCGCCACGGGCACGCGCAGGTAACGCAGATAGCTGCAGACAAAGACCCCAAGCCGCTCGGCATGGGCCCGGTCTACCACACTGGTTTTCTTGTCGAAGTAGTAGCGCTGGTAGTACGCCTCGTCAAACCATTGATCGCTGGCCGATTGCACGCACGCTCCTGAATAGATGGCGCCGCGGCGGCGCTGAAAACGGGGAAGTATGGCGTATGTGCTTTCGATACACTCAAATGGTTAGTTGATACGATGTATATTATGTTAAATATCATTTGATGCGCGGGCGATTGCCCAAAGCCTGTCCCTGCGCACGCCAGCACGCTGCTGCAGCTTGCGCTCGCCCCCGCGCAGGGCTACATTGTCTTTGGCGCTGCATCAACCTTCATAAAGATGGTGGTGATCATGACCAAGCTCTTTCGTGCGCACGCGCTTCTTGCACTCGCAGTACCGGCGCTCTTACTGGCTGGTTGCACCACCAGCGGCCGTGTGACTGGGGGTGATGGGCCTACGGCTGCGTATGCACAGTCGGAGACCGCCTCAACCACGGCGTTCGCTGGCGGCAAGACGATCGCTGTTGTCGCCTTCAACGATGGCACCGACCCGAACAACTTGGTGCAATACACCGCGACGACTCGGCTGATCAAGAACGGCGCGTCGCTGATGGGTTGGTCATACTCGACCGACAACGGCGTGAACTGGATCTATGGCGGCCGTGTCACCCCGCCGCCCGGTTGGGCGGTGCTGTGGGGGGATCCTTCTATCACCACCTCGCGGATGCACTATGCCGTGGTGTTCATGGGCTCGCTGGCGATTCCTTCCAGCAAGATGCCGGCTGCTGGCATCAGCGGCTCGGTCATTGTGAGCGGCGCCAATTCGTATATCGGAGGCGGCTGTATTGCCCGATCCACCGACGGCGGCAAGACGTTTGCGCACTACCAGTGCGTGCAGAACAAGGCGAAGAACAACACGCCAGGCAGCGAAAATGGCCATTTCTACGACGGCGGCAGCATGGCTGCGGGCGAAGATGGCGCGATATATGCCGCCTTCGTCGATGTGACAGAAAGCGCGATTGAGGTCTGGCGGGCCAGCGACCACAACGCCAGTTTCACGAAGATGTCCAATCCGTTCCCAAACATCGACATCTCCAGCCACCCGCGACTGCGCGCTAGTCCTTTTGACTCCTCGATTTATGTCGCCGGTCAGTCCTCCAACGGGCAGATCTGGATCAACCGCTGGCGCGATGGCAACTGGGGCAAGCCCCAGTCGGTGGGCTCTGCCAAGCTCTATCCCTGCGTGCCGTTCGAGTCGGTCAGTGCGTGCAATGACTCGGGGGGCAAACTCAAGGTGCGTACCGGCCCGCAGTTTTCGTATGACGTCGGCGCGCAGAACGACCCGGAGGGCCGAGACGCGATCCGCTTTCTCTACACCGTGCAAGATTCCGCCAGCGGCAGGCTGCACCTGGTCTCCAAGAGCTGCGATCTCGCGCTTACGGGTTGCTACAGCTGGCTGGGTGCGTACGACTGGGGCACGCCGGTGTCGCAGAAGGTGGCGATTGACTATTTCAACCCGTTGGTACGCGCATGGCGCGGCTTCATCGGCCTGCCGCCGATGTGGATGGCGTCCTACAACTATCGCTACGGCCTTCCTGCCACTGGCGTCTATGTTTCGCGCGCGGCGCTGGCCTACTTGCCCAGCGGCGAGCGGCTGTGGTTCCCCATCGACGCCTACAAGAACATGCCGGTTTGCCCGGATCGTCGCGGCTACTGGGGCGACTACGACGATCTGACCATGCTCGGCTTCAAGAACGATGCGCCGCAGTGGCTGCGCACGGTGTCCGATTCAACTCCCGCTTGCTCTGTGCGGCGCGAGTTCGATTCAGACCCACTGCATGTGCGCGCGCTGGTCTTTCCACCTTGAAGAGGCACCATCATGCGTTACCTCTACCTGCTGATTGTGATCACACTCGCCGCCTGCGCCTCAGGCATCAACGGTGACAGCTATCAGGCTGCTGCCGAGGAAGCAGCCGCGCGCCAGGCGCCCGTTGGCAACCAGGGGGCATTCCATCCCGTTCCGGCCGCTACGCCTCAGGCACCGGCCCGGTTCGACTATGGCAAGGGTGGCTGCGAAACCCGCTACGCTGACGGGACCGCGAACACCTGCATCAACAACAAGCCGTGCAACGGCTTCGGCTTCCGGGACGCGCGCGGCGCCCTGGTCTGTGCATGTTTCGAGGTGGTGGGTGGCTGCCCAGAAAATCAGGCTTGCAACACGCGCCGCCGCGCTTGCGTGGCGCGCGGCGAGATTGATCTTCAGCGCGGACCTGCACGCTGAGTTGATTCCATTCCCGCACAGCAGGTCGTTCGCGTCCTATATCGGCCCCATTCAGAGCCTTGCGCGAAAGGCGCTATTGGTTTTTGACGCCAGCTCCAGCCGTCGCGCGATATTGCCGCAGACCAGGTCGCACAGTGCGTCAACCGACTCATCCGTCAGACGGTAGTAGACGCTGGTGCCCCTGCCCTCGCGGGCGACGATGCCCTGCTTGGTCATCAACGACAGGTGGCGCGAGATATTGGCCGCCGTGTAGCCGCAGGCCTGGGCCAGCTCGCCCACGTTGTGCTCGCCCTGGCGCAGCAGGTTGAGGATGCGCAGGCGCGTGGGCTCGGCCAGCACCTGGAAATAGGCGGCCACCTGCTCCAGGGCTTCGGGGGGCAATTCCTTCATCACTTCGCTCCATGCGGTACTCGCCGCTTGCCCACAATGATACATTGTTGACTAATTAGCTGTTTGCTTAAATAATCAATCAAACACGCAAGAGAGGATCCCATGCGCCATCCACTTTGGCTGCTTCCCATGCTCGCCGCCCTGGCCGGGCTGCCGCCGGCCCAGGCCGCAGAGCCCGCCCGGCTGACCTATTTCGCAGTGCAGCCGGCACAGGCCGACTGGCACAGCAGCGATGCCAAGGTAGAGGCCGTGCGCGACACCCAGCTGTCGGCACAGGTGGCGGGCGCCGTGGTCGCGCTGCAGGTCAAGGCGGGTGACCGCGTGCGGGCGGGCCAGGAGCTGCTGCGCATTGATGCGCGCATGGCCAGCCAGGGCGCGGCCGCGAGCCAGGCACAGGTGGCGGCCGCGCAGGCCAACCTGCAGGTGGCGGCCAAGGAATACGAGCGTCAGAAGCAGCTGTTTGCCAAGCGCTACATCAGCCAGGCGGCGCTGGACGCGGCCGAGGCGCAATGGCGCGCGGCCCAGGCCCAGGTGCAGGCGCTGCAGGCGCAGGCCGGCGTGGCGGCCACGCAGTCGGGCCTGCATGTGCTCAAGGCGCCCTATGCCGGCGTGGTGGCCAGCGTGCCCGTGGCGCTGGGCGACATGGCCATGCCGGGCCGGCCGCTGCTGTCGGTGTACGACCCCAAGGCGCTGCGCGTGACGGCCGCGCTCACGCAGGAGCAGGCACAGCGCCTGCGCGGCGGCGTGCAGGTGGAGCTTCCCGGCCTGGCGGACAAGCGCCTGGACATTGCCGCCGCGCAAATCCAGGTGCTGCCCACGGCCGACCCGCTGAGCCACACCGTGACCGTGCGTGTGGCCCTGCCTGCCGACTTGCCGGGCGCCCTGCCCGGCTCATTCGCCCGCCTGTGGTGGCAGGGCGGCGCGCAGGACGCAGCCCAGCGCATGCTGGTGCCCGCCAAAACCATAGTGCGCCGCGCCGAGATGACGGGCGTGTACGTGCGCGGCGCCAATGGCCGGCCGCAGCTGCGCCAGGTGCGGCTGGGGCCGCTCCAGGGCGAGATGGTCGAGGTCTTGAGCGGCCTGGGCGCGGGCGACCAGGTGGCGCTGGAGCCCCAGGCGGCGGCAAGGGAGCGTTGACATGAGCGCGCAGAAGCCTTCCGGGTACCACGGCTTGGGGATCTCGGGCCGCATCGCCCAGGCCTTCCAGGCGGCCAGCATCACGCCCCTGCTGGCGCTGTTGGCGCTGCTGCTGGGCGTGTTTGCCGTGCTGGTCACGCCGCGCGAGGAAGAACCGCAGATCGACGTGACCATGGCCAACGTCATCGTGCCCTTCCCCGGTGCCTCGGTGCAGGACGTGGAGCAAATGATTGCCACGCCCGCCGAGCAGGTGCTGTCGCAGATGCTGGGCGTGGAGCATGTCACCTCCGTCTCGCGCCCCGGCGTGGCCGTGCTCACGGTGCAGTTCAAGGTGGGTGTGCACAGAAACGACGCACTGGTGCGCCTGCACGACACGCTGCGCAGCAACGCCGACTGGCTGCCGCGCGGCCTGGGGGCCATGGAGCCCATCGTGCGCCCCAAGGGCATTGACGATGTGCCCGTGGTCACGCTCACGCTCTATAGCCATGACCAGGACCAGGGCGCGTTTGCACTCGAGCGCGTGGCGCACAGCATGGAGGCCGAGCTCGTGCGCGTGCCCGGCACGCGCACCGTCAGCACCATCGGCGGCCCGGGCCGCGCCGTGCGCGTGCAGCTCGACGCTGCGCGCATGGCCGCCAGCGCCGTGACCGTGGACCAGCTGCGCCAGGCGCTGCAATCGGCCAACATGGGCCTGCCCGTGGGCGAGCTGCTGGCCGGCAAACAGTCCGTGGCGATCGAGGCCGGGCCGTTCCTTGCAAATGCGCAAGAGGTGGCCGACATCGTCGTCAGCAGCCGCGGTGGCCGGCCCGTCTTCCTGAAAGACGTGGCCCGCGTGGAGGACGGCCCGCCGCCCGCCACGCGCTATGTCTGGTACGGCGCGGTCAAGGACGGCCAGGCATCGGAATACCCCGCGGTGACCCTGGCCGTGACCAAGAAGGCCGGCGCCAACGCCATCGCCGTGGCGCGCGCCGTGATGCAGCGCGTGGACGAGCTCAAGGGCACGGTCATCCCCGCCGACGTGCTGGTGGCCGAGACGCGCGACTACGGCGCCACGGCCAATGACAAGGCGCAAAAGCTGATCCAGAAGCTGCTGTTTGCCACCGTCTCGGTGGTGGCGTTGGTGTTTGTGGCCCTGGGCCGGCGCGAGGCGCTGATCGTCGGCGTGGCCGTGGGCCTGACGCTGACGGCCACGCTGTTCGCCTCCTGGGCCTGGGGCTTCACGCTCAACCGGGTGTCGCTGTTTGCGCTGATCTTCTCCATCGGCATCCTGGTGGACGACGCCATCGTGGTGGTCGAGAACATCCACCGCCACCAGGCCCTGTATCCGGAGAAAACCTTGTTCCAGCTGATCCCTGGCGCCGTGGACGAGGTCGGCGGGCCCACTATCCTGGCCACTTTCACGGTGATCGCCGCCCTGCTGCCCATGGCCTTCGTCAGCGGGCTGATGGGGCCGTACATGGCGCCCATCCCCATCAACGCCAGCATGGGCATGCTGCTGTCCCTGGCCGTGGCCTTCACCGTCACGCCCTGGCTGGCGCGGCTGTGGATGAAGGGCCATGGCGGCCAGGCTAAAGAACACACGGGCCTGGCGGCAAAACTTGCGCCGCTGTTCACGCGCATCTTCCGCCCGCTGCTCGACGACCAGCGCGGCGGGCGCAACCGCGGCCTGCTGGGCCTGGTCGTGGCGGGCCTGATCGCCGTCTCGCTGGTGCTGCCGGTGCTGGGCTGGGTGCAGCTCAAGATGCTGCCATTCGACAACAAGAGCGAGTTCCAGGTCATCGTGGACATGCCCGCCGGCACGCCGCCCGAGGCGACGGCCGCCGTGCTGCACGAGCTGGGCGCCTACCTGGCAACGGTGCCCGAGGTCACTGACTACCAGGCCTACGCGGGCACGGCCGGCCCCATCAACTTCAACGGCCTGGTGCGCCAGTACGACCTGAGGAGCGGCGGCGAGGTGGGCGACCTGCAGGTCAACCTGCTGGACAAGCATGCGCGCAAGGATCAGAGCCACGCCATCGCCATGCGCGTGCGCCCTGCCCTGCAGGACATCGGCCGGCGCATGGGCGCGAACGTGAAGGTGGTGGAAGTGCCGCCCGGCCCGCCCGTGCTCTCCCCCATCGTTGCCGAGATCTACGGGCCTGATGCCCAAGGCCGGCGCCAGGTGGCGCAGGCCGTACGCAGCGTGCTACAAAAAACGGAGGGCATCGTGGACCTGGACGACAGCGCCATCGCCGATGCGCCGAGGAAGCTCGTGCTAATCGACCGGCGCAAGGCCGCGCTGATGGGCGTGCCGCAGGCATCCATCGTCTCTGCCTTGCACGCCGGCCTGGCGGGCGAGAACGTCACCTGGCTGCGCGACGCGAGCAAGTACCCCGCGCCCGTGCTGCTGCAACTGCCCGCAGAGCAGCAGGGCAGCCTGGATACCCTGCTGCAGCTGCCCGTGCGCACCAGCCAGGGGGGCACGGTGCCGATCCGCGAGCTGGTCACCCTCAGCGACAGCCTGCGCGAGCAGCCCATCTACCACAAGGACTTGCTGCCGGTGAACCTGGTCGTGGCCGACATGGCGGGCAAGGTGGACAGTCCGCTCTACGGCATGTTCGCCGCACGCAAGGCGATAGGCGAGATCACCGCGCCCGATGGCGGCACGATCGAGGAATATTTCATCAGCCTGCCCAGCGACCCCTACCGCGGCTATAGCCTCAAGTGGGACGGCGAATGGCAGATCACCTACGAGACCTTCCGCGACATGGGCGCGGCCTATGGCGTGGGCCTGATCCTGATCTACCTGCTGGTGGTGGCGCATTTCGGCTCGTATCTCACGCCGCTGATCATCATGGCGCCGATCCCGCTCACCATCATCGGCGTCATGCCCGGCCACGCCATCCTGGGCGCGCAGTACACCGCTACCAGCATGATCGGCATGATCGCGCTGGCCGGCATCATCGTGCGCAACTCCATCCTGCTGGTGGACTTCATACGGCTGCAGGTGCGCTCGGGCATGGACTTCAGGCAGGCCATCGTGCAATCGGCCATCACGCGCGCCCAGCCCATCATGCTGACGGGCCTTGCGGCCATGCTCGGGGCCTTCTTCATCCTGGACGACCCGATCTTCAACGGCCTGGCGATCTCGCTGATCTTCGGCATCGCCGTCTCCACCGTGCTCACGCTGGTGGTCATCCCCGTCCTGTACTTCATGGCCTACCGCAATCGCGTGGACGTGGTGCGTGGCGAAGGAGTGGTTCAATGAAAAAAACCATAGCTGCTCGCGCTTGCCACAAGAGCGCTGGAGCCATTTTTGGCTTGAACCTTGCGGCCGCCCTGCTGCTGGCCCCCACAGCCCATGCGACGGAGCTGATCGAGGCCTGGCAGGCCGCCTGGCAGCATGACCGCGAGCTGGCCGTCGCGCGCGCCGCCCACGGCGCGGCGCAGCCCCGGCGCGACCAGGCCGCAGCGCTGTGGCGCCCGGGCGTGGCCATGACCGCATCGGCCGGCGTGGCCAGCAGCGACACCGAGATGCGCGGCGCGCAGTTCTCGGCGCCCGGCATGGGGCAGAGCAATGGCGTGAACTTCGGAACCTCGGTGCACGGCGGCACGGCCACGCGCATCGCGCTGCAGGCCAGCCAGCCGCTCTACCACCCCGAGCGCCGCGCCCAGCAGCAACAGCTCAACGCCCAGGCCGACATGGGCGACTGGCAGTGGCAGGCCGCGCAGCAGGCCGCCATGCTGCGCACCGTGCAGCGCTACCTGGATTTGGCCGTGGCGCAGGAGCAGCTGCGTGTGCTGGGTGGCCAGCTTGACGCCGTGCACAAGGCCGCCGCCGAGGCGCAGGACCGCTTCGACATAGGCTCCGCCCCCATCACCGCCGTGCACGAGGCCCGCGCCCAGCGCGCCAATCTGCAGGCCCAGCGCCTGGCCGCGCAGGCCGAGCTGGACATCAAGCGCCGCCAGCTCGCCGACGCCACCGGCCTGCCCGAAGCCAGCCTGGACGCGCGCCTGCCCGCCGCCTCGTGGACGGGCGCCGCACCGGCGCTGGCCGTCTGGCAGGAGCAGGCCGATGCCGGCAACCCTGGTATACGCCTGCAGCAGCTGGCCGCCGACGTCGCGCGCCTGGATGCCGACAAATACCGCGCCGCCGCCAGCGCCCGTGTGGAGCTGGTAGCCCAGGCGGCACAGAACCGCCTCTCGGGCAGCGGCGACTTTGGCGGCGGCGCACGCAACAAGGACACCAGCGCCATGCTCGGCGTGCAGCTCACCGTGCCCCTGTACACGGGCGGCTACCGCTCGGCCAAGGAGGAGGAAAGCCTGGCCCAGTGGAACCAGGCCCAGGCGCAGCTGGACGCCACGCGCGAGCAGGTGGCGCGCCAGGTGCACGCCGCCTGGCTGGGTCTGCAGGCGGGCGAGCAGCGCGTGCAGGCGCTGCAGGAGGCGCTGGCCGCCGCACAGCTGCGCCAGGACGCCACGCGCACCGGCTACGAGGTCGGCCACCGCACGCTGCTCGACATGCTGCACGCCGACAACGACGCCGCCGGCACGCGCTTGGCGCTGGCCCAGGCGCGCAGCGCGCTGCTGCTGAACTGCCTTCAGCTGGCGCAACTGGCCGGAAGGCTGGACGAGGCCGCGCTGCGCCAGGCCGGCCAGGCGCTGGCACCTTGAGATCCACCACCACCGATTCATCACCACCGACGAGGAGACGACCATGGCCCACATCGTGATTCTTGGCGCAGGCACCGGCGGCATGCCCGCCGCCTACGAGCTGCGCGCAACGCTGGACGCGGCGCACCGCATCACCGTGGTCAACGCGGTGGACTATTTTCAGTTCGTGCCCTCCAACCCCTGGGTGGCCGTGGGCTGGCGCGAGCGCAAGGACATCACCCTGCCCATCGCGCCCAGCCTGCAAAAGAAAGGCATCGCCTTCATCGCCCAGCGCGTGGACCGCATCGACGCCGAGGGCAACGCACTGGAGCTGGCCAATGGCGAGCGCCTGGCCTACGACTATCTCGTCATCACCACCGGCCCCAAGCTGGCCTTCGACGAGGTGCCCGGCGCCGGCCCCGTCGCGGGCCACACCCAGTCCATCTGCACCGTGGACCATGCCGAGAAGGCCTGGTCCGACTACCAGGCCTTCCTGCAGGACCCCGGCCCGGCCATCATCGGCGCCATGCCGGGCGCGTCCTGCTTTGGCCCGGCGTACGAATTCGCCTTCATCTTCAACAAGGATCTGCAGCGCCGCAAGCTGCGCCACAAGGTGCCGCTGACCTTTGTGACCAGCGAGCCCTACGTCGGCCACATGGGCTTGGGGGGCGTGGGCGATTCCAAGAGCCTGCTGGAAAGCGAGTTCCGCAACGACCACATCCAGTGGATCACCAACGCCCGCGTCACGCGCGTGGAGGCCGGCAGGATGTTCGTCACCGAGATGGACGAGGCCGGCCAGCCCAGGAAGGAGCATGAGCTGCCCTTCAAGTACAGCATGATGCTGCCGGCCTTCAAGGGCGTGGACGCGGTGGCTGCCGTGGAGGGGCTGTGCAATCCGCGCGGCTTCGTGCTCATCGACGAGCACCAGCGCAGCAGGAAGTACCCCAACATCTTCTCGGCCGGCGTGTGCGTGGCCATACCGCCCGTCGAGGTCACGCCCGTGCCCACGGGCGCGCCCAAGACCGGCTACATGATCGAGACCATGGTCTCGGCCATCGTGCACAACATCGCCGCCGAGCTGGTTGGCAAACCCGAGCAGGCCACCGCCCGCGCCACCTGGAACGCCATCTGCCTGGCCGACATGGGCGACACGGGCGCCGCCTTCGTCGCCCTGCCCCAGATCCCGCCGCGCAACGTCAACTGGTTCAAGAAGGGCAAATGGGTGCACCTGGCCAAGCTCGCGTTCGAGAAGTACTTCCTCTACAAGATGAAGCACGGCACGGCCGAGCCGGTCTACGAAAAGCATGTGCTCAAGGCGCTGGGCATAGAGCGGCTCGAGAAACCTTGATTGCTCATCAATAGATAGCTACCAGCGCTTTATCCATAAACGTTTTAGGCAGTTTTTAATGAAGTCTTTCCGCATCACAGTCCTGGGCGCCGGCTTTGGCGCTCTGGCCTGCGTGCGCGAGCTGCGCCAGCGCGATCCCGGCGTGGACATCACGCTGGTGTCGCCGCGCGCCGAGCTGCACTACCTGCCCAGCATCATCTGGATACCCAGCGGCCTGCGCACGCGCGAACAGCTCGTCGTGCCGCTCGCACCCTTCTTCGAGCGCATGCGCGTGCGCCATGTGGCGGCCGAGGTCACAACCCTGTCCGGCGACGGCCGCACCGTGCGCACCACGGCCGGCGATGTGGGCAACGATGCCCTGGTGATCGCCACCGGCGGGCGTTTCATCAAGAAGCTGCCCGGCATAGAACACGCCATCACCCCCTGCGAGGGTATCGCCGCGGCCGAGCAGATCCGCGACCGGCTGCGCGCCCTGCAGGGCGGCACCATCGCCGTGGGCTTTGCCGCCAACCCGCAGGAGCAGCAGGCCGTGCGCGGCGGGCCGATGTTCGAGTTCCTCTTCGGCATCGACACCCAGCTGCGCCGCGAGGGCCGGCGTGATCGCTTCCGGCTGGTCTTCTTCAACCCCAGCCGCGAGCCCGGCAACCGCCTGGGTGCCAAGGCCGTGCAGGGCCTGCTGGCCAGGATGGCGCGCCGCGGCATCGATACCCACCTGGGCCACAAGCTGGTGCGCTTTGAGGCCGACCGGGTCGTCACCGAAGGCGGCGAGATCCCCGCCGACCTGATCCTCTTCATGCCCGGCATGACGGGCAACGCCTGGTTCGACCAGACCGCCCTGCCCCGCTCGCCCGGCGGCATGGTGCGCGCCGACGCGCAATGCCGCATCGAGGGCTGGCAGCACGCCTACGTGGTGGGCGATGCGGGCAGCTTCCCCGGCCCGGACTGGATGCCCAAGCAGGCCCACATGGCCGAGCTGCACGCGCGCGCCGCGGCGCAAAACCTGCTTGACGGCCTGGCGGGCCAGCCGCAGACGGCGGGCTTCGAGGCCGAGCTGGCCTGCATCATCGATTCCATCGACGGCGGCACCCTGGTGCTGCGCACGCCGCGGCGCAACCTGGTGCTGCCCACTTCGCGGGTCTTTCACTGGGCCAAGCGCGCCTTTGAAAGGCGCTATCTGCGCCAGTACCGCTGACTGATTTACATCGTTTTCAAGGAGAACCCCCATGACCTCTTGGCAAGTCGTACGCATCGTTGCCGGCAGCTTCATCCTGCTGAGCCTGGCGCTGGGTATACCCGGCAGCCCCCTTTTCGTTAGCCAGTGGTGGCTGGCCTTCACGGCCTTCGTGGGCGTCAACCTGCTGCAAAGCGGCCTGACCAAGTGGTGCCTGATGGAAAGCCTGCTACGCAAGATGGGCATTCAGCCCGGTTGCTAGGGCGGCGAGACTCCATGGTGCCGAGCCGCGTCTCGGGCGCCGCTGCCGTGCAAGGCCATGGGCGCGTTGCTTGATCTCCAGGGCGTGAAATAAACGCGAGGTGCAGGCCTGGGCAGCCCACGATTTCGGCAATTACCCTGAAAATCGCGGTTCGTCGCGCCTCTGTTCGTTCTGCACGCTCAAAGGCACCCGTTGTGAGGCGCTTATACCGGAGACACACACCATGCACCCATCCTCAATGCACTATCTCAACCGCCGCCAGCTGCTGGCCGGCGGCGCCGCTGCTGCCACCGCCCTGTGGCTGCCTCAGGCGCACGCCCAGGCCGCCTGGCCAGCCAAGCCGCTGCGCCTGGTGGTGCCGTTTGCGCCCGGCGGCAGCTCGGAGATCGTGGCCCGCGCCGTGGCGGCGGAGATGTCCAAGACCATAGGCCAGAACGTCTTCGTGGACAACAAGCCCGGCGCGGCCGGCAACATCGCCATGCAGGAGGTGGCGGGCAGCACCGACGAACACACGCTGATCCTGGGCCATATCGGCACGCTGGCCGTCAACCCCTTCATCTTCCCCAAGCTGCCCTACGACGCCAACCGCGACTTCGCGCCGATCACGCTGGTGTCCAAGGTGCCCAGCCTGTACGTGGTGCACCCGGATCTGCCGGTGAAGAACCTCAAGGAATTCGTTGCCTACGTGAAGTCCAAGCCCGGCCAGCTCAACTACGGCTCGGCCGGAAACGGCAGCGCCGGCCACCTGGCGTTCGAATACCTGAAGATGGTCAGCGACACCTTCATGCTGCATGTGCCCTACCGCGGCACAGGCCCCATGCTGACCGACCTGATGGCCGGGCGCCTGCAGGCCGCCGCCGTCGGTGCACCCGCGCTGCTGCCCTTCATCAAGGCAGGCAAGCTGCGCTGCATTGCCACCGGCACCGCCCAGCGCCTGGTGCAGATGCCCGATGTGCCCACGGTGGCCGAATCCGGCTACAAGGGCTTCGAGATGACGCAGTGGTATGGCCTGATCGCACCGAGCAAATGGCAAAAGCCCCACCTGGCCAAGCTGGAGGCCGAGGCCATCAAGGCCGCACGCGGCAGCGTGGTCAAGGACAAGCTGGCCCAGGAAACGGCCCTGGCCGTGGGCAACACCAGCGAGGAGTTTGGCGCCTTCATCAAGTCCGAGCAGGCACGCTGGAAGCCGGTGATCGCGCGCGCCGAGATCAAGCCCGAGGGACTGGGCTGATCACAACCTCAAGCGCTTGCGCGGGGCAGCAGCACGCTGGCGCACAGGCCGCGCCGCTGCTGCGGGTCGCTCCAGTCCAGCACCACGCGCGCGCCCATACGCGCGGCCAGGGCCTGGACGATGGCCAGCCCCAGGCCGGAGCCGCCCTCGCTGCTCCCGGGCAGGCGGTAGAACGGCGCAAACACCTGCGCGCGCTGGTCTTCGGCGATGCCGGGGCCGCTGTCGCGCACCTGCAGCAGCAAGTCGCCGCCCTGCTCCACCAGGCACAGATCCACGCGCCCGCCCGTCGGGGTGTAGCGGATGGCGTTGTCCGCCAGGTTTTTCAGCAGCAGGTGCAGGTCGGCCTGCGCGGCTGCTACCCGCGCGTCCTGCTCGCCCTCCACGCCCAGGTCTATGCCCTTGGCCTCGGCCAGGGGCAGCAGGTCTTGGATGACCTGGCGAAACACCGCCTGCACGGACTGCGGCGCCTGCCGCGTAGCGCTGGTGCTCTGCGCGCGCGCCAGGCCCAGCAGCTGATCCAGCAGGTGGCGGCTGCGCTCCATGCCGCCGCGCAGCTGCGCCACACGCTCTGCCGCATCAAAGGGCAGCGCGGTCTGCTCCAGACGCTCGGCCTGCAGCGACAGGGCCGCCAGCGGCGTGCGCAGCTCATGCGCGGCGTCGGCAATGAAGCGCTGCTGCTCGGCCATGGATTGCTGCACGCGCCCCAGCAGGCGGTTGATGGCGCGCACGAAGGGGCGCACTTCGCTGGGCACGCCCTCCTCGGCCACGGGGTGCAAGGCGGCCTCGTCGCGACCATCGACCTCTTGCGCCAGGCGTGCAATGGGGCGAAACAGCTTGCGCACCAGCTCGGCCACCACCAGCAGCAGGACAGGCATGAGCAGCGCAAAGGGCAGCACGGTGCGCAGCGCGCCATAGCGCGCCAGCTCGCGGCGCAGGCGCGAATCCTGCATCACGGCAAAGCGCTCGCCCGCGGCCGTGGTGCGCACCAGCACGCGAAACGACTCGCCGCCCAGGTCGAGCGTGCGCAAGCCGTCGGGCAGCGTGGCGGGCAAGGGGACGATGGTTTCGTCGCCAGGCCTGGGCTCGGCCGATGGTTCCGGCCCCAGGTGCTGCACGATGACACGCGAATCCTCCTCGTCGCCCTGGATCTGAAAGCCCAGCGGCGTTGTGGGCGCGTACACGCGCTGGCGTTCCACCAGCTGTGCCACGCGCCGCAGCACATCGTCCTGCAGCTCGCGCGCCTCGTCGTAGGCGGCCAGGAAGGACAGCACCCCGCCCAGCAGCGCCACGACGAGAATGGCCAGGGTCAGACCCAGCGACAGCCGGCGTTGCACCGAGCTCACTGGCCGACCCTCCTGCCCATAGAGGCATTGGAGGAAGCACGCCGCAGGGTTGTCCACCGGGCTTGGT
>JAFEDY010000026.1:185062-187170 GCA_018241405.1 Pseudomonadota bacterium | reverse complement strand
TCGGGCGACAGCTCGCTCGGCTCCACGCCTATCCAGCCGCGCGTGACCTGGCCGTCGCGCACAATGCCTTCGAGCACCTGCCTGGCCGTGGACACGGGGATCGCAAAGCCAATGCCCATGCTGCCGCCCGAACGGGAGTAGATGGCGGTGTTGATGCCCATGAGGTTGCCGTTCACGTCCACCAGCGCGCCGCCCGAGTTGCCGGGGTTGATGGCGGCGTCTGTCTGGATGAAGTTCTCGAAGGTGTTGATGCCCAGGTGCGAGCGGCCCAGCGCCGAGACGATGCCGCTGGTCACGGTCTGGCCCACGCCGAAGGGGTTGCCTATGGCCAGCACCTGGTCGCCCACGGCGAGCTTGTCGGAATCGCCCAGCACGATGACCGGCAGCTTGTCCAGCTGCACCTTGAGCACCGCCAGGTCGGTGTCGGGGTCGGTGCCGATGACGGTGGCGCGCGCGTGCCGGCCGTCGGTGAGTGCGACCTCGATCTCGTCGGCGCCTTCGACCACATGGTTGTTGGTCAGGATGTAGCCGTCGGGGCTGACGATCACCCCGCTGCCCAGGCCCGTCTGCGACTGCGGGCCCTGGTCGCCAAAGAAGAACTGGAACCAGGGGTCGTTGCTGCGCGGGTTGCGCACCTCCTTGCTGGTGGTGATGCTGACCACGGCCGGCGCCGCCTTGCGTGCCGCGGCGCTGAAGCTGCCGGCAGCGGGCTGGGAGCCGGTCGAGGGCGGCGCCTCCAGGAGCGAAATACCCGCGCCGCCCGAGGCCGGTCCGCGCTGCAGCCAGCCGGGCTGCAGGGTGGCGACGACAAAGTAGGCCGCGACGAGCACCGTCACGGCTTGGGAAAACAGCAACCAGTAGCGTTTCATGATGCGGAGATGGGGGCGGCCCAGGGGCCCGGCGGGGAAAGGGTGATTGTCGCGTGTTTGCAGCAGCCGCCCACGGCGCTGCCGCACAATCGACCGCATGAGCATCCAGCGACACGATCTTCTGGCCCATTTCGATAGCCTGCTGCAGCCCGAGCGCTTCAAGGACTACGGCCCCAATGGCCTGCAGGTGGAGGGCAAAAATGAGATTGCACGCATCGTCAGCGGCGTGACGGCCAGCCGCGCGCTGATTGACGCCGCCATCAAGGCGCGCGCCGACGCCATCTTCGTGCACCATGGCCTGTTCTGGCGCGGCATGGACGGTCGCGTCACCGGCTGGATGAAGCAGCGCCTGCAGCGCCTGCTGGCCCATGACATCAACCTGTTTGCCTACCACCTGCCGCTCGATGCCCATGCCGAGCTGGGCAACAACGCCCAACTCGGCCGCGTGCTGGGCTGGCAGGCCGACCAGCGCTTTGGCGAGCAGGAGCTGGGCTTCTGTGCGCCCGCCGCCTTTGCCGGCGCCGCCCAGCTGGCCGCCCATGTACAGGCGGCGCTCGCGCGCGGCGTGACCCTGGTGGCGCCCGAGGGTGCGCGGGCCATCCGGCGCGTGGCCTGGTGCACGGGGGGCGCGCAGGGCTATTTCGAATCGGCCATCGCCGCCGGTGCCGATGCCTTCATCACCGGCGAGATTTCCGAGCCCCAGACCCATCTGGCGCGCGAAACCGGCGTCGCCTTCATCGCCGCCGGCCACCACGCCACGGAGCGCTACGGCGCCCCGGCAGTGGCCGCCCATGTGGCGCAGCAGCTGGGGCTGGAGCATCGTTTCATTGACATTGACAACCCCGCCTGATCGTACGATTGCTATATTGCTGATAGCTTTTTGCGCTTAATGGAAGGGCGCTAGAGGCTCTTTTGATTCATATCCTCCATGAACGCACCACTTGCACTGGCCATTACCCAAGGCGACCCGGCGGGCATAGGCCCGGAGATCGTGGCCAAGGCCTTCCGCGATGCGCCGCAGGATCTGCGCGGCTGCTTCGTCGTCGGCGACCTGGCCACGCTGCGCCGCGCCGCCGCCTGCGTGGAGCGGCCCGGCCTGCCCAGCCTGCCCGTGGCACAGATCGATGGCCTGCAAGACCTCGCGCGGGTGCCGCCGCGCTGCCTGCCTGTTCTGCAGCTGCCCGAACTGGCCGGCAGCCTGGCGCCTTGGGGTCAGGTCAGCGCCGGGGCGGGGCGTGC
>JAFEDY010000026.1:0-184985 GCA_018241405.1 Pseudomonadota bacterium | reverse complement strand
TTTCCTGGTCACACCGAGCTGTTGCAGGCCGAGGCGGCGAGGCACGCGGGCGTACCCATGACGCAGATGCCGGTGCGCATGATGCTGGCCAATGATGAGCTGCGCACGGTGCTGGTCAGCATCCATGTCTCGCTGCGCGATGCGATAGCCGCCGTGACCTTCGACAACGTGCTGCAGACGCTGCGCATCACGCATGCCGCGCTCTCGCGCAGCCTCGGACGCGCGCCGCGCATCGGCGTCGCCGGGCTCAACCCCCATGCGGGGGAGGGCGGCCTGTTCGGCTGTGAGGAGATCGAAGTCATCGCCCCGGCCATTGCCCAGGCCCGTGCCGAGGGCCTTGATGTGCATGGCCCCTACGCGCCGGACACGGTCTTCATGCGCGCGCGCTCCACGCCCGGGCGGCCGGGTGAGTTTGATGTGGTGGTGGCCATGTACCACGACCAGGGCCTGATCCCCGTGAAGTACCTGGGGGTGGACAAGGGCGTGAACGTCACGCTGGGCTTGCCGCTGGTGCGCACGAGTCCGGACCATGGCACGGCCTTCGACATCGCCGGGAAGGGCGTGGCCGATGCGTCCAGCCTCATCGAGTCCGTGCGCATGGCGCGTGGGCTGACCGGGTGAACAATCGTCAACAAGGCAAACGCCCGTGGCACGGATGCCACGGGCGTTCCAGTTCAGAGCAGGAAATCAGCGCTTGAGGCTGTCGCGGATCTCGCGCAGGAGCACGATGTCTTCGGGCGTCACGGGAGCGGGTGCGGGCTCGGCCGGGGCTTCGCGCTTGAGGCGGTTGAACTGCTTGACCATCATGAAAATGATGAAGGCCAGGATGACGAAGTTCACTGCCACGGTGATGAAATTGCCATAGGCAAAGACCGGTACACCGGCCTTTTTCAGCGCATCCAGCGTACGCGCCGTGCCCTCAGGGATGGTGCCCAGCACGATGAAAAGATTGGAAAAATCGAGCTTGCCGAACACCATGCCGACCACCGGCATGATGAGGTCGGCCACCACGGAATCGACGATCTTGCCGAATGCGGCGCCGATGATCACACCCACGGCCAGGTCGATCACGTTGCCCTTGACGGCAAATTCCCTGAATTCCTTTGCAAGACTCATATTGCGACTCCTTTGATGTAGATGAAGACCCGCAAAGCTTAAGCGCAAGGGCGGCGTTGGAATAGCCATATTCACTCCGCTACAATTTGCGGTTGACCCCATAGCGATGCATACCAAGGATTCCCATGAGTCAAACTCCAGTCGACTCCAGCAAGCGGACATGGCTGATTGCCACCGGCTGCGCTGGTGCGGTGGGCGGCGTGGCAACCGCCGTTCCTTTTGTGAGCGGCTTTCAGCCTTCCGAAAAGGCCAAGGCCGCAGGCGCCCCTGTCGAGGTGGATATCTCGGGCATCAAGCCCGACGAACAGCTCACCGTGGAGTGGCGTGGCAAGCCCGTGTGGATCATCCGGCGCACCAAGGAGCAGCTGGCCGAGCTGGCCAAGCTCGACGGCCAGCTGGCCGACCCTGAGTCCAAGCGCCATCCCGACGAATTCACGCCGGCTTATGCGCGTAACGAGTGGCGCTCCATCAAGCCCGAATTCCTGGTGGTGGTGGGTATCTGCACCCACCTGGGCTGCTCGCCGACCGACAAGTTCACGCCCGGCCCCCAGCCCTCGCTGCCTAACGATTGGCCGGGTGGCTTCCTGTGTCCCTGCCATGGCTCGACTTTCGACATGGCCGGCCGCGTGTTCAAGAACAAGCCTGCACCCGACAATCTCGAGGTGCCGCCGCACATGTACCTGTCGGATACCAAGATCCTGATTGGTCAAGACAAGAAGGCCTGAGGGAGGCACTGACAAATGGCTGCTTACCGCGAATTCAAAGAGATCTCGCCCAATGCCTCGGCGGGCGCGAAGACCATGAACTGGCTGGAGAACCGTTTCCCGACGGCCTTTGATGCCTACAAGGTCCACATGTCGGAGTACTACGCTCCGAAAAACTTCAACTTCTGGTACATCTTCGGCTCGCTGGCGCTCCTGGTGCTGGTGATCCAGATCGTCACCGGCATCTTCCTGGTGATGAACTACAAGCCCGACGCCGCCAAGGCGTTCGAGTCGGTCGAGTACATCATGCGCGACGTGCCCTGGGGCTGGCTGATCCGCTATATGCACTCCACCGGCGCCTCGGCGTTCTTCATCGTCGTCTACCTGCACATGTTCCGCGGCCTGCTCTACGGCTCGTACCGCAAGCCGCGCGAACTGGTCTGGCTCTTCGGCTGCGCCATCTTCCTGGCGCTCATGGCCGAGGCCTTCATGGGCTACCTGTTGCCCTGGGGCCAGATGTCGTATTGGGGCGCGCAGGTGATCGTGAACCTGTTCTCCGCCATCCCCTTCGTCGGCCCTGACCTGGCGCTCTTGATCCGCGGCGACTATGTGGTGGGCGACGCCACACTCAACCGCTTCTTCAGCTTCCACGTGATCGCCGTGCCGCTGGTGCTGCTGGGTCTGGTCGTGGCCCACCTGCTGGCGCTGCACGACGTGGGTTCCAACAACCCCGACGGCATCGAGATCAAGGGACCGGGCAAGCCGGTGGACGAGCACGGCCATCCGCTCGATGGCGTGCCCTTCCACCCCTACTACTCGGTGCACGACATCTATGGCGTCTGCATCTTCCTGTTCATCTTCTCGGCCGTGATCTTCTTTGCGCCCGAGTTCGGCGGCTACTTCCTGGAGTACAACAACTTCATCCCGGCCGACCCGCTGAAGACGCCCAACCACATCGCCCCGGTGTGGTACTTCACGCCCTTCTATTCGATGCTGCGTGCCATCACCAGCGAGATGATGTACGCCCTGATCGCCTGCGTGGTGCTGGGTGCCGGCTTTGGCGTGCTCAAGGCCAGACTGCCCGGCTTCATCAAGGGCGGCATCGCCGTGGCCGCGGCCGTGGTCATTGCCCTCATGCTGGCCATCGACGCCAAGTTCTGGGGCGTGGTGGTGATGGGCGGCGCCGTCATCATCCTGTTCTTCCTGCCCTGGCTGGACTGCAGCCCGGCGCGCTCGATCCGCTACCGTCCGGGCTGGCACAAGTACCTGTACGCCATCTTCGTGGTCTGGTTCTTCGTCCTGGCCTACCTGGGCATGCAGCCGCCGTCGCCCATCGGTGAGCGTGTGTCGCAGGTCGGAACGCTGTTCTACTTCGGTTTCTTCCTGCTCATGCCCTGGTGGACCCGGCTTGGCACACCCAAGCCCGTACCCGACCGCGTGACCTTCAAGCCCCACTGAGCCGGAGACCACAACAATGAAAAAATTCCTTCTCACGCTGATCACGGCTCTTGGTCTCGTCGGCGGTGCACATGCCTCCAGCGGCGGCATGGCCTGGGACAAGGCGCCCGTGGATGTCACCAACCAGGCATCGCTGCAAAACGGCGCCAAGCTGTTCGTCAACTATTGCCTGAGCTGCCACTCTGCCGCCTTCATGCGCTTCAACCGCTTGACGGACATTGGCCTGACCGAGCAGCAGATCAAGGACAACCTGTTGTTCACCACCGACAAGATCGGTGAGACCATGAAGGCGGCCATCGATCCCAAGCAGGCCGCGGCCTGGTTTGGCGCCAACCCACCCGACCTCACGGTGATCGCGCGCTCGCGTGCCGGCCACGGCGGCACCGGAGCCGACTATCTCTACACCTTCCTGCGCACTTTCTACCGCGACGACACCAAGGCCACGGGCTGGAACAACCTTGCGTTCCCGAGCGTAGGCATGCCCCATGCGCTGTGGCAGTTGCAGGGCGACCGCCGCGCCATCTTCCAGGAACATGAGAGCCATGGCCAGACCGAGCAGGTGTTCACGGGTTGGGAGCAGGTCTCGCCCGGTACCATGACCGAACTGCAATACGACCAGGCCGTGGGTGATCTCGTGAACTACCTGCAGTGGATGGGCGAACCGGCACAAAATACGCGCCTTCGCGTGGGTGTGGGCGTGCTGCTCTTCCTGGCTGGTTTCACCTTTGTCGCCTGGAGGCTGAACGCGGCCTACTGGAAGGACATCAAGTAAGCGCTTGAGCCACCACTGCTGCGCGATTTGCGCGCAGCCACGCTTTGTACGGAGTGGGTGCCATGGCACCCACTCTTTTGATTTTTAGGAGCTCTCACCATGATGGTGCTTTACTCGGGCACGACCTGCCCCTTCTCCCATCGCTGCCGTTTTGTCCTGTTTGAGAAGGGCATGGACTTTGAAATCCGCGATGTGGACCTGTACAACAAGCCGGAAGACATCAGCGTGATGAACCCTTATGGCCAGGTTCCCATCCTCGTCGAGCGCGACCTGATCCTGTACGAATCCAACATCATCAACGAGTACATCGACGAGCGCTTCCCGCACCCGCAGCTGATGCCCGGCGACCCGGTGGACCGTGCGCGGGTGCGCCTGTTCCTGCTCAACTTCGAGAAGGAGCTGTTCGTCCACGTGAATGCGCTGGAGTCGCGTGCCACCAAGGGCAATGAGAAGGCGCTCGAGAAGGCGCGCGCCCATATCCGCGACCGCCTGACCCAGCTCGCTCCGGTGTTCCTCAAGAACAAGTACATGCTGGGCGAAGGCTTTTCCATGCTGGACGTGGCCATTGCGCCGCTGCTGTGGCGCCTGGACTACTACGGTATCGAGCTGTCCAAGAACGCCGCGCCACTGCTCAAGTACGCCGAGCGCATCTTCTCCCGGCCGGCCTATATCGAGGCGCTCACGCCCTCGGAAAAGGTCATGCGCAAGTAAGCCGATTCGCGCCAACCGTATTCTCCCAGCGCATGATGAATGCTCAGGACTATCCCTCTACGCGCCCCTACCTGATCCGCGCTCTGTACGAATGGTGCACGGACAACGGCTTCACGCCCTATCTGGTGGTGCGCGTGAATGACTCGGTGCAGGTGCCGCGCGACTACGTCAACAACGGCGAAATCGTGCTCAATGTCAGCTATGAGGCCACCAGCGGCCTGCAGCTGGGCAACGACTTCATTGAATTCAAGGCGCGCTTTGGCGGCAAGCCCTGCGACCTGCTGGTGCCGGTGCACCGCGTCATTGCCATCTATGCGCGCGAGAACGGCCAAGGCATGGCGTTCCCGCTTGACGATGAAGGAGGGGGCGACAAGTCGGGTGGCGCGCTGACTCGCTCTGCTGGGGCCGTGGGGCCGGAACGCCCTCCCGTGCAGTTGCAGTCCGTCGACCGTCCGGCAGGCGAGGGGGCGGACAAGGATACGCCTCAACCACCTCACCCATCGGGTGGTGGCCGCCGGCCGGCACTCAAACGCATCAAGTAGGAAGGTGGGGCCAAGCCGTATTTTTGCCGGCTAGAATGCTGCCTTCGCCGGTTTAGCTCAGTTGGTAGAGCACCCGCCTTGTAAGCGGTAGGTCGTCAGTTCGAATCCGACAACCGGCACCATTCGCCCCAACAAAGCCCCTCAAGGATGAACACTTGAGGGGCTTTTTCACTTCTGGATTTTCAGGCGAATGGATGCCACCTCCCACCCGCGGCTGCGCAGATGCGCCTGAAATGCGGGCAGTAACTGGCGGACCTTGGCGGCCGCGGCATTGCTGCTGACCAGCAGGCACCAACTGCTCCCTTCGATCGGTCCGGCCTGCACGGCTGGTCGCAGCATGGGGGGCATCAGGCTTTCTATGGCCTTTAGGCGCTCGCTGGAATCGCGTGTCAATGCCGCAAGGCGAGCCAGGGTCGGTGATTCCTGCGTTGCCTGGTGCAGCGAGATGGCATAGTGGCGGCGGTTCATGGCGATGGACTTGAGGACCAGCAGGGAGGGCAAATGAGCGGGGCAATTATTGCGGAAGTGCGTTGGGCGCACGCCGTCGATGTCGGGCCTTCATGGTGCAAAGGTAGAATTACTGGTTCCGGGCTCGCCACGCTGGTTGCAGGCACTTGCAATTTGGGGGCGAACGCCCCATCTGAATTCACTTCATCTTAGGGATTCCGGTCGCTCTGCCGCTTTGCGTGCGTGCAGCGCGGTCGTGCTTGCATGGCTACCAATTTCCTCACCAAACTGTTCGGCAGTCGCAATGATCGGCTGCTCAAGCAATACCGCAAGACGGTTGCCCGCATCAATGCCATTGAGCCCGAGTTTGAAAAACTCAGCGACGAGGCGCTGCGCGGCAAGACGCAGGAATTCAAGGACCGCATTGCCAAGGGTGAGACGCTGGATGCGCTGCTGCCCGAGGCCTTCGCCGTGGTGCGCGAGGGCTCCAAGCGTGTCATGAAGATGCGCCATTTCGATGTGCAGCTCGTAGGCGGCATGGCCCTGCACTACGGCAAGATCGCCGAGATGCGCACCGGCGAGGGCAAGACCCTGACCGCCACGCTGCCCGTGTACCTCAACGCCCTGTCGGGCCAGGGCGTGCATGTGGTCACTGTGAACGACTACCTGGCCGGGCGTGACGCACAGTGGATGGGGAGGCTGTACAACTTTCTTGGACTCACGGTGGGCATCAACCTGCCCCAGATGCCGCGCGAGGAAAAGCAGGCCGCCTACCAGTCCGACATCACCTACGGCACGAACAACGAGTACGGCTTCGACTACCTGCGCGACAACATGGTGTATGACGCTCGCGAGCGCGTGCAGCGCGGCCTCAACTACGCCATCGTGGACGAGGTGGACTCCATCCTCATCGACGAGGCACGCACGCCGCTGATCATCAGCGGCCAGGCCGAGGACCACACGGCCATGTACCTGTCGATGAAGACGGTGGTGCCGCTGCTGACGCGCCAGGAGGGCGAGGCCGACCCGCGCACCGGTGAAGGCGTCATCACGCCCGGCGACTTCACCGTGGACGAGAAGACGCACCAGGTGTTCCTGACCGAGCAGGGCCATGAGAACGCCGAGCGCATCCTGGCGACCCAGGGCCTGATCCCCGAGGGCGCGTCGCTCTACGACCCGGCCAACATCACGCTGGTGCACCATCTTTATGCAGCGCTGCGCGCCACCCACCTATACCACCGCGACCAGCACTATGTGGTGCAGGCCGGCGAGATCGTCATCGTCGACGAGTTCACGGGCCGCCTGATGGCCGGTCGCCGCTGGAGCGATGGTCTGCACCAGGCGGTGGAGGCCAAGGAGGGCGTGCAGATCCAGGCCGAGAACCAGACCCTGGCGTCCATCACCTTTCAGAACTACTTCCGCCTGTATGGCAAGCTGGCCGGCATGACCGGCACGGCCGACACCGAGGCCTATGAATTCCAGGAGATCTACGGCCTGGAGACGGTGGTCATCCCGCCCAACCGCCCGAGCCGGCGCGACGACCAGCTCGACCGTGTGTACAAGACCACGCGCGAGAAGTACGAGGCCGCCATCACCGACATCCGCGAGTGCCACGAGCGTGGCCAGCCCGTGCTGGTGGGCACGACCTCCATCGAGAACTCCGAGTTCATCGACGAGCTGCTGAACAAGGCCGGGCTGCCGCACCAGGTGCTCAACGCCAAGCAGCATGCGCGTGAGGCCGACATCGTGGCCCAGGCGGGGCGCCCGGGCATGATCACCATTGCCACCAACATGGCCGGCCGCGGCACCGACATCGTGCTCGGCGGCAACGTGGAAAAGGCCGTGGCGGCGCTGGAAGCCGACGAATCCCTTTCGCCCGAGCAGCGCGCGGCGAAGATCGAGGAACTGCGCGCCCAGTGGAAGCTGGACCACGAGAAGGTCACGGCGCTGGGCGGCCTGCGCATCATCGCCACCGAGCGCCATGAGTCGCGCCGCATCGACAACCAGCTGCGCGGCCGTTCGGGCCGCCAGGGCGACCCCGGCTCCTCGCGCTTCTACCTGGGCCTGGACGACCAGCTGATGCGCATCTTCGCGGGCGACCGCGTCAAGGCCATCATGGACCGCCTGAAGATGCCCGACGGCGAGGCCATTGAGGCCGGCATCGTCACGCGCAGCATCGAGAGCGCACAGCGCAAGGTCGAGGCGCGCAACTTCGACATTCGCAAGCAGCTGCTCGAATACGACGACGTGGCCAACGACCAGCGCAAGGTCATCTACCAGCAGCGCAACGAGATCCTGGACGCGCCCGACCTCGCGACCCTGATCGCCGCCATGCGCGACGACTGCCTGGCCGACGTGGTACGCCAATACGTGCCAGCCGAATCGGTCGAGGAGCAGTGGGACCTGGCCGGCCTGGAGAAGGCCCTGGCGACCGACTGGCAGATCAGCATGGCGCTGCAAAAGGAGGTCGAGGGCTCGGACGCCATCACCGACGAGGAGATCCTGGAGAAGGTGCAGCAGGCTGCGCGCGAGGCCTTCGATGCCAAGGTGGCCCAGGTGGGCGCCGACAGCTTCACGCAGTTCGAGCGCATGGTGCTGCTGCAGAGCTTCGACACCAACTGGCGCGACCATCTCTCGGCGCTCGACTACCTGCGCCAGGGCATACACCTGCGCGGCTACGCGCAAAAGCAGCCCAAGCAGGAATACAAGCGCGAGGCCTTCGAGCTGTTCCGCCAGCTCATCGACCAGGTCAAGAACGAGGTCACGCGCCTGATGATGAGCGTGCAGATCCAGTCCAACGCCCAGCTCGACGAGGCCACCCAGGCCATGGAGGAACGCGGCGACGGCGTCAGCAACGTGACCTATACCGCGCCCACAGAGACTGGCGAGGTCGAGACCACGCTGGACGCCAAGACGGCCGCGGCCGCCCAGGGCGCCGTGCCCGGGGTGCGCGTGGGCCGCAACGATCCCTGCCCCTGCGGCAGCGGCAAGAAGTACAAGCAGTGCCACGGCAAGCTGGCCTGATGGCGCGACCATAAATGACACGGGCTGCGGCCCGTGTTTTGCATTTTTCAAGGAAGACGACCCATGCCCGTGAATCTCTCCGCCCCCATCGCCCAGAACCTGCACCCCGTCGCCGGCGTGCGCATCGGCGTCGCCGAGGCCGGCGTGCGCAAGGCCAACCGCAAGGACTTGACCGTGTTCCTGCTCGACGAGGGCAGCACGGTGGCCGGCGTGTTCACGCAGAACCGTTTCTGCGCCGCGCCAGTGCAGGTCTGCCGCGAGCATCTGGACGGCGGTCAGGCGATCCGTGCCATGGTGATCAACACCGGCAACGCCAACGCCGGCACGGGCGACGACGGCCTGGCGCGTGCGCGCGCCACCTGTGTGGCGCTGGGGGGACTGCTGGGGCTGGATGCCAGTCAGGTGCTGCCGTTTTCCACCGGCGTGATCATGGAGCCGCTGCCGCACGAGCGCATCGCCGCGGCCCTGCCTGCGGCGCTGGCCGACGCCCAGGGCGCGCACTGGGCGCGCGCGGCCGAGGGCATCATGACCACCGACACTGTCCCTAAGGCCTTCAGCACGCAGTTGCAGATCGGTGGCGCCATGGTCACGGTCACCGGCATCTCCAAGGGCGCGGGCATGATCCGGCCCAACATGGCGACCATGCTGGGCTTTCTGGCGACGGATGCCAGCATTGCGCCCGAGCTGCTGCGCCCGCTGGTGCGCGAGCTGGCCGACCAGTCCTTCAACCGCGTGACGATTGACGGCGACACCAGCACCAACGATTCCTTCGTGCTCATCGCCACGCACAAGGCGGCGCATGCACCCATCACCGCGCTCGACAGCGCCGAGGGTCAGGCGCTCAAGGCAGCCCTGCTGCAGGTGGTGCAGCAGCTGGCCCAGGCCATCGTGCGCGACGGCGAGGGCGCGACCAAGTTCATCACCGTGCGCGTCGAAGGCGGCAAGACCGGCGAGGAATGCCGGCAGGTGGCCTACGCCATCGCGCATTCGCCGCTGGTCAAGACGGCCTTCTTCGCCAGCGACCCGAACCTGGGCCGCATCCTGGCGGCCGTGGGTTACGCGGGCATTGCCGACCTGGACCAGACCCTGATCGACCTGTACCTGGACGACGTGCATGTGGCCGTGCAGGGCGGGCGCAACTCCGCGTACCGCGAGGAGGACGGCCAGCGCGTGATGCAGCAGCAGGAAATCACCGTGCGCGTGGTGCTGGGGCGCGGCGTTGCGGCGGACACGGTCTGGACCTGCGATCTGAGCCACGACTACGTGACCATCAACGCCGACTACCGCTCCTGAAATTTTTATAGCTGCCAGCGCTTGCTGGATAAGCGTTAGAGCCATCAATGACCGATAAGTTTGACCAGCTGATCGCGCGCGCCGAGCAGCTCATCTCCCGCATCGAGGCCGTGCTGCCCCGGCCGCTGTCGGCGCCCGACTGGGAGGCCGCCATTGCCTGGCGTTACCGCCGACGCAGCGGCGGCCATGGCGTGCTTGAACCCGTGCGCCATGTGGCCGGCATGCGCCTGTCGGATCTCAAGGAGATCGACGCGCAGAAGGAGAAGATAGAGCGCAACACCCAGCAGTTCGTCGATGGCAGGACGGCCAACAACGTGCTGCTGACGGGCGCGCGCGGCACGGGCAAGTCCTCGCTCATCAAAGCCTGCCTGAATAGCTACGCTGCCCAGGGCCTGCGCCTGATCGAGGTGGACAAGGCCGACCTGACCGATCTGCCCGACATCGTGGAGGTGGTCTCGGACCGGCCCGAGAAGTTCATCATCTACTGCGACGATCTGAGCTTCGAGGAGGGCGAGGGCGGCTACAAGGCGCTCAAGTCCATCCTGGACGGCTCGGTGGCGGCCAGCACGCCCAACGTGCTGATCTACGCCACCAGCAACCGCCGCCACCTGTTGCCCGAGCAGATGAAGGACAACCTGAGCTACAGCACCTCGGCCGACGGCGAGATCCACCCTGGCGAGGTGATCGAGGAAAAGATCTCGCTGTCCGAGCGCTTCGGCCTGTGGGTCAGCTTCTACCCCTTCAGCCAGGACGAGTACCTGGCCATCGTCGCCCAATGGCTATCCGCGCTGGGCGTGGCGCCACAGGACATTGACGCCGCCCGCCCCCAGGCCCTGGTGTGGGCGCTGGAGCGCGGCTCGCGCAGCGGCCGCGTGGCCTACCAATTCGCACGCGACTTCGCGGGGCGCCAGGGCGCATGAGCGGGCAGGGCAAGCGCAAGCACACCGAGGTCGCCGTCGGTATCCTGCTGCGTGCGGACGGCGCGCTGCTGCTGTCCACCCGGCCCGCAGGCAAGCCCTACGCCGGCTACTGGGAGTTCCCGGGCGGCAAGATCGAGGCCGGCGAGACCGTGGAGCAGGCGCTGCGCCGCGAGCTCATCGAGGAGTTGGGCGTGACCATAGGGCCCGCCGAAACCTGGAAGGTCACCGAGCACGACTACCCCCATGCCCTGGTGCGCCTGCACTGGTGCAAGGTGTACCAGTGGAGCGGCGAATTCGAGATGCGTGAAGGCCAGACCATGAGCTGGCAGCATTGGCCGCTGCAGGTGCGGCCGGTTTTGCCCGGCGCCTACCCGGTGCTGCAGTGGCTGGCCGAGGAGCGCGGCGAGTCGTTCGATGCCTCGCAACTCGCTTTTTAATCAAAAAGAATAGCTGCCTGCGCTTGTAAGGCGGGCGCTAGAACTGGATATGACTTGCGCTCAAGCTTGGCGCTTGGGGTCGCCGAACTCGGCGTCCTCGGGTGGCGCCTCGGCCGGCATGCGAAAGTCTTCTGCCGCCCAGGCACCCAGGTCGATCTGCCGGCAGCGCTGGCTGCAGAACGGCCGGTAGGAGTTGGCCGGGCTGAACAGGCTGGGCCCGCCGCAGGTGGGGCAGGGGACGGTGCGTGGCGCGGCTGGACTGGTCATCTCAGGAGCACAGCGTCAGCTCGAAGGCCGCATCCTCACTGCTGGGTACCAGCTTGCCGCCTTCCTCTTGGCGCATCAGCCGCACGGAGACGATGAGGCGGTTGCCGCTGATCTCGGGAATAAGTTCCAGGGCGGGGTCTATGCGCAGACGCAGCAATTGGAAACTGCGGCCCTGGGGCAGGTTTTGCTGGAATTGGCCGCGTTCGGCGGCAACCTTTTGCGGCAGGCCCGAGTCGCGCAGCAGGCGCAACAGCAGGTAGACGGCCTCGGCCAGCGGAGCCAGGGTAGCGGCCCAGCCATGTAGATCGTGCTGGCGCGCCTGTGGCGGGAGGTGCTGCCAAGCATAGTAGGCTGGCAGGTCGAAGCCGCAGGTGCCGCCTGGAATGCCCACGCGGCTGCGTATGCTCATGAGCCAGTCGTTCTCGGTCAGCGCATGGCCGGCCTTGCCGTTTTGCGCGTTGAGCATGGCAAAGCACTGGTCGAGCTGGGCGATCACGCCGTCGAGCACCGCCTCGGAGATTGACGGGTTGCCGCGGTATCCGTCGAGCTGGAGCTTGTGCTTCTCCAGGTCCTTGAGTACGTCCGACTTGAGATCGGCGCGTGCTGCCACGTCCATGACCTCGAATATGGTCACCAGCGCATAGTGGTGGTCGAGTGGATGCGTGCGCGCGATGAGCTCGCCCAGGCGTTGAAACAACTGCTCCAGCCGCAGATAGGTTCTCAGGCGTTCGTTGAAAGGGTATTCGTAAAGGATCACGCTTGGAGCTTCCGGTATCGGGGCGCTTGCATCATAGCCCGAACAGGGAGGCGATCCGGCGCGCCATTGTGTGCAAATCCGTCAGCGCCAGTCCCTCGTTGTAGACCACGAAATCGGCAGCCGCGCGGCGCCGGGCGCGGCTGCTTTGCGTGGCCATGATGGCGCGCACGGCATTTTCGCTCAGGCCGCTGCGCGAACGCACGCGCGCGACCTGCGTGGCCTCGCGGCAGTCGACGACGAGCACGGCATCAAGCATGCGCGGCCAGCGCTCGGACTCGGTCAGCAGCGGTATGTCGAGGACGATGAGGCCGTGGCCCGCCTGGCTTGCGGCGGCCGTGGCCTGTGCGATGGCGTCGCCCACCAGGGGGTGGAGGATGGCCTCGAGGCGCCCCTTGGCGCCCGCGTCGGCAAACACCAGGGTGCGCATGCGTTCGCGGTCCAGCGCGCCCTGGGTGTCAATGAAGTCGGGGCCAAACTGGCGGCGGATGGCGTCTATGGCTGCGCCGCCCGGCAGAGTCAGCGAGCGTGCAATGGCGTCGGCATCGATCAGCGCTGCGCCGCAGTCCCGCAGCATGGCGGCAAAGGTGCTCTTGCCGCTGCCGATGCCACCGGTCACGCCCAGGCGCACGGGCTGAGCATGGGCGGCGCTGGCTATGCCGGCCATCACAGCCCCAGGGTGGAGAAAATGGCCTGCATGATGCGCGCCGGCCCCCACAGCATGGCGGCCAGACCCGCACCAACGAGAAATGGGCCGAAGGGTACGTACTTGCCCTCGCGCAGGCTGCTGGCGAGCTTCATGGCAATGCCGACGATGGCGCCTATGACCGAGGCCATGAGGATGATGGGCACCAGGGCCTGCCAGCCAAACCATGCGCCCAGCGCTGCGAACAGCTTGAAGTCGCCATAGCCCATGCCTTCCTTGCCGGTGGCAAGCTTGAAACCCCAGTAGACCAGCCACAGCGACACATAGCCCGCTGCGGCGCCGATCACCGCGTCCACCGGCTGCACGCTGGTCCAGCGCAGCGCCGCGGCCAGCAGCCCGGCCCACAGCAGGGGCAGGGTAATGTCGTCGGGCAGCAGGGTTGTGTCCCAGTCGATCAGGGCCAGGACCACCAGCGCCGCGCAGAAGCCGCACCAGGCCAGCGTGGTGAAAGACCAGCCCCAGCGCATGGCGCAGGCATAGAACAGAGCGGCGGTGGCCAGTTCAACCAGCGGATAGCGCAGGCTGATACGCGTGCCGCAGGCCGCGCAACGACCGCGCAGGGCCAGGTAGCTGAGCACGGGGATGTTCTCGTACCAACGGATCTCATGCCCGCAGGAGGGGCAGCGTGAGCGTGGCGTGAGCAGGTTGAAGGGCACCTCTGGCGCAGCGGCCGTGCCGCCCGGCGCCGGCAGCCCGGCATCCTGGGCGTATTGTGCGCATTCGGCGGCCCATTGCCGCTCCATCATGCGCGGCAGTCGGTGGATGACTACGTTCAAGAAGCTGCCGATCAGCAGACCCAGGACGCCGGCGAGCGCGGCATCCGCAAACACCGAACCCAGCATCAGACCACTTGCCCCAGCTTGAAGATGGGCAGGTACATGGAGACCACGATGCCGCCGATGAGCGTGCCCAGGAAGACGATGATGATGGGCTCCATGAGGCTGGACAGGCCGGCGACCATTTCGTCGACCTCGGACTCGTAGAAATCGGCCGCCTTGCCCAGCATGTGGTCGATAGAGCCCGACTCCTCGCCGATGGCGCACATTTGCAACACCATGGAGGGGAATACGTTGGCATTGCCCATGGCCGCCGTCAGGCTGGTGCCGGTGGAAACTTCCTGCTGGATCTTTTCGGTGGCGATGGCATACACCGAGTTGCCCGAGGCGCCGCCCACGGAGTCCAGGGCCTCGACCAGCGGCACGCCGGCGGCGAACATGGTGGACAGGGTGCGCGTCCAGCGCGCCACGCAGGATTTTTCGATCAGGGCACCAAAGATGGGCATCTTCAGCAGGAAGCGGTCCATGGTGCGCTGCATCTTTTCGCTGCGCCGCCAGGCCTGCATGAAAAAGTAAAACCCCCCGCCTATCGCGCCGAAAATCAGCCACCAATAGGAGACGAAGAATTCACTGATCGCCATTACCAACAGCGTGGGAGCGGGCAGATCGGCGCCGAAGGAGGTGAACACCTCCTTGAACGCGGGAATCACGAAGATCATGATCACCGTGACCACGACGAAGGCGACGACCAGCACCGAGATCGGGTACATCAGGGCCGAGCGGATCTTGGACTTGATGGCCTCGGTCTTCTCCATATAGGTGGCCAGGCGGTCCAGCAGCGCCTCCAGAATACCGGCCGCCTCACCCGCCTCCACCAGGTTGCAATACAGGCTGTCGAAGTACATGGGATATTTGCGGAACGCGGCGTTCAGCGAGGTGCCGGTCTCCACATCCACCCGGATGTCGTTGAGCAGCTTGGTTACGCTCGCATTGGTGTTGCCGCGCCCCACGATGTCGAACGACTGCAACAGCGGTACGCCGGCCTTCATCATCGTCGCCATCTGGCGCGTGAACAGGGCGATGTCCTTGGGCTTGATCTTCTTGCCCGTGCTCATCCGGCGCTTCTTGATCTTGGTGGGCAGCACGCCCTGGCGGCGCAGGGTCGCCTTGACCTGGTTCTCGCCGGCGGCCCGGACCTCGCCGCGCACGACCTTGCCGCTGCGGTCCTTGCCCTCCCATTCAAAGACAAAGTCCTTGATGTCCCTCGATGCAATGGTCGCCATGGTGTCTTCTCGTTCAGAAATTTATTCGTTGGTGACGGCCAGAACCTCTTCCAGCGAGGTCAGGCCCATCCTGGCCTTGTGCAGCCCCGCATCGCGCAGGCTGCGCACGCCCTCCAGGCGCGCCTGCGCGGCGATGTCCAGGGCGCTGCCGTCGCGCAGGATGATGCGCTGGGTTTCCTCGGACACCGGCATCACCTGGTAGATTCCGACACGGCCCTTGTAGCCGTTGTTGCAGGCCGAGCAACCCACGGGCCTGTAGGTGACCCAGGAGCCGTCGATGTCCTCGTCCTTGTATCCCGCCTCCAGCAGGGTTTCATGCGGTATGTCGGCCGGCTCCTTGCAGTTGGGGCACAGGCGCCGCGCCAGCCGCTGCGCCGTGATCAGGATCACGCTGGAGGCGATGTTGAATGGCGCAATGCCCATGTTGCGCATGCGCGTGAGCGTGGTCGGCGCATCGTTGGTGTGCAGTGTGGACAGCACCAAGTGGCCCGTCTGGGCGGCTTTGATGGAGATGTCGGCAGTCTCCAGGTCGCGGATTTCACCCACCATGATGATGTCCGGATCCTGGCGCAGAAAGGCCTTCAGGGCAGTGGCAAAGGTCAGCCCCGCCTTCTCGTTCACGTTCACCTGGTTCACGCCGGGCAGGTTGATTTCCGAAGGATCCTCGGCCGTGGCAATGTTGACCCCGGGCTTGTTCAGCAGGTTTAGGCAGGTGTAGAGCGACACGGTCTTGCCCGAGCCCGTGGGGCCTGTCACCAGAATCATGCCGTAGGGCCGGTTGATGGCCTGCAGCAGGCGCTCCTTTTCCTCGGGCTCATAGCCGAGCGCGTCGATGCCCAGCTTGGCGCTGCTCGGGTCGAGGATACGGATCACGATCTTTTCGCCGAACAGCGTGGGCAGGGTGCTCACGCGAAAGTCGATCACGCGGTCCGGCCCCACCTTGAGCTTCATGCGACCATCCTGCGGGACGCGTTTTTCCGAGATGTCCAGGCGCGAAATCACCTTGATGCGCGAGGCCAGCTTCTCCTTGATGGCAATTGGGGGAGAGGCGATCTCGCGGAGCTCGCCGTCGATACGAAAGCGCACACGGTAGTTGTGCTCGTAGGGTTCGAAATGCAGGTCGGATGCGCGCATATTGAACGCATCAAGCAGCATCTTATGCAAAAAACGTACGACGGGCGCGTCTTCTACCTCATTCGGCGGGCCGTCGGAATTTTCCTCCGGGGCCTCCTCGACCGAGATGTCGCCAAACTCAAAATCACCGCCGCTGACGATGCTCTCCAGGGCCTCGCTGCCGCTCTTCGTGGTGGCATCCACCAGTTGGATCAGTTTGTGGTACTCGGCCACGATCCAATCCACGCCTACCTGTGTGGCGAACTTGATCTTTTCCGCGGCCTCCTGATTGGTCGGGTCGGCCGTGGCCACGATCAGGCGATTGCTGCGCTTTCCCAGGGGCACCACCCTATAGGCTTGACACAGCTTGAGATCCAGCAAATCCTTGGGCAAACGGTGGCGATCGAGGGCCTCTACGTCCACCAGCGGCGCTCCAAATATGGAAGAGACCGTGTGGGCAAGCTCGCTGGAACTGATGGTGCTGGACTCAATCAGTTCGGCAATGAAGCTGCTGCGTTGAGTCTGTGACTTCTTGTAGATTTCTTCGGCGGCCTTCTGGTTCAGCTTGCCCACCGACATCAGTGCGCGTGCCAAGCCTGGAAGCGCAACGGGCTGAGCCACCTTATGAGCGGGATCTACGGAAGCCATGTAACCAACCGATTCTTGTGGAAAAAAGGGAAACGCTTCGATCATCGCCGATTGCCCGGGGCGTGTACAGATTTGCCTACTACAGGCGTTGCGCGAAAGATAGGAATAGTGTCGGCGGCTGCGTTCCTGTTGCTTGGGAGTGCGGTCTAGTGATGCCGTATATCCATCCCGTGCAGGAGTGGTGCGAAGTGGGCGCCTGCTACCAATTTGCCGCAAACGATGCCAGAAACGACAAAGCTCCGACCGGCGGAGCTTTGAAAACTATTGTTTTTACTTCGAAATTCTGGTCGGGGTGAGAGGATTCGAACCTCCGGCCTCTACGTCCCGAACGTAGCGCTCTACCAGGCTAAGCTACACCCCGATGGTTTTCCTGAATCGCTCAAGACTCATGTCCGGCGTTCAAGTAACTGAGCCGCTAATTGTAGCAAACCTTTGGTGCATGAATTGGCTGGGAGCTTGGCAGCGGCATCCATTGCCAACCGGGCCTGGCCGGCGGCGGCGTCGCGGGTGGCGGTGAGGGCGCCAGTGTCCCGAATGATGGCGATGACGGGCTGCAGCTCGTCCACGGTGCCGGTTTCGATGACGTTGCGCAGCAGTTCGCGCTGCGTCTGGCTGCCGCGCTGCATGGCGATGATGAGGGGTAGGGTGACCTTGCCTTCACGCAGGTCGTCGCCGAGGTTTTTCCCCATCTCCTGCGCGTCGCCGTCGTAGTCCAGTACGTCGTCGATGACCTGGAAGGCCGTGCCAAGCGCCTGGCCGTAGTCGGCGCAGGCCTGTTCGATGTCGGGCGGGCTGCCGGCCAGGATGGCGGCGAGCCGTGCGCTGGCCTCGAACAGCTTGGCGGTCTTGGAGCGTATGACGTTGAGGTATGCAGCCTCGTCCAGCGACGCGTCATGGGTGTTTATGAGCTGCTGGACCTCGCCCTCGGCGATGACGTTGGTGGCGTCGGCCAGGACCTGCATCACGCGCAGGCTGTTGGTGTCCACCATCATCTGGAAGGCGCGCGAGTACAGAAAATCGCCCACCAGCACGCTGGCAGGGTTGCCAAAGCTTTCGTTGGCCGTGGGCCGGCCGCGGCGCAGGGTGGATGCGTCCACCACGTCGTCGTGCAGCAAGGTGGCCGTGTGGATGAATTCGACCACGGCCGCGAGGTTGAAGCGCTGCGCGCCCTGGTAGCCCAGGGCGCCGCTCATCAGCAGCAGCAGCGCGGGGCGCAGGCGCTTGCCGCCGGCCGAGATGATGTAGCGCGCCACGTTGCCCACCAGGGGTACGGACGATTGCAGGCGCATTGCGATGACCTTGTCCACCTCCTGCATGTCGTCGGCAATTAGGGCGAGGGTGGCGGCGGTGCTAGGAGAGTTTGCGGCCAAGGTGATCGATGGAGATGAAGTGAAAGGATGATTATAGGAAGCGCCCCAGGCGGCGCAGGTTGCTGCGCGGTACCGCTCGGCGTTGCTTGGTGAATTTGAGAGTCTTGTAGTAGAATCTTCGGTTCTGTAGAAATTCGTTCTGCAGAACTCCAATTACAGATTCGAGGTTTACATGTACGCGGTCATAAAAACCGGCGGCAAGCAGTATCGCGTTGCCGCTGGCGAAAAAATTAAGGTAGAACAGATTGCTGCGGAAGTAGGCCAGGAGATCGTGATCGACCAGGTTCTGGCTGTCGGCAACGGCGCTGAGATCAAGGTTGGCACACCCCTGGTGTCCGGCGCAACGGTGAAGGCCACGGTCGTGGCCCATGGCAAGCACGACAAAGTGCGCATCTTCAAGCTGCGCCGTCGCAAGCACTACGCCAAGCACCAAGGTCATCGTCAGCAGTTCACCGAGCTGCAGATCCAGGCCATTGCCGCTTAAATCAGCTAAGGAGCTTTAGTCATGGCACAGAAAAAAGGCGGCGGCTCTACGCGAAACGGGCGCGATTCCAAGCCCAAGATGCTCGGCGTGAAGGCTTACGGTGGTGAGCTGATCAGCGCGGGTTCCATCATCGTGCGCCAGCGTGGCACGCGCATCCACCCCGGCGTGAACGTCGGTGTGGGCAAGGATCACACGCTGTTCGCCCTGGTGGACGGTCATGTGTCCTTCGGCACGAAGGGCGCGTTGTCCAAGCACACGGTCAGCGTGACGCCGGCCTAAGGCCCGTCATCCCTGACACCACCGCAAAGCCCCGACTCGTCGGGGCTTTGTTGTTTCAGCAGCGATGCGGTCTGCGCCGCTGCGGTTTTGTAAACTGGATACCCATGAAGTTCGTCGACGAAGCCTTTATCGACATTGCCGCCGGTGACGGCGGCAACGGCTGTGTCTCGTTCCGGCACGAGAAGTACAAGGAGTTCGGAGGCCCCAACGGCGGTGACGGCGGGCGCGGCGGCCATGTGTATGCCGTGGCCGACGTCAATCTCAATACCCTGGTCGACTTCCGCTTTTCGCGTCGCCACGAGGCCAAGCGTGGCGAGCATGGCATGGGCTCGGACATGTTTGGCGCGGCCGGCAGCGACATCACGCTCAAGATGCCCGTCGGCACCATCATCAGCGACGCGAACACCGGCGAGGTGCTGTATGAGCTGCTGACGCCGGGCGAGGTCATCACCATCGCCAAGGGCGGCGACGGCGGCTTCGGCAACCTGCGCTTCAAGAGCGCGATCAACCGCGCGCCGCGGCAAAAGACGCCGGGCTGGCCGGGCGAGAAGAAGAACCTGAAGCTTGAGCTGAAGGTGCTGGCCGACGTGGGCCTGCTGGGCATGCCCAATGCCGGCAAGTCCACCTTCATCGCCGCGGTCTCCAATGCACGGCCAAAGATCGCCGACTACCCGTTCACCACGCTGCACCCCAACCTGGGCGTGGTGCGCGTGGGGCCGGAGCAGAGCTTCGTGGTGGCCGACATTCCCGGCCTGATCGAGGGCGCGTCCGAGGGGGCGGGCCTGGGCCACCAGTTCCTGCGCCACCTGCAGCGCACGCGGCTGCTGCTGCATGTGGTGGACATGGCGCCGTTCGACGACGCCGTCGATCCCGTGGCGCAGGCCAAGGCCATCGTCGCCGAGCTCAAGAAATACGATGCCGAGCTGTACGACAAGCCGCGCTGGCTGGTGCTCAACAAGCTGGACATGGTGCCGGCCGAGGAGCGCGCTGCGCGTGTCAAGGACTTCGTCAAGCGCTTCAAGTGGAAGGGGCCGGTGTTCGAGATCTCGGCCCTGACGCGCGAGGGCTGCGAGCCCCTGGTCAAGGCCATCTATCAGCATGTGCATGGCGTGCAGCAGGCCGAACAGGGCGTGGTGGCGGAAGTCGATCCGCGCTTTGCAGGCGATGCGCCTGAATAAAATACCCCTCTTTTAATAGCTGCTAGCGCTTTTCCCATAAGGGCTATAGGCAAAAACGTTCAAAAATGGCTTCCAACGTATTGCGCGACGCCCGTCGCATCGTGGTGAAAGTGGGGTCCAGTCTGGTCACCAACGAAGGTCGGGGACTCGATGAAACGGCCATCGCCGAATGGAGCCGGCAGCTTGCCGCGCTGGTGCAGGGTGAAGGAGGACAGCGGCGCGAGGTCATCATGGTCTCCAGCGGCGCGATCGCCGAGGGCATGAAGCGCCTGGGCTGGGCGAAGCGGCCCAGCGAAGTGCATGAACTGCAGGCCGCTGCCGCCGTGGGCCAGATGGGCCTGGCGCAGATGTACGAGACCAAGCTGCGCGAGCAGGGCCTGGGCAGCGCGCAGGTGCTGCTGACCCACGCCGATCTGGCCGACCGCGAGCGCTACCTGAATGCGCGCTCCACGCTGCTCACGCTGCTGGGGCTGGACGTGCTGCCGGTCATCAACGAAAACGACACGGTGGTCAACGACGAAATCAAGTTCGGCGACAACGACACACTGGGCGCGCTCGTGGCCAACCTCGTCGAAGCGGATGTGCTCGTCATCCTCACCGACCAGAAGGGCCTGTACACCGCCGACCCGCGCAAAGACCCTGCGGCCCAGTTCGTGCACGAGGCGCGCGCGGGCGATCCGGCGCTCGAAGCGATGGCGGGCAGCGCGGGTTCCAGCATCGGCAAGGGCGGCATGATCACCAAGATCCTCGCGGCCAAGCGCGCGGCGGGCTCGGGCGCCTCAACCGTGATCGCCTGGGGTCGCGAGCACGACGTGCTGGTGCGGCTGGCGGCGGGCGAACCCATTGGCACGCTGCTGGTGGCGCAGACTGCCAAGACGCAGGCGCGCAAGCAGTGGATGGCAGACCACCTGCAACTGCGCGGCGCGGTGGTTGTGGACGCCGGTGCTGCCGCCAAGCTGCAGGGCGAGGGCAAGAGCCTGCTGCCCATCGGCATGACGGCGGTGGAGGGTGAGTTCTCGCGCGGCGACGTGATTGCGGTGCGCGACGGCGAGGGCCGCGAAATTGCGCGTGGCCTGGCCAACTACGCCAGTGCCGAGGCGCGCCTGCTGTGCCGCAAACCTTCCAGCGCGTTTGAGCGGCTGCTGGGCTACGCAGCGGAGCCGGAAATGATGCACCGCGACAACCTGGTGTTGGCGGAGCGTTCATAGCGTCCGCCCTCCTTGGTCGATTACATATGTAACGAAAGAGGCGGCATGGAATACGCGGGTATTGACCATTCATCCTGTGCTGCGCAGGGCATGGGTTCTCGAATGATGCGTGGGGCGCGTACGGCCTGTGCGGCTGTCTTGATCGGCCTGCTGGTGTCGGCCTGTGGTGGTTCAGGTGGCGGTGGTGGTGACGATGACGGGCCACCGCCCGCCGCTCGCCCGGCGAACCTGCCCCTCGAAGCACACGACGGCATGATCCTTCAGGATGGCGACACGTACATCCTGTACGGCACGACTTACGCCTGCGGCTTCGCACTCGGTGTGCCCGGTACCCCGTGGTGCGGTGTTCGTGCCTACACGAGCAAGGATCTGGTGGACTGGCGCGACGCGGGGCTGATGTTCGATCCGGCCGCATGGCAGACACGCTGTGCGCCAGCGACATCGTACGGGTGCTATCGACCCCACGTCCAGCGGCGCGCGGATGGCACATGGGTCATGTGGCTGAACGTGTCCGACTACGAGAACACCGGGTACGCCGTACTCACCGCCAACTCGTCTCTGGGGCCCTGGACGGAGCAGCCGCGGCGCGCTCAACTCTCTGTTCATCTGGGAGGGCAGCTTCCCTATGGGGATCACGATATCCGCATTGGTCCGGACGGCACCGGTTGGGCGGCCTACACTGTGATCGACACCGCCGACGGAAACCTGCACGACCTCGTGGTCGAAAAACTCAATACGAGCCTGACTGCGGGAACGGGTGAGTTAGTCCGCTTCGGACTCACTGCTGCAGAGGCCCCGGCGATCTCGTACCGGGAAGGCACCTGGTACCTCACCTACTCTGATCCGATGTGTGCCTACTGCGGTGGTACAGGCACCTCGTACCAGACCGCGCCTACGCCTCTGGGTCCGTGGACTTACCGCGGCAAGATCACAGAAGTCTCATGCAATGGCCAACCGGCTGCGATCAATCCGCTGACCATTGATGGCAGGCCCGTCTGGCTGTACCAGAGCGACGTGTGGAATCAACTGGCCCCTGGGCAGGCCAACCCGAACCAGGCCAAGGCGGTGACCCATCTCGAGCCGCTGCGCTTCGCCGAGGACGGCCGCCTGTTGCCGGTTCTCTGCACAGACACCTACTGAAGATTGACGCTGCCGATTCGTGCAGAGTTTCTTAAGAGCGTGTTCACGATCTCGGCGCGAAGGGGTACAAGCAGCGATCGGGATGGGGGCTGCAAGGCGAAAACCGCAGTGATAGCGCAGCCATTGCGAGCATTTTCAACGCCGGAGACCGCCCGAGGCCGCGCATGGGTACTCGCGAGGAGGTCTTGGACACGCTCATACATTGTTGAGCACACAGACCAGCACATCAGCTCTTTTGCGGATCCGGGTCGAAGCTGGCCCCCGGCGGCAGTTCCATGCCTGGTGGCAGCTTGTCTTGCTGCGCGTGCCCTGGATAGGGCTGCGTGGCGCTGTCGCGTGCACGCATGCCGCTGCGCAGGTAGCGGTTGCGCTGGTCGTGGCGCGGCAGAAAGCGCGCCAGCTCGGTCAGCGCCATCTCGTAGACGCCGCGCTTGAATTCGACCACCACGTCCAGCGGCACCCAGTAGTCGTTCCAACGCCAAGCGTCGAACTCGGGGTGGTCGGTGGCGCGCAGGTTCAGATCCCAGTCGTGGCCCAGCAGCTGCAGCAGGTACCAGATCTGTTTCTGTCCGCGATAGTGGCCGCGCGCGTCGCGGCGGATGTACCGGTCAGGCACCTCGTAGCGCAACCAGTCCCGGGTGCGGGCAACCACACGTACCTGATTGGGCAGCAGGCCCACCTCTTCGTGCAGTTCGCGGAACATGGCCTGCTCCGGGTTTTCTCCGCGGTCTATGCCGCCCTGAGGGAACTGCCAGCTGTGGGTGCGTATGCGCTTGCCCCAGAATACCTGGTTTCTCTGGTTGAGCAGGATGATGCCGACGTTTGGGCGGAAGCCGTCCCTGTCAAGCATAATCTAACCCCAATTCTTTATAACTGTGGTCATTATGCACGCTGGCCCGCACGCGGCAAGCGAAGCGCCCACAGTTGCCGAGCGCGTTTGATGAAAGCTTCCCAATTCTTCATTTCCACCCTGAAAGAGGCCCCGGCCGACGCCGAAGTCGTCAGCCACAAGCTCATGACCCGCGCCGGTCTGATCAAGAAGCTAGGCGCCGGCATCTACAGCTACATGCCCATGGGCCTGCGCGTGATCCGCAAGGTCGAAGCCATAGTGCGCGAGGAGATGAACCGCGCCGGCGCCGTGGAATGCACCATGCCCGTGGTGCAGCCCGCCGAGCTGTGGCAGGAGACGGGGCGCTTCGAGAAGATGGGGCCCGAGCTCCTGCGCATACAGGATCGCCATGGGCGCGACTTCATCATCCAGCCGACCAGCGAAGAAGTGGTCACCGACATCGCGCGCCAGGAGCTGCGCAGCTACAAGCAGCTGCCCAAGAACCTCTACCAGATCCAGACCAAGTTCCGCGACGAGCGCCGTCCGCGCTTTGGCCTGATGCGCGGGCGCGAGTTCATCATGAAGGACGCCTACAGCTTCGACCGTGACCAGGCGGCGGCCAAGGCCAGCTACCAGGTCATGGCACAGGCCTACCGGCGCATCTTCGACCGCTTCGGCCTCACCTACCGCGCCGTGGCGGCCGACTCGGGCGCCATCGGTGGCGACCTGAGCGAGGAGTTCCAGGTCATCGCCGCCACGGGCGAGGACGCCATCGTCTACTGCCCCGCGAGCGACTACGCCGCCAACATGGAAAAGGCCGAGGCCCTGGCGCCTGCCGGCCCGCGCCCGGCCGCGGCCGCGCCCATGACGCGCACGCCGACGCCGGGCAAGGCCACCTGCGCCGATGTGGCCGAGCTTTTGAACGTGCCGCTGGCCACCACCGTCAAGTCGCTGGTGCTGGCCACCGATGAAACGAACGAAGCGGGCGAGATCACCAAGTCCCAGGTCTGGCTGCTGCTGCTGCGCGGCGACCATGACATGAACGAGATCAAGGTCTCCAAGGTGCCCGGCCTGGACAAGGGCTTCCGCTTTGCCACCGTGGCCGAGATCGAGGCGCATTTCGGCGCCAAGCCCGGCTACCTGGGCCCCATCGGCCTGCGCCAGTCCGTCAAGATCGTCGCCGACCGCGAGGTGGCGCTGATGGCCGACTGGATCTGCGGCGCCAACGAGGAAGACTTCCACATCACCGGCGTGAACTGGGGCCGCGATCTGCCCGAGCCCGACCTGGTGGCTGACCTGCGCAACGTGGTCGCGGGCGACCCGTCGCCCGACGGCAAGGGCGTGCTGGCCATAGAGCGCGGCATCGAGGTCGGCCATGTGTTCTACCTGGGCACCAAGTATTCCAGGGCCATGAACGCCACTTTCCTGGGCGAGGACGGCAAGCCGGCCTTCTTCGAGATGGGCTGCTACGGCATTGGCATCACGCGCCTGCCGGCCGCCGCCATCGAGCAGAACCATGACGAGCGCGGCATCATCTGGCCCGACGCCATTGCGCCGTTCACCGTGGTGATCTGCCCCATTGGCATGGACCGCAGCGAGGCGGTGAAGGCCGAGGCCGAGCGGCTGCATGGCGCGCTGCTGGCCAGCGGTGTCGATGTGATCCTGGACGACCGCGGCGAGCGCCCCGGCGCCATGTTTGCCGACTGGGAGCTGATCGGCGTGCCGCACCGCATCACGATTGGCGACAAGGGACTCAAGGAGGGCCAGGTCGAATACCAGCACCGCCGCGATGCTGGCGCCACCAAGGTGGGCGTGGCCGAGATCCTGGCCCATGTGAAGGCGCGCGTGGCGGCATGACGACAGGCTTGCCGCGCCGCGCTTGTCTGGCATCGCTGGCATCACTGACCGTGGGTCCGGCCGCCTGGCTGGGCCTGCCCGGCGTGGCCCATGCGGGCGGGCAGTTGGAAGAACCACTCATGGACTCGGTGCGCACCGCGCTCAGTGCATCCGTGGCCGACCTGGCGCCGCCCGCGCCGCTGTTTGCCACCACCGAGGCGCGCATCGCCTACCTGCGCTGGCTCGGCACCATGAGCGACCGCCTGCGCCGCGCCAAGCCCAGCTGGGAGGTGCGGCGTGACTTCCTGCAGACCGTCTGGTACGAGTCCAAGCGCGCCGGGCTCGATGTGTCCCTGGTCCTGGGCCTGATCCAGGTGGAGAGCGCGTTCCGCAAGTTCGCCGTCTCCAGCGTGGGGGCGCGTGGCTACATGCAGGTCATGCCGTTCTGGACACGCACGATAGGCGATGGCGACCCAGGCAAGTTGTTTCACATGCAGACCAATCTGCGCTTTGGCTGCGTCATCCTGCGCCACTATCTGGACCGCGAGCGTGGCGACCTGTTCATGGCGCTAGGGCGCTACAACGGCAGCCGCGGCAAACCACCCTACCCGAACGCGGTGTTCGCGGCGCAAGGCCGCTGGCAGTTTCAAGACCGCGCCGCCGAGGCCTGAGCCACTTCACCTGGCGTTTGATCAAGCCGCGTGACCATGACCTGGTCGATGCGGTAGCTGTCCACATCCAGCACCTCGAACTGAAAGCCGCCCACGCTCACGCTGTCGGTGCGGCGCGGCACGCGGCGCAGCATCACCATCAAAAAGCCCGCCAGGGTTTCGTAGTCCGCGGCATGAGGCAGCTCGTCCAGGCCCAGCGCGTGCAGGACGTCCTCGATGGGGGCGGTGCCGTCAATGAGCCAGGAGTTGGCATCGCGGCGCACGATCTGCTCCTCGTCCGCGGGGCCCACCAGGTCGCCCATCACCGTGCTCATCACGTCGTTCAAGGTGACCACGCCGACCACGCGGCTGTACTCGTTGACGATGACGGCGAAATCCTCGTGCACCTGGCGGAAATGCGCCAGTACCTCGGCCAGCGAGAGCTGGTCGGGCACGATCAGCACCTTGCGCACCAGCGCATCGTCGGCCAGCGAGATCGGCTGGTTGTTGAGCGCGCGCTGGAACAGATCCTTGGCATCCACATAGCCCACCACATGGTCGATGTCGCCATCGCACACGGGGTAGGTGGAAAAGGGTTCGGCAGCGATGCGCGCGCGGATCAGGCTGTCGGTGTCGTCACGCCGGAAGAAGGCGATGCGCTCGCGCAGCGTCATGGCCGAGGTCACGCCGCGCGAATCGAGCTCGAACACGTTGGCGATCACCTGCTGCTCCGGTGCGGCCAGCACGCCGGCGCGCGCACCCGCCTCGGTCATGGCCAGGATGTCCTCTGGCGTGATGCGGTCGTCGCGCTGGCTGGGCAGGCCGGACAGGCGCAGCAGCAGGTCGGCAGAGCGGTTGTAGAACCACACGATGGGCTTGAACAGCAGCATGCAGGCCTGCATGGGCCGCACCACGCGCAGCGCCACGGCCTCGGGGTGGGCCATGCCCAGGCGCTTGGGACACAGGTCGGCAAACAGGATGAAGAGCGAGGTGACCAGCAGGAACGAGCCCACAAAACCCAGGGTCTGGGCCGGCTCCTCGGGCAGCCACAGCGCGAGCAGGGCTCCAAGGAAGGGGTTTAGCGCACCCTCTCCGACGATGCCGCCGAGTATGGCGACGGCGTTCAGCCCGACCTGCACCACGGTGAAATACGCGCCGGGCTGCTCCTGTGTCTGCAGCACGCGCGAGGCGCGCGTGTCGCCCTCGTCGGCCAGCTGGCGCAGGCGCAGCGGGCGCGACGCGGCCAGCGAAATTTCGGCCACCGAAAAGAAGGCGCTGGCGGCAATCAACAGGGCAATCAGGAGCAGGCTTTGGGTCAGCGTCAAGGTCATGGGCACACCATGACGGGCAGTGTAGCCCGGGCCTATTGCACAAAACCGATGCGGCCCTTGGCCTGGGCTGCGCGCGGCAGGTCGGCCGCCTCCACGCGTTCGCGCCGCTCCAGGCGTGCGTTGCCGAAGCCGGTCATGAGGGCGCGCCGCATCTCGCGCGGCGGCATCTGGGCCAGCAGGTCCAGCACATCGTCCTGGGGTTCGGGCGCGAACAAGCGGCCCCAGTCATGCTCGTCGCGCAGGCCCTGGTACAGGCGCAGCGCGATGGCGCGCGCCTGGGCCGGCGTGGGCGGCTGCACGGCAAAGACGTTCATGCGGTTGAGGATGGGGTCGGGGATGGCGCGCTCGTCGTTGGCCGTGGTGATCCAGATGACCTGGCTGGCGTCTATGGCCACGTCGGCGAACTCGTCCGTGAAGCTCTGCGCCGTGTCGTGCTCGAGCAGCGCATAGAGCGCGCCCAGCGGGTCGTACTGCGCGTCGCCCGCGGCCTTGTCGATCTCGTCCACCACGATCACCGGGTTGGCGTATTCGCCCTCCACCAGCGCCTCGAACACCTTGCCGGGGCGCGCGCCCTTCCACTGCGAGGATGAGCCCGACAGCAGCCAGCCCGCGGTCATCGAGCTCATGGGCACCAGGTTCATGCCCGTGCCCAGCAGGGCGGCGAGCTGGCGCGCGAAATGCGTCTTGCCTATGCCGGGAAGCCCCAGCAGCAGCATGGGCGTGAGCTCCAGGCCGTCGCGGCTGTCCTGCGCCAGGGCCACCTGGCGGCGCACGTCGTCCAGCACCTCGGTGAAGTTGGGCAGTTGTTCGTAGAGCGCCGCCATGTCGGGCAGGCCCGAGGGCTTGACCTGGAAGCGCTCCGGGCCGCGCTCCAGCATGCGCTCGTAGACGCTGCGCAGCGGCTCGTGCTCGCGCTGTGCGCCGCCTTCCTGCAGTCGCGCGAGCTTGCGCGCCACATCCGCCGGCTGGAACACGTTGCGCATCTGGGCCACCGGCAGGCGCAGGGCGGGGGCTTGCGGTACAAGGCTGTGGCTGGTCATGTCGTGCTCCCCAGGGCAGTGGACAGATCCATTCAAGCACAGCGCCTGCGGGCCGGTTGTCGGAACAATCCCGCATGCCGCGCGCACAACAAAAAAAGCCGCCCAGTGGGGCGGCCTGTGGCAAACGTGGGGCTTGTGGATCAGCCCTGGGCGCCGGTGCCCAGCACCTGCTGCAGCTCGCCCGACTCGTACATCTCCATCATGATGTCCGAGCCGCCGATGAATTCGCCCTTCACATACAGCTGGGGAATGGTGGGCCAGTTGCTGAAGTCCTTGATGCCCTGGCGGATCTCGTCGTCCTCCAGCACGTTCACCGAGGCGATGTCCTTGGGATCGACGCCGCAGGCCTTGAGGATCTGCACGGCGCGGCCCGAGAAGCCGCACATGGGAAAGCTGGTGTTGCCCTTCATGAACAGCAGGATGTCGTTGGATTTGACCAGTTGCTCAATGCGTTGTTTGGCGTCGCTCATCTAATACTCCTGAAATGGGGGCCGGTAGGCCGGTTAACGCGCAATTATTTCACTGTGGGCGATAGCCCTACTGGCATTGACCCGCCGCTGCATCGGGCTATGCCGGCCAGATCCATGCGGCTTTGCACCTGGCTGAAGCCGGCTGCACGCAGCAGCGCCTGCACGGCATCGGCCTGATCCCAGCCATGCTCCAGCAGCAGCCAGCCGCCTGGTGCGAGCAGAGCCGGCGCCTGGGCGACGATGGTGCGGATGTCTTGAAGGCCGTCGGCGCCGCTGGCCAGGGCCGACAGGGGCTCGTGTGTGAGCGCAGCCAGATGCGGGTCCTGCGCGGGGATGTAGGGCGGGTTGCTGACGATGGCGTCAAACGGCCCGGCCAGGCCCGCGAGCCAGTCGCCTTGCACGCATTGCACCCCCAGTTTCAAGCGCTGTGCATTGGCGCGGGCCACGGCCAGGGCGCCTGCGCTGGCGTCCACGGCCAGCACGCGGGCGTCGGGGCGCTGGTGCTGCAGGGCCAGGGCGATGGCGCCGCTGCCCGTGCCCAGGTCGGCCACGCGCGGGGCGGGGCAGGGGGCGATCAGTTCCAGCGCCCATTCCACCAGGGTTTCGGTGTCCGGGCGTGGGTCGAGCACGCGCGCATCGACCTGCAGCGCCAGGCCGTAGAACTCCTTGCGGCCCGTGAGGTAGGCCACGGGCTCGCCCGCCGCGCGCCGCGCGCACAGGGCCTGCCAGCGTGCCAGCGCGTCGCCTGCCATGGCGTCGCCGTCGTGCGTGAGCAGCCAGGCGCGGTCGCTCGTCGCGCGGCCCAGCACATGCAGCAGCAGCATCTGCGCATCGATACGCGCCAGGCCCGCGGCCTGGGCCCGGGCGAGTGCCTGGGCGATGGTGGCGGTTGTAGTCATTACATTATTGATAGCTGCCGGCGCTTGCCGTGCGGGCGCTGGCGGTCAAAATCATTCCAAACCCAGCTCGGCCAGCAGCTCGGCCTCGCGTGCGTGCTGCAGGGCCTCTATCACGTCGCCCAGGTCGCCCTCCATCACGGCCAGCAGCTTGTAGAGCGTGAGGTTGATGCGGTGGTCGGTGAGCCGCCCCTGCGGGAAGTTGTAGGTGCGGATGCGGTCGCTGCGGTCCCCCGAGCCGATCAGTCCCTTGCGCGTCGCGGCCTCCTTGGCGGCGCGTTCGCTGCGTTCCTTTTCCTGCAGGCGCGCCTGCAGCACCTGCAGGGCCTTGGCCTTGTTGCTGTGCTGGCTGCGCCCGTCCTGGCATTCGGCGACCAGGCCCGTGGGAAGGTGCACCACGCGCACGGCCGAATCGGTCTTGTTGATGTGCTGGCCGCCGGCGCCGCTGGCGCGGAAGGTGTCTATGCGCAGGTCGGCCGGGTTGAGCGTGATGGCGGCCTGCGCGTCGGGCTCGGGCATCACGGCCACGGTGCAGGCGCTGGTGTGGATGCGGCCCTGGGTCTCGGTGGCCGGCACGCGCTGCACGCGGTGGCCACCCGATTCAAAGCGCAGCGCGCCGTAGACATCGTCCCCTTCAAGGCGCAGCACGACTTCCTTGTAGCCACCGAGCTCGCTCTCGTTGGCGCTCATGATTTCGACCTTCCAGCCCACTGTGGCCGCGTAGCGCGTGTACATGCGCGCCAGGTCGGCGGCGAACAGGGCGGACTCGTCGCCGCCCGTGCCGGCGCGGATCTCGACGAAGGCGTTGCGCGCGTCGTCCGGGTCTTTGGGCAGCAGCATGCGCTGCAGCTCGTCCTCCAGTTGTACAAGCTCGGCTTCGGCGGATTGCACTTCCTCCTGCGCCATTTCGGCCATGTCAGGGTCATCCAGCATTTCGCGCGCGCTGCCTAAGTCGGTCTCGCGCTGCCGGTAGCGCGCGTAGCGGCCGGCCACGGCCGTCACCTCGGCATGCTCGCGCGAGATGCTGCGGTACTGCGCCATGTCGGCCATGATGTCTTCGCGCGAGAGCAAAAAGTCCAGCTCTTGCAGGCGCTGTGCATAGCGCTCCAACTGGCTGCGGAGAAAGGGTTTCATGGGATCTGGGGAAAAAGTTTGCTACTGTTTGAGTAGCTTCTCGCGCTTGGCAGGCAAGCGCTAAGGGCCAATCTGGCTTGAATTGCAGCGGCGGGCGCCGCTACAGCCCGTTCTTGCTTTGCGAGCGCAGGAACAGGCGCGAGACGGCCTGGGCCGTCTGGGCGCGCGCATCGGCGTCGCCGGCGCGCAGCTCGGCCATGGTGCCGTGCAGCATCTTCTGGGTGAGGCCACGCGACAGGGCGTCGAGCACCACGTCGATGTCCTCGCCCTTGGCCAGCAGCTTCTTGGCGCGCGCGATCTCCAGCGCGCGCCATTCGTCGGTCTGGCTGTTGAGCTGCTGGATCAGCGGCACCACGCCGCCCGCTGCCTGGCCAGCGGCGGGGCTGCGCAGATCCAACCAGTGCATGAAGCTTTGCACGCCGGCGTCGATGATGGCCTCGGCCTGGGCCACGGCCGCCTGGCGGTTGGCCTGGGCGGTCTGCACCACGCCGGCCAGGTCGTCCACGGTGTAGAGGTAGACGTCTTCGAGCTGCTGGACCTCGGGCTCGATGTCGCGCGGCACGGCCAGGTCCACCATGAAGATGGGGCGGTGGCGGCGCTTCTTCAAAGCGCGCTCGACGGCGCCCAGGCCGATGATGGGCAGGCTGCTCGCCGTGCAGCTGATGACGGCGTCGTAGTCGTGCAGGTGCTCGGGCAGGTCGGCCAGGCGCATGACCTCGCCGCCAAAGCGCGTGGCGAGCTTTTCGCCGCGCTCCAGCGTGCGGTTGGCGATGGTGATCTGCTTTGGATTCCTGGCCGCGAAATGCGTGGCGCACAGCTCGATCATCTCGCCCGCGCCGACGAACAGCACACGGATTTTCGACAAATCCTCGAACAGCTGGCCCGCCAGGCGCACGGCCGCCGCCGCCATGCTGATGCTGTGCGCGCCGATGTCGGTGCTGGTGCGCACCTCCTTGGCCACGGCAAAGCTGCGCTGGAACAGCTGGTTGAGCGTGGTGCCCAGGGCGCCCGCGCCTTCGGCGGCGCGCACGGCGTCCTTCATCTGGCCCAGGATCTGGGCCTCGCCCAGCACCATGGAATCGAGCCCGCTGGCCACGCGGAAGGCGTGGCGCGCGACCAGGCCGCTCTCAAGCAGGTAGGAGTGCGAGCGCAGCAGGGACGGGCTCACGCCGCCGCTGGCGGCCAGCCAGTCCAGCGTGTGGTCCAGCGCCGGCGCCTCGGCGGCGCAGTAGATCTCGGTACGGTTGCAGGTGGAGATGATGGCCGTCTCCACGCTCGGGTGCCGCCCCGCACCCTGGGCCAACGACTGGCGCAGGCCCTGCAGCGTGGGCGCCATCTGGTCCACGGCAAACGCGAACCGCCCGCGCAGATCGAGCGGTGCGGTGTGGTGATTGATGCCCAGGGCCCAGACTGCCATAGGGCGCGATTATAAAATCGAGTGCGCAATCGGGTTGACCACCGCGTCAATGCCTTGATCTGCATCATGTCCGCATGAACCCTCTCGCCGCCATCAACCACCTGCTGAACTTCGCCGCGCCCGCCTTGGTGGTCGCCGTGCTGTTGGTGGCGTGCGGCCATATTTTTATGCGAAAAATGGCAGCAGCGCACGGTTGGGTTGCGCTAATAGCTATTAATTTCGTAGTTGGCTGCGGTGTGCTGGTCGCCGGCCTGCTGCTGCTGGGCCGTGACGGCATGGTGGCCACCTACGCCGCCCTGGTGCTGGCCTGCGCCAGCAGCCAGTGGCTGCTGCTGCGCGCCTGGCGCGGCTGATTCATGTGGACTCGACCTGCGGCGGCGGCGCCACGTTGATGGTGGCCGGCGGCGACAGGGCCAGCCCGGCCGCGCGCAGCGCTTCGAGGATGGCAAACAGCATGTCGCTGCGAACGCCGCTGACCTGGCGTGGGCTGCCCACATAGCCTATGGCCAGGAAGGTCAGCGTGCCGCTCTGTATTCCCTCCAGCGTGACCGATGGGGCGGGGGCCTCCAGGATGTCCGGGTGCGTCTCAAAGGCCTGCAGGATCAGTTCGCGCAGGCGCCGTGCGTCGGTGTCGAGCGGCGCAGGCAGGCGCAGCAGCACGCGGCCCTGGGCGCCGCCCAGCGTCATATTGCGCACGGTCTTGGTGATGAACTCGGAGTTGGGCACGATCACGGTGGAGCGGTCCCAGAGCTGGATCTCGGTGGCGCGGACGTTTACGCGGCGCACGTCGCCCTCGGTGTCGCCCAGTACCACCCAGTCGCCCACCTTGACCGGGCGTTCGGCCAGCAGGATCAGGCCGGAGATGAAGTTCTGCACGATGGCCTGCAGGCCAAAGCCTATGCCCACCGACAGGGCGCTGGCCACCCAGGCGATGCGCTCCACGCTGATCCCCAGGCCCGCCAGCGCCACGGCGATGACGATCACGCCGCCCATGTAGCCCAGCAGCGTGACGATGGAGCTGCGCATGCCGGGCTCCAGCGCCGTGTGCGGAAAGTAGCGCTCGAGCAGCCATCGCTTGAAGATGCGTATGGCCACGAAGCCCGCGATGACCACGGCCAGGGCGGTGAGCAGCGCCTGCGGGGCGAGTGTGAGGTCGCCGACCTTCAGGCTGTAGTTCATGTCGCTGCCGCGGCGGAACAGTTCGTCGGGGTCGGTACCCAGCGGCGCCATGAGGGCCACCACCATGTAGAAAAACACCGTCACCCGCAGCCCGCCCGCGACCAGTACCGCGGCCTGGTCCAGCAGCCGCTCCTCTATGCCCAGCGTGGCATGGATGCGCGCGCCAAATCCGCCGCGCGACGACAGCAGCGCATCGCACAGGTCGTCGGCCAGCTGCACCAGCAGGTAGCTGGCGGCAAAGACCACGCCGGACCAGACCATCTGCCGCGCCAGCAGGCCGCCCAGCGCGACATAGCCCAGGGCCACGGCCAGCGCCGTCGCGGCCACGGCCAGGCCGGCGCCGGCCAGGATCAGGCCCACCCATAGAGGGCGGGCTGTGTCGTCCTCGGGGGCCGAGGCGGCAGCGCCCGGTGCGGCGCGCATATGGCCCAGTGCCGAGGCCACGGTGATGGACAGCGCCAGCGCCGTCACGGAGTGCACCAGCACCTCGGCGGCCAGGCTGGCGCCCACGATGGCGTTGAGTTCGGCCAGCAAGCCGCCGAATGCCGACAGCGCGGCAATCCACCAGGGGAAGGGGGCGAGGCGCCGCGCCAGCGCGTCCGAGATGGGCAGCAGCCGCCAGGAGCTGCGCCGGCGCGCCAGCAGCACATGCCCCAGCGTGATCACGAAGGTGGCGTAGACGGCGGCGCGCAGGCTGGCCTGGCGCAAGGCGTCGAGCGCCTCGGCCAGCGCGCCGCCGAGCGCCAGGCCGTTCCAGGCCAGCTGCACCGCGGCGGCAATGATGAGCACATTCGCCGCGATGGCGGCCGCCGCCAGCAGCGAGCGGCGCAGCCGGGCCGCCGGCAGGCGCGGCGGCAGTACATGTACCAGGATGCGCTCGGCCAGCCAGGTGCCGCCCACGGCCAGCAGCAGCGCCAGCGCCATATAGCCCAGGAGCTGGCTGCCGCGCGGTGCCTGCCAGGCGGTGTTCACTGCGAAGGACAGCTCGGCCCCCACGGCCTTCAGGCGTGCGTAGTCGCCGGGCAGCGCATAGCGCAGGTTGCGCCAGAACGCGGGACTCAGCGGCGAGTCGGTGCGCGTGGTCAGCTGGGCCTGGAACTGCGCACGCCGCTGGCGCTGCAGGTCGGCGCCGCGCTGCTCGGCATCCACGGCGACCAGGCGCGCCAGCTTGAGCTCGGAATCAATGGCCGTGCGCTGCTTGTCCAGCGCGGCGCGCTGCTGCGCCACATCGGGCGCGTCGGCGGGCGCTCCCTTGGCCGGCGCGGGGCCCAGGCCCGCCAGGCGTTGGTCCAGGTCCGCCAGCTCGGCGCTGCGGCGCGCGACGACGCGTTCGGCCGCCATGCCTATGGCGTTGATGTCGGCCAGCAGCTTGCGCCCGTCGTCGAGTTCGCCGGGCTTCTGCGGTATGGCGTCGAGTTGCTTGCGCAGCTCATCGACCTGGGGCAGGGGGCCGTGGTCCTTGCCATCGGGCGCCGAGGCTGCGGTTGCGGCGGCCTGCAGGGCCTGGGCATGGGCGGCGGGGATGGTAAGGCATGCGATCCAAAGTGCCAGCAGCCAGGCCAGAAGCAGGCGCGCCGGCAGTGCCGGCGCGCAGATGCGGGGGAAACGATTCATGCGCCCATTGTCGGCTCCCGAGGCGCGGCTGCGTGACAGGCGGTGTCAGGCGGGGCTGAACTGATCCACGCGGTCGGTGATGATGCCGTCGGTGCGTAGCGCGATCAGGCGCTCTGCCGCCCATTCGTCGTTCACGGTGTAGCTCAGCGCGCGCAGGCCGGCGCCATGCACGGCAGCCACGGTGGCGGCGTCCCACAGTGCGTGGTTGCAGACCACGGCCTGGCTGGCCAGCTGCAGCGCCTCGTCCAGCCAGCCCTCGCGCAACTGATCCAGCAGCAGGCCGCGCGGCAGCGCGGGCGCCGCCTCGCGGGCGCCGGCCAGGGCCTGGGGCTTGAACGAGGTCAGCAGCGGCGGTACCGCCTGGTCCTGCCACAGGCGCGCGGCGAGCTGCGCCACGGCGCGGCCGGTCTCCACCTCGGCGCCGGGCGTGGGCTTGATCTCGATGTTCAGGTGGCAGCCGTTGGCGATGCACCAGTGCGCCACGTTGGCCAGGGTGGGAAGAGGCTCGCCCGCATACTGGCGCGAGTGCCAGCCGCCGGCGTCGAGCTGCGCCAGGTCGCGCCAGGGCTGCTCGCCGCCTATGCCGTGGCCGCTGGTGGTGCGCTCCAGCGTGGCGTCGTGCATCAGGAACACCACGCCGTCGCGCGAGAGCTTGGCATCGCATTCGAACATGCGGTAGCCGTGGCGCGCGCCCAGCCGGAAGGCGGCCAGGGTGTTCTCGGGCGCGAGCTTGCCGGCACCGCGGTGGGCAATCCAGCGCGGGTAGGGCCAGGGCGTAGTGGGCTTCGTCATCGCTCAGATCCTCTTGCCGCTTTCCAGGTCGAACCAGTGCACGCGGTCGCGGCGTGGTGCGATGTGGGCGGTCTCGCCGGGCCGCGGGTAGGGCTTGTCTTCTTCGGTGCGCACGGTGAGGTCTTCGCCGCCCACCTTGCCGTAGAGCAGGCGCTCGGCGCCCAGCAGCTCCACGGTCTCGACCTTGAACTCCCAGCCGCCGCTCTCGACCAGGTCGATATGCTCGGGCCTGATGCCCAGAATGCGCCCGCTCTGGCCGCCGGGGGCGTTCTTCAGCAGGTTCATGGGCGGCGAGCCTATGAAGCTGGCGACGAAGGTGGTGGCGGGGCGGTGGTAGACCTCCTCGGGCGTGCCGAACTGCTCCACGTTGCCGGCGTTCATGACGATCATGCGCTGCGCCAGCGTCATGGCCTCGACCTGGTCGTGCGTGACGAACAGGCTGGTGATGCCCAGCTCGGCGTGCAGCTTCTGGATCTCGATGCGCGTCTGGCCGCGCAGCTTGGCGTCCAGGTTGGACAGCGGCTCGTCGAACAGAAACACCTGCGGCTCGCGCACGATGGCGCGGCCCATGGCCACGCGCTGGCGCTGGCCGCCCGACAGCTGGCGCGGCTTCCTGTCGAGCAGGTGCGACAGCTCCAGGATCTTTGCCGCCTTGTCCACGCGCCGGCGGATTTCGTCCTGCGGCACCTTGGCGAGCTTCAGGCCATAGGCCATGTTCTCGTAGTTGCTCATGTGCGGATAGAGCGCGTAGTTCTGGAACACCATGGCGATGTTGCGCTTGGCCGGCTCCAGGCTGTTGACGACCTTGTCGCCGATGAAGAGCTCGCCGCCGGTGATTTCCTCCAGGCCGGCGATCATGCGCAACAGCGTGGATTTGCCGCAGCCGGACGGCCCGACCAGCACGATGAATTCGCCATCCTTGATCTCGGCATTCACGCCGTGGATGACGGGCACGGCGGTCTTGCCGCTGCCATAGCGTTTGACGATGTTTTTGAGCGAGATGGAGGCCATGGTTGCAATGAAATTAATAGCTGCTAGCGCTTGTCAGTAGACGCTTGTATGTGGATTTGGCTTATTTTTCGGTATCCACCAGACCCTTGACGAACCACTTCTGCATCAGCATCACCACCAGCGTGGGCGGCAGCATGGCCAGGATGGCGGTGGCCATGACGATGTTCCAGTCCACGGCGGCCTCGCCGCCGGCCAGCATGCGTTTGATGCCTATGACCACCGGGTACATGTCCTCGCTGGTGGTCATCAGGAGCGGCCACAGGTACTGGTTCCAGCCGTAGATGAACTGGATCACGAACAGCGCCGCGATCGAGGTGCGCGACAGCGGCACCAGAATGTCCTTGAAGAAGCGCATGGGCCCGGCGCCGTCGATGCGCGCGGCCTCCACCAGCTCGTCGGGCACGGTCAGGAAGAACTGGCGGAACAAAAACGTGGCCGTGGCCGAGGCGATGAGCGGCAGCGACAGGCCGGCGTAGCTGTTGAGCAGCCCCAGGTCGGCCACCACCTTGTAGGTCGGCAGGATGCGCACCTCCACGGGCAGCATCAGCGTGATGAAGATGGCCCAGAAGCACAGCATCTTGAACGGGAAGCGGAAGTACACGATGGCAAACGCCGACAGCAGCGAGATGGCGATCTTGCCCAGCGTGATGCTCATGGCGACGACGAAGCTCACCCACATCATGTGCACCACGTTGGTGGTGGAGCCGAGCTTGCCCGAGCCGATGAGGGCGTCGCGGTAGTTCTCCCACAGGTGGCTGCCGGGCAAGAGCGGCATGGGCGACTGCACGATGGCTTCGGCCGTGTGCGTGGAGGCGACGAGCGCCAGGTAGAGCGGAAAGGCGACGATGGCCACGCCCAGCACCAGCACGGCGTGCGAGAGGAAAGTCAGCCAGGGATTGCGGTCAACCATGGGGGCCTCAGTATTGGACTTTTTTCTCGACGTAGCGGAACTGGATCACGGTCAGCGTCACCACGATGAGCATCAGGATGACGGACTGCGCGGCCGAGCCGCCCAGGTCCAGCGCCTTGAAACCGTCCAGGTACACCTTGTAGACCAGGATGGAGGTCGATTGCCCCGGCCCCCCCTGCGTGGCGGCGTCGATGATGCCGAAGGTGTCGAAGAACGCGTAGACGATGTTGATCACCAGCAGGAAGAAGGTGGTGGGCGACAGGAGCGGCAGCTGGATGTTCCAGAAGCGCCGCCAGGGGCCGGCGCCGTCGATGGAGGCGGCCTCGATCAGCGCCTTCGGAATCGACTGCAGCCCCGCCAGGAAGAACAGGAAGTTGTACGAGATCTGCTTCCACACCGAGGCCAGCACGATGAGCGCCATGGCCTGGTTCTCGTTCATCAGGTGGTTCCAGGTGATGCCCAGGCGCCCCAGGTAGTAGGTGGCGACGCCGATCGAGGGCGAAAACAGGAACACCCACAGCACGCCCGCAATCACCGGCGCCACGGCGTAGGGCACGATGAGCAGGGTCTTGTAGACCATGGCAAAGCGCACGATGCGGTCGGCAAAAATGGCCAGCGCCAGCGCCAGCACGATGCCAATGCCCGCCACCAGCACCGAGAACAGGGCGGTGCGCTGGAACGAGCCGAGATAGTCGGGGTTGGTCAGCAGCTGGCGGAAGTTCTCCAGCCCCACCCATTCGCGGCTCATGCCGAAGGCGTCTTCGAGCTGGAAGGACTGCAGCACGGCCTGGCCTGCGGGCAGGAAGAAAAACACGCCGATGATGGCCAGCTGCGGCGCAATCAGCACCCAGGGCAGCCAGGCGGAGCGAAAGAGGACACGTTTTTCCATGGTACGCTCTAACAAAAAACCGCCGCGGGCCGCTTGGGCCTGCGTGCGGTGGGGTTGGCGGTGCGAGTGACTTACTTCTTGTACGACTTCTCGAAGCGCGCCAGCAGCTCGTCGCCGCGCGTGACGATGGCGTCCAGCGCCTGCTTGCCGGTCTTCTTGCCGGCCCAGACCTGCTCCAGCTCCTCGTCTTCGATGGTGCGGATCTGCAGGTAGTTGCCCAGGCGGATACCGCGCGAGTTGTCGGTCACCTTGCGGATCATCTGGTTCACCGCCACGTCGGTGCCGGGGTTCTTCTGGTAGAAGCCCGATTTGTCCGTCAGCTCGAAGGCCGCCATGGTGATGGGCAGATAGCCCGTGCGCTGGTGGCTGGCGGCCTGTACCTTGGTCTGCGACAGGAACTCGAAGAACTTGGCCACGGCCTTGTATTCCTCGGGCTTCTTGCCGGACATGACCCACAGCGAGGCGCCGCCGATCACGGTGTTCTGCGGCGCGCCCTTCACATCCGGGTAATAGGGCAGGGGGGCAAGACCATAGGCGAACTTGGCGTTCTTGGCCACGTCGCCGTAGTAGCCCGAGGAGGTCTGGATCATGGCGCATTCGCCGGACGTGAAAGAGGCCTGGGCGTCGGCGTTGCGCCCGCGGTAGACGAATTCACCGTTCTTGGCCGCTTGCGCCAGGTTGTCGATATGGCGCACGTGCAGCGGCGAATTGATCTTCAGGCGCGCCTTGTAGCCGTCGGCCGCCAGGCCGTTCTTGTGCGTGGCAAATTCCACGTTGTGCCATGCCGAGAAGGATTCGAGCTGCGTCCAGCCCTGCCAGGCCAGCGTCATGGGGCAGCTGTGGCCGCTGGCCTTGAGCTTCTTGGCGGCCTCGAACACCTCGGGCCAGGTGGTGGGCAGCTTGTCGGGGTTCAGGCCCGCCTTCTTGAAGGCGTCCTTGTTGTAGTAGGCCACCGTGGTCGAGCTGTTGAAGGGGAAGCTCAGCATCTGCCCGTCGGGCGCCGTGTAGTAGGCCGCCACGGCGGGGATGTAGGCGCCGGGGTTGAAGTCCGCGCCCGCGTCCTTCATGACCTTGCCCACGGGCACGGTGGCGCCTTTGCTGGCCATCATGGTGGCCGTGCCCACCTCGAACACCTGCAGGATGTGCGGCGAATTGCCCGCGCGGAATGAGGCGATGGCAGCCGTCATGCTTTCGGGGTAGGAGCCCTTGTAGGTCGGCACGACCTTGAAGTCCTTCTGGCTCTCGTTGAACTGCCGGGCCAGGTCGTTGACCCACTCGTTGTTCACGGCGGTCATCGAATGCCACCACTGGATCTCGGTCTGTGCCTGTGCCGTCAGGCCGGTAGCGAACAGGCAAGCGGCCAATCCCAGTTGTTTGAATTGCATGGGTACTCCTTGTTGATGGACAAAAGACATGAAGGCAGCAATGGTGCAGGCGCTTCATGACAGCGTGGTGGCGTTGTCGCATGCCAAAAACGCAGCAACAACCGGGGAAACCCGCCAGCGGGCGGTAAGACCAAATTGTGACATTGACGTAATACTTTGTGTGCGAATCTGCGCGTTTGGACGCGGTTTTTGGCGCTATCGCAAGCATGGATATGCCATCGCCCGTAGGCCGGGCATCATGGTGCACTGCACAATAGGCCGTCTGTTTCCTTTGCGGCCCCCTATTTCATGCCCTGCCGCAGGCGCCAGCCCTGGATTGCCACGCCATGCCCAAGACCTCCCTGGATAAAAGCAAGATCAAGTTCCTGTTGCTCGAAGGCGTGCACGAAAGCGCCGCCGAGGTGCTGCGCGCCGCCGGCTACACGCAGATCGAGCTGCTGCCCGGCGCGCTGGAGGGCGAGGAGCTGCGCAGGAAGATCGCGGACGTGCACTTCGTGGGCATACGCTCGCGCACCCAGCTCACGGCCGAGGTGTTTGCGCACGCGCACAAGCTGGTGGCCGTGGGGTGCTTCTGCATTGGCACCAACCAGGTGGACCTGAACGCGGCGCGCGAGCGTGGCATTGCAGTGTTCAACGCGCCGTACTCCAACACCCGCTCGGTGGCCGAGCTGGTGCTGGCCGAGGCCATCCTGCTGCTGCGCGGCATTCCCGAGAAGAACGCCGTGGCGCACCGCGGCGGCTGGCTCAAGAGCGCCACCAACGCCTACGAGATCCGCGGCAAGACCCTGGGCATCGTGGGCTATGGCTCCATCGGCACGCAGCTGTCGGTGCTGGCCGAGGGCCTGGGCATGCAGGTGCTCTTCCACGACGTGGTCGCCAAGCTGCCGCTGGGCAATGCGCGCCAGGCGGCCAGCCTGAACGACCTGCTGGCGCAAAGCGACATCGTCAGCCTGCACGTGCCCGACCTGCCCTCCACCCAGTGGATGATGGGCGCCGCGCAGATCGCCGCCATGAAGCCCGGCGCCATCCTCATCAACGCCGCGCGCGGCACGGTGGTCGAGATCGAGCCGCTGGCCCAGGCCATCAAAGACAAGAAGCTGCTGGGTGCGGCCGTCGACGTGTTCCCCGTCGAGCCCAAGAGCAACAAGGACGAGTTCGTCTCGCCCCTGCGCGGGCTGGACAACGTCATCCTCACGCCGCACATTGGCGGCTCCACCATGGAGGCGCAGGCCAACATCGGCCTGGAGGTGGCGGAAAAGCTGGTGCGCTACAGCGACAACGGCACCAGCACCTCGTCGGTCAACTTCCCCGAGGTGGCGCTGCCGGCGCACCCGGGCAAGCACCGCCTGCTGCACATCCACCGCAATGTGCCGGGCGTGCTGTCGCAGATCAACGGCATCCTGTCGGACAACCAGATCAACATTGCGGGCCAGTACCTGCAGACCAACGAGGCCGTGGGCTACGTGGTGATCGACCTGGATGCGCGCTCCTCGGATCTGGCGCTGCAGAAGCTGGCCCAGGTGCCGGGCACGCTGCGCTGCCGTGTGCTGTTCTGATCCCGATGGGGTGTAGTGGCTCTTGCCTGCGGGCGGCGAGCGCCCGGGCCGTGGCATAGAATTTCCGGCCTTGGGGCCTCACGCCCCACCCAGGTTGACCCCCCATGAATGCACCGATAGCGCTGGCAGCGCTGCAAGCGCAGGGCAGCGAGCCCGTGCGCCTGCGCGAAATTCCTTACAACTACACCTCGTTTTCCGACCGGGAAATCGTCATCCGCCTGCTCGGCCATGAGGCCTGGGGCGTGCTCGACCTGCTGCGGCGCGAGCGCCGCACGGGCCGCTCCGCGCGCATGCTTTACGAGGTGCTGGGTGACATCTGGGCCGTGCAGCGCAACCCCTATCTGCAGGACGACCTGATCCAGTCACCCGACCGGCGCAAGATGCTGGTGGACGCCATGCAGCACCGCATGGGCGAGATCGACAAGCGCCGCACGCCCGACGAAAACCTGGAGCGCGACCGCCGCGTGGGCCAGCTGGTCGATGCCGCCAAGCGCGCCATCGCCGAGTTCGACGCCACGCTGGTCGAGGTCGCGGGCCTGCGCCGGCAGGTGGCCAAGCTGCTCGCGCGCCACACGGCCAAGGACAACATCAAGTTCGACGGGCTGTCGCGCGTTTCCCACGTGACGGACGCCACCGACTGGCGCGTGGAATTCCCCTTCGTCGTGCTCACGCCCGACACCGAGGCCGAGATGGCCGCGCTGGTCAAGGCCTGCATCGCGCTGGAGCTGACCATCATCCCGCGCGGCGGCGGCACGGGCTACACCGGCGGCGCCATTCCGCTGACCTGGCGCAGCGCCGTCATCAACACCGAAAAGCTCGAAGCCCTGAGCGAGGTGGAAATGCGCCGCCTGCCGGGCCTGGAGCACGACGTGCCCACGGTGTGGAGCGAGGCCGGCGTGGTCACCCAGCGCGTGGCCGATGCGGCCGAGCGTGGCGGCTTCGTGTTCGCCGTCGATCCGACCTCCATCGAGGCCAGCTGCATAGGCGGCAACATCGCCATGAACGCCGGCGGCAAGAAGGCCGTGCTGTGGGGCACGGCGCTCGACAACCTGGCGAGCTGGCGCATGGTGACGCCGGACGCCGAGTGGCTGGAAGTCACGCGCCTGAACCACAACCTGGGCAAGATCCACGATGTGGAGGTGGCGAGCTTTGAGCTGGCCTACTTCCAGGCCGATGGCAAGACCTTGATCCGCGCCGAGCGCCTCGATATCCCCGGCAAGACCTTCCGCAAGGAGGGCCTGGGCAAGGACGTGACGGACAAATTCCTCGCCGGCCTGCCCGGTGTGCAGAAGGAGGGCACTGACGGCCTGATCACCAGCGCGCGCTGGATCGTGCACCGCATGCCCGAGCACACGCGCACCGTGTGCCTCGAATTCTTCGGCTCGGCAAAACTGGCGGTGCCCAGCATCGTCGAGATCAAGGACTTCATGTTCGCCGAACAGAAACGCTCGGGCGTGCTGCTCGCCGGCCTGGAGCACCTGGACGACCGCTACCTCAAAGCCGTGGGCTACGCCACCAAGAGCAAGAAGGGCGCAGGCCGCCTGCCAAAGATGGTGCTGATCGGCGACATCGTGGGCGACGACCCCGATGCCGTGGCCCGCGCCACGGCCGAGGTGGTGCGCATTGCCAATTCGCGCGACGGCGAGGGCTTCACGGCCGTGAGCGCCGAGGCGCGCAAGAAGTTCTGGCTCGACCGCAAGCGCACGGCGGCGATCTCCAAGCACACCAACGCCTTCAAGATCAACGAGGACGTGGTGATTCCGCTGCCGCGCATGGCCGAATACACCGACGGCATAGAGCGCATCAACATCGAGCTGTCCCTGCGCAACAAGCTGGCGCTGTGCGACGCGCTGCAGGACTTCCTGGCGCGCCCCGACCTGCCGTGCGCCAAGCAGGGCGACGCCCAGGGGATTCCTGCACGTGAACTGCTGGGCGATCGCGTGGCCCAGGCGCAGGCGCTGCTGGCCGATGTGCGCGCGCTGTGGCAGGGCTGGCTGGACAACGTGGCCGGCCTGTTCCCGCAGCTGCAGGACCATTCGCTGCGCGCCAGCTGGAAGAGCCAGCTGCGCCAGCCGCTGGCCGACATCTTCGTGGGCGCCGCCTTCGAGCCCATCCTGCAGGAGGCCGCCGCCATCCACCAGAAGGTGCTCAAGGGCCGCGTCTGGGTGGCGCTGCACATGCATGCAGGCGACGGCAATGTGCACACCAACATCCCTGTCAACAGTGACGACTACGAGATGCTGCAGACCGCGCACGAGGCCGTGGGCCGCATCATGATGCTGGCGCGCAGCCTGGATGGCGTGATCTCGGGCGAGCATGGCATCGGCATCACCAAGCTCGAATTCTTGACCGACGAGGAGCTGGCTCCCTTTGCCGAATACAAGCGCAAGGTCGATCCCCAGGGCCGCTTCAACTGGGGCAAGCTGCTACGTAATCAAGAGCTGCCAGCGCTTGTAGCCAAAGCGTTGCAGGCCCATCCGGCTAAAAACAAGACGCGGACATCGCTGCATTTTGCGGATCTCACCAACGCCTACACGCCGAGCTTCGGCCTGATGGGCTACGAGTCCATCATCATGCAGCAGAGCGACATCGGCAGCATCGTCGCCAGCGTCAAGGACTGCCTGCGCTGCGGCAAGTGCAAGCCCGAGTGCTCCACCCATGTGCCGCGCGCCAACCTGCTGTACAGCCCGCGCAACAAGATCCTGGCCACGTCGCTCCTGGCCGAGGCCTTTTTGTACGAGGAGCAGACGCGCCGCGGCGTGTCCAGCCACCACTGGCAGGAATTCGAGGACGTGGCCGACCACTGCACCATCTGCCACCGTTGCCTCAGCCCCTGCCCGGTCAATATCGACTTCGGTGACGTCACCATGGCCATGCGCAGCCTGCTGGTCAAGATGGACAAGAAGAGCTGGCGCCCCGGCAACAAGCTGGCCATGGCCATGCTCAACGCCACCGACCCGCGCGCCATCAATGTGCTGCGCGCCGGCATGGTCAACGTCGGCTTCAAGGCCCAGCGCCTGGCCGTCGATGCGCTGCGCAGCGTGAGCCGCGCACAGACCGCACGCCCGCCGGCCACCGTGGGCACGGCGCCCCTCAAGGAGCAGGTGATCCACTTCGTCAACAAGAAGCTGCCCGGCGGCCTGCCGACGAAGACGGCGCGCGCGCTCCTGGACATAGAGAACAAGGACTACGTACCCATCATCCGCGACCCGAAGGCCAGCAGCGAGTCCGAGGCGGTGTTCTATTTCCCCGGCTGCGGCTCGGAGCGCTTGTTCAGCCAGGTGGGCCTGGCCACGCAGGCCATGCTGTGGCATGCCGGCGTGCAGACGGTGCTGCCGCCCGGCTACCTGTGCTGCGGCTATCCGCAGCGCGGGAGCGGCCAGTCGGACAAGGCCGAGAAGATGATCACCGACAACCGCGTGCTGTTCCACCGCGTGGCCAATACGCTGAACTACCTGGATATCAAGACCGTGGTGGTGTCCTGCGGTACCTGCTACGACCAGCTGCAGGGCTATGAGTTCGACAAGATCTTCCCCGGCAGCCGCATCGTCGATATCCACGAATTCCTGCTCGAAAAGGGCATTACGCTTGCGGCGGGCCAGGGCGGCTACCTGTACCACGAGCCCTGCCACAACCCCATGAAGCAGGGTGACTCCATGGCGACCGTGCGGGCGCTGGTGGGCGACAAGGTGCTGAAGAGCGAGCGCTGCTGCGGCGAATCGGGCACGCTGGGTGTCACGCGCCCCGACGTCTCGACCCAGGTGCGCTTTCGCAAGACCGAGGAGATCCGAAAGGGCGAGGCGCAACTGCGCAGCAGCGGCGCCGTCGGCGCGCAGGACAACATCAAGATCCTGACCAGCTGCCCCAGCTGCCTGCAGGGCATCTCGCGCTACCAGGACGATCTGCACACCGGGCTGCTCGAGGCCGACTACATCGTCATCGAGATGGCCAAGCAGATCCTGGGCGAGAACTGGATGCCCGAGTACGTGGCGCGCGCCAACGCCGGCGGCATCGAGCGGGTGCTGGTATGACGACGCCCGTCTGCCCCCTGTGCGATGCCGACGGCGGCCAGCTGATCTGGCGCGGTGCGCGTTTGCGCGTGATCCGCGCCGAGGAGGCGGGCTTTCCCGCCTTCTACCGCGTGATCTGGAATGACCACGCGGCCGAGTTCTCCGACCTTTCGACGCCTGAGCGCCAGCACTGCATGGAGGCCGTGGCCCTGGTCGAACAGGCGCTGCGCGAGCAGCTGGCTCCGGACAAGGTCAACCTGGCCAGCCTGGGCAACGTGGTGCCGCACCTGCATTGGCATGTGATCGCGCGCTATGCGTGGGACAGCCATTTCCCCGCGCCCGTGTGGGCGCCGCCGCAACGCCAGTCTGACGGCGCGCGCGAGGCCGAGGTGGTCGCTCGCCTGCCGGACTTTCATGCGCTGATGTGCGAACGCCTGGAAAACATGGCGCTTCTTGGTTCTTAATTGATAGCTGCCCGCGCTTGCCAGGCGGTCGGTTGAAATGGAAATGGCAAAGATGAGGTGAAGGCCATGGCAGGTTTGACAGCGGGTTCGCCCACGCCCCAGTCCATCACGGTGCATGAGCAGTCGCGCGTGCTGGAGGTGGTGTTTTCCGATGGGGCGCATTTCCGCATCCCCTTCGAGCTGATGCGCGTGTATTCGCCCTCGGCCGAGGTCATGGGCCACGGCCCGGGTCAGGAGGTGCTGCAGACCGGCAAGCGTGACGTGACCCTCATAGGCCTGGCGCAGGTGGGCAACTACGCCATACAGCCGGGCTTTTCCGACGGGCACGACAGCGGCATCTACACCTGGGACTACCTCTATGCGCTGGGGCGCGACCAGGAGCAGCTCTGGCGGCGCTACCTGGAGCGGCTGCAGGACGCCGGCGTGGATCGTGATGCCCCCATGGCGCCCAAGGGTCACAAGTCGGGTTGCTCCAGCCATTGATGCTATCTTCGTCATAGCTGAGGGCGCTTTTGTTGTAAGCGCTGTAAGCATTTTTTCTTTTTGCGGCACATGCCCCACGCCGGCGCGGGGTTGTCGCTATGCGCGAGCCACGCGCGCCTCTAGGATGCACCGCTATGAGCACCACGCATTTCGGATTTGAAACGGTTGATGAAAAGGACAAGGCGCGCCATGTGCGCGGCGTGTTCGACTCGGTTGCGCCCAAGTACGACCTGATGAACGACCTGATGTCGGCCGGCCTGCACCGCGCCTGGAAGGCCTACACCGTGATGGTGGCCAACCTGCGTGAGGGCGACCAGGTGCTGGACATCGCGGGCGGCACGGGCGACCTGTCGCTGGCGTTTGCCAAGAAGGTCGGCAGCACCGGCCAGGTGGTGCACACCGATATCAACGAGGCCATGCTGCGCGTGGGGCGCGACCGCCTCATCGACAAGGGCGTGGCGCTGCCCACGCTGGTCTGCGACGCAGAGCACCTGCCGTTTCCCGACAACCATTTCGACCTGGTCAGCGTGGCCTTCGGCCTGCGCAACATGACGCACAAGGATGCGGCGCTGCGCGAGATGTGCCGCGTGCTGAAACCCCGCGGGCGCCTGCTGGTGTTGGAGTTCTCCAGGATTGCCAAGCCGCTGTCCAAGGCCTACGACTGGTATTCCTTCAGCGTGTTGCCGCGCCTGGGCAAGCTGGTGGCGGGCGATGACTCTAGTTACCGCTATCTGGCCGAGTCGATACGCATGCATCCGGGCCAGGAAGAACTCAAATCCCTTATGCAGCAAAGTGGCTTTGGACATGTGGACTATCACAACATGACTGGCGGCATCGTGGCCTTGCATGTTGGAATCAAGTGCTGAAAGAGTTAGTTGCTCGCTATCAACACCGGGGAGAGAACATCATGAAACTGTGGTCATTCGTCTTGGTTGCCATGCTGGCGCTCGTGCATCTGGATGCCGATGCGCGCCGCATGGGCGGCGGCAAGTCCATGGGCAGGCAGTCCAGCAACGTGACCCAGCGCGAGTCCGGCGCGCCCGCCGCGCCTGCCGCACCGGCGCAGAACGCGGCCAATAGCGCGCCCGCCAAACCCGCGGCCGCGCCCAATGCGGCGCCGGCTGCGCCCAAGAAGCCCTGGGGCGCCATGCTCGGCGGCCTGGCCGCCGGCCTGGGCCTGGCGTGGCTGGCCCACTCGCTGGGTCTGGGCGCGGCCTTTGGCAATTTTCTGCTGATCGCCTTGCTGGCGCTGGTGGCCTTTGCCGTCATCGGCATGGTGATGCGCTCGCGCAAGCCCGCAGCGGCTGCGGCCGGTAGCGCGCCGTTTGCCTTCCAGGGCGCGGGTGCCGCCACACCGGCCGAGGCCCAGGTCCCGCGCCAGTACAGCCCCGACAAGGTGGGCAACGATGCCTCGGCGCGCCCCTGGGAAAGCGCCGGCGTGCCCTATGAGGCGCCTGTCACGGGCGGGGGCTCCATGATCGGCTCGGCCCTGGCCGGTTCGCAGAACTGGGGCGTGCCCGCGGACTTTGACGTCGAGGGTTTCCTGACCGCGGCCAAGCGCAACTTCACCACGCTGCAGGCCGCCTGGGACAAGTCCGACATCGCCACGCTGCGCTCCATGATGACCGATGGCATGCTCGACGAGATCCGTGCCCAGCTCACCGAGCGCGAGGCACACCGCGGCGGCGAGCATCCCAATCACACCGACGTGGTGATGCTGGAGGCCCAACTGCTCGGCATCGAAGACCTGGGCGACGCCTACATGGCCAGCGTCGAGTTCTCCGGCATGATCCGCGAGGAGCAGTCGGCCGGCCCCAGCCCCTTCCGCGAGGTCTGGAACATGACCAAGCCCAAGAGTGGCGCCATGGGCTGGCTGGTCGCCGGCGTGCAGGCCCTGCAATAGGTCGGGCGCAGTCTCCTCAAGGCCGCGTGCGGCGGGCGGTCTGGGGAATGATCGGATAATCGGGGGCTATGGCAACACAGTCCCCTTTTTCTTTCCTGGACAGGCTTTTCGAACGCGTCCTGGCCGCCCCCCAGCCACCCGACTGGCTGGTGCATGAGCTGCAGCACCGCGTGGTGCTGTTCCTCAACCATGTGCTGATGCAGGAGAGGGAGGCCATGGAGCGCCTGGAGCGCCAGCGCGGCCGCGTGGCCCGCGTGCAATGGCGCATCTATTCCATGGCGCTGCAGGTCACGCCGGCGGGGCTGCTGGACCTGGCGCCGCCGGGCGCCATGCCCGACCTGCGGCTCGAAGTCTCCGAGACCTCGCCGCTGTCCCTGGCCAGGGGTGCGCTGCGTGGCGACAAGCCCACCATACGCATCGAGGGCGACGTGCAACTGGCCGCCGACATCAACTGGCTCGTGGACCATGTGCGCTGGGACGTCGAGGAAGACCTGGCCCGCGTGATCGGCGACGCGCCGGCGCGCGCCCTGGCCTCGGTCGCCGGGCGCGCCGCGGGAGCGCTGCGCAGTTTCGTAGGCGGGCGCATGGCGGGTGCGGGCTCCGGCGCCGCCGACGCCGCGGAGCACATGCGCTTATGAGCCGCTTCCTCCGGGGAGTCACCATCGTCTGGGTGGTGCTGCGCTACGGGCTCGACGAACTGGTGCTGTCCAGCTTCGACCGGCCGTGGCTGCGCGCCCTCACGCGCGTGATCACCGTGGGGCGCAGGCTGGACGCGCCGCGCGGCCAGCGCCTGCGCGAGGCGCTGGAGCGCCTGGGGCCGATCTTCGTGAAGTTCGGCCAGGTGCTGTCCACGCGGCGCGACCTGATGCCGCCCGACATTGCCGACGAGCTGGCGCTGCTGCAGGACCGCGTGCCGCCCTTCGATCCCGACATCGCCATCGCCACCATAGAGCGCTCGTTTCGCCGCCCCATAGGCGAGATCTTCGTGTCCTTCGAGCGCGAGCCCGTGGCCAGCGCCTCCATCGCCCAGGTGCATTTCGCCGTGATCCGCGACCGCGATGGGCGCGAGCGCGACGTGGCCGTCAAGGTGCTGCGTCCCGGCATGCTGCCGGTAATCGACAAGGACCTGGCGCTCATGCGCATGATGGCGGGCTGGGTGGATCTGTCGGCCGACGGCCGGCGCTTGAAGCCGCGCGAGGTGGTGGCCGAGTTCGACATGTACCTGCACGACGAGCTCGACCTGGTGCGCGAGGCCGCCAACGCTGCGCAGCTGCGCCGCAACATGGAGGGGCTGGACCTGGTGCTCATCCCCGAGGTGTTCTGGGACTTCTGCCATGCCGACGTGGCGGTGCTCGAGCGCATGAACGGCGTGCCCATCAACCAGGTGGAGCGCCTGCGCGCGGCCGGCGTCGATATTCCGAAGCTGGCGCGCGATGGCGTGACGATCTTCTTCACCCAGGTGTTCCGCGATGGTTTCTTCCATGCCGACATGCACCCGGGCAACATCCAGGTCAGCCTGGATCCGGCGAGCTTCGGGCGCTATATCTCGCTCGACTTCGGCATCGTGGGCACGCTGACCGAGTTCGACAAGGAATACCTGGCGCAGAACTTCACGGCCTTCTTCCGCCGTGACTACAAGCGCGTGGCCGAGCTGCACATCGAAAGCGGCTGGGTGCCCGCGAACACGCGCGTCAACGAACTGGAGGCGGCCATACGCACGGTGTGCGAACCGTATTTCGACCGCCCGCTCAAGGAAATCTCGCTCGGCATGGTGCTGCTGCGGCTGTTCCAGACCTCGCGGCGCTTCCAGGTGGAGATACAGCCGCAACTGGTGCTGCTGCAGAAGACGCTGCTCAACATCGAGGGACTGGGGCGTCAGCTCGACCCCGACCTGGACCTGTGGAGCACGGCCAAGCCCTTCCTTGAAAAATGGATGCTGGAGCAGCTCGGCCCCCAGCGCCTGTGGCGCGAGCTCAAGGCCGAGGCGCCGCACTACGCCAAGATCCTGCCCGACCTGCCACGCCTGGTGCACGACTTCCTGCGCCAGCGCCCGCATGACAACCGCGCCGAGCTGCAGGAGCTGCTGGCCACCCAGAAGCGCACCAACCGGCTGCTGCAAAGCATCATCTACGGCAGCCTGGGCTTTGTGCTGGGCCTTCTGGCCATGCAGCTGGTCGTGCGCCTGCATTTCATCTAACCCCTCGACCACTTTTTCCTCAGGAGTTGCCACGTGTTGCTCTTCATGGTGATTGCCTACCTGATCGTCACCATCGGCATCGGCCTGTGGGCCGCCCAGCGGGTGAAGAACACGGCCGATTTCGCGATCGCCGGGCGGCATCTGCCCATGTACATGATCATCACCACCACGTTCGCGACGTGGTTCGGCTCCGAGATCGTGCTCGGCGTGCCGGCCAAGTTCATCAAGGGCGGGCTCAACGCCGTGGTCGAAGACCCGTTTGGCGCCGGCATGTGCCTGATCCTCGTGGGCCTGTTCTTCGCGGCCAAGCTCTACCGCATGACGCTCTTGACCATCAGCGACTACTACCGTGAGCGCTATGGCAGGGCAGTGGAAATCATCTGCTCGCTGATCATCATGCTCAGCTATCTGGGCTGGGTGTCGGCACAGGTGACGGCGCTGGGCCTGGTGTTCAATCTGCTGTCGGGCGGCGCGGTCAGTATTTCCTGGGGCATGGCCATAGGCGTGCTGTCCATCCTGGTGTACACGCTGTGGGGCGGCATGTGGTCGGTGGCCGTCACGGACTTCATCCAGATGATCATCCTGGTGCTGGGCCTGGTGATCCTGTCCTGGTTCGCCGCCGACATGGCGGGCGGGGCGGACAAGGTCATCGACCTGGTCACCAGCCGCGACATGCTGCGCTTCTGGCCCGAGCCGACCTGGCGCGAGATGCTGTTCTTCTTCGGCGCCGCCATCACCATGATGCTGGGCTCCATCCCGCAGCAGGACGTATTCCAGCGCGTGATGTCGGCCAATACGGAAAAGGCCGCCACGCACGGCACGGTGATCGGCGGCTCGGCCTACATCCTGTTCGCCTTCGTGCCCATGTTCCTGGTGGCCAGCGCGCTCATCATCATGCCCGAGCAGGCGGCCGGCCTGCTCCAGGACGATCCGCAGAAGGTGCTGCCCACCCTGGTCATGACGCGCATGCCGCTGGTCATGCAGGTGCTGTTCTTCGGCGCGCTGCTGTCGGCCATCAAGTCCTGCGCCTCGGCCACGCTGCTGGCGCCCAGCGTCACGTTCACCGAAAACATCTGGCGCCAGTTCCGCCCCGAGTGCATCAGCGACCGCGAGAAGCTGCTCGCCATGCGCATCAGCGTGCTGGTGTTTGCCGCGGGCGTGCTGCTCTACGCGATCAAGATGGAGGGCACGCCCATTTACGAGCTGGTATCGAGCGCCTACCAGGTGCCGCTGGTGGGCGCCTTCGTGCCCCTGGTGTTCGGCCTGTACTGGAAGCGCGCCAACACACAGGGCGCAGTCTGTGCGGTGGTGCTGGGCATTGGCGTGTGGCTGCTGTTCATGCTCACACCCGCGCTGCACGAGGCCTTTCCGCAGCAGCTGGCCGGCCTGTTGTCCGCGGTGTTCGGCATGGTCGCGGGCTCGCTGGCGCCGCAGCTGGTGCGCAGCGCGCGCGCGCCGCACCATCGCGTCGTGGGCGTTGAATAGTTCGCGCGTAAGGGCTTGCGGATACGCATACCTATAATCGAAGGTTTTGCACATTTTTCGCATTTCTTCGCAATGCCTATTTACGCTTACCGATGCGGCACCTGTGGCCATGCCAAAGACGTGCTGCAGAAAATCGCCGACGCCCCCCTGACCCAGTGCCCCGCCTGCGGCGCCCAGGCCTTTGCCAAGCAGCTCACGGCCGCGGGTTTCCAGCTCAAGGGCTCGGGCTGGTATGTGACCGATTTCCGTGGCGGTGCAAACGCTGCCGGTGGCACTGCCGCGGCCGCACCCGTGGCGCAGGATGCTCCTAAAACAGAAGCTGCAAGCGCTGCTCCCGCAAGCGCTGCTCCCAGTTCTGATACATAAGACGAATCATTTCATGGCTGCACTGCGAAAATGGCTTTTTACCGGCCTGCTGGTCATCGTGCCTGGCGTCATTACGGCCTGGGTGCTGAGCTGGTTCGTGAGCACGCTGGACCAGACACTCACGATCCTGCCCGAAGCCTGGCAACCAGACAAACTGCTCGGCTTTCACATCCCTGGCTTTGGCGTGCTGCTCACGCTGGCTCTGCTGCTCATCGTCGGGGCGTTTGCCAGCAACTTTGCCGGGCGAAAAATGGTGTCCTGGGGCGATGGCCTGGTCAGCCGCATTCCGGTGGTGCGCTCCATCTATTCCAGTGTCAAGCAGGTGTCCGACACCCTGTTCTCCGAGAGCGGCAACGCTTTCCGCACGGCCGTGCTGGTGCAGTGGCCACGTGATGGCGTATGGACATTGGCCTTTGTCACCGGAACGCCCAGCGGCGAGGTGGCAGGCTACCTGCGTGATGATTTCGTGAGCGTGTACGTGCCCACCACGCCCAACCCCACGAGCGGCTACTTCGTCATCGTGCGCAAGAGCGACTGCGTAGAGCTTGAAATGAGCGTGGACGCTGCGCTCAAGTACATCGTATCCATGGGTGTGGTGGCGCCGCCGCCCTTGCACTCGCCGGACGCGACAGACCGATAACCCCCCAGAATGACAGCGCCCCCCAGCGGGCGCAGGAAGAATCCACTATGGCCATGCGCTCCGAATACTGCGGTCTTGTGACCGAAGCCCTGATGGGCCAAACCGTCAGCCTGTGCGGCTGGGTCAACCGCCGCCGCGACCATGGCGGCGTGATCTTCATCGACCTGCGCGACCGTGAAGGCTATGTGCAGGTAGTCTGCGACCCGGACCGCCCCGAGATGTTCAAGGTGGCCGAGGACATCCGCAATGAGTTCTGCGTGCGGGTCCTGGGCGTGGTGCGTTCCCGTCCCGCCGGCACCACCAACGACAAGCTCAAGAGCGGCCAGATCGAGGTGCTGTGCCATGAGCTGACGGTGCTCAATGCCTCCGTCACGCCGCCGTTCCAGATGGACGACGACAACCTGTCGGAAACCACGCGCCTGACCCACCGCGTCATGGACCTGCGCCGCCCGGCCATGCAGCGCAACCTCATGCTGCGCTACAAGACGGCGATCCAGGTGCGCAACTTCCTCGACAAAGAGGGCTTCATCGACATCGAAACCCCCATGCTCGGCAAGAGCACGCCCGAGGGCGCGCGCGACTACCTGGTGCCCAGCCGCGTGCACGACGGCCAGTTCTTCGCCCTGCCGCAGTCGCCCCAGCTGTACAAGCAGATGCTGATGGTGGCCGGCTACGACCGCTACTACCAGATCACCAAGTGCTTCCGCGACGAAGACCTGCGCGCCGACCGCCAGCCTGAATTTACCCAGATTGACTGCGAGACCTCGTTCCTGAACGAGGAAGAGATCCGCGCCATCTTCCAGCGCATGATCAAGGAAGTGTTCCAGCAGCAGCTGGGTGTGGATCTGGGTGAGTTCCCCACCATGGTCTATCAGGAGGCCATGCACCGCTTTGGCTCCGACAAGCCCGACCTGCGCGTCAAGCTTGAATTCACTGAGCTCACCGAGGTCATGCGCGACGTGGACTTCAAGGTGTTCAGCGGCCCCGCCACCAACCCCGGCGGCCGCGTGGTGGCCTTGCGCGTACCCGGTGGAGCCCAGATCAGCCGTGGCGAGATCGACCAGTACACCGAGTTCGTCAAGATCTACGGTGCCAAGGGCCTGGCCTGGATCAAGGTCAATGAAGTGGCCAAGGGGCGCGACGGGTTGCAATCGCCCATCGTCAAGAACATCCACGATGCAGCCATCGCCGAGATCCTGAAGCGCACCGGCGCGCAGGACGGCGACCTGCTGTTCTTCGGCGCCGACAAGGCAAAAATAGTCAACGACAGCATAGGTGCGTTGCGCCTGAAGATCGGCCACAGCGAGTTCGGCAAGCAAAACGGCCTGTTCGAAAACCGCTGGGCGCCGCTGTGGGTGGTGGACTTTCCCATGTTCGAGCATGACGAGGAAGACAACCGCTGGGTGGCCGTGCACCACCCCTTCACCAGCCCGAAGGACGGTCATGAAGATCTCATGGACACCGACCCGGGCAAGTGCATCGCCAAGGCCTACGACATGGTGCTGAACGGCTGGGAGCTCGGTGGCGGCTCGGTGCGAATCCACCGCGCCGACGTGCAGGCCAAGGTGTTCGCCGCACTCAACATCGGCCCCGAGGACCAGCGCGCCAAGTTTGGCTACCTGCTCGATGCCCTGCAGTACGGGGCGCCCCCGCACGGCGGCCTGGCCTTTGGCCTCGATCGCCTGATCACGCTGATGACCGGCGCCGAGTCCATCCGCGACGTGATCGCCTTCCCCAAGACCCAGCGCGCCCAGGACCTGCTGACCATGGCGCCCTCGCCGGTGGACGAAAAGCAGCTGCGCGAGCTGCACATCCGCTTGCGCAATCCGGCGGCGGCGGCGCAGTAAATTCCGCCCCGCGTGGCTGTGCACGCAACGCCAAGGTGCTACGGTGCCTTGGCGTTTTTTTACGCATTGCGCACCGATGGCTAAAATAGCCATTCATGGATCAGGAGCTGTCATGCAAGTCACCGCCACCGAAGCCAAGAACCGCTTTGGCTACTATCTCAGGCAGGCAGAGCGCGAGCCCGTCCATGTGCTGAAGAACGAGCGCGTGGCGGGGGTCATCGTGTCCGCTGCGCGGTTTTCCGAGCTGTTGGCGCTGGAGCGCCAAAAGACCTTGGCCGAGCGAAAGCGCGAGTTCAACGAGACCTACAAGGACTGGATCGCCGAACAAAACGCCCACCATGAAGCCCATGGCCTGTGGTGCGAGGGGCTGGTGGACTGGCAGGAGCCGGCCTGAATGGCGCAGTTCGACTTTTATCCTAACCCGCACCCGGAGTCGCGCCACTTTGTGCCTTATGTGTTGGATGTGCAAAGCGCGCTGATAGACCAGCTGGGCACCCGGTTGGTGATGCCCATGTCGCGTGTCGGTGTGCAGCAGGCGCGGTTGCCAATCAGCCTGTGCCCGGTGCTGGAGGTGGCGGGCGAACCCCTGGCGCTGATGCCGCATTTGGCGGCGCCTGTGACAGTGCAGCGGCTGAAAACTCCGGCAGGCTCGCTGGCTCACTGCGCGGCGGACATCATCGCGGCGATGGATGCCGTGCTCAGCGGGTTTTGAGGTCCCATGACGGCGCTGCATTACAAGATTCCCCAGTCCGTACTGGTGATCATCCACACCGCCGATCTGCAGGTGCTGCTGATCCGCCGTGCCGATGCAGCCGAGGAGTTCTGGCAGTCGGTCACCGGCAGCAAAGACAGCCTGGCCGAAGACCTTGCAGCGACTGCCGCGCGCGAGGTGCGTGAAGAGACCGGCATAGACGCTGCCGCGCCCGGCTGCCGCCTGCGCGACTGGGGGCTGGAGAATGTCTACGCCATTTACCCCCAGTGGCGACATCGCTATGCGCCGGGTGTATACCTCAATACCGAGCATGTGTACGGCCTGTTCGTGCCGCGCGAGACGCCCGTGGCCTTGAATCCACGCGAGCACACGGCATATGCTTGGATGGGGTGGCGCGATGCGGCGGACCGCTGCTTCTCACCCTCCAATGCCGAGGCCATACTCTGGCTGCCACGCTTCGTCTGACGATGACTGCATTTCCGATCGAACTACCCGTCGAGCATTCGGGCATCTTGCGCGTTGCGACCTACAACATCCACAAAGGTGTGCAGGGGTTGGGGCCGGCGCGCCGCCTGGAGATCCACAACCTGGGGCTGGCCGTGGAACAGCTCGACGCCGACATCGTGTGCCTGCAAGAGGTGCGCAAGATGAACCACAAGGAGGCCGCGTACTTCAAGCGCTGGCCGCGCGTGCCGCAAGCCGAATACCTGGCGCCCGAGGGCTATGCCTCCGTCTACCGCACCAATGCCTACACGCGCCATGGCGAGCATGGCAATGCCCTGCTCACGCGCTGGCCGGTCGTGGGCCACCAGCACGAGGACATCTCCGACCACCGCTTCGAGCAGCGCGGCCTGCTGCATGTGGAGGTCAAGGTGCATGGCCGCCTCGTGCATGCCATCGTGGTGCACCTGGGGTTGGTGCCCGGCAGCCGCATACGCCAGGTGCAGCAACTGCAGCGTTTCATTGAGCGTGAAGTGCCGCCACGCGCGCCGCTGGTGGTGGCCGGCGACTTCAACGACTGGGGCCTGCAGATCAAACGCATGCTGGCCGGCTTTGGCCTGCACGAGTATGACGATGCCCCGCAGCCCTTCACCTACCCCGCGCGCCTGCCCGTGGTGCAGCTCGACCATGTGTACGTGCGCGGACTCACGCCCATGGGCCTGCATGTGCCGCGCGGGCGCGTCTGGTGGCGCATGTCGGACCATCTGCCGCTGATCGCGGAGTTCAGGCTTTGATGGTATGGCCACCCCGGCGCGCCAGACCACCACAGCCACCGACCACCATATCCAGCTGCTCCAGGGCACGCGGGAGTTCTTTCCGGCCCTGATCGCCGACCTGGATGCGGCCCTGTCCGACATCCAGTTCGAGACCTACATCTTCGACTGCACGGGTGCGGGCGCTGATGTGGCCGAGGCGCTGATGCGTGCGGCCGGGCGTGGCGTGCGCGTGCACCTGGTGGTCGATGGCGTGGGCACGGGGCGCCTGCCGGAGCCGTGGCGCTCGCGCCTCATGGCTGCCGGCGTGCATGTGCAGGTGTATTCACCGCTGGGGCCGCTGGGGCTCTTGCTGCCCATGCGCTGGCGCAGGCTGCACCGCAAGCTGTGCGTGATCGACGGCTGCGTGCTGTTCTGCGGTGGCATCAACGTGCTCGACGACCTGCACGACCCCCACCATGGCGAACTGGCCGCGCCGCGCTTTGATTTTGCGGTGCGCGCCGTGGGCAGCCTGGTGCAGCAGGCCAGCGACACCATGGAGCAGCTGTGGTGGCGCATGCGCGCCATGAGCGACGTGCGCCATCGCCGCCTGTCGCTGGTGCTGGCCGACCTGCGCGCCGCCAGCGCCGCGCGCGTGGCGGCGCGCTGGGCCAAGGCCGGCAGCCGCGGCATGCGCGCGGCCCTGCTGCTGCGCGACAACCTGCGCCACCGCACGCGCATAGAGAACGCCTACCTGCGCGCCATCGCCCAGGCGCGGCGCGAGATCATCATCGCCAACGCCTACTTCGTGCCCGGTGGCAAGCTGCGCCGGGCCCTGGTGCTGGCCGCGCGGCGCGGCGTGCGCGTGCGCCTGCTGCTGCAGGGGCGCTACGAATATTTCATGCAGTACCACGCGGCGCGGCCGGTGTACGGCATCCTGCTGGCCGCAGGGGTGGAGATCTACGAATATGAGCCCAGCTTCCTGCATGCCAAGGTGGCCGTGATCGACGCCCAGGCCCAGCGCGCCTGGGCCACAGTGGGGTCGAGCAACCTGGACCCGTTGTCGCTGTTGCTGGCGCGCGAGGCCAACGTGGTGGTGCGCGACGCGCCGTTTGCGCAGGAGCTGCGCCAGCGCCTGATACGCGCCATGCAGAGCGGCGGACGGCCGCTTGATCCGCACGAATACGCCGCGCGCCCCTGGCGCGAGCGAGCGCTCGACCGCATCGCCTTCGGCCTCATGCGTGCGGCGCTGTGGGTGACAGGCAATCGCTACTGATGACTACCATTTATATAGCTGTCAGCGCTTTATACGTAAGCGCTAGAGGCATATAACACTCCTAAAACCCGGGTGCGCATTCGCTGGTACCATGCCGCCATGTCTTCAGAACCCGCAGCAGCACCGAACGCCCCGCCGCCCGATGAGGGCACGCCCGTGTCCGTCAAGATCCGTGAACGGGTGCTCTCGGCGCGCCGGCGCTTTCATGCCAACGACAACATCGCCGAATTCATAGAGCCGGGCGAGCTCGAACGCCTGCTCGACGAGGTCGAGGCCAAGATGCAGGGCGTGCTCGACAGCATGGTCATCGACACGGCCGGCGACCACAACACGCAGGACACGGCGCGCCGCGTGGCCAAGATGTACCTGAACGAGGTCTTCAAGGGCCGCTACGTGCTGCCGCCGCGCATCACCGAGTTCCCGAACGCCGAACATTTGAACGAGCTGATGATCGTCGGCCCGATCACCGTGCGCAGCGCCTGCAGCCACCATTTCTGCCCCGTGATCGGCAAGATCTGGATCGGCGTGCTGCCCAACGAGCACACCAACGTCATCGGCCTGTCCAAGTACGCGCGCCTGGTGGACTGGGTCATGGGCCGCCCGCAGATCCAGGAGGAGGCCGTGGTGCAGCTGGCCGACCTGATCATGGAGAAAACCCAGCCCGACGGCCTGGCCGTGGTCATGGAGGCCAGCCACTTCTGCATGTCCTGGCGCGGCGTGCGCGAGATGGACAGCAAGATGATCAACTCCGTGATGCGCGGCGTGTTCCTCACCAACTCCACGCTGCGCCGCGAGTTTTTGGCCCTCATCCCCGGAAGGAACTGACATGTTGGTTCGCCTGCTCTACGTCAGCCGCGCGGTGGACACCACGCCCGCAGCCATCGAGGCCATCCTCACGCAATCGCGCCAGCACAACCCGGCCACCGGCATCACCGGCGTGCTGTGCTATGGCGGCGGCATCTTCCTGCAGGCCATAGAGGGCGGGCGCGCCACGGTCAGCGAGCTCTATGGCCATATCCAGCGCGACGCGCGCCACAAGGACGTGGAGCTGCTGGCCTTCGAGGAAATCAGCGAACGCCGCTTCGGCGGCTGGACCATGGGCCATGTGAACCTGGCCAAGCTCAACCATTCCATCGTCCTCAAGTACTCCGAGAAGCCCGAATTCGACCCTTACATGAGCTCGGGAAAGGTGTCGTTTGCGCTGCTTGAAGAGTTGATGGCTACCGCCAACATCATCGGTCGGGCTTGAAGTGATCACCCCCCTGAGCGGCTTGCGCCGCTTCCCCCCTCTCTCTACGCGCTGCGCGCTACGGGAGGGGGAACGCCGCCAGTGCTGCGGGGCGGCCCTTGCACGGCGGCCCTGGCCTGGCGCGCGCCAGTTGCATGGGTAGCGCCCAGGGCCATGGACGGCTGAAACAGATCGCTTTTGAACATTGCAGCCGGCCGCAAGGCGCTGCGGCTGCTTGTTTTCCATGTCACTCAATGCCTTTGCCCTGATCATCGTCGCGGGGCTGATCCACGCTATCTGGAACATCGCCGCCAAGAAGGCCGGGGGCGATGCGCGCTTTGCATTCTTCACCGCCGTGCTGATGATGCTGGTCTGGGCGCCGCTGGGCTGGTGGTTGGGGCGCAGCGCCGTGCCGCTGTGGGGCACGCGCGAATGGGCCATCGTGGCCCTCAGTGGCGTGCTGCATGTGCTGTATTACGTGGTGCTGCTGCGCGGCTACCGCAAGGCCGATCTCACCGTGGTCTACCCGCTGGCGCGCGGCACGGGGCCGCTTTTGACCGCTCTGGTGGCCGTCACGCTGCTGGGTGAGCGGCTGTCGGCCACCGCGGCGCTGGGCATTGCCGGCGTGGTGGGTGGCGTGTTCCTGATCGCTGGCGGCCCCGGCCTGCTGCGCGCGGCGCACGATGCCCAGGCGCGGCGGCGCGTGCGCTCGGGGCTGCGGTACGGCCTGCTCACCGGCATCTTCATCGCCAGCTACACCGTGGTGGACGGCTACGCCGTCAAGGCCATGCTGCTGTCGCCCATCCTCGTGGACTACATGGGCAACTTCGTGCGCGTGCTGGTGCTGGCCCCGGTGGCGCTGCGCAACCGTGTGGAGCTGCGTCGCCTGTGGGCCACGCAGTGGCGCTTTGCGCTGCTGGTGGCGTTTGTCAGCCCCGTGGCCTATGTGCTGGTGCTGTTTGCCATGCAGAGCGCGCCCCTGTCCCATGTGGCGCCGGCGCGCGAGGTGTCCATGCTGTTCGCCGCGCTGCTGGGCGGGCATCTGCTGGGCGAGGGCGACCGCGCGGCGCGCCTGGCCGGCGCGTTGTTGATCGCGGCGGGTGTGGTGGCCCTGGGGCTGGGGTGATGGATCACGCCGGGCCGGTCAGCGCCAGATAGGCCTTGCGCGTCTCGGGTGAGACCGAGGCCAGGAGCTGGGCATGCGGCGTCTGGTGGCGCGCCATCATGCGGGCCGACGCCACGGTCTTGGACTTGCAGAACCAGTGGCAGCTGTGCTGCATCAGGAACAGTTCGGCCGTCATCGTGAAGGCGCGGTCGCGCGGCGACAGGCCGTCCTCGTTGCGCAGGGCACGGGCGATGCCGCGCGCGTGCAGATCCAGCAGCGCGCGCATGTCGAAGCTGGCCGCCGAAAACAGTTGGGTGGCGAAAGGCAGGCCCAGCGGCAGGCGGCTCACGCGCGCCAGCACCGCCGGCACGCGGCGGAAGTCGGCGGCGAAGCGCTCGAACTGCTCAGAGAGCTGCGCCTCGGTGGCCGCCAGCAGGCCCAGCACCTGCTGGCGGCGCTCGGCATCCTGTTCGCCCATGGCGCGCAGGTAGCCCTGGGTCAGGTTCTCCATGAACTGCTCGATCTGGTAGGGCCGCAGGTGCTGGGCCAGCAGGGCGATGCGCCTGCGCTGCTGCTGGTGGTTGAGCAGGTAGGCGCCGGAGAAGGCCAGCGCCAGCACAAGAAGGAAATCCATTGCGTAAACTGAGTGGGATCTGACGAAAGCATCGATTGTGGCGCCAGTGGCGCCGCCCGACTTCAACCTGACGACCGACATGCCCTCGATTGAAACCCTTGTTGCCTTCTTTGGCGTCTCCGCCCTGCTGGCCCTGACCCCAGGGCCGGACAACATCTTCGTGCTGCTGCAGTCGGCGCAGCGCGGCTGGCGTGCCGGCATGTGCGTGGTGCTGGGCCTGTGCCTGGGGCTGGTGGGTCACACCACGGCGGTGGCCCTGGGGCTGGCGGCGGTGTTCGCGGCGTCCGGCGTGGCGTTCGGCGTGCTCAAGTTCTGCGGCGCTGCCTACCTGGTCTGGCTGGCCTGGGGGGCGCTGCGTGCGCCTGCGGGCAGTGAGGAAGCGCAGATGGAGGGGGCCGCCGAGCCAGGCGAGCTCCCCGCAGCCAGCGGTGCGCTGCGCATGGTAGGGCGCGGTGTGGTGATGAACCTCACCAACCCCAAGGTGCTGGTGTTCTTCCTGGCCTTTCTGCCGCAGTTTGCCGATCCGGCGCGCGGCAGCATGGCGCGGCAGATCATGCTGCTGGGCCTGGTGTTCATGCTGGCCACGTTGCTGGTGTTTGGCGCGATTGCCTGCTTCTCGGGGGCGTTCGGCGCGCTCTTGCAACGCTCGGCGCGGGCGCAGCGGCTGCTCAACCGCGTGGCCGGCCTGGTGTTCCTGGGATTGGCGCTGCGCCTGGCTACGGCGCAGCGTTGAGGAAATTCAGTGAGCAAGGCGGTCTAGGGCCTGTTAACGCTATGGAAGGGGTCGCGAAGCTCATGGCAGCCCGCCCATCAAGGCGCGCGACGCAGTGCGTGCGTTCGCACGCACAAGAAGCGCAACGCCGAGGGGCGGGCTGCCATGGGCTTCCCTTCGGGTTGCTTCGCAAAGGGGCCGTCTGCGGCGTTGCCCACGCTTGCAAGGCACTAGCCTTGCGGCGCGCGGGCGTCTTGCATCCAGCCCCTTTGCGAGGCAACGCGATCCCCTTCCATAGCGTTAACAGGCCCTAGTCGAGTCGCAGCATCCATCCGCCGGTAGACGCGGTACTGCGGCAGCGTCGGATCCGAACGGCAGTGGCATGGTAGACCCTGACTTACCTCGTGAACGTCACCGTGGTCAGGTTCCTCGATGAATTGCCGACCGATACCGAATAGGTTCCCGCGGGGGTGATCCACTGGTTGTAGGTCGTGCTCCACACGCTGAGCGGATGGTTGGATGCCGACGGGTCGATGGTGATCGTGACGTCCTGCGAAGCGCCGGCCGCCAGTTCGACCTTCTTGAAGCCGACCAGGCGCTTCGGCGGCTGCTTGGCGCCGACGGAGTCGGCTCCCGCGGGCAGGGTGACGTAGACCTGTACGACTTCGGATCCCGTTCTGGGACCGGTGTTCCTGACGGTGGCCTTGACCGCGTACTTGCCGGCGTTGGTGGTAACGCTGGGGCTGGTGACGCTGAAGGTCGTGTACGACAGGCCGTGGCCGAACGGGAAGGCCGGCGTCACTTTGTTGGCGTCATACCAGCGATAGCCGAGGTTCAGCTTTTCGGTGTATTCGACGGTGCTCGTCACGCCGTCGCCCGACAGAACGCCAGGAAACTGTGCCGCGGTGAGTCCGTCAAGGAATCCCTGGCCGACGAACGGGAAGGTCACCGGCAGTTTGCCCGACGGATTTTTCACGCCGAAAAGCAGGTCCGCGACGATGTGGCCGTCCTCCTGGCCTGGGAACCAGACCTCGAGGATCGCCGGTCCGGCAGCGCCAACGAGCGCAGGGTCCATCGCCACGCCGGCATTGTCCTTCAGCACCAGCGCGGTCTTGGTCGGCGCTGCGGCCTGGATGGCCTTGATCATGTCCACTGTGCGGCTGTTCTTGGCCAGGTTGCCGCTCGGGACCGTCGTCGCAATCGTGTTCGGCCGCGCCGCATACCAGTCGAGGCTGCTGCCGTCGGCAGGGCTGGTGGCCAAGGTCGTTCCGGCGGCGCTGGTGAAGGTGGCGCGGTCAGCGCCCTCTTCTGAGATCGTGCCGGCCATCACGATCACGGCATCGGCGCCCTGCGCTGCGGTGACCGCGGCAGCCAGGTCGCTGTTGTCATCCTGTACGGTCACCAGCGTCACCGTGGCAGTGGCGTTGCCGAGCGACTTGAGCACGTCCTGCAAGCCTGCGACCGGAGCCACCGTGTAGTTCGGCACGACATCGGAGCTGCCGCCGCCCGCACCCATGGGCTTGCCGACGACCACACCACCGGCGACCGCCTGCTGCGCATAGACCTGGGTGGCCTTGCCGATCACAAGCACCTTCTGGACCGTGCTCGCGAACGGCAGCGCGCCGTTGTTCTGCAGCAGAACGGCAGACTTGGTGCCGATGTCGCGAGCCTTTGCACCCCCCGCCGTGAAATCGATGGGCGTTTGCGCGAGCGGGCGGTCGAAGATGCCGAACTTGAACATCTGCGTGTAGCGGCGTTCGAGCGCCTTGTCGATCTGCGCCTGGGTGATGGTGCCCGCGAGGAGCGCGGCATTCAGCGCGGCGGGCGTCCATTGCAGCGGGACAGGCATCATGAAGTCCATGCCGGCGTTCATCGTGCCGACGGTGGACTTGGTGGCGAAAAAGTCGGACTGGACGTAGCCGGTGAAGCCCCAGTCGTTGCGCAACACGTCGGTCAGCATCTCCTTGTTCTCGCAGGAGGAGACACCGTTGAGGTAGTTGTAGGCGCACATGATGGAAGCCACCTTGCCGTCCTTGACGGACATCTCGAACGGCAGCAGGTAGATCTCGCGCAGCACCTGGCGGTCGACGGTTTCCTGTATCGTGGTCCGGTTGGTTTCCTGCTCATTGGCGAGGTAGTGCTTGGCCATGCCGATCAGGCCCTTGGCCTGGATCGCCTTGATCTCGGCAACCGACATCGTGCCGGCGAGGTAGGGGTCTTCGCCGAAGTATTCGAAGTTGCGGCCCAGGATGGGCAGGCGCGCCATGTTCATGCCCGGAGCTTCGAACTCGTGCAGCGCGAGGTTGAGCATCTCGGCGCCGATGACCTCGCCGTAGGTGCCGGCAACCGACGGATCGAATGAGGCCGCCGCCGCCATGGCCGATGGCAGTGCTGTCGCCTTGGCAGAAGACGGATCGGTGTACGCGGTTATATCGACCATCGAGCCGCCGAGCGGGATCAGAGACGGGGGAATCGAGGCCGAAACGCAGTCGTTCTGCCCCAACCCGACCGGGCCGTTGGTGATGCGGAACGTTGGAATGTTCAGCGCGGCGATGCCGCTCACGTGGCGGCCTCCTTTGCACCCCGGCAGTTCGGGAACGATCTCCGGGACCGAACCGGTGAGTTGCTGCAGCTTCTGCTCCAGCGTCATCGCGGCAATCAGCAGCTTCGCACGTTTGTTGGCGATGGCCTCTTTTCCCGCATCGGTGCTTGCCGCGGCCTGTTCCGCAATGATCGATGGACTGACCCAAGCGTTGGCTGTCCCGCCGTTAGGCGCCCAGCTGTTGCTGCCGCTGCCGCCGCAGGAGATCAGCGCAAGCGACATGCCCGCTGCGATAGCCAGGGCTGTCTTTCTGAGGGTGAGCGTTGCTAGCTTCATGGTTGTCTCCTTCGTCTGACCGCGGCGAAGACCCCTGCGGTGTGGGGATGAACCGCCCCGGGATGTGCGCAGGCCGGTTGATTTGAGGCGGATTCTGGCGTCCGGTTGCTCTGGACTGCGATGGTAGCTGACTTCGATTTCGCCAGGTACACAGGGTGTGGTGCGCCATCAGGTGAGGGTAGGTAAAGGCTCAAGTAGTGATATTTATGGATTCGTCTGGCCACGGCATGCGGCGTCCGCCAATCCGTCATCCCCGCGAAGGCGCTTCTGTTGTGATAGCTGAATGCGCTTGTGTTTCGGGGGCTGCAAACCATTGCAATCCACTAGAACTGCGGTGGCTGCGGCCATGGCCGCTGCGGGCCGCGCAGCCGCTCGAAGGCATGGGCCAGGCGCAGCACACCCAGGTCCTCAAAGCGCGGCCCGGCGATCTGCAGGCCGATGGGCAGGCCGGCGGTGGTGTAGCCGCAGTTGATGGACGCGGCGGGCTGCTCCGACATGTTGTAAGGCACGGTGAAGGCGATGTGCTCCAGTGGCCGCAGCGGGTCATCGGTGGGCGCCGGCAGTTCGGCCGCAAAGGCGGCGATGGGCGCGACGGGCGAGAGTACGAAGTCGAACGGCGCACAGGCGCGCACCGTGGCCACGCGCGTGGCGTGGAACTGCTGGCTGGCTTCGAACACCTGCGGGCCGTCCAGGTCCGCGGCGCTTGTCGCCCAGGTGCGGATGAAGGGCAGCACCTTGTCCCGCTGCGCGGCCGTGAGCGTGCGCAGATCCATGTGCGAACGCATGCGCCAGAAATAGTCCATGCCGTCGAGCATGGCGCGCGTGAGAAACGGTGCCATGGGGATGATGCTGGCGCCGGCCTGCTCGCACAGACCTGCCGCGGCGGCTACGGCGGCGCGCACCTCGGTGTCCACGGGCAGGCCGCAGCCGGCATCGAGCAGCAGGCCCAGGCGCAATCCGCGCAGGTGCCCCGAGCCGGGGTCGAACCGGTCCCATGCGATGTCTTGCATAGGCAGGCTCATGCTGTCGCGCGCGTCGGGCCGGGACAGTACCTGCATCATCAGCGCCGCGTCCTGCACCGTGCGCGTCATGGGGCCGGCGGCGCGGCCCGTATAGGGCGGGTCGATGGGGATGCGCCCCAGGCTGGGCTTGAGGCCGAAGACGCCGCACCAGCTCGCGGGCAGGCGGATGGAGCCCCCTATGTCCGTGCCCACATGCAGCGGGCCGTAGCCGGCCGCGGCGGCTGCGCCCGCGCCGGCGCTGGAGCCGCCCGGGCCTTTGGTCAGATCCCAGGGGTTGCGCGCGAGGGCATGGAAGCTCGACAGGCCCGAGGACAGCATGCCGTAGTCCGGCATGGTGGTCTTGGTGACGAGCACTGCGCCGGCCTCGCGCAGGCGCGCCGCGGGCGGGGCGTCGGCCGCCGCGGGCACGAGCGGCGTCGCGGCCGTGCCCAGCGGCGTGGGGTCGCCCCGGGTGGCGATGTTGTCCTTGATGGTGACGGGCACGCCGTCCAGCGGCCCGCAGGGCGCGCCGCGCAGCCAGCGCGTCTCGCTCGCGCGCGCCTGGGCCAGGGCCTCTTCGGGGCGCAGCAGCCAGGTGGCGTGCAGCTGCGGCTCCCAGCGCGCGATATGGTCCAGGATGGCCTGCGTGACCTCTACGGGCGAGAGGCTGCGCGCGCGGTAGGCGGCCAGCAGCTCGGCGGCGGAAAGATCGTGCAGCGCGTTCATGACCAGGACAGGGCCGACAGATCGTTGACGAAGATCGGCATGTCCTTCCACAGTCCGCGCAGGTGCTTGTTGGCCACGGTCACCCATTGGGGCTGGTACAGGAAGACATGCACCGCGTCCTCGGCCAGCAGGCGCTGGGCGTCGCCCAGCAGGCGCGCGCGGTCGGCGGGGCGGGCGGCGTTCTTGATCTTGTCGTAGAGCTGGTTGAACTGCGGCGAGTGGTAGCCCCAGTAGTAGTCGGGCTTGGCGAAGTTGCCCAGGTCGAAGGGCTCCACATGCGAGATCAGCGTCAGGTCGTAGTTCTTGGCGCCATAGGTGCCCGACAGCCACTGCGCCCATTCCACGTTCTGCAGTTTGACGGTGATGCCCACCTTGGCCAGCTGGGCCGCGATGACCTCGCCGCCCTGGCGTGCGTAGGGTGCAGGCGGCAGGGTCATGGTGAGCGTGAGGGGCAGCATCACGCTGGCGTCTGCCAGCAGCTTCTTGGCCTTTTCGGGGTCGTAGGGGTTGATGCCCGTGGTGTCCGCATAGCCGAAGGCGCCGGGCACATAGTGGCTGCCAATGGGCACGCCCAGGCCGTCGGCCGCGCCCTGTATGACGGCCTTGCGGTCGATGGCGGCGGCAATGGCGCGGCGCACGCGCACGTCGCTGAGCGGCTTGCGCGCGTTATTGATGGCCAGGATGGTCTTGGCGCGCGAGCCGCTCACGATGAGCTGAAAGCGCGGGTTGTCCTTGAACTGCGCCATGCTGCGGGGCGTGACGCGCGCAAACATGTCCACGTCGCCGGCCAGCAGCGCGGCCACCTGCGCGGCCGGGTCGGGGATGAAGCGGAAGGTGGCGCGGCGCATCTTGATGGTCGCCGCCTGGCGCCACTGTGGCCAGGCGGCCAGCGTGATGGAGGCGCCGCGGCTCCAGGCCGCGAGTTGGTAGGGGCCGGTGCCCACGGGCTTGGTGGCGTTGCCTTCGGCGCTCTTGGGCTCGACGATGATGGCCGTGGCCTGGCCCAGCAGGAACAGCAGGTCGGGCTCTATGTCCTGGTTGAGCAGCACCACCGTGTGCTCATCGACCACCCGGGTGGTAAGGCCTGCGAAAAGGCGCTTGTCCTTGTTGGTGCTCTTGTCGCCGCCCGCGCGGTCGAACGAAAACTTCACGGCCGCGGCGTTGCAGGGCTCGCCGTTCTGGAACTGCACGCCACGGCGCAGCCGGAATGTATAGGTGCTGAGGTCGGGCGATACCTCCCAGCTTTCGGCCAGCAGGGGCGAGACGCTGCCGTCGGCGTTGATCTTGGTGAGCGTCTCGTAGATGTTGTAGAGCGTGACCTCGGCAATTGACGAGGCCGCGCCGGCCGTGGGATCCAGGCCCGTTGGCTCCAGCGTCAGCGCCAACGTGACGGAGTCTTTCTTGCCCTGCGCCAGCGTGTGCAGCGGCGCGGCCAGCGCGGCAGAGGCCAGGGCGCCGGAGGCGAGAGCGGTGCGGCGGGTGAGCATGAACAGGGTCTCCTTGGGTGAATGAAATGCCTGCCGTTGTACTACAGCGGGTGCAGGTATGTGGCCGTCAGGCGATGAAGGCGTCGATGCGCGGCACGGCCGCGACCAGCGCCTGGGTGTAGGGGTGTTGTGGGTTGCTGAACAAGGCCTGCGGCGCGCCGCGCTCCACGACCTGGCCCTGGTAGAGCACCAGCACGTCGTCGCACAGGTGCTGTACGACGGCCAGGTCGTGGCTGATGAGCAGAAAGGTCACGCCCAGGCGCACCTGCAGGTCCGCCAGCAGGTTCAGCACCTGGGCCTGCACCGAGACGTCGAGTGCGCTCACGGGCTCGTCGGCCACGATCAGGCGCGGCTGCGTGATGAGCGCGCGCGCAATGGCGATGCGCTGGCGCTGGCCACCCGAGAATTCATGCGGGTACTTGTGCGCGTCGCCCGGGCGCAGGCCTACCTGGGCCAGCACCTCGGCGGTGCGCTCGCGCTGCTCGGCCGCAGTGACATGGGCCAGGGCCTGCAGCGGCTCGGTGACGATGCGCGCGACCTGCTGGCGCGGGTCCAGCGAGCCAAAGGGGTCCTGGAACACCATCTGGAAGTCGCGCCGCGCCGCGCGCAGCGCGGCGGCGGGCAGCCGGTGCAGGTCACGCCCGAGCAGCTCCACGCTGCCGGCGCTCGGCGTATCCAGCGCCATCACCAGGCGCGCCAGTGTGGACTTGCCCGAACCGGATTCGCCCACCACGCCCAGGCTGCGGCCTGTCGGCATCTCGAAGCTCACGCCGCGCAGGGCCTGCATCTGCGGGCGTGCGCCCCAGGGGCGGGTGCGCGGCAGCGGGTAGTCGCGCCGCAGGTTCTGCACGCGCAGCAGCGGTGGTTCATGGTCAGAATGGCCTGCTGCGCTTGCAGATAGGGCGCTGGCGGCTATAGAGTTGATAGCTTTCATGCCTCATCTCCCAGGCGTATGCAGCGTGCCATGTGGCCCGCACCCAAGTCCACGGCCGCGGGCAGTGCGGCGTGGCAGGCGGCAATGGTGCGCGGGCAGCGCCCGGCAAAGGGGCAGCCCTGGGGCAGGTCGGCCAGTTCGGGCACGGTGCCGGCAATGGTGGGCAGGCGGCTGCCTGCCACGCGCGCCGCGCCCCACTGCGGGCGCGCAGCAAACAGGCCCTGGGTGTAGGGGTGGGCGCGCTCGCCGAAGACGGCGCGCGTGGGACCGGATTCCACTACCGTGCCGCCATACATCACCAGCGTGCGCCGCACGGTCTGCGCGATCACGCCCAGGTCGTGCGAGATCAGGATCAGCGCCATGCCGCGCTCGGCCACCAGGGCGCGTATCAGCTCCAGGATCTGGCGCTGCAGCGTCACATCGAGCGCCGTGGTGGGCTCGTCGGCAATCAAGAGATCCGGCCCGCAGGCCAGGGCCATGGCGATGGTGATGCGCTGGCGCTGCCCGCCCGAAAACTGGTGCGGGTAGGCATCGAAGCGCTGCGCCGCCTGGGTGATGCCCACGCGCTCCAGCAGGGCGATGGCCTCGACGCGCGCCTGGGCGAAGGTCAGGCCCTGGTGCAGGCGCAGCGGCTCCGCCACCTGCCGGCCTATGCGGTGCACGGGGTTGAGCGCCGTCATGGGCTCTTGGAACACCATGGCCATGCGGTTGCCGCGCAGGCGGCACAGCGCCTTGTCGCTCAAGGCCAGTAGCTCCTGGCCGTCGAAACGGATGTTGCCCGTAGCCTGCGCGCCCTCGGGCAGCAGGCCCATGAGGGCCAGCGCGGTGATGGACTTGCCGCAGCCCGATTCGCCGATCAGGCCCAGCGTCTCGCCGCGCGCGAGCGTGAAGTCCAGATCGTGCACGGCGCGCACGGTGCCGCGCTGCGTGGGCAGCGTGATGGCGAGCCGGCGCACTTCGAGCAGGGGGGCGGTGCCGGTCATCATCTTTGGCGCGTCATGCGCGGGTCCAGCAGGTCGCGCAGGCCGTCGCCCAGCAGGTTCAGGCCCAGCACGGCCAGCGCGATCGCCAGGCCGGGCCACACGGCCAGCAGCGGGGCCTGGAACATGAGTGTCTGCGCCTCGGCCAGCATGCGCCCCCAGGAGGGCTGGGGCGGCTGCGTGCCCAGGCCCAGGTACGAAAGCGCCGCCTCGGCCAATATGGCCAGCGCAAACTGGATCGTGGCCTGCACGATCAGCACCGAGGCGATGTTGGGCAGCACATGCTCCAGCGTGATGCGCCACGGCCCCTTGCCGCAGGCGCGCGCGGCCAGGATGTAGTCGCGCGCCCAGATGGCCTTGGCCGAGGCGCGCGTGACGCGCGCAAACGTGGGGATGTAGAAGATGCCGATGGCGACGATGGCGTTGCCTATGCCCGGCCCGAACACCGCCGTGAGCATGATGGCCAGCAGCAGCGCCGGAAAGGCGAAGGTGAAGTCCGCCAGGCGCATGACGGCTTCTTCGACCCAGCCGCCGCGCGCAGCGGCCAGCAGGCCCAGCGCCGCGCCCAGCGCCAGGCCTATGCCCACGGCGATCACGCCCACCAGGATGGAGGCGCGCGCACCCACCAGCAGCAGCGAGGCCACGTCGCGCCCGTAGGCATCGGTGCCCAGCCAGTGCCGGGCGCTGGGCGGCGCGAGCGTTGCATCCATGTCCATGTCGTACGGCGGCCAGGGCGTCCAGACCAGCGAGAGCAGGGCCGCGGCCAGCAGCAGCGCCGTGAGCACCGCGCCTATCGTGAAGCTGCGGTGGCGCAGGGCGCTCATGATTGCCCCACCTTCACGCGCGGGTCGATGGCCGCATACAGCAGATCGACGACGAAGTTCACCAGCACCACCATCGTCGCCAGCAGCATCACGCAGTTGCGCACCACGATCAGGTCGCGGTTGGCGATGGACTGGAAGATGAGCCGGCCCAGGCCCGGCAGTGTGAACACGTTTTCCACCACGATGGTGCCGGCCAGCAGGTTGGCGAACTGCAGGCCCATGACGGTGACCACGGGAATCATGGCGTTGCGCAGCACATGGCGCCAGAGCGCGGCGCGGCGCGTGAGGCCCTTGGCGCGTGCGGTGCGCACGAAGTCCTCGCGCAGCACGTCCAGCACGGCCGAGCGTGTGATGCGCGCGAGGATGGCCGCCTGCACCACGGCCAGCGCCACGGCCGGCAGCAGCAGGGCTTGGAGCGCGGCAACGATGCCGCCGCCCGCTTCCTCTGTCCAGCCCGGAAAGCCCCCAGCCGAGAACCATTGCAGCCTCACCGAGAACAGCAGGATCAGCAGGATGGCAAACCAGAAGTTGGGGATGGCAATGCCCAGCTGCGCCAGACCCATCACGCCCCAGTCGCCCAGGCGGTTGTGGCGTGCCGCGGCATACAGGCCCGCCGCCAGCGCCAGCGCGCAGGTCAGCAGCATGGCCAGCAGGGCCAGCGGAATGGTGAGCGCCAGGCGCTCGGCAATCAGGTCCAGCACGGGCGCGCCGTAGGCGTGGCTGTCGCCCAACTGGCCCGTGAGCAGGCCAAGAATCCACTGGCCGTAGCGCTCTAGCGCCGGCTGGTCCAGGCCCAGCTGCGCGGCCAGCGCGGCCACGGCCTCGGGCGCCGCGTCGGGGCCCAGCAGCACCTCGGCGGCGTTGCCCGGCAGCACCTCCAGCACCCAGAACACCACGATGGACGCGCCCAGCAGGGTTGCGATCAGGGTGACAAGGCGCTTTAGGACGAACAAGGCCATGGGCGAAACGGCGGACGGCTGTGCGGGGCTCGAAAGCATAGCCGCAAAAACCGCGGCCGCATGCCGGCCATAGCGCGCGCCGTGCAGGCGCGGGCGGATAATCCAAACATGCCGTTCACCATCCAGCCCAGGAAAACCACGCCATGGCCCTGATGATCACGGACGAGTGCATCAACTGCGACGTCTGCGAACCCGAATGCCCGAACCAGGCGATCTTCCTGGGCGAGGAGCATTACGAGATCGACCATTCCAAATGCACAGAATGCGTGGGCCACTTCGATGAGGCCCAGTGCGTGGCCATCTGCCCCGTGGCCTGCATTCCCGTGGATCCCGCGCACCAGGAAAGCCGCGAGACGCTGTGGCAGAAGTTCGAGCGCCTGCGTGCGGCGCAATCCGCTTGATTTAAGCGATATCGGCCTGCAGCGCTTGTCTGGCAAGCGCTAGAAGCTATCAAAATAGTGGTTACTGGACGCCGTCCGGCGTCGGGGCGGGCATGGGCCTGGGCGGCTTGGGGCGTGTCGGCTTGGTGGTGTGCACCAGCAGCGTGGCCTTGTCCATGTCGCCCGCCAGCATGGCCGGGTAGGCCTTGAGCGAATGGGCGATGCTGTCTTCGATCTGCGTGCGCTGGTCGGGCGCGGGTTTTTTAAGCACCCAGTGGATGACCTCGGACTTCACGCCAGGGTGGCCTATGCCTATGCGCAGCCGCCAGTAGTCGCTGCTGCCCAGCTGGGCGTGGATGTCGCGCAGCCCGTTGTGGCCCGCGTGGCTGCCGCCGCGCTTGAGCTTGGCTTGGCCGGGCGGCAGATCCAGCTCGTCATGCACCACCAGGATCTCTTCCGGCGCGATCTTGAAGAAGCGCGCCAGGGCCGCCACCGACTTGCCCGACAGGTTCATGAAGGTCTGCGGCTGCAGCAGCCAGACGCCCTGGCCGGCGACGTTCGCGCGCGCCGCCAGGCCGTGGTAGGCGCGTTCGGGCAGCAGCGTCACTTTCAGCTCGCGCGCCAGTGCGTCAACCCACCAAAAGCCCGCGTTGTGGCGCGTGGCCTCGTATTCCGGGCCGGGATTGCCCAGGCCGACAAACAGTTTGATCATGGCGGCGATTATCCGTGGCCCGCAAATGCCAACGGCCCACGCAGGGTGGGCCGTTGAGGTGCCAAGGGGCGCCCCGCCCCTCGGGGGGGCGGCACCGAGAAGAAGTGCTTACTTCTTGCCCTTCTTGGCGGGCGCGGCAGCGGGGGCAGGGGCGGCAGCTGCATCGGCCACCACTTCGGGCAGCTTGATGGACACCAGGGCGGGGTTCTTGTTGGAGCCGCGCACGATGACCTTCACGCCATGGGGGATCTTCAGTGACTGCAGGCCCAGTGTGGACTTGGAGGTCAGGCCGCTCAGGTCCACGGTGATGAACTCGGGCAGCTGCGAGGGCATGCACATCACGTCCACTTCGTGGATCTGGGGAGTGACGGTGCAGCCTTCGACCTTCACGGCCTGCGAGCCTTCCACGCCTTCGAAGTGCAGCGGCACTTTCAGGTGCACGCGGGTCTTTTCGTCCACGCGCTGGAAGTCCACATGCAGTACCTGCTGCTTGAAGGGGTGGTACTGCACGTCGCGCAGCAGCACCTTGGAGACCTGGCCGTTCAGTTCCATGTCCAGAATGCTGGAGTGGAAGGCTTCCTTCTTCAGGGCGTGCCACAGGGCGTTGTGGTCGAGTTCGATCTGTTGGGGTTCGGCGGAACCACCGTACACGATGCCCGGGGTCTTGCCCGAAATGCGCAGACGGCGGCTCGCACCCGTACCTTGCTTGGCGCGCTCAAAAGCGACGAATTGCATAGCTAACTCCTGATGGGGCCGGCCGCGACCAGCCTGGCCCACTGTTGAAAAAGACCCCATACCCGGCGGGCATGAGGTCTGCTTGGTGTTCTCCGACGATCAGTCGGAGAACAGGCTCGATACCGACTCTCCCTTGGAGATGCGCTGAATCGTCTCGGCGATCAGCGGCGCCACGGAGAGTTGGCGAATCTTGTGGCACCCCTTGGCGGTGTCGCTCAGGGGGATGGTGTTGGTCACCACCACCTCGTCGAGCGCCGTGCCGCTGGCAATGCGCTCGATGGCGGGGCCGGAGAAGATGGGGTGCGTGCAGTAGGCGTACACGCTCTTGGCGCCGCGCTCCTTGAGCACCTCTGCGGCCTTCACCAACGTGCCGGCGGTGTCGATCATGTCGTCCATGATCACGCAGTTGCGGCCGTCGATGTCGCCGATGACATGCATCACTTCGGACACGTTCGCCTTCGGGCGGCGCTTGTCGATGATGGCCAGGTCGGTGCCCAGTTGCTTGGCCAGGGCACGGGCGCGCACCACGCCGCCCACGTCGGGGCTGACGACGATCAGGTTCTCGTACTTCTTCTCGTTCAGGTCGCGCAGCAGCACGGGCGAGGCGTAGATGTTGTCCACCGGAATGTCGAAGAAGCCCTGGATCTGGTCGGCATGCAGATCCATGGTCAGCACGCGGGCCACACCCACGGCCTGCAGCATATTGGCCACCACCTTGGCCGAGATCGGCACGCGCGTGGAGCGCGGGCGGCGGTCCTGGCGGGCATAGCCGAAGTAGGGGATCACGGCGCTGATGCGCTCTGCCGACGCGCGCTTGAGCGCATCAACCATGATCAGCAGTTCCATCAGGTTTTCGTTGGTCGGCGCGCAGGTGGGCTGCACCACGAACACGTCGCGGGCGCGCACGTTCTGCTTGATCTCGACGGTAACCTCACCGTCGGAAAACCGGCTCGCATCGACGGCGCCGAGCGTGGTTCCCAGGTGCCGAACGATCTCGGAAGCCAGGCCAGGGTTGGCATTGCCCGTGAAAACCAGGAAATCAGGAGTGGCGGTTTGCATGAGCGAGTCGGCAGTCTGAATGGATGTCCCGAACGGGCAATGGGTTTTGGCAGGGGAGGAAGGACTCGAACCCTCGCATGCCGGAATCAAAATCCGGTGCCTTTACCAACTTGGCGACTCCCCTACACAGGTTGATTGCCATGCGGCAAACAACCCTCAATCTACTCATCCAAAGCCCAGTCCGATAGCGGATGAAGCTTTAGATTCTCACACATTTTGACTTGCCATGCAGTGGGTGCATCGTGCAGGTCAACGGCCTGTGTGGCTTGCGCAAACACCGCACTTCCAGAGCCCGTCATACGCCCTTGCAAGCCCTTCGATGCCAGCCAGTTTATAGCCTGGCCTATCTCGGGGCACAGGGTCTGTGCAACCGGCTGCAGGTCGTTGCCACCAAACTGGTATGGCATTGCAGCAAAGCCTTGAATTATAGCACCATCTGAATTGCGTTTAAGTTCTGGGTGCGAAAAAATGCTCTTCGTATCCAGCCCCGCTTCGGGCTTGACCACCGCAAAACTCGCATCTGGCAGTTGGTGCTCAAAATCAAAAGGGCGAATTATGTCACCAATTCCCTCCACCCAGGCATTCCTGCCGCACAAAAAAAACGGCACGTCGGCGCCCAGGGTGAGGCCGATCTGTTGCAGGCGCGCGCGCGGCAGCTGTAACCGCCACAGCCGGTTGAGCGCCAGCAGCGTGCTGGCGGCATCCGATGAGCCGCCGCCCATGCCGGCCTGCGCGGGCACGCGCTTGTGCACGCCGATATGCGCGCCCAGGCGGCAGCCGGTGGCCGCCTGCAGTGCACGGGCGGCGCGCACCACGAGGTCGTCAGCGGGCAGGGGCTCGGTGAGGTCTTCGCGGCTGATGGCGCCGTCGCTGCGCAGCTCGAAGTGCAGGGTGTCGCACCAGTCGATCAGCATGAAGACCGACTGCAGCAGGTGGTAGCCGTCGGGACGGCGACCCGTGATGTGCAGGAACAGGTTCAGCTTGGCCGGCGCCGGCACGTCGTACAGGGCTTGCATGTGCTCGAAATGCTTAAAGGCTCAACACCACGCGCAGCGTGGTCTGCGGCGCGGGCGTGTGGCGCGTCGCCGTGAGGCGCCCCTGGGCCAGCGCGCTGAGGTCTGTCTGCCAACCCGCGGCCTGTACGGCCTCGCCCTTGAGCCAGCCGAACAGCGCGGCGATGGGCAGCTCGCTGCCCGTGAGTTCGCGCACCAGTGTCTCCAGCGACGTGGACTGGCGCTGTTCGCCGCCATTGCGCAGGAGCGCATGGCCCGGCCACCACTGCAGCTGGGCCATGACGTTGCCCAGCGGGTTGAACAGGGTCAGTTCGCCGGCCTGGGGGCTGCCCTGGAGCTCGAAGCCGGCACTGAACGATTGCGATGCGGCGTCCTCGACCTGCACGGCCAGCCGCCCGCTCCAGCGGTCGGCAGCGCCGCCGGCCGGGCGTGGCGGTTGGGCGCAGGCGCTGAGCAGCAGGGTGGTCAGAGCGCCCAGCAGCAACCGCCTGCGCGCGCGCGCACTCAAGGCTGGACCTCCAGCCGCTTGAGCGTGGATTTGAGTATGTCGTTGTCCTTGTTGATGCGCAGGCCCTCCCTCCAGATGGTCAGGGCGCGGTCGCGCTGGCCCAGGCTCCACAGCACCTCGCCCAGATGGGCGGCGATTTCCGCGTCGGGCCTGGCCTTGAAGGCGCGCTCCAGAATGCCCAGGGCCTGCTGGCGGTTGCCCCGGCGGAATTCGACCCAGCCCAGACTGTCGGTGATGAAGGGGTCCTGGGGTGCGAATTCGAGGGCCTTGACGATGAGGGCCTTGGCCTCGTCGAGGTGCACGCCGCGGTCGGCCAGGGAAAAGCCCAGTGCGTTGAGTGCATGGTGGTAGTCGGGCTGGCGCGCGATGATGATGCGCAGCAGGCGCTCCATGTCGGTGGGGTGGCCGGCCTTCTCGGCCAGCATGGCCTGGTCGTAGGCCAGGTCGTTGTCCTGCGGCGCCATGGCTGCGAGCTTGCCCTGCAGTTCGTAGGCCTGCTGGTACTTGCCGGCCTCGCGCAACAGCTGCACTTCGGCCTGGAGCTTGAGACGTTCCTCATCCGGGCTCTTGGCCGGCATGGCGCGGATCAGCGCGCGGGCGTCGTCGAGCCGGCCCTGGCGTGCCAGCAGTGAGGCACGCCGGCTCTGCACGGCCATCAGGTCGTCAGAGTCGTCGATACGGTTCAGCCAGGCTTGGGCCTGGGCCAGGTCGCCGCGCTTTTCAGCAAGCTGCGACTGCATCAGGTAGACCTGGGTCAGGGCGCGCTGGCGCTGCTCGGTGGCGGGGGCCTGGTCCAACAGCTGCGCGCAGTGCTGCAGGGCTGCGTCGGCCTGGTCCAGGTGGCCGGTTTGCAACTGCAGTGCCGCCTGCAGCAGCCAGGCCTGGGCATTGTCGGGGTGTTCGTGCGTGACGGCTTCCAGCTGGGCCTGCGCGTCGCCCAGGCGCTGCGACTCCAGCAGCACGCGCGCGTAGGCCATGCGCACGTCGGCTGCGGGTTTCCCATTGAAGTAGCGAGAGAGCAGGCCCTCGGCCTCCGGCACGCCGCTCTCGAGCAGCTGCAGGGCGAGCATGGCGGCGCTATCGTCGCTGGGGTCTTGCGCCAGGGCGTTGCCCGCGGCCTGCAGTGCGCGTGCCTTGTCGTCTGCGGCAAGGTCCATGCGTCCCACCGTGGTCCAGGCCACGGGGCCGACGGCCGGGTTGTTGAACTCGCTCCTGAGTGCCTGCCTGACCACGTGCGCGGCCAGACCCTTGTCGCTGGCACGCGCATAGAGCTGGGGCAGTATTTGGATGGTGGAAATTTTGTCACGCGTGGACGCGCGCGCCAGCTCCTGGCGCAGCGGTTCGGCACTGTCCTCGATGCGGTTGAGCGCCACGAGTATGCGCAGCAGGTAGCGATTGGCATCGCGCGACTGCGGCAGTGCCGCCTTCCAGGCGCGCGCGGCCGCCAGGGCGGACTCTCCGGAGCGCGACTGCAGGGCGATTTCAGTGGCCCGGCGGTACAGCTGAGGATCGCCGCTGCGCCGCGCCGCGTCCAGCATCAGGTTGTAGCCCGTGCCCGGGTCACCCCCGCTGGTAGTGATTTCGCTGAGCAGCAGTTCGTAGAACAGCTCGGCATTGAGCGCGGCATTGGCCTCTTCTTCCGCCTCTTGCGCCGCAAGTGCCGCGGCGGCTGGGCTGGGGCGCCCTTTGGTCTGCGCCAGGGCAGGAAAAACACAGGCTGCGACCAGGCATGCCAAGGCTGCCGGCCGGATACTACGGACGAATTGCACCATCGGCCCATAATAATCCATGCTTCTCAGACTTCTTGACGAGCGTTGCCATGCCTGAGCTGCCTGAGGTGGAGGTGACGCGGCGCAGCTTTGCCGATGCGATCCGCGGCGCGACGATTCGTGCCGTGACGCTGGGCAAACCCCTGCGCTGGCCGCTGGGCCTGGCGCCCGCCGACCTGGTCGGGCAGCGGGTGCTGGGCGTGCGCCGGCGCGGTAAATACCTGTTGCTGGATCTGCAGAGCGGCCTGTTGCTGATCCACCTGGGCATGTCGGGCAGCCTGCGTTTTGCCCGCGACCTGCCCGCGCGCGGCGCGCACGATCATTTCGACATGGACACGGACCAGGGCACGCTGCGGCTGCACGACCCGCGCCGCTTTGGGGCCGTGGTCTGGGTGGCCGGGGAGGGCGATCCGCAGGCGTGCAAGCTGCTCGGCGGACTGGGGGCCGAGCCCCTGGCGGAGGATTTCGATTTCCAGGCCTTCCACGCGGGCCTGCGCGCCAGCGGGATGCCCATCAAGCAGCTGTTGCTGGCGGGCCGGGTGGTTGTTGGTGTCGGCAACATCTACGCCAGCGAGGTGCTGTTCCTGGCCGGCATCAGGCCGACGGTGCGCGCGAGCGCCATAGGGTCGCAGCGCGCGCTGCGCCTGCATGGCGCGATCCGCGAGGTGCTGGCGCGCGCGGTGCAGCAGGGCGGCAGCACGCTGCGGGACTTCTCCAGCACCGACGGCAGCGCCGGCCATTTCCAGGTCGAGGCCAATGTCTACGGTCGAGCAGGCCAGCCCTGCAGGCGTTGCGGCACGCCCGTATGCCTGCTGCGCCAGGGGCAGCGCACCAGCTATTTTTGCCCGCATTGCCAGCGGCACTAGGGGTGGCAAGAGCGGGCGGCAGGCGTCGGCGTCGATGCTATATTGCGCCATCCTGCCCCCGTGTGGGCGCATGCATTGATAGCCGGAAACACAGTGGGACCCTCATTTAACGAACGCTTTGACCAGCATGGCGCGTGGCGGCGTGCCTTTGCACAGCGGCTCAAGCGGCTGGGCCAGTGGATGGGAGCGCACGACCTCATGGATGCAGCCGTCGAGGAGCGGCTGCAGCGCCTGGAAGAACAGGTCCGCAGCGACAAGGTGACGGTGGCCTTCGTGGCCGAGTTCTCGCGCGGCAAGTCCGAGCTCATCAACGCCATCTTCTTTGCCGGCTACGGGCGGCGCATCATGCCCGCGAGCGCAGGGCGCACCACCATGTGTCCCACGGAGCTGGGCTACGAGAGCGGCACGTCCCCCAGCCTGCGCCTGCTGCCCATAGAGACGCGCATGCAGCCGCAGGGGCTGGCCGAATGGCGGCTCAAGCCCGATCGCTGGGCCAAGCTGGCGCTGGACATGGACGATCCCGTCCAAATGGCCAAGGCCCTGGAAAAGGTATCAGAGGTGCGCCGTGTCTCCTTGGACGAGGCGCGTGCCCTGGGTTTCTGGAGTGATGAGGCGGGCGCCGAGAATCCCCTGCAGGATGCGGGCGGCATGGTGCAGGTGCCGATGTGGCGCCACGCCATCGTCAACATTCCCCATCCACTGCTCAAGCAGGGCCTGGTGATCCTCGATACGCCGGGGCTCAACGCTATCGGAGTGGAGCCTGAACTCACCATCAACCTGATCGCCCAGGCCCATGCCGTGGTGTTCATCCTGGGGGCGGACACCGGCGTCACGCGTTCCGATCTTGCGATCTGGCGCGAGCACCTGGGGGCGACCGATGACGCCCCCGAGACGCGCCTCGTGGTACTCAACAAGATCGATACGCTGTGGGACCCGTTGAACCCACCCGCCCAGGTGCAGGCGGAGCTGGAACGCCAGCGTCACGGCGTCGCCGAGGTGCTGCGCATGCCGCTCGGCCAGGTTCTGGCGATCTCGGCGCAAAAGGGCCTGGTGGCCAAGATCAATTGCGACGACGCCCTGCTGGAGGCCAGCGGCCTGCCCCAACTGGAAGTGGCGCTGGGCACGGGCATCATGGGGCGGCGCCAGGCCATTTTGCGCGCGGCCGTGGCCAGTGGCGTGGCCGGGCTGCATGCCGAGACCCGGCGCGTGCTCAACATCCGGCGCCGCGACCTTGACGAGCAGATGCTGGAGCTGCGCAGCCTGCGCGGCAAGAACGCCTCCGTGGTGGTGACCATGCGCGGACGCATTGAGCAGGAGCAGCAGGAGTTCGAGGCCTGCGCGACCCGCATCCAGGCCGTGCGTGCCGTGCACCTGAAGATGCTGCGCGAGCTGTTCCACCGGCTCGGTCCGCGTTCGCTGAAGGCACAGCTGGTGCCACTGACCGAAGCGCTTGAGTCAGCGGGGCTCAAGCTGGGCGTGCGCAAGGCCTATGGCGAGAGCTTTGCACGCGTGCGCGCGGCCATGGAGGCGGCCCAGGCCACGGGGGGCGAGATCCAGTCCATGCTGGGAGGCACCTTCCGCCAACTCAACGCCGAATTTGGATTTTCGCTTCAGGTACCGGCCGCGGTGGAACTGGGTACCTTTGTGCAGGAGATCAAGGCCATAGAACAGCGCCACCTGCAGTATGTGGGCATGGGCAACACGCTGCGCCTGGCAAGTCCCGAGTTCACGCAGCGCCTGCTGCGCGCGCTGGGCCTGCGCCTGCGTACGGTGTTCGAGGCCGTGGCCAATGAATTGGAGATGTGGAGCAGGACGGCCACGGCGCAGCTCGACGCGCAGCTGCGTGAGCGCAAGCGCAGCTTTGCGCGGCGCATGGAGGCGGTGGGCCGCATCCAGCAGGCGGCGGGCGGCCTGGTGGAGCGGATTGCCGAGATCGAGGCCGCCGAACAGAACCTGACCGAACTGGAGTCGCGCCTGCATGAACTGACGACCGAGCTCACGCAGCAGCCGGGAATGCAGGAGGAACTGCCTGCATTGGACATTGCGCACACCGAGCCCCAGCCCCTGATGCCCCTGACCCCGGCATGATGGCGCCGCCGGTGGAGTTCGCGGCGCTGGTCGTGCGCTGGCAGGCGGCGCATGGGCGCAACGAGCTGCCCTGGCAGAACACGCGCGACGCCTACCGCGTGTGGCTGTCCGAGATCATGCTGCAGCAGACCCAGGTGGCCACGGTGCTGGACTACTACGCGCGCTTCCTAAGGCGTTTTCCGGATGTGCGGGGGCTGGCCGCAGCGCGCGAGGACGAGGTGCTGGCACTGTGGAGCGGACTGGGCTACTACAGCCGCGCGCGCAACCTGCACCGCTGCGCGCAGATCGTGGTGAGCGCGCATGGCGGGGAGTTCCCGCGCACGGTACCCGAGCTGGCCGCCCTGCCGGGCATAGGCCGTTCCACGGCCGGAGCGATTGCCGCGTTCTGCTTTGGCGCGCGCGCCGCCATCCTCGACGCCAACGTAAGGCGCGTGCTCACGCGGGTGCTGGGCTTCCGTGCCGACCTGGCCGAGGCGCGCAACGAACGTGAACTGTGGCGCCTGGCCGAGAATCTGCTGCCCCACGACGATCTGCACGCCAGCATGCCGCGCTACACCCAGGGCCTCATGGACCTGGGCGCCGGCATCTGCTTGCCCAAGAGTCCTAGCTGCATGCTGTGCCCGCTGCAAGAGGCCTGCGCGGCGCGGCGCGACGGCAATCCGCAGGACTACCCGGTGCGCACGCGCCGACTCAAGCGCAGCGCGCAGGCGTGGTGGCTGCTGCTGCGCCAGGACGCAGACTGTCGCCTGTGGCTGGAGCGCCGCCCACCCACGGGCATCTGGGCCGGCCTGTATTGCCCCCCGGTGTATGACAGCCGCGCCGCGCTGGATGCCGCCCTGCCGGCCGAGAGCCGCGCCGAGGACCTGCCGGCCTTCACCCATGTGCTGACGCACCGCGATCTGCATTTGCATCCGGTGCTGGTGCAGGATGAGCAGGCCCCGGCCGACACGCACTGTGCCGAAGGCCGGCAGGCCGGCTGGTTTACGCCCGAGCAATGCCGGGCGCTGGGGCTACCCGCGCCCGTGCGCAGGCTGATGGACGCGCTGTAGCCAGGCGGCGTTTCAGATTCCGTCCAGCTCGCGGTGCCGGCGCAGCGTGTTCCACCGGCTGGCAAAGTGATCGGCCAGCTGCTCCACCAGGTACACGGAGCGATGCTGCCCGCCCGTGCAGCCGATGGCCACCGTGACATAGCTGCGGTGGTTCTGCGCCAAGGCATCGAGCCATTGCTCCAGGAATTGGCTGATGTGGTCCAGCATGAGCGCCGCCTCGGGCTGCTGGCGCAGGTATTCGGCCACGGGTTCGTCCCGACCCGTGAGCTCGCGCAGCGTGGGCTCGTAGTGCGGATTGGGCAGCATGCGCACGTCGAAGACATAGTCCGAGTCGAACGGCAGCCCGCGCTTGAAGGCGAAGGACTGGAACACCAGGGTGAGCTGGCTGGGCGGCACGGCCAGCAGGTCCTTTACATAGCTCAGCAGCTGCGAGGCGCGCAGCGTGCTGGTGTCTATGACATGGGACTGCGCGCGCAGCTCGGCCAGCAGCTCGCGCTCGAGCTCAATGGTCTGCACCAGGGCGCGCCGACCTTCGATCAGCTCGTCCTGGGACAGCGGATGGCGCCGGCGTGTCTCGGAAAAGCGCCGCACCAGCGTGCCTGTAGTGGCGTCCAGGAACAGCGAGCGCACCTGCACGCCCTGCTCGCGCAGGCGGCGCAGTTGCTGCGGCACCAGCGGTAGGGCGGTGGCGCTGCGCACGTCCATGGCCACCGCGACGCGGTGGCCATGGTGTGCGTGTTCCAGCGCGACGAAGGAGGCCAGCAGCTCAGGTGGCAGGTTGTCCACGCAGTAGTAGCCCGCATCCTCCAGCGCATGAAGCGCCACGGACTTGCCCGAGCCGGACATGCCGGTGATGACGACGACTTCCAATGTCATGGTTCAGCCTGCTGCGGTAGTTGAGGGGGACCGTGCGCTGCCCAGCATCTCACGCGCATGCGCCAGGGTGGTGGGAGACTGCTGCTGCCCGCCCAACATGCGCGCGACCTCGGCAATGCGCTCATCGGCGCCGGCGGCGGCCACGGCGCTGGTTGTACCCTCGGCGTGGCGGTGCTTGGAGACGACCAAATGGTGATCCGCGCAGGCCGCCACCTGGGGCAGGTGGGTCACGGCCAGCACCTGGCGTGCGCGGCCAAGCTGCTGCATCAGCCGGCCCACGGTCTCGGCCACGGCGCCACCCACGCCCGAATCGACCTCGTCGAAGATCAGCGTGGGCGCCTCGCCCAATGCGCTGGTGGTGACCGAGATGGCCAGCGCAATGCGCGACAGCTCTCCGCCCGAGGCCACCTTGCCAATCGGGCGCGGCGTCATGCCGGGGTGGCCGCTGACAAGGAAGGCCACCTGGTCCACACCTCGCGGGCCGGGCTCGGCGGCCTTGTCCACCTGCACCTCGAAGCGCCCGCCCGTCATGCCCAGGCCCTGCATGGCCTCGGTGATGGATTGGGCCAGCTGGGGTGAGGCCTTGGCGCGCTTGTGCGACAGCGCGCGTGCGGCCTTGAGGTATGCCGCGCCGTGGGCCTGCTCGGCGGCCTCCAACGCGGCCAGGTCGGCGGCATCGTCCAGGCGGCGCAGCGTCTCCTTCCAGGCTTCCAGCAGCGCCGGCAGTTCGGCCGGCGCGCGCTTGTAGCGGCGCGCCAGCTGCAGCCATTGCGACAGGCGCGCGTCCAGCCGCGCGAGCAGCTCGGGGTCGGGCTCGGCATGGCGCAGATAGCCCTGCAGCGAGTGCGCCACGTCGTCGGCCTGGGCGATGCAGGAGTCCAGCACCTCGCCCAGGGCGCGGAAGGACCCGTCCACATGCGCATAGCCCTGCAGCAGCTGGCGCGCCTGGGTCAGCGCGCTCAATGCGCCGCCGGTGTCATCGCCCTGCAGTGCGGCCAGCGCGCCCTGGGCATTGTCCAGCAGCGCCTGGGCGTTGGACAGGCGGGCGTGGCTGGCGTTGAGCTCGTCCCACTCGCCCTCGCGGGGCGCGAGCTTGTCCACCTCGCCGATCTGCCATTGCAGGCGCTCGCGCTCCTGCTGCAGCGTGTCCTGCGCGCTGCGCGCATGGGCCAGGGCCTTCTGGGCGTCGCGCCAGGCTGCCCACAGCGCGGCCAGCGGCTGCACCTGCACGCCCGCGTAGGCGTCGAGCAGGCCGCGCACGGCGTCGGGCCGCGTCAGGCTTTGCCAGGCATGCTGGCCGTGAATGTCCAGCAGATGCTCGCCCAGCGCGCGCATCTGCGCCGCCGTGGCGGGAAGGCCGTTGATCCAGGCGCGGCTCTTGCCTTGCACATCCACGCTCCGGCGCAGCAGCAACGTGTCGTCCTGGGGAAAGCCGGCCTCATCCAGCCAGGCGGCCAGCGCCGCCGGGCCGGTGTCGAACTCGGCGCAGATATCGGTGCGCTCGGCGCCCTCGCGGATCACGCCGGTGTCGGCGCGCGCGCCCAGCAGCAGCTGCAGCGCGTCGATCAAGATGGACTTGCCCGCGCCGGTCTCGCCGGTCAAAACCGTGAAGCCGGCGTGAAGATCCAGATCCAGCGCCTGCACGATGACGAAGTCACGCAGCGCGATGCGTCTCAGGGCCATGGTCAGGAGCCTCCCTCATTCCAGCGCAGCTTCTTGCGCAGGGTGGAAAAGAAGCTCCAGCCACGCGGATGCAGAAAGCACACGCGGTGCGCCGAGCGCCGCACCAGCACGCGGTCACCATGCTGCAACGAGGCCAGCGAATGCATGTCGAAATTGGCACTGATGTCGCGCCCGCCCACCACCTCGATGGCGATCTCGGCAGTATCGGGCAGCACGATGGGCCGGTTGGAGAGAGTGTGCGGCGCGATCGGCACCAGCACCCAACCCGGGATCAAGGGGTGCAGCATGGGCCCGCCGGCCGACAGCGCATAGGCCGTGGACCCCGTGGGGGAGGCAACGATCAGGCCGTCGGCGCGCTGATTGGAGACGAATACGCCGTCCACCTCCACGCGCAGCTCCACCATGCCCGAGGTGGAGCCGCGGTTGACCACCACGTCGTTGAGTGCCAGGGCCTCGAAGACGGACTCGCCCGCGCGTTCCACGCGCGCCTGCATCAGCGGCCGCGCGTCTTCTTCGTACTCGCCGTGCAGTATGGTGGTGAGGACGTCCTGGTAGCCCTGCAGCGCAATGTCGGTGATGAAGCCCAGCCGCCCCTGGTTGATGCCCACCAGGGGTGTGCCGTAGCCGGCCAACCTGCGGCCCACGCCAAGCATGGTGCCATCGCCCCCCACGACCACGCACAGATCGCAATGCCGGCCAATGCCGTCCACGTCCAGCGTGTGGTAGCCGGTGATGCCGGTACTGGCCGCGGTTTCGGCCTCCAGCGTGGGCTCGCACTCCTGCTGGGCAATGAGCTGGGCGATGCTCTCGATGATCTGCCGCGAGCTCTCAGATGCCGCACCGGCCACCGGATGCTGGTATTTGCCAATGACGGCGACGCGACGGAAGATGGGCTTCATGCGGAAATTACATCATTAAAATGGTCATATGCTTGATGACCGCTCCAAGTTGTTGCTCAAGGCGCTGGTGGAACGCTACATCGCCGACGGACAGCCGGTGGGCTCCAGAACCTTGTCGCGGGCATCGGGCCTTGAATTGTCGCCCGCCACCATACGCAACGTGATGGCCGACCTGGAGGAACTGGGGCTTATTGCCAGCCCCCATACCTCCGCCGGCCGGGTACCCACGGCCAGGGGCTATCGCCTCTTCGTGGACACCATGCTCACCGTGCAGCAGGAGCAGTTGCCGGCGCTGCAGATCAAGCCCGAACAGCCGCAGAAGGTCATCGCCAACGCTGCCCACCTGCTGTCCAGCCTGTCGCAGTTTGTGGGCGTGGTCATGGCGCCGCGCCGCGCCTCGGTGTTCCGGCACATCGAGTTCTTGCGCCTGTCGGAGCGGCGGCTGCTGGTGATCATCGTCTCGCCCGACGGCGACGTGCAGAACCGCGTGCTGTTCACGGAGTCCGATTACACCCAGTCCCAGCTGGTCGAGGCCGCAAACTTCCTCAACGCCCATTACGCCGGCCTGGCCATGGAGCAGGTGCGCGAGCGGCTCAAGCTTGAAGTGGACAAGCTGCGCAGCGAGATCGCGGTGCTGATGCAAGCCGCGGTGAGCGTGGGCACTGAGGCCATGTCCGAATCGCAGGACGAGGTTGTCTTCTCGGGCGAGCGCAACCTGCTTTCGGTGAGCGACTTTTCCAGCGACATGGGCCACCTGCGCCGGGCCTTTGACCTGTTCGAGCAAAAGACCCAGATCCTGCGCCTCCTGGACATTTCCAGCCGCGCCGAGGGCGTGCGCATCTTTATCGGCGGCGAAAGCCAGGTCGTGCCGTTTGAAGAGCTGTCCGTGGTCAGCGCACCCTACGAGGTGGACGGCCAGGTGGTCGGCACCCTGGGCGTCATAGGCCCCACGCGCATGCCCTACGACCGCATGATCCAGATCGTGGACATCACCTCCAAACTGGTGTCCAACGCCCTGAGCCATCACAAGTAGCACATACAATGTGCGGTTGTGCCCTGCGCATCAGGCGTGGGCAGCACTTCCGGGGCGTTAGCTCAGTTGGTTAGAGCAGAGGACTCATAATCCTTTGGTCGTAGGTTCAAGTCCTACACGCCCTACCAACGTTTTCGTGCCTCAGCGCCTTTGTGGGTGCTGGGGCGCTTCTACAAAACGGGTCAGTTTTCTACAAAATCCTGGGAGACTGTGTGAAAAAACCGTGGGTGCGTGTCGCTTCTGGCAGTCTCTTTTCGGTTTTTTTTGCTGCCTGGACGGGGGCAAAGTGGCTACTTGACTGGCTTGGTCGGGTGGACGCGTTTAAAGCGCTCTTTGCAGACGAGAGCTCTGTTTCGGTCGTACTTAAGCTTTTGGCTGGAACCCCCGTGTGGGTTCCGTCATTGTGTGCCTTGGGTTTTACGGCAGTGACGATTTGGATGATCGCTCGCCCAACAGAAAGTAAGCCTGTCGCTGCACAGTCGGGCGATAGCAAGATTGGTGTAAGTAGAGAGCCGCCTGCTGACATGTACGTACCGACGCGCTTACTGCTCCAGTTTCAAGCGGCAGGCTTGCTTCCACGGGTTGTGGATCAGAAAAATATCCACTGCTGGCACGCGTTCTCGACGGATGTGCATATGGATTTTCAAAGCGCTGACGGAAAGCATAGCGAACGTGGTGTGCTCGCGAGGTCTTGGAGCGTTTTCATCGCTTTTGACGTGCCGATTAAGTATCAACAATTGACCGTGGATGCCGGTGGGGTAGGACTTCCGCCACACAAAATCGAGGTGTCAAACCAACGATATGCCATTGTGAATTTTTGGGCTGATCTGGCTGGATCGACGGTTAGCTTCCAATCGGTGCCTGAGTAGGGTACTTGTGCCCAAGCAATGTGCGGGAGTTGTAGAAGCTCGGCGAGGGTAGGCTGTTGTCAGCATTGAGGGAAGGGGCAGACTCATAATCCTTTGGTCGTTGGTTCAAGTCCTACACGCCCTACCAGTCGAAAATCAACCCGCCAATGCTTGCCATTGGCGGGTTTTTTCCGCCTGCAGGATGCTGGTTGTGCGCTCCCCTCCTGGACGGTGCGCGTGAGACTGCATGCCAGAATGGCGCGTATGACAAGCACCACAGCCCTTGCGGCGCCTGCCGTAGACCAGTCCAGCGCTGCGGCGCTGCAGGGCAGCGTCGCGCCCGCGCTGTACCGGGCGGCGTTGGGGCCTGTGAATGTTGACCACTATCTGGCGGCCTTCGAGCGGCTCGATGCGATGGGGCGGGTGCTGCCTGGTTGGAACATGGCGGCGGCCCTGTGCTCGCTGGGCTGGCTGGGGTTTCGGCGGCTGTGGCGGCAGGCGTTGTGGGTTGCGGCAGCGCTGATCGCAGGGGGTTTGTTGCTGTGGGTAGTGGGACGGCAATGGCTGGCTGTGCCGCTACCCATGCTGGCAGGGCTGGCTCTGGCCGGGTTGATGGTGCTGTGTGGCGGCCTGGGGTTGTATGGCGATGCGCTGGTGCATGCCGAGGTGCGGCGGCGCATTGTTGGTGCGGTGTCGGCCGCGTCCACCCTGCGCGATGCCAAGGAGTCGTTGCAGCGCCAGGCCTGCAGCCGGCGGCGGCTGCTGTGGGTTGTGGCGTTGAGCGTGGCGCTGGTCTTGGCGGCGGTGCTGGCTTGGTTGGTACTTGAGCATGGGCCCGCCGCGCAGCGGACGCAGGACGTTGCCAAAGCGCAGCCTGTGTTGCTGCCAAAACCTGAACCAGATACCGCGCCGCGGCCTGTCAGCGTGTCCGGCGATACGCCCGCCGCACCCAGCGCCGAAGCAGAGCCGCCTGAGAGAGCCCCCGCGCCTGTTGATCAGCCGCAGGCGGAGCCGCCCACGCCTGAAGCGCGGCCAGAACCGGTGCGGGAGCTGGTGCAGGAGCCGCCCTCCGCGCAGGCTCAGGCACAGCCAAGAACAGCGACACCGGTGTCCGAACAGGCGCCGCACAAGGCCGCCCAGCGCAGGCTCTACATCAACGTAGGCTTGTTTGCCGACCCCGAGAACGCGCGGCGCACCCATGCGCGCCTGCGGCAGGCGGGGTTGCCCTGCAGCGTGGAGCCTGTGACACGCGCCGATGGCAGCCGCGTGCAGCGCGTGCGCGTGGGGCCGTTTGGCTCGGCGGCGCAGGCCAATACGGCGGTGGCCAAGGTGCGCGCCATGGGGCTGGAGGCGGTGGCCGCGGCCCAATGACATCGCGTTACCGGCTGGTGCGCACGGCGCGCTATGGTGCCGGCTTTTCTTGAGAGGGTGAAAATGCAGAATTTCTCACGCAGGGCGGCAGTGGCAGGCGGCCTGGCATTGGCGCTGCTGGCCGGCTGTGCGCAGCTGGGGCCGTCGGCGCCTGCCAGGCCCATGGGCGCCAGCCAGGCGCCGGTGGGCGGCAACTGCGACGCGCAGGGCGCGCAGTGGGCCGTGGGCAAGAGCGGCACGGCCCGGGTGGTGGAGGAGGCCCGCGTGCGCGCTGGTGCCCGCATGGCGCGGGTGCTGCACCAGGGGCGGCCGGTGACGCAGGACTTCGACGCCCAGCGCCTGAGCCTGGAGGTGGACGGCAGCGGCAAGGTGGTTGCCGCGCGCTGCGGTTGAGTTAGTCCGCCAGAAACAAGGCCTGCAGGTCGCTCAAAAAATCAAAGCCGCGCTCGGTGGGGCGCACCTGCCCCATGTCGCGCGTGATCAGCCCGCGCGCCTCGGCCTCCTGCAGGCCCCGGGCGATGGCGGTGATGGCCAGGCCTGTGCGCTCGGTGAATTCCTGCAGCGCGAAGCCTTCGCGCAGGCGCAGGGCGTTGAGCATGTATTCAAACGGCAGATCGGCGCGTCGCACGTCCGCGTCCTGGGCGATGGCGCGGCCGGCCAGGGCGCCGGCCATGTACAGCTGCGGGTCGCGCAGGCGCACCTGGCGCACGATGCGGTGCGCAAAGCTCAGCTTGCTGTGCGCGCCCGCGCCAATGCCCAGATAGTCGCCAAACTGCCAGTAGTTGCGGTTGTGCTGGCATTGGTGGCCGCCCCGCGCATAGGCCGACACCTCGTAGCGCGCCAGGCCGGCGGCGGCCGTCATCTCGGTGATGCGGTCGAGCATGGCGTAGGCCTGGTCGTCCTCGGGCAGGCGCGGCGGGTGCTTGGCGAAGTAGGTGTTGGGCTCTATCGTCAGGTGGTAGATGGAGATGTGCGGGGGGCCGAGCGCCAGCGCCTGGCGCATGTCCTCTTCCTGCTCGGCCGGCGTCTGGCCGGGCAGGGCGTACATGATGTCGAGGTTGAAGGTCTCGAAGGCGCTGGCGGCTTCCTCGACGGCGGCCAGGGCCTGGGCGCGGTCGTGCACGCGGCCCAGGGCCTGCAGGTGGCTGTCGTTGAAGCTTTGCACGCCTACGGATAAGCGCGTGACGCCGGCGCCGCGGTAGGCGCGAAAGCGCTCTTTCTCGAAGGTGCCGGGGTTGGCCTCCAGCGTGACTTCGCAGGCCGCCTCCAGGCGCAGGCGCGCGCGTATGTCGCCCAGCAGCCGGTCGATGGACTCGGGCGCAAACAGGCTGGGCGTGCCGCCGCCGATGAAGATGGTCTGCACCTGGCGGCCCCAGATCAGCGGCAGTGCGGCATCCAGGTCGGCCACCAGGGCATCGCGGTAGCGCTGCTCGGGAATGCCGTCCCTGGCCTCGTGCGAGTTGAAGTCGCAGTACGGGCACTTGCGCAGGCACCAGGGCAGGTGCACGTACAGCGACAGCGGCGGCAGGCTGGTCAGCTGCAGCAGGCCCGGGCGCATGTAGTGTTGCACGTCGTGCGGGGCGCTGCCCGATGCCGGCGCGGGGGTGATGGGAATGCTCATGGTGTTATCAAAACAATAGCTGCTTGCGATGGATGATCAATGGTTTTAAGCGAATAAGCATTGCAATCACCGTGTGACAAGCGCCAGGTGCTCACTTTTTTGAGTCGCCTGCAAACCAATGCGCGCGCATCAGCGCCAGCATCTGCGCCGCGGCCTGGCCGCGGTGGCTGTGGGCGTTCTTGATCTCGGTGGGCAGCTCGGCAAAGGTCTTGCCAAAGGCGGGCAGGATCATCACCGGGTCGAAGCCGAAGCCGCCCGTGCCGCGCGGCGCGCGGGCTATTTCTCCGGCCACGCGGCCCACGGCGATCAGCGGCTCGGGGTCCTGCGGGCTGCGCACGGCGACCAGGGTGCTGACCATGGCGGCGCGGCGGTCCTGAACGCCCTCCATCTGCTCCAGCAGCGCGCGCACGTTGTTGGTGTCGCTTTTCTCGTAGCCGAACTGCGTGGCGTAGTGCGCCGTCTGCACGCCCGGCAGGCCGCCGAAGGCGTTGACGCACAGGCCGGCGTCGTCGGCCAGCGCAGGCAGGCCGGTGTGGGCGCTGGCAAAGCGTGCCTTGGCCATGGCGTTTTCGACGAAGGTGTGGAAGGGCTCCTCGGCCTCGCCGACGCCCAGCGTTGCCTGGGCGATCAGCTCCACGCCCAGCGGCGCCAGCATGGCCTGCAGTTCGGCGAGCTTGCCGCGGTTGTTGGAGGCGAGTACCAGTTTCATAGTCAAATCTGTGTTTTGCGCTTTTGTGGTAAGCGCTAATAGCTACTAATTACGTAGCGATTCCTGCTGCAGTTGTACCAGCTCGGCAATGCCCTTCTCGGCCAGGGAGAGCAGTTGGTCCATTTCGCGCCGCGAGAAGGCCGCGCCCTCGGCCGTGCCCTGCACCTCGACATAGTGGCCGGCGCCGGTCATGACGACGTTCATGTCGGTGTCGCAGGCCACGTCTTCCACGTATTCCAGATCCAAGAGCGGCTGGCCCTGCACGATGCCCACCGACACAGCGGCCACCGCGCCGGTGATGGGCGAGGCGGCGATCTTGCCCGCCGCCAGCAGCGTAGCCACCGCATCCTGCGCCGCCACCCAGGCGCCGGTGATGGCGGCCGTGCGCGTGCCGCCGTCGGCCTGGATCACGTCGCAGTCGATCTGGATGGTGCGCTCGCCGAGAAGCCGGAGGTCAAACACCGCGCGCAGGCTGCGGCCTATCAGGCGTTGGATCTCCTGCGTGCGCCCGCTTTGCTTGCCGCGCGCGGCCTCGCGGTCGCTGCGCGTGTGCGTGGCGCGCGGCAGCATGCCGTATTCGGCCGTCACCCAGCCCTCGCCGCTGCCGCGCTTGTGAGGCGGTACTTTTTCCTCGACCGAGGCGGTGCACAGCACGCGGGTGTTGCCGAACTCGATCAGCACCGCGCCCTCGGCATGCATGGTGTAGTGGCGCGTGATGCGGATGGGGCGCAGTTGGTCCGGCGCGCGGTCGCCGGGGCGGGCAAAAGTAGTCATGGGTATCGAAAGAAGAAATAGCCCCGGAACGGGGGACAAGCCGGTTCAGACCTTGCGTGTGGCCGCGCGCCGAATGGCTTCGTTGATTTCGGCGATCGAGCGCTCGATGGCCGCATCGTCCAGGTCGTCCGCAAAACCTTCGGGCGAACTGGCCTGGATAGTGGAGGCAAACACCTCCTCGCTGATGCTGTCGGTAGACACGGCCTGCACCGGATCGACGGCGTTGGGGGTCTCCCATTCCATCGCCACCACGGTGACGTTGTCGCTCGTGTCGCCGCCCTGGCGCAGGGCATCCTCGACCAGGTCGGGTACGGCCTGGGACACATCCTGGCGCGCAAGCTGGCGCGCGATGGTGGCGTCATCGTCCAGCTGGCTCCACAGGCCGTCGGAGCACAGCAGCATGCGGTCGCCCTCTTGCAGTGGCACGGGGCCGGCCGTGTCGAACAAGGGCCTGCTGGGCGATCCCAGGCAAGTGAACAGCACGTTGCGGTTGACCTGCCCCAGGCCGGCGCTGGCGCCCCTGCGCAGCTCCTGGTAGGAATGGTCGCGCGTGCGTTGCAGCAGCTCGCCGCCGCGCACCAGGTACAGGCGCGAGTCACCGCAATGCGCCCAGTGGGCGCTGCCGCGCTGCACAACGGCCATCACCAGGGTGGTGCGGGGTGCGTCCAGCATGTCTTTCTGGCTGCCGTAGCGCAGGATCTGGTGGTGCGCGGCCATCAGCGCGGCCGAGAGGAAACCGGGCACGTCGTGCAGCACCGGCTTGGCCTGTTGCTGAAACATGGCGGACACGGTCTGGATGGCGATTTGCGCGGCCACCTCGCCCTTGGGGTGCCCGCCCATGCCGTCGGCCAGCACGAACAGCGCCGACGCGCGCGTGTAGCAATAGCCCATGCGGTCTTCGTTTTTCTCGCGCCCGCCGCGGCGGCTGAGCTGGAAGACGGAGAACTTCATTTGGGCCGCATGCCCACGCCGGTGGCATCACCCGACTTTTGCACGTTCTTGCGCGTGTCCGACACCAGGGAATCGATCTGCATGCGCATCTTCTCGGCCACCGTGAGTTTGGTGTAGCGGCGCTCGCCCTCGCGACTGAGCTCCTTCTGCAGCGCAAACACCGATTGCGGACGCGACAGCGGATCGAGCGCCATGCACCATTCCACGACCTCGATGAGGTTGTCGGAGTAAATGCCGCGCAGCTTTTGCAGTGCCAGCGTCAGGCGGTCCTTGTCCTGGCGCTGTGGCGCCTCGTTGGGCGGAAAGCCCTGCATGCAGGCATAGATGCAGGCCCCTATGGCGTAGATGTCGGTCCAGGGGCCCATCTGGCCGTCGCGGCGATACATCTCGGGGGCGGCAAAGCCCGGCGTGTACATGGGTCGAATGAAGGTGCCTTCCTTGGACAGCACCTCGCGCGCGGCGCCAAAGTCGATCATCACCGCACGGTTGTCGTCGGTGACGAAGATATTGGCGGGCTTGATGTCGAGGTGCAGCATCTTGTGCTGGTGCACGATGCGCAGGCCGCGCAGCACCTCGTCGAACAGCGAGCGTATGGTGGACTCGCGGAACACCTTCTGCGCCTTGAGCTCGCGCGCCGTGATGATGAACTCCTGCAGGGACGCGCCCTCCAGGTAATTCATCACCATGTAGACGGTCTCGTTCTCGCGAAAGAAATTGAGCACGCTCACCACGGAGTCGTGCGAGATCTGCGCCAGCGAGCGGCCCTCTTCAAAAAAACTCTTCAGGCCCAGGCGGTACAGCGAGAGCTTCTCGGCCGGCACCTTGGGCAGCAGCTCGCCGGGTTCGCGCGTGACGAGGGAGGCGGGCAGGTATTCCTTGATGGCCACCTGCTTGCCCTCGGAATCCAGCGCCAGGTACACCACGCCAAAACCGCCCGCCGCCAGCTTGCGCACCACGCGGTAGCCGCCAATCACGGTATCGGGGAGCAGGTGGGCCGGTTTGATTTTCGACATGGGCAACAAGGACGGACGCGGGCGTGGAAGGGAAGCCGGATAATCGCCGAATTGCAAGCTACCAACCACCGAAAAAGCCCAATGCCAGTTTACAGCATGACCGGATACGCGAGCGTGCAGCTCACCCTGGCACCCGAGACCGAGGGCCGACCCGGCGGCGCGCGCCGCCTGGGCCTGGAAATACGCTCCGTCAACAGCCGCTTCCTGGACCTGTCGCTGCGCCTGTCGGATGAGCTGCGCGCCCAGGAACCCGCGCTGCGCACCCTGCTCACGCAGCGGCTCAAGCGCGGCAAGGTCGAGCTGCGGGCCTTTGTGGACACCGACGAATCCGCCGCCCTGGCCGAGCCCACGCCGCGCCTGCTGCAGCGCCTGGAGAGCGTGCAGGACGCCGTGCGCGCCTGGCTGCCCGACGCGGCGCCGCTCACCGTTGCCGAGGCCCTGCGCCTGTGCGCGGGCGCGGGCGCGCCGGCGCATGATTGGGGCGACTGCGTGCCGGAGCTGGCGCAGAAGGCATTGGATGACATGGTGGCCGCGCGCGCGCGCGAGGGCCAGCGCCTGGCCGCCATGCTGCAGGACCGCCTGGAGCAGCTGCGCGCCCTGGCCCGGCAGGCGGCGCCCCTGGTGCCGCAGCTCGTGGAGCAGCAGCGCCTGCGCTTCATGGAGCGCTGGCGCGAGGCCATGCAGCTGGCCGAAGGCGCCGCCCTGCCCGAGGCTGCGCAGGACCGCGCCCTCAGCGAGGCCACGGCCTACGCCATACGCATCGACGTGGCCGAGGAGATCACGCGCCTTGAGGCGCACCTCGACGAGATCGAGCGCCTGCTCAAGAAGGGCGGCGAGGCCGGCAAGCGCCTGGACTTCCTGATCCAGGAGCTGCACCGTGAGGCCAACACCCTGGGCTCCAAGTCCGCCGCCATGGACCTCACGCGCATCAGCGTGGACATGAAGGTGCTGATCGAGCAGATGCGCGAGCAGGTGCAGAACATTGAGTGAGGTTCCAGGGCGGGACCTGCTATCCACGGACAATTACTTCGGCGTCAGCCGATACAAGCCGCCTTCGTGGTCGTCCTCGATCAACCACAGCGCGCCATCCGGCGCCTGCTCGACGTCGCGCACGCGAAAGCCCACCGTCCAGCGCTCGGCCGGTGTCGCGATCGCGCCGTGCACCTCGATCCGCTGCAGGGCGTGGCTGACGAGTCCGGACGCGAACGCCGAGCCCTGCCACTTCGGAAACATCGCGCCGCTGTAGAACATCAGGTTGCCGGGCGCCAGGACGGGCGTCCAGTAGATCACGGGCTTGGCGAGGTCGGGGCGCGTGTCGGGGCTTGCAATGGGTACGCCGTCGTAGTTCACCGCATAGGAGACGAGTGGCCAACCATAGTTCTTGCCCGGCTCGATCAGGTTGAGTTCGTCACCGCCGCGCGGCCCATGCTCGAGTTCCCAAAGGCGGCCATCCGGCGCGAACGTGAGGCCGTAGGGTGTGCGATGCCCCGAGGTCCATGTCTCGGACGGCGTCAGATTGGGGCCGTCAAAGACACGGGTGCGCACGATCGGCGCGGTCTTGGCGGCCTCGGTATCTCTTGGCGGATCGATCACCGGGACCGACCGTGCGCCGGTCTTGCCCTCCATGGGGTTGCCGGGCGCGGGCTTGCCATCCAGGGTCAGTCGCAGGATCTTGCCGGCCGGTTGGTTCGGGTCTTGGGCGGGTGTCATGCGTTGCCGATCGCCGGCCGCGAGGAAGAGAAACTTCTGGTCCGGCGAAAAGGCCACGGCAGCGCCGACCTGGCCCCCCTTGCCCTTGATCGGGTCGCGCCAGATGACCTGCAGATCCTCCAGTGTGGCGGTGTCGGTGCCGATCTTGAGCGTCGCCCGGGCGAGCGCCAGGCTCGAGGTGCCTGGGATCTGTCCGGGCTCCGAATAGGTCAGGTAGATCGCCCCATCGCTCGCATAGGACGGGGCCAGGTAGACGCCGAGCAGGCCGTTCTGCCTTTCGTACAGCACCGGCGGCACGCCGGCGACTTCGAGCTTCTGCCCGGACTGGGTGGCGAGGAAGAGCTTGCCGGGCTTCTCGGTGATCAGCATGCGTCCGTCCGGCAGGAAGGCAATGCGCCACGGCAGATCGAACTGCGCGACCTTCGTGAGCTTGAACGGAGGCGATGGGGTGGGGGGCAGCGTTCCGGCGTTGATCTGCGCCGCCACGGGCGTTGCACCGAGGAGCAGCCAAGGGATGAGTCCGAACTTCGGCAATTGCATGCTTCGCTCCTCCGTGGATAGTGCGAGGAGTATCCGGCCACCGAGGGAGCAGTGCCGGGCACAGGGCCATCGGCGCAACGAGCGCCGGGCCTCGGTTCGTCACTGCGTCGATTGCGGCAACGTGAACACCATGTTCGCCGCCCCGCGGAACTGGCCCTGGGTGACCAGGAAGCGCAGCGTCGCCACGTCCCCGACCAGCTCCGCCACGTTGCCACTGGCCGCCGCGCGCTTGCCTACCAGCACGCCATAGAGGTTGCTGTTCACCAGTTTTGCGGCGGTGAAGTGGTTGCCGGTTACGCTCAGGTACACGCCGGCGCACAGGCTGGGGGCCGAGCTGAAGCTGTTGCCCTGCAGCACCACGGTATTGATCAGGCCGTCGAACTTGCGCGCCAGCAATTGCTTGACCATGTCCAGACCCAGGTTCAGGCGCGTGAGCTGGTTGTGCGCCAGCACCAGCTGGCCGCGGCCGGCGGGCACCTGGAAGTCGCCGTTGGCCAGTAGATTCGCAAGCATTGTGGCCGGCGGCGCGGCGCCCGCCACATCGGGCGCAGGCATGCCGTAGAAGGACAGGTCGCCGGCGATCACGTTGTGCATGATCTCGCACAGGCCCTGGGTGTTGGTCACCACCACCGAGGCCGTTGGCGCCGTGGCCACCTCGCATTGGTGCATGCGCAGTTCGGTCGTGCCGTCCACGGTGATCCAGGGCGGGGCCTGGGGCGCGTCCTGCTTGCCATCCACGCGCAGGCCGTGCAGGCCCAGCTGCTGGTTGTTGGTGAGCTGCAGCTGGGCCTTGGTGGACATGGACAGCTGCAGGTCGCGCAGCTCCAGCGCGGCGAAGCCGCCCAGCAGGACAGGCCCGGCGACGGCGATCACGGCGGTGGGCCCGCAGCCGTGCAGCGACAGCCGCATGGAGGCGTCGGTCTGGTTGACGGCGAGGCTGTCCAGCACATGCTGGCCCGGCAGGAAGCAGATGCACAGCTGGCCGCCGCGTTCCTTGAGCAGCTTTTGCAGCAGCTCGGTGCTCAGCTGCTCAAAGGCGCCGCCCTTGCCTATGGTGACCGCGCAGCCGCCGCCGGCCTGCACCGGTGCCTGGGCCATGGCGGCAAACACCAGGGTCTGCTCGGGCACGGGGCTGGCGCCACTGGCAAGGATGTTCGCGCGCACGCGCTGCGGGCCCGCAGCGCCCAGCTGCCAGGGGCATGCGGCCTGGCCCGCGGCATCGGTGACCAGGTCGAACATGGCGGCGGCCGGGCTGCCCACCGTGCCGCCGCCGGCCTCGACCGTAAAGCGCACGCGGCTGCCCGCCAGTGGCAGCGCGCCGCGGGCTACGCGCACGCGCAGCGGCTCGGCCAGCGCGGCGCCGGGTGCGGCCTCCTGGCCGTCGCCGCCCACATAGAGCAGCTGCGTCAGCTTGGTGAGGGGCGGGAACCAGTCGCGGCAGTCGGTGATGGCGCTGATGAGGCCGCTGGCGTCCACCGTCACCAGGCCCAGCCGTGCCCAGCCGTCGCGCACGCCGGCAGGCGGCGCTGGCTGCGGCGCGCCATCGTCATCGAGCGGCCATTCGACATCGGCCGTGGCGGTGCGCGCCGGTATCTGCCAGAAGTCGCCCACGCGGTAGCTGCCGCCGGGGGTGAAACGCACCTCGACGCCGTCTTCCAGCGCGAGCCAGCTGCCCTCGACCAGGGCGACGGCGTTCTGCCCGGCCGCGGTGGGTCGCTGCTCCCAGCGCCGCAGGATGGGGTGCAGGCTGGCGTCCTGGCCCAGGCTGCCCGTGGGCACGCCGGCCAGCACCAGTTCCAGCGCGTCGTCACCGTCGTTCAGGTATTCGAACAGCTGGCCGGCGCGCTGCTGCAGCGCCGCCATGTCGTCGATCAGCTCCACGCGGTCATGGGCCGACAGATCCAGGTTGGCATCACGGCCACGCGCTGCCACGCGCACGGTGGTCTGGTTGGCCACGGTGTCTATCGACACGGATTGCACGGCGTAGGCCACCGAGCCGTTCTCGCGCGACCACTTGAAGGTGGCGGCGCCCGTGCCCGGGTCCACGCTGTGGATCTCCACGCGGTACAGCTGGTTCTCCAGTCGGCGGTAGCCGGCGCTGGCGGCGATGTCGCACACGCTGGTGGCCGCCAACTGTGGCTCGGCGCGCGCTGCCAGGCGCGCGCTGGGCGGTGTAGTCAGCGTGTCCCAGCCGGCCACGGTCGCGCCGCAGTCCCAGGGCAGGTTGTTGGCTGGATTGCTCGACCCCGGCAGCGCCAGGGCGCGCACCTGGGCGATCTGGCGCGCGCGCGTGGCCGTGTCGGGGCCGCCCAGGGCCACCTCGCGCAGGGCCGGGTCTTCCAGTGCGCTGATGTGGCGCTGCCAGGCGCGCAGGTAGATCAGGTATTGGCCCGCCGGCAGGCGCTGTGCCATGCCGCCGTCGGGCTGGTTGGCCAGCGACGCGCCTTGCTCCCACGCACAGTGCTGGCCCTGCGCGTAGTAGCAGCCCGCGCCGATCAGGAGGCTGGCCGCGGGCAGCGTGGCGGGCGCACCCGCGCCGCCGGCCGCCACGCGCCAGGCCTGGCCGGCGCCGACCAGCCAGGCATCGGTCACGCCCGCCACCGACAAGCCGGCCAGCATGGGGCTGCCGGCCACGGGCTGCGCCGTCCAGCTGCTGCCGCCGTTGCTGGTGGCCAGCAGCGTGCCGCCGTCGCCCGCGGCCCAGCCGGTGTTGGCGTCGCGCATGCGCAGCGCGCGCAGCCGCGCCGTGCTGCCGCTGGTGGCCGCGTTCCATGTGGCGCCGCCGTCGCTGCTGACGAGCAGCGTGCCGCTGTCGCCGGCGGCCAGGGCCTGGGCGCCGGTCAGCACCACGGCGCGCAGCGTGGCCTGGGTGCCGCTCGCTACGGCTGCCCAGCTCTGGCCGCCGTCGGTGCTGCGCACGATGGTGCCGCCCTGGCCCACGGCCAGGCCGTTCAGCGCACTGGTGAAGGCCACGGCGTAGAGCCGCGCCACGCCGGTGGCGTGCGGCGTCCAGGTCACCCCGCCGTCCACGCTGGCCAGCGCCAGGCCGCCGTCGCCCACGGCCCAGGCGTGCTGGGCGTCGAACGCGGCCACGCCGCGCAGCGTCTGCAGCATGCCGCTGGCCTGCGCGGCCCAGGTGGCGCCGGAGTCGCCGCTGCGAAGAATGCTGCCGCCGTCGCCCACGGCCCAGCCGGTGGCGCCGGCGCGCGCCAGGGCGCGCAGGTGGCGTGTGCTGCCGGTGTTGGCCACCGTCCACGCGCCGCCGCCATTGCTGCTGACCAGCAGCACGCCGTCCTTGCCGGCGATCCAGATGTTGTTCGCGTCCTGCGCCAGCACGGCCAGGGCGCGCATGCCGCCGGTGAGCGCAAAGCCCGCGCCCTCGGCCGGGCCGCCGCTGGCGCCTATGACGTCGCGCGCCAGGTGCTCGTGGCGGTGGCGGGCGATGTCGCCCTGCTCGTTGAAGTCCGCATCGGTGAGCACGCGGCCCTGCTGCAGGCGCACGGCCGTGTAGTGCTTGCGCGGGTCGAAGGTCTCGCGGGAGAGATCGCCTTGCATGGTGGTACCTCCTTACCTCGTCAATTGGCGAAATACACCCCGGCCGTCAGGCCCAGGCGCAGGTATTCGGCGAGCGCGTCGGCCAGATTGGCCTCGCGCTGGGGCTGGCGCAGCTGCTCGTAGGCGCCCATTTCGGCGCCGCTCTCGGCGCCGGTGCGGATCTGTACGGCGCAGCGCAGATCGAGCTGCGCCAGCGCTGGGTCGCCATAGCGGCGCGACACGAACAGCGGGCGCACCGTGGCCTCGACCTCGGCGCGCGCGGCGTCTTCCGCGGCCGCCGTGGGTGGTGGCAGGCCGGCCGCCTTGGCCGCGTCGCGCAGTGCCGCGATGCGGGTGTCGCTCTCCAGCTGGGGCTGGCAGCGGTAGCGGCGCGGCACGCTGGACGCGGGCGGCACATAGCAAAAGCGCACGCAGCCGGTCTGGCGCCGCTCGGCCACGACGGGGGCGCCAAAGATGCAGTCGCTGGCCGAAAGCGTCTGCCCATGCACCGGGCCGAAGAAGGTGCTGCGCTGCAGATCCAGCGCGGCCTGGGCGGCGTCCAGCGCCGCGCCGCCGGCGGCGCCCGCATCCAGCAGGCCGACGACGCTGTCGGCCATGGTGACGCTGCTGACGGGGCCGGCGATGGCGATGGGCGAGGCAAGGCTGGATAGCAGGCGCAGCGCCAGGCGCGGGCTGTCGCCGCCCACCGTGATCTGGGTGGCACTGGGCAGCACGGTGCAGTGCGCCAGCTCCACCTGGCCCAGCGGCCCGGAGATGGCCAGTGGCCCCTGCAGCAGCAGCCCGTTGATGAATAGCGCGCCCGGGTTGTTGGATGTGGCCGCGGCCGTGCCCACCACCTGCAGCCGCCCCTGCCAGTGCGCGCGCACCTGTGTGGCAGAAAAGCGCCCTGGCAAACGCCCCACGACGCCCGGCAGGGCCCCAGGAATGGGGGCGAGCGGCCATTGGCCGGAGACGATCATGAGCCGCGAGCCCTCGGCGATGTTCACCGTCAGCGGCGCGCCATCGCTCTCGCTCAGGCTGTCCATGAGCACGATGACGCCGGTGCGGCCCGCGGGCAGCGCATTCCAGGCCGTAACCGCGTCGCGCAGCGTGGCAAACAAGGTGCCCGTGCCGCCCAGCGGCAGCAGGTGCGTGATGCCGGCCTGCCAGACCGTGGGGTCGAAGAAGCCGCCCGTATCTGCGTCCACCGCAGTGCCCTGGGACAGGCTGCTGCTGGCCGCGCGCAACGCGTCGCCGCGGTCGTAGGGGCCGCCGCCTATGTCGGCCACGCTGCCATGCGCGGCCTGCAGCCAGACCCGCTGCACGTTGGCGCCGGCCGGAAAGGCCATGCGCCCGCGCCGCACGTCGATCGCGGCCACGCGCGGCGGGACGGGCAGGGTCACGGCGTTGGGTATCTCGCAGATCCACAGGCCCTCGCGCGGGATTTCCACGGGCGTCGTCTCACCGGCCAGCTGCGCAAACACGCGCAGCACGGGAGCCTGGTCGGTCATGAACAGGGGCGCGGGGCTGGCGCTGCCGGCGCGCAGCCGCTCCAGCTCGGCCTGCAGGGCCAGAGGGCGCAGAGGGGCGCTCACATTCTGCTCGCCCGCGGCCTGGGTCACGGCGCCGCCGGTCTCGGTGCGCGGGGTGTTGAACAGCGGCGCATCCACGCCCGCGGGGTGCAGGTACCACCAGCCGGCGGCACTCTGGCGCGCGCTGATGAAGTCGGCCTGTGCCTCGCCCGGCAGGCCCTGGCCCAGCGGCTGGGCGCGCAGGCGCCAGAGGAAGATGCCCACGTTGGGGATGTTGAAGCGCCCGCCGGCCGTGTCGGCGTTGCGCACCTCCAGCAGGTGCGCAAAGGGGTCGAAGGCGCCGGCGCTGGCCTGGGCCAGGTCGGCGCGTGCGGCATCGCGCACGCCGGCGGTGGCCGTGGGGGCGCGGCGCACATGGTTCATGTGCTGGGTGGTCGCCAGGCGCTGGAAGAATTCCACAGCCGCGGCCGGCCAGCCGGTCACGTCGCGCGCCAGCTGCTCCAGCACCAGGGCCGTGCCCTTGCGGCGCCGGTAGGCCAGGGTGTTGGCCACCCAGGCGCGCGCGCTCACGCCGGCCGAGGGCACGGGGCGTATGGGCCGCGCGCCCACCAGGTCGCCGATGTAGGGCACGACCCATTCGTCGCAGGTCTCGATGAACCAGTTGTCGTACAGGCTTGCGGTGTCGGCCTCCAGCGCCGTGAGCTCATCCTCGATCACGGCCAGCAGCGCGCGCAGGGGCTGGCCCTGCTCAAAGTCGCGCAGGCGGTGGATGGCGGGCAGCAGCTGGTACAGCCGTTCGGGGGTGAGCAGGCTCATGGTGTGGCCTCCAGCAGTTGCACGGCGGCGGGGTTGATCAGCAGCAGCTCGGCAGCCTGCATGGCGCCGGCCGCATCGTCCCAGCGCGCGCCGAAGGCCGGCAGTACCTCGGCCACGCCGCTCAATGGGCTGCCCGTGCCATAGGGCTGGAGCAGCTGCAGCTGCACGGCGACGACGCCCGGCAGCCGTTGCAGCAGCGTCGTCACGGCCGCGGCCGTGACCGGCTGCGCCAGGTCGCGCGCGTCGAAGCCATAGGCCTGCAGCAGCGCGGCGCTCCCCGTGGCGAGCACGGCGTCTGTCTCGTATTGCGGGTCTATCACCAGCCCGGCCGTGCAGCGGAAGTAGCGCAGCGCGGCGGCATTCAGGTCAAAGTGCTGCGAGGGGTCGGACAGGTCGGTGATTGCCTGGGTCAGGTTCTGCAGCACCTGCGCATCCGGCGCGCCGCCCGTGGCGCCCAGCACCGACACCAGCACGCGCGGTGCGCCATGGACGACCACGAGGTCGGCGCGCGCCTTGCCTATGCCGGGGAAGGCGCGCGCGATGTCCTGGTAGTCCGGCAGCGACACCACGCGCTCGAAGGCCAGCAGCGTCATCGTGGCGTTGCGGCGGGCGTCCTCCAAGCGTTCCGGATCCTGGGCGCCGCCGGCCGGCAGCGGATTGCTCACGCCGCGCAGGCCCAGCGGCATGGCGCGCGGCATGGTCAGCGTGCCGGCCGCCACCTCGCCATCGGCGCCTATGCCGGTGCGGTAGCCGGCGCGCAGGTTCATCTGCCCCGTGGGCAGGCGCGCGCCCTGGCGGCCGTCGCCGAACAGCAGGGTCATGCGCGCCTCGTTGTCTATGCGCGTGGCGAATACATGCGCGTCGGGGCCGGCGCCGTAGAGCGAGGGGCGTTCGCTCCACAGCAGGCCGTTGACGCGCAGCACCAGCGTGCTCTGCGCGCCGCTGGCGCTGGCGGCCGACAGGTAGGTGGTGGGCGGGCGGCGCAGCGTGAACTGCTGGAAAGGCTGGGCTGCATTGCCGTTGCCTAGCACCTCCTGCACGCTCTCGCCATGTGTGGCCGCGACCACGTTGGCGTGGATGACGAGGCCCTCGCGCTGGTAGCTGAACTGCAGGCCGGTCTTGCCTTGCAGCACCAGTGTGCTGCGGCCGTTGGCGTGCACCACGTCGCCCAGCACGGCGATCTCGGCAGCCTGTATGCCGGGGATGTCGCTGCGCGGGCCGACGAAGGCCAGCGGCTTGCCGGGCGTGAGGCCCAGCACCATGGTGGAGAGCTCCACGCGCAGCGTGCCAGCCGCCACGGGCTCCTCGATGGGCAGATCCACCAGTGGCCGGCGCCGGCTGGCCACATGGGCCGTGGTGTCGCGGAACTTGAAGTCCTCGGTTGGTGCGCTCGCAAGCGGCTGGCCGCTGGCGTCGGCCAGGCGCAGCGCCATGGCACGCGCCGACAGGCCATAGTCGGCGCGCGCCGACTCGCGTGCATCGAACAGCGCGTAGGTGGTGGCCGCCACGCTGGGGGAGTCGAACACCATCCAGCTGCCGGGCGAGAGGCCGGGCGTGGGACGTTCCAGCACCGCATTGCAGGGCGGGTATTGCGTGCTGCCAAGGTTTCCCGTGCCCTGCGAATTCACCCAGATGCTGCGTGCCGCGCCCAGTGTCGATGTGCCGGTGGTCGTATCGCCCTGATCCCAGCCCTGCGGATAGGGATCACCATGCAGGTTGCTCGCGGGCAGCGATCCCCACCTGGGCGCGTTGTGGCCAAAGAAGCCCAGCCTGGCGCCAAAGCTGAACGCGCCGGCCTCGGGCGCCACGGGCTGGGCCGGTGGCTGGAGGCTGGCGGTAATCGCCTGCACCAGCTGCAGGCCGCTCCAGCCCTGGATGGAGACCATGGCCTGCAGCTCGCTTTCCTGCCAGGCCTTGCCGCTGATGGTGTTCTTGATGGTGCCGGTGTTGAAGGAAACGTTCTCCACCTGGGCCTGGGCATAGTGGCCGAAGAACAGCACGCCCACCGGCACCTGCCACAGCAGCCGCGGCGGCGCGGCCGGCTTGACGGGGTCGGGCAGGGGTTCCAGCGCTATGCGCACGCGCTGCAGCGATTTTTCTTCGGCCACCTCGGTGGCGCGCAGCACCAGCTGGTGCAGGTCGGCGCCATGCTTGCCCACGAATAGCAGCAGCTCGCCGGCCTGCAGGGTGTTGGCGTCGCTGCTCAGGTAGACGCGGGCGACCTCCAGCGCATCGACTGTGGGATCCACGGGCAGGCCCGGATCCAGGCGGTACAGGTCGCCGCTGGCCAGGTTCTGGTGCAGGCCGGAGGTGCTGGCCGGCAGGCTGCCCTGGGGCAGCAGCAGCACCAGCCGGCGCGGTGCGCCGCTCACGTCCAGTAGTGCCATGTCGGCCGGGCGCGTCAGGCGCGGGCGCAGGGCATTCCATTCGGCGCGTGCCAGCAGTTCGTTGCTGGTCTCGAACACCTGCGGCTGCTTGCCCTGGGGCGGCACGCTCTGTATGGGGCTGCCGGCGGCGATGGTGCACAGGCCGGGCGCACCCGGCGCGTCCTCCACGGTGAACACCAGGTGCACGCCGGCGGCCACGCCGGGCCGCAGTTCGTAGCCCACGGCGCGCGCCAGCTCCAGCACCGAACGGCGCTCGGTGGCGGTGCGCAGAAAGCCCTCGTTGGCGATGCGCTCCTGGTAGAAGCTCAGCACGTCGGCCACGCAGGCGGCGGCGTCCACCAGGGCCACGCTGGCGTCGCTGCTCTCGCGCGTGGTCAGGGCGGCCAGCGGCCTGGGGGCGCTGGTTCCCAAGGCCAGGTCGCGCCACAGCGGCAGTTCGGCCAACATGCGCTGGTAGAAGCCCGGCTGGGTGTCTATGCGCCAGGCCAGCGCCGGCAGGCCCGGGGCGTTGTAGATGGCCGGGCGCGGCTGCTGGCCCTCGCAGCAGTGGCAGCCGGTGAGGGTGACGTCGCTCATGGCTGGCCTCCCATTGCGTGCACCTCGAAGGCGATCTTGCCGTTCTGCGGTGCATTCGGGTCGTTGTCCAGGCGCGCGATCTCCAGGCGCGCCATGCCGATCTGGCCGGCCGCTATCTCGCCCGCGGCCGCGCGGCCCAGGCGCTGAAAGCGCAGCGGCTCCACATAGGCCACGCCGGTCACGCCCATGGCCGCGGCGATCACGGCGCTCAGGTACACCGGGTCGCCAAAGCTGAACTGGTCGGGGTCGAAGAAGCCGCCGGGCGCCGTAGCAAAGCGCTGCAGCAGGCGCTGCTCAACATCGGCCGTGAAGTAGCCCGGCCTGGCGCAGACATGCAGCGCAATGTCCAGCGCCACATAGGCCGGTGCGTCGATCTCGACGTCGTGGCCGGCCAGGCGGTAGCGGTTGATGAAGGTGCTGATGCTGTCCTCGAAGTCCTGGTCTACGGCCGCGCCGCCGCGCCGATCCACGGTGATGAACAGGGTGTACCAGCTGCCCGTCCAGCGCCGCGTGGCCACGGCGCGTTGCACGCGGTCGTCGCGCATCGTGAGGTTGGCATAGTCGTTGGGCGTGACGGCGCGTTCCTGGCGGCGGAAGGCCTGGGGCGCGTCCATGCGCGCCCGCGCCAGCGCCGTGGGGTCGGTGCCGCCGCTGGCGGGCAGCGGGTTGCGCACGCGCGTGATGCCGTCGAAGCCGCAGAGCACATGGGCGAGGGCGTCGGCCCCGATATTGCCGGCGCTGCCATTGCCCGTGCGCATGCGCAGCTGCAATGCTTCCAGTGCACCTGGGCTGCGGCCGTTGACGCCGTCGCCAAAGCGCAGTTGCACAGCGCCGTCGTTGTCGGTCTCGACCACGTAGTCGGCGGCCTGCGCGTCGCTGCCCAGCAGGTCGCGCTGTGCGCTCCAGATGCGGCCGTCGCCCTTGCTGGTGACCCGCATGGCCTCGCGCGTGTCGGCCGGGTCGCCCTGCAGTGCGGCCGTTGCCGGCGCCGTGGCATCGACCAGCGTCAATTGCGCCAGCGCGTCGCGCACCAGGCCCTGGCGCGTCAGCGGCTGCGTGCTGGCGTCCACCGGGCGCAGGCGCGGCACGCGCCCGCCTGGAATGCTCTGCAGGGCCAGAAGCTTCGTGGGATCCGGGCTCATGCCGTTGTCGGCCAGCGCGATGTTGGCGCAGGCCCCGGCCATGTCCTGCACCAGCGTGCCGCCTATGACCTTGGACAGGCACAGGTCGAAGGGCAGAGCGTCGGCGTCTGACCATTGCAGCTCGACGATGGGCTGCAGCGTGACCGGATCCAGGCGCGGCGTGGGCGATGGCTGGCGGCTGGCGTCGGCCTGCGGATCAACCAGGGTGAGCCGCACCACATGGCGCTGCAGCGGGTCGGCATCCTGCGCCAGGCCGTTGCTGGTGCCGGCGCGCGCCTCCAGCAGCAGCAGGTCGCCGGCGCGCAGGCGCAGGCGCTGGGCCACGCTGTCGCGCACAAAGGCGCGCGTGGCGCCGGCCGGCAGGCAGCAGGCCTCGTCGCTCCAGGTATAGAAGCGCAGGTCGTTGTGCGCGCTGTAGAGGGTGATCGGCGTCAGCAGCTCGAAGGCCTGGGCGCCGGCCATGACCAGGTCGGCGGCCTGCTGGCGCGAGGCCAGGCGCCGTGCCACGCCCGGTGTCTGGGTCAGCAGCAGCGTGCCGTCCAGGCCGGTCGTGGCGTCGCAGGCGGCGAGCTGCCGGCCGTCCGCGCTCGCGTCCACCTCGAAGGCGACCCAGGCGCGCGCATTGCGGCCCTCGCTCAATTGGTAGTCCAGCAGCCGCGCATGGCGCTTGACCGATATGCGCTGGCGTGCGGTGCCCAGGTAGGCCTCGGTGGCGACAGCGTCCTGGAAGTAGGCGATTTCGTCGGCGCGGTAGGCCAGGGCCTCGCCCAGCGTGACGAGCAGATCCGCCGGGTTGCGCCCCTGCCAGTCGGGCATGAGCACCGACAGGCGATCGAGCACCAGGCGGCGAAAACTCGGATAGTCGCGCACCAGGTAGTCGATGTCGGGCACGGCCAGGACTTCGGGCGGGCAGTTGTTGGCCGCGCGGCAATCGAGGTCACTGGGGCAATCGACCTTGAAGCCGAACGTGATCTGGGCCAGCGCCGGGTCTATGCCGGCGGGCGGCGCGTCGGCATCGGCCGAGGCCACCAGGCGCAGTGTGTAGCGCGAGAAATCGCCGCTGTCGTCCAGCTCCACCGCCAGCTGCTTGCCGCTGGTCATCACGTTGAGCACCCGCGGGTCGCGCACGCGCTCGCCGCCGAGCACCTCGATGTTGGCTGCCGTCAATGGCGCGGCGGGCGCCTTGGACAGGTCATGCACGAAGTGCAGCACCAGGCGCGGCTGGCCGTGGATCACCTCCAGGTACTCGATGCCGTTGAACCAGCGCGGCGGCGTTTCCAGCGCGGCGGCGCGCAGGACGCCAATGCGGCGCGGGTTGCTGCAAAGGTATTGCTGCGTGCTCATGATGCGAGGCTCCTGGTGAAGCTGGCCTCACCGCTCTGCTGCGATTCGATCACGGTGTAGCGCACGGCCACCGTGAGCGTGGCGTCCTCGCTGCTGGCGGCCACCTCGTCGATGCGCAGCAGATGCCCCAGCCACTGCTGCAGCGAAGCCTGCACCAGCGCCTGAATGGTCGCGGCCAGCTCCGGGCTGTTGGGGGCGAACACCAGCTGCATCAGGCCGCAGCCGAAATCGGGGCGATTCACGCGCTCGCCGGGCATGGTGAACAGCAGCTGCTCGATGAGGCCGTGCAGCCAGTCATCGCGCGTGGCCTCGCCGGTGCGGCCGCGCCCGTCGATGCGGTAGGGGAAGGCGTCGTAGGTGTTCATGATTCATGTCCCCAAGACACGGGTTTGCGCCGCCACCGGCATGAGCGGCGTGCCGGTGGGCGTGCACAGCGCCTGGCTGTCCATCAGCAGCACGGGTTGCCCCGCGGCAAACACCCGCGTGGCCGCCACCACCCATTGCGCCGTGATGCAGGGCCCGTTGCCCTGCGGCGGCGAGAACGCGCAGCCCGCCACCAGCCAGGGCGCGGCCTGCGTGGCCACGGGCTGGCCCGAGACCAGCACGCGCGGCATGGGCGCGCTGGGCATGGCCTGGCCGCCGTGGGCACAGAGCACGGTGGCGCCCAGGTGGAGCAGGGGGCCGGGCATGGTGTTGCTCCTTAGACAACGGTCAACGCGCCGGCGTTGATGTTGACGGTGGGGCCCGTCATGATCAGCGACGCGCCCTTGCCGTTCTGGATGTAGATGCCGGTGTCGTTGACGATCAGCGTGGCGCCGGTGGCGCTCTTGAGCATGATGCCGCCCGTGGGGCCGGGCAGGTCGCTGACTGTGAGGCCGTTTTGCAGCGTGGTCTGCAGCGTGATGGACTGCACGCCGGGCGGCGTGGCGCGCGCCAGGGCCGGCACCTCGGCCGCGCTGCCCCAGAAGCAGCCGACCCAGATGGGGTAGTCGGGGTCGCCCTGCTCAAATTCGACCCACACGCCCGAGCCGATCATGGGCAGCGCGAACATGCCGTTCTGTATGCCCGCCACGGGCATGCAGGGCATGGCCCAGGTGGCCGGCAAGAGGCCTGCCACATCCGGTACCTGCACCTGCAGCCGGCCCAGCTGCATGGGGTCGATGTTGTTGAGCACCATGCCGCGGTATTTGCCGTAGAACTTGTCGCTCATCTTCTTTCTCCTCCTTCAGACCGGCACCGCGGGCGTGATCGACACCAGGCCATTGCGCGTGAGCTCGAAGCTCTGCTTGAACTCGCCGCGCTTGAGCGTGCTGGTCACGCTGCGCACGTAGTACAGGCCGTCATAGGCCACGCCCGCGCCGCGCACGCCCACCAGGCCGCGCGCCTTGAGCACCCGGCCATAGCGCAGCACGTTCAGGCTGCCGCTGCCGCTGACCGCATCCTGCGACTTGGCGGCCTCGGCCAGCCCGGTGGAGATGGCGCGCATGGGGCTCATCTTGGCCGTGTCCTTCAGCACCCTCAGGTTGGAAATCGGCGTGGGCAGCAGGCCTAGCGGCGGCTGCAGCGGGTTCAGGTTCGGTATCGGAATCGGTATCGGTACGCGCGTGAGCTGGTTCTGGATGAAGACCACGGGCAGCACGCCCTTGGTGGGATCGAACTTGAACGACAGCGACTCCACATTGGTGCGCGCGTCCATGTCCACGTTGAGCGCGGGCTGCGGCACGCCGACCTTGATCTCAGGCCCGAAGTAGGCGATGTTGGTGCCCACGGCCGGGCCGGGCTCCACATAGAACACATAGCCCACCTGGCGCGCCAGCTCCTGGATGTAGGCCAGATCCGTGCCCTTTTGCGCAGGAATCTTGTCGATGGGGATCTGCACGTCGGGGAAGAGTACCGGGATCACCATGGGGATCAAGCCAAAGGGCGCGTACTTGGCACACAGCAGGGCGACGCGGCCCTCCACCGGCACGGCCGGAAACGGCAGGCCGCTCCAGTCCTGCATGTCCATGGCCTTGGTCACGTCCTCGCCTGTCACCGTGAGCGTGCCGGCCTGGCCGCGGCCGCCGGGCTGCACCTCCACATGCGTCATCACGCCGTCGAACAGCGGCTGCGCGCTGCCGTTCATGGTGACGATCAGCAGCACGCGCAGCGGCGGCGTGGCCATGCCGGTGTTGGTGCCGGCGGCGAGCAGGAAGATGGTGTTGAGTGGCGAGCGTGCGGTGATGGTGAATGTGAGCTGAAAGCCCGAGGCATTGCCCGCAGTCGTGCGCACCTCCACACTCTGCAGCGCATCCAGCACCACGCGCGGCACCGGCAGCGGCACGAGGGGGCCGACGAGCAGGGTCAGCTGTATGCCTTGGGCGAGCATGGTCAGCTTTCCATGGCAGGGGGCGGCACGCCCTCGGGCAGGGTGATGCGCACGCGCGTGCCGGGCTGGGCCACCATGGCCTCGGGCTGCATGGCGCCGTTGGCGTCCGCCAGGCGCCACCATTGCTCGGCCACGCCCAGGTATTGCGCCGCCAGTTGGTCGGCGCGCTGGCCGGCGGCCAGCGTCACGGTCTGCACGGTGGCAAAGTTCTCGGGCGGCGGCAGGAAGCGGCGTGTGACATAGGCCACGGTGCGGCCATCGGGCAGCTGCGCCTGGGCCGTGGGCAGGCCGTAATAGCGGCTGTCCGGCGCAAAGGTCGGCTGGGCCAGTCCGTTGGCCTGCAGAAAGGCGGCAATGGGGTCGGCCATGGTCTAAATTCCCGTCACGCCCAGCGTGGAAAGCGACACCGGCTGGGCCTTCGCCGCCAGCTGCTCGCGGTTTTGCAGATAGGTCAGGAACAGCGCGCCGCCCTTGGAGGCATAGCCCAGGTCGTCCACCGTGAGCACGCGCAGGCTGAAGCTGGCCTTGGCGTGTATCGGGTTGAGCGCCGGGTCGAAGGCCTCCTCGGTCACCGAGAAGCTGGTCAGCTTCACGGGTATCACGCGGCTCGCGCCCCACACCAGCAGCAGCAGCGGCGCCAGCATGGGCGCGATCTCAAGCTGGCCCGCGTTGGCCTGGCTGTTGACCTTGTTCAGCTGTGCGCTGCTGGGCTGCGAGAGCGACTCCAGCAGCGCGATCTGCGGAGACAGGCCGTAGGTCACGGTGGCGGCGTTCTGGTCGGGAAATTCGAGCTGGTCGGTCGCGTCCAGGTCGGCCTCGAAGCTGATGGTCTCCACAGCAGGGCCCTTGAAGCGCGTGGGCTCGGCACGGTCGGCGCCGGCCTCGCCGCCGCTCTCCTGCGCCTTCAACTCGCGCTTGAGCGACTCGGCGTTGTACTGCAGCGCTATCACGCGCTGCACCTGGGCGGTGTCGGGGTCGATGAGCACGAGGCCGCCCTTGATGAGCTTGGGGGAGAAGGGGGTGGTGGTCATGGTGCTGACGATGTTGTTGCGGCCCTAGCCCCCGGGCCGTGTGGATCGCACTGCGTTGAGGGAGCCTGTGCCCGTCTGCTGCACCACATGCGCGAGCTCATGCGCCAGCAGGCGCCGGCCCGCGGCGGTGGCGGGCGCGTACTGGCCGGCAGCGAAGACGATGTTCCTGCCCACGGTATAGGCCCTGGCCTGCACGGCCCGCGCCGAGGCCGCGGCGCCGCTGTCGGCATGCACGCGCACGCGGCCGAAGTCATGGCCGAAGCGGCTCTCCATGAAGCCGCGCGTGGCCTGGTCCAGCGGCGCGCCGGTGGCGGCCAGCGTGGCTCGCACGGTGTCGCCGGCTGCGGGCGTCGCGGCGGCGGCGCCATCGGCTGGCGCACGCTGCAGCGTCTCGGGCCCCGCGGGCGCAGACGGTTGGAAATACTGGACCAGCTTGGGCACGTCCAGCAACACCATGAAGCGCACGTCACGCTGGTTGGCGTAGAGGTCGGGCAGGGCCGGCGACTGCGCCATCACCAGCGATGTGTTGCCCCCTGGCCCGCCCGGTTGCTGCAGCGGGTATGGCGATATGCCGTTGCGAAAGCCCCCTGAGAGCTGCAGGCCGTCGCCGAACAGGCCCACCTGCACCTGCAGCGCCGACAGCGAGAGGGGCCGCGGGCCGGCGGTGTCCAGCTTGCCGGCGGTGTCGAACTTGAGGCTGGAGACGCGCGTGTTCAGGACGCCCTGGTTGAAGGCCTCCATGAGCTTGGAGGCGTCCAGCCCGACCTCGAAGCCGAAGCGGCTCTGCTTGGCGTCCAGGATCTGGTACTTGAAGGTCTTGATGGGGAACTGCGGCACGATGCCTGGCAGCATCGCCAGGTTGAAGTCGTCGAACTGCCGTCGCATGGCCGGGTTGGCCAGCGCCATGCTCCACAGGAAGGCGTAGTTGGCCCCCAGGAAGATGGGGACGCCCAGGCTGAGCGGCGCCGGTTGGGCCATGAAGCGGTCGCCCAGGCGTTCGGTGAACTTGGAGAAGGCGGGGTTGTTCTCGCTGAGGTTGCTGGCCACGACGCTCAGGCCGTCGGTCGCGGGGCTGGGCGGCTTCTTCTTTGCCTCGTCGTCACCGTCGCGCTGCAGCGGCGCCGAGGGCAGCGGCGACAGCTGCGGCCGGCCGCCTGCAGACAACACCTTGTCGGCCGCCAGGTCGGCTTCGCGCTCCCATAGGTCGCCCGGCATGCTGACGGCAAGTTTGGTCTGCAGGCCCAGGGCCTTCTTGCGTTGCAGCAGCGGCAACGCGGGCGCGGGGCGCGTGGGGGAGACGAGGGTGTGCATCGACATGGAAGCCTCAGCTGCACCCCAGCTGGGGGTTGAAATGGGTGATGGTGGTGGTGCCGGCGCTCAACCCCAGGCCAGGCAGGGCGTTGAGCCGAGCGACCAGCGGGTCACCGGCGCCGCGCTGGTTCAGCGCACCCTGCAGCCAGATCTTGAACTTCATGGTGTTGCAGGCAACGCCCTGGATACGCACCTGGTAGAAGAGCTTGATGCTGTCGAACGCGGCGTTCTGCTCCGCAGGCGCGGCGGCTGCGAAATTGCGCAGCAGCGGCGTAAAGCTGTCGGCCATCTGGAAGGAGCCAGCCCCCTGGTTGTTGATGCTCCACATGTCCAGAAAATAGCGCGAGAAGCCCTCGGCGTAAATCGCCAGCTCCTCGCCCGGCGTGGCCGAATGCGGCTTGCTGCCCTTCATGGCCCAGTCACGCAGATAGTCCCAGGCATGGGCGCTTTCGTGGTCGAAGGCCATCTGCGTGAACTGCGGCCCGATCTCGTTGAGCGCGTTCGGCCCGAGCTGGATGAAGATGCGAATGTCGTTGGGCGTGGCGCTGTTGGTGCGGAAGGTGGTATAGCCATATTCCGAGCCGCCGATCTTTGCATTCAGGTTGCGGTCGAAGTTCACATGCGTATCGGACAGCGTGCCCCACTCGCTGTACTTGCCGGCGTTGATCGCGGCGCTGACGTTGGGCTGGGTGTTCGTCGCCTCGTGCACTGTCACCGTGGTGGGCAGGGCTTCCTTGAGCATGTCGGCGATGCAGCCATTGCCTGTGGCGGCCGCCGCGGCCTTGGCGTTCTTCACGCGTTGATCCCAGGGCAGGCCGGCCCAGGCGGGGTCGCACTGGCGCGCGAGCCAGTAGGTGCCACCCTGTTGCTGCACCGTGTGGACCAGCTCGTGCGCCAGCAGGCGCCGGCCGGCGGCCGAGCCCTCCTGGTACTGCCCCTCGCCAAACACGATGTGCTCGCCCACGGTGTAGGCGAGCGCGCCGACGGCGCGGGCCGAGGCGGCCGCCTGCGCATCGGTGTGGATGCGAACGCGGCCGAAGTCATGGCCGGCGCGGCCGAGGGCTGTGGGTGCCTGCCGCCGGGCTCCGGTCACCTCTGCGGCCACCTGATCGGCCTGCAGTTCTGCGGCATCCTGGGCCGATTCGGCCTGTGCGGCGTTGGCATTGCTGTGGGCCTGTCCGGTGACTCTCGGGAAGCGCGATTCGAAGAAGCTGCGCGCGCCAGGCGCCAACGGCCGGCCGGGCGTGCGCAGCACCTGGGCCACGGTGGGATGTGCCTGGGCCGCCGTGCCGGCTGGTGCCGCGCAACGTTGCAAGGGAGCACTGCGCAGGTGGCTCATGGCAGCCTCCCCGACGCTGCCGGCGCGGCAGGGCCCGCGATGCGTGCAGCCACGGCATGACCCAGGGCTTGTCCATGCTCACCCGGTGCCAGCGTGACACGGCCGGCACGCAGAACGGCCCGGTTGCCGTTGGCCGCCAGTGCGGCACCGGCGTCGGCGCCCAGCAGCCGGCCCAGCTCTGCCTGCAGGGCGCCGGCAACCTGGCGCGCGTCGGCAGGGTCCACGCCGCGCAGCACCAGGCGGTCGATGTGCAGCACGACGCGGGTCATGGCGTGGCTCCTGCGCCGCAGAGGTTTGCATAGGGCGCGATCGGCAGCGTGACCGGTGCGCTCAGCGCCGTGCGCTGCCAGCGCTGTACGGGGTCTTGCACATCCTCATCGGCCTGGGGCGCATCCGGTGCGGGTGTTTCACCATAGCCCACGCGCACCGTGACCGCATAGCTGCCGGGCGCGGGAGCGGCGTCGCGCGCCGGGTTCCACAGTGTGCTGAGGCGAGCCGGCCAGCGGATATGGACGCTGCGTTGCCGACAGTCACCGGGGGCCAGGGCGACGCTGTGCGGAGGGAAGTAGCCAAAGGCCTGCACGCCCGGCTGCAGCGGTGCGCGCGCGTAAGACAGCTCAATGCGGCCCGGGGCCTCGTGCAGTGTCAGCGCGGGCTCATCGACCAGCCACAGCATGTCGGCCCCGGTGTTGCAGGCCTCGTAGGCAATCTGCCAGGCACTGCAATCCGCCTGGGCTTGCGCCTGGGTGATATGCACCTGGATGGCAGGGGGCTGGAGCGTGATCGGCATGGCGCGCCTCAGGGGATCTTGTCGCTGATCTTGTACTTGCCGCCGTAGGTCTTCTTGCGCCAGGCCTCGCACTTGGCCAGGTAGGAAGACCATTGCACCGGCCCCGGCTTGCCCTTGCCGGCGTCCTTGTCCTGGAAGAAGGATTCACCGCAGAACGGATCCTTGAAGCCGCCGCGCGCCTCTATGCCATGTTCCGCGCGCAGCGCGTTTTCGCGTGCCACGGTTTCCTGGTGGCCGCCCTCGCCGCGCGTGGCATTGGTGTCGGGCAGCTTGCGCTCGGCCAGCCAGGCATGGCCGCAGAACTCGTGGCCCAGCACCAGCCAGGGGTCGATGTTCAGCGCCTTGCCGCTGACCGAGGCCGCGCCCCAGAGCTTGTCGCTGTTGGGTGAGGGGGTGGTGACGGTGTTGCCCGAGGTGTGGGGCCAGTCCACGTCATTGACCTCGATGTTGAAGGCGTTGGGCGAGTCCACCATGTCGCACAGGCAGCCGCAGCCGGTCTTCTCCTTGGCCTTGTCCACCGGGGCCGGTGCCGGCGGGCCTGCAACGTCGGGCGACATCCAGGGCGCGCAGAAGCCGGCCTTCAGCGCCACGGCGCCGCTGGCCCGGTCCACGCTGACGGCGCCGTCGGAGCACAGCGTGCGCAGGTAGCCCTCTATGGTTTCGGCGTTCGACTGCTTGAGTCCCTTGCCCGTGGGGTCGGGGATGGCCTTCTTCGCGTCGGTCACCGTCACCTTGCGCTGCAGCGCCGAGGCGCCGCTTTGCTGCAGCACATGGGTCAGCTCGTGGGCCAGCAGGCGCCGGCCGGCGACTGTGCCGGGCTGGAAATGCGGCGCGTCGAACACGATGCGCTCGCCCACGGTGAAGGCCTGGGCCTGCACCGATTGCGCCGCGGCCGGATCGACGCGCACGCGCACGCGGCCGAAGTCGTGGCCGAAGCGCGGCTCGAAGAACCGGCGCGTGGCGGCATCGAGGGGCTGCGCCGGGCCTTGTAGCGCGGCCTGCGCGGCCGCCGGTATGGAATTCATGGCGCCACCGTCACCCGCGCGCTGCACGGTCTGCGCCAGGGGCGTGATGCGCGGCGGCGCACCTGCCGGCGCCCCCATGACCTGCTGCGCCACGCGATCGGCCTCCTGCTCGAACGCGTCCTGGGCATCGCCCACGCGCAGCGTGCGCGTCTGCAGGCCCAGCATCTTCTTTCGCTCGCATGCGGGGCATTGGCCCTTCAGGCCCGGGGCCGCGCTGCCGCCGCAGGCACATTTGCGCTGCAGCAGTAGGCCATGGCCAGCGGTGGCCGGTGCGCGCGCGGTGACGGATGCTCGGCTCATGACCAGCTCCTGAGCTCCGCCTCGGAAAACGGTCGCTCGCGCTTGGCGCCTTCCACGCGCGCGGCCTGCATCAAATGCTGCATGCCGATGGCCGTGCCGTCCTCGGCCGCCAGGAAGGCCGCGGCCAGTGCCATGTTGCGGATGCTGCCGCCGGTGGCGTCCAGGCGCGCGAGGCGTGCAAAGTCCACGTTGGCGGCCAGGGGCGCGGCCCGCGGGAACACGGCGCGCCAGATGCCCTCGCGCTGCTCCTGATCCGGGAAGGGGAAATGCACCACAAAGCGCAGACGGCGCTGGAACGCTGCGTCCAGCGCCGCCTTGTGGTTGCTGGTCAATATCGCCAGGCCGCAGTAGGCCTCCATGCGCTGCAGCAGGTAGCTGACCTCGATGTTGGCGTAGCGGTCGTGGCTGTCCTTGACCTCGGTGCGCTTGCCGAACAGTGCGTCGGCCTCGTCGAACAGCAGCAGCGCGCCCGCGGCCTCGGCGGCGTCGAATACACGGCGCAGGTTTTTCTCGGTCTCGCCTATGTATTTGCTGACCACGGCCGACAGGTCTACGCGCACCAGCGCCAACCCCAGCTCATGGGCCATGACCTCGGCCGCCAGGGTCTTGCCCGTGCCGCTGTCGCCCCAGAACAGCGTGGCCAGGCCCAGGCCGCGCGCACCCTGGTCGGCAAAGCCCCAGGCGTGGTGCACCGTGAGCCGGTGGCGCGCATGGGCCACGATCTGGCGCAGCAGCTGCTGCTGGGCGGCGGGCAGCACCAGGGCGGGCCAGCCGGCCTGCGGTGCCACGGTCTGCGCCAGGGCCGGCAATGCGGCGCCACGCGCGGCCTCCTCGCGTGCGATGCGCTGCAGCGTGGCGCCATCGGCGCCGGGGCTGTGTGCGCGTGCCTGTTCGGCTATCTCGGCAATGCGGCGCGCGCCCAGGCGGTATTGGCTCGCCAGGTTGTCCAGCGCCGGTGCGGCAATGGGCATGCCCAGATCGTCCAGCGCGGCCCGCCAGAGTGTGCGGCGCTCGGGCGCCTCGGGCGGGTCGATGCGCAGGCGGTGGCAGGGCAGGTCGGTCGCAGGCCAGTCGCGCCCGGCGAGCAGCACCAGGCCTGGCAGCCGGCGGGCCAGTCGCAGCGACGCGGCCTGCTGCTCGGGGCTGGCGCCCTCGCATTGCAGCAGCAGGCCGGCGCCCAGCAGGGCGGCCTCGCGCCCCCAGAGTGCGGCAAACGCCGCCTGTTCGGCCGCATCCGCGGGTATGTCCATGCCTTGCAACTGGTACAGCGCTGCACCCAGACCCGCGGCCAGCGCCGCGGCCAGGTCGCGCTGGCCGTGGCCATCGTCGCCTTCGAGCATGATGGCCTGGCGTAGCGCCGGCCACTCTGCCAGCAGCCGCTGCACGCCGGCGCTTTGGGCGGCGGACAGCGGTGGCGCATCCTGGGGCACGGGCTGCAGCAGCGCCTGCAGCCGGTGATCCAGGCGGTTGATGCCGGCCAGGTAGTGCAGCACGCGTTCGTCGATTTTCAGGCGGGCATTGACTAGGCTGGCGCCTTCGTCGGGCTCCAGCAGGCGCCAGCAGCGCAGTGGTGCGTCGGGCGAGAGGGCGCTCCAGTGGGCGTCCGGCAGGGCGGCCAGGGCCAGGCCGAAGCTGGCCCAGGGCCGCTGCGTGGCGCCGGCCTGGGCGCACAGCGCGGCCAGGCGCGTGTCCATTTCCACGCCTGCGCACAGCAGCACCAGGTCGCGCTCGAAGGGGCTGAGCTGGAACAGCTCGGCCAGGGTGTCAATGGCTGCCGGCGCGGGCATGAGCGAGCGCGCCAGGGTGATCTGTGCCTCAGCCTCGCCTGGGCGTGCCTCATCGCCCAGCAGTGCGCGCAGCCGGGCGAACTCGGCCACCAGCAGCTGCTGGTTGGCCGCGGTCCAATCGGTGACGCGTTCGGGGGCGTTCATGTGATGCTCACCGTGAGGGGCAGGAACTGCGGCGCAGTGCCCGGCGGCAGGCTCATATCGACGATGGGGCTCTCTATGCCGTCCACGCGCAGGCGCGCGAGGTAGCTGCCGGGCTGGGCATTCGGTATGCGGAATTGCAGCGAACTGGGCGTGGCGCCCGCCGCCAGCGGCGCCACCTCGTCGCTGCCCAGCACCAGCATGGCGTGCTGGCCGCTGCGCAGGTCGGGCGTGAATTGCAGGGTGATGGTGGCCGAGCCGTCGCCCGCGCGCGCCACGGTCTGCGGCAGGTTGGTGATGCGCGGCGCCAGCGTGAGCGCGAGCCGGTTGCTGACCATGCGCTTGGCCTGGTTCAGCAGGTCGGGGCGGGTGACCTCCAGTGTGGCCCGGTAGACGCCCACGGGCAGCGCCGCGGCCTGGCCGGCGAGCGAGAACCCGGCCGTGGTCGCGGCCGGCCGGTCGGGCGGCAGCGGGGGGGCAGCGGCGATCTCCAGCGCCACCTGCCAGGGCTCGTTTTCCAGCAGCACGCGGCGGTCGGCGCCATCGAGTGCCTGGCCCTGCAGCACGACCAGGTCGCCAATGCCGGCCACGATTTGCCCGGCCGGCGGCTGGGCGCTGGTCAGCAGCGGCAGGCTGGCCTGCAGGCCGGGCTGCACGGCGATGCCGGTCTCATGGCCCTGGGCGTCGCGCGGGCCGCGCGTGAGCACGGGCAGGGCGCTGCGCGCCGGCTGCTGTGCCTGGATCAGCACGACCGAGGCGATATAGGCGGCACTGGGCCGCAGGTGGCTCTGCGTGGCGGTCCAGAACTTGGACAGCTCCTCGTTCGACTGCACCACGGGGGTGATCTTGATCAGCTCGACCTGCTCGGCCAGGCCCGAGTCGGCCAGCGCGCGCAGCGCCGGCGGCAGCGTGTTGCCCACGGGGGGCGAGGGGATCAGCGAGGTGCGGATGGCGGCGCGCGTGAGCACCGGTGTCTCGTGCAGCAGCTGCATGGCGTAGCCGAGCAGGATCTCGGCATGCAGGTCGGCGCCGCTGTAGGCCGACAGCAGGTAGTGCAGGTCCAGCGCCAGCGGCGGGTTGGACAGGCGCTGGCGGCCGCTGCCGTCGCGCCCGGGCAGGCCCTCGTTGCGCCAGCCCTGGTTGGGTGTGACCAGGTACATGAACAGGTTGAGCTGCGAGGCCTCGGCCGCGTTGGCCGCGACCACGCGATCCGGCGCCTGCACGCTCACCGTGACGCTGGAGCCCAGCACGCCGCTGATGTTGTGGTTGATCAGCCCGTCGTTGAGCAGATCGCGCAGCACCGCAGTCACGCCGGCAATGGCCAGAGCCGTGCTCATGACGGCTCCTTGCGCCGGGCCAGGTAGGCATCCAGCGACAGCGGCTGCGAGGGTTCGCGCGCGGCACGCTTCTGGGGTTGTGGCTGCGTGATCGCGGTGACCTCGATGCGGCCGATGTGCACATGCACCTCGGTGGGTTCGGCCGCGGTTGCCGGCGTTGCCTGGGGCTGGCGCAGCGGCTGCAGGGCATGGGGTGCGCGCGGCATGCCGTGCTGCGCGATGCCGGCTGCCGTCTGTCGATGCGTGGCCGCGCCACGCTCCATCGCCGTGGGCAGCAGCGGCGCCGGGTCGGCATGGGGGGCGGGGCCCTGCGCGAGGGGGCTCGCCGTGCGCTCCGTGATCGGGCGGTGGCCTGTGGCGACGGCGCCATGCGGCCTATCGTCCGGGGCAGTCGGGAGGGCAGCGACCTCGCTGTGGACCGCGGCAAGCGGGCTTTGCGCCGAGCCGGGTGCGGTGGGTGCATCTTCAGCCCCGGCCCATTGCCGGGCAGGTGCAAGCGGCAGCATTGCGGCGGGTGTCGGCTCAGGGGGCGGAAGATTGGCGGGCCGCGAAAGGGTGGTTTGGGATGGTTCGGCCTGGATGGTGCGATGGCCGGTGGCCGGTTGCGGGGGCTCCATGGCCTGCACCTCGGCCATGGCCGGCGCACTTGCAAACGGCAGGCGTGCGTCGCTGCGCAGCGCCCAGGCGCTGCCGGTGGCGCGTGCGGCCAGGCGTTGCAGCAGGCCGCTCATGATGCCGCCTCCACCAGGGCCAGGTACTGCGCGCGGCGCACGGCGGGCAGTGCCAGGATCTGTGCCTCGCCCCAGCCGTAGCGGCTGGCAAGCAGGTGTACCTCGTGCAGCAGCGCACCCACGCGGGCGGTGATCTCGTCCCATAACAGGGCGGCGGTGTCGAGCTGGGCCATGTCCGTCCGGCCGCAGGCCACGCAATTCAGGCTGAAGGCCAGGTCGGCCTGCGGGTCTAGCGCCTCAAGCGCTTCATCGACCTGCGCGCGCGCCACCTCGTCCAGCAGGGCCGGCTGGCCGGCGAGCGTGCAGCGCGCCAGCAGCGCGTCGGCGGCGTCCGCGGGATCCAGGGTGGCGACGGCGGCCAGGTCGCGCAGGCTGGGGGCGCGCAGGTGCAGGCCGGCGACCTCGGTTTCGGGCACCGTGTCGGCGGCCTCTTCGGGCGGCGCCTCGGCCAGCAGCTCGGCCACGTCCAATGCAAAGGACAGCCGCTGTCCGCAATGACGGCAGTCGGCATGTGCGTCCATGTGCGTGCCGAAATTGGCCGCACGCAGGCGCAGCAGGCTGGCGCCAATGGCACCCAGCGGCAGGTCGGCTATTGATTCGGCCGGCCAGTCCGGGCGCGCCGCGGCCGCCAGCAGCGCGGCGCGATCCAGCGCGTGGCGCGGCTGGCCGCGTTCCCACAGCGACAGCAGCTCGGCTGCGTCAAGCGTGCGCACGGCGACATCTCCGGGCTCACGCCGGCTCGGTGAAGGAGGGCTCGGCGGGCTCGCCTACGTCGTAGTCGCGCTCCCAACCCTCGTTCTCGAGCTTGATGTGCTGTATGGCGACGGCGTTGGCGTTGGCGTCCAGGTCCGGTAGCGCCTGGAATTCGGACACCCAGCAGCGGAACACCTTGTAGGCCAGGGCGAGCTGGCCGGCCTCGTTGTAGACCTCGATGATGAGGTCCTTGCGGAAGTCCTTGAGCGAGACCTCGGCGCCCAGGCCCGAGCCGTAGTTCCAGACCTTGTTGGCCCATTTCTCGAACTCGGTGTCGTGCGTGACGCCGCGTTCCAGCGTGATGGCCTCGAACTTGGTGCGGCCCGGGGACTTGCGCGAGCTCGATGGATCGCCGCCCTCGCGGTGCTCCACGGGCTCGGTGCTGCGCTTCAGGGCCCCGACCTTGGAGATGCCGGCAACATACTTGCCGTCCCATTTGACGCGGAATTTGAAGTTCTTGTACGGGTCGAAGCGGGTGGCGTTGACGCTGAACTGTGCCATTTGGAACCTCCTTCGTCAGGCCTGGATCTGGCCCGCCATCTGCTGGATCTGTATGACCACGAACTCTGCCGGCTTGAGCGGCGCAAAGCCCACAATCACATTGAGCACGCCGAGGTTGATGTCGTTCTGCGTGGTGGTCTCGCTGTCGCACTTGACGAAATAGGCCTCGCGCGAAGACTTGCCCTGGAAGGCGCCCTGGCGGAACAGGCCCTGCATGAAGGCGCCGATGTTGAGCCGCACCTGGGCCCACAGCGGCTCGTCATTGGGCTCGAACACCACCCACTGCGTGCCGCGGAACAGGCTCTCTTCAAGGAACAGCGCCAGGCGGCGCACGGGTATGTACTTGTACTCGTCGGCCTGCGCGTCCGAGCCCTTGAGCGTGCGCGCGCCCCAGGCCACGCGGCCATAGGCCGGGAAGTTGCGCAGCGCGTTCACGCCCTTGGGGTTGATCTGCCCGTTCTCCAGGTCGTTGAGCGGCGTGGCCAGGTCGAGCACGCCGTTGAGCGTGGCATCCGTGCCGGCGGGGGCCTTCCACACGCCGCGGTTGGCGTCGGTGCGCGCGTAGACGCCGGCCAGCGAGCCCGAGGGTGCCATGGCACGCGGGCGCAGCTCGTTGAGCGGATCGACCAGGCTGATCGCGGGAAAGTACACGGCCGCATTGCGCGACTGCGTGACGCCGTTGGCCCAACTGGCGATGTTCGACAGTGTCTTGCCCGCGGGCGCATCGACGATGTAGAAGGCGCGGCGCCGCTCGCACAGATCCACCGCCGCCGGGATGACGGCCGCGGCCTGCAGGTCCGTCATGTCGTAGGTCTCGGGGATGCTGAGGATGTTGAACAGATCCACGTCCAGCAGGGCGTACATGCCGCTCTTGCTGCCGGGGGTGCCGACGATCTCCGTCGCGCCGGCGCGCGTGCCATCGACGCCCTTGGTCGGCGGCACCACGTTTGCGGCGTCGGCTGGACGGTGCTGGGCGTTGCCCGTGAATTCGCGCCCGCCATTGGCCAGCCCCAGCTGTATGCTGCCCGACAGGCCGCCAAAGGTGCCGCCGGAGATCATTACGCCCGACGACTCGCCGCTGGCGAGCGATGCCAGCTTGAGGCAGCCGCTACCGGCGCTGCCGTCCGCGCCCGACTCCGACGCCTGCAGCGCCGCCGTCAGGCCCGCCGCGCCTATGGCGGTGTTCACGGCCGTCACCAGGTTGGCCATGGTGCCGGGGGCCGGCCCGGCCAGCGTCAGCCTGAAGGCCGTGCCGCCGTTGACCACGCCGGCGATGACCAGGTCGGTGGCCGTGAGCGGAAAGGTCACGGCCGTGCTCACCGCAAAGCCCGCCTGGTTGAACACCAGGCCGCCCCTGCGCTTGGCGCTGACGAGCATGGACGCGTTGTTCACCACCGACTCCACGTAGCGTGACGACGCGGAGTTCATGTCCAGGTTGCGGTGCGTCTCCAGCGGCGTGATGGTCACGCCGTCGGCCTGCACCTGCGAGACGACGAGGTTGAACTGCGCATCGGGATTGCGTGCGCCGGCGCGGTCCACGCTGATGCGCAGGCCATTGCCCCAGGCGCCGGGGCTGGCCGCCGTCACGTCGAGTGCCGCAGCGGGAGTGCTGTCCTGCAGTGTCCAGGCGGCCGAGGCATAGCCCGTGGCCACGCGCACGATGATGGCCTGGCTGCCCCCATTGGCGAAGAACTGCCGCACCGCATACGAGACGGGGCTGTCGCGATCCAGCCCCCCGTAGGCGCGCTCGAAATCGCTGAAGCTGGTAATGGCCACGGCCTTGGCGGGCACGCCCATGCGCGTATAGCCCACAAAGGCCGTCAATGAAGTCGCCACACCGGTGATGGTGCGTACGCCGCTGGAAATTTCCTCGACGTAGACACCCGGATAACTCAGGGTACTGGGCATACAACCTCCAATCGGTCAATCGACGATCGAGAGCCATGCGGCTCGCTGACACCCCCTGCTGCTCGCTTCTTTGTCCTGCACCTTCACTCGTGAGGCGGTTGCCGGCCCCGGGGCGACGCCTGGGAAGAAATGGCTTTGATTCTGTAGGGGTTCCAAGGGCCGGGCAATGGAAGTTTGCATTTACTGACACTGATTGGAATCGTTTAACAACTTCGGCTCTCGTTACTGCTCTGGTGTCGGCCGGTATCTGACATACAGGGGCGATGCCCGGGCAGGGGCTGCGGTTTCCACGGTGCAGTTTTCCGGACAGGCGCGGCTGATAAAATTCACACAGCTCAAAAGCAACTTTGATAGCGATTGGCGCACGTCCAATATGGATTACCCTGGAAATTTGTTTGTAGTCTCGGCCCCCAGCGGGGCGGGCAAGTCCAGCCTGGTCAAGGCGCTTCTGGAACTGGATTCGCATGTCCAGCCGTCGGTATCGCACACCACGCGCGCGCCGCGCGGCCAGGAAAAGCACGGGCGCGAGTATTTCTTCGCCTCCGAGCAGGAGTTCGATGCCATGGTCGCGGCCAACGGTTTCGTGGAGTGGGCGAACGTGCATGGGCGACGTTACGGCACCTCGCGCAGGGCCATTGAGGAGCGCGTGGCCCAGGGCGCGGACGTGGTGCTGGAGATCGACTACCAGGGCGCGCTGCAGATCAAGCAGTCCTTTGTCAACGCGGTGCTGATCTTCATCCTGCCTCCGAGTTGGGAAGAGCTGCGCTCACGCCTGGAGCGGCGCGGCGAAGACGCCACCGACGTCATTGACCTGCGTCTGAAGAACGCCGGGCAGGAGATGGCGCAGGCCGGGAAATTTGACTTCGTTATAATCAACGAGGTGTTTGAACGTGCGCTTTTCGACCTGAAAACCATTGTCCACGCCCAGCGTCTCAAGTACGCCGCCCAGCGCCGCGCGCGGGCCGCCACCTTTGAATCGCTCAACATCCCCTGATTCCCCCTTGGAGAGACCCCATGGCCCGCATTACCGTGGAAGACTGCCTTGAGCAGATTCCCAACCGTTTCCAGCTGGTGCTTGCCGCCACCTACCGCGCCCGCATGCTCAGCCAAGGCCATGCACCGAAGATCGAAAGCCGCAACAAGCCGGCGGTGACGGCGCTGCGCGAGATCGCGGCCGGCAAGGTGGGGCTGGAGATGCTCAAGAAGGTGCCTGGCTGATTGCCTTCCTGCACCTGGCCCGCACCGCAAAAGAAGCACCGCTCGTCGGTGCTTTTTTTTGCATCTGCAACGCTATTGGCCGCTCACGCTACATTTGAGCCATGAACCTCGCGTTGAAGAATGCCACTGCCGCCGGTGTGCAGGTGCCGCCTGCCGTGCCGGCCAGCCCTTCTGCGGCGGCTGCCAATGCGGCCGCAGCGAGTTTTGCTGCGCTTCTGGAAAAGCTCGACTATCTCGACAGCGCCGGTATCGAGCAGGTGCGCCAGGCCTACCGCTACGCCGACGCGGCGCACCTGGGGCAGCTGCGCAGCAGCGGCGAGCCCTACATCACGCATCCGATCGCCGTGGCGGCGCTGTGCGCCAGCTGGAAGCTTGATGTCCAGGCGCTCATGGCGGCGCTGCTGCACGATGCCATGGAGGACTGCGGCATCACCAAGGCCGACCTCATCGACCGCTTCGGTCCGCAGGTGGCCGATCTTGTGGACGGCCTGACCAAGCTCGACAAGCTGCAGTTCAACACGCGCGAGGAAAACCAGGCCGAGTCGTTTCGCAAGATGCTGCTGGCCATGGCGCGTGATGTGCGCGTCATCCTCATCAAGCTGGCCGATCGCACGCACAACATGCGCACGCTGTCGGACATGCCGCGCAGCAAGTGGGGGCGCATTTCTTCCGAGACGCTGGAGATCTACGCCCCCATAGCGCACCGCCTGGGGCTGAACCAGACCTACCGTGAGTTGCAGGATCTGGCGTTTCGCCATCTGCACCCCTGGCGCTATGCCACGCTGGCCAAGGCGGTGAACAAGTCGCGCAGCCGTCGCCGCGACATCGTGCAGAAGGTGCAGTCCGACGTGGATGCCGCTTTCGCGCGCCAGGACATGCCGGTGCGTCTGGCCGGGCGCGAGAAGACGCTGTATGCCATCTACCGCAAGATGACCCTCAAGAACCTGAGCTTCGCCCAGGTGACCGACCTCTACGGCTTCCGTGTCATCGTGCACTCTGTGACAGACTGCTACACGGCGCTGGGCGTGCTGCACCAGATGTACAAGCCGGTGCCGGGCAAGTTCAAGGACCATATCGCAATTGCCAAGCTCAACGGCTACCAGTCGCTGCACACGACACTCGTGGGGCCGGCGGGCCTGAACATCGAGTTCCAGATCCGCACCGAAGAGATGCACATCGTGGCCGAGGCCGGCGTGGCCGCGCATTGGCTCTACAAGGCACAAGACGCCGACGGCAGCGCTGCCGAACGCCTGGGCACGAAATGGTTGCAGTCGTTACTCGATATCCAGAACGAAACCCGCGATGCGGCCGAGTTCTGGGACCATGTCAAGGTGGACCTGTTTCCCGACGCCGTCTACGTGTTCACGCCCAAGAGCCGGATCCTGGCGCTGCCCCGCGGTGCCACGGCGGTGGACTTCGCCTACGCCATCCACAGCGATGTGGGTGATCGCACGACCGCGGTACGCATCAACGATGAGCAAGTTCCCCTGCGCACCGAACTCAAGACCGGCGATGTGGTGGAGGTCATCACCGCAACGGATGCCAATCCCAACCCGGCGTGGTTGGCCTTCGTGCGCACGGGTCGTGCGCGCTCCAAGATTCGCCACTACCTCAAGACCCTGGCACACAACGAATCGGCTGGTCTGGGTGAGAAGCTGCTGACCCAGGCGTTGCGCGCCGAGGGTATGGAAGAATTGCCCGATGCCGGGACGCATGCTGCGATATGGGAGAAGCTGCTGCGTTTTACCGGCAACCGCACGCGCGTGGAGCTCATGACCGACCTGGGCCTGGGCAAGCGCATCGCCAGCATCGTGGCCAAGCGCCTGGTGGTGCTGTTGTCTGAAGACGGCCAGCGGCCCGACGCCCTGCTGCTCACGCGCGAGCGCTATAGCGCCCACGAGAGGGTGTCGCAGGGCAGCATCACGCTCGATGGCAGCGAGAGTGCATCGGTGCAATACGCCGGCTGTTGCCGCCCCGTTCCGGGTGACTCCATCGTCGGCTATCTGGGCCGCGGCGAGGGGCTGGTGGTGCACCATGCGCAGTGCGGGGTGGCCAAGAAGCTGCAGCACAAGGACGGCGAGCGCTTCATCGCCGTGGATTGGGCGGACGAGCCCGCACGCAGCTTCGAGACCGGCATCACCGTCACCGTGGCCAATGGCAAGGGGGTCCTGGCTCGCATTGCATCCGAGCTTGCTGGCTCCGAGGCCGACATCGTGCGCGTGGACATGGACGACGCCATGGACACCACCGACCTGCGCTTCGTCGTTGCCGTGCGCGACCTCGCTCATGTCGAGGCGGTGCTGCGCAACCTGCGGCGTACGCACTCCGTGCTGCGGGCGTTCCGCGTGCTGCCGCAGCCGGGACCAAACTGAGGCGCGTCAGCTTTGCCCGCATTGCGGGTCGGGATAACGTACCGATAGGATTTCCAGTGTGCGCGTGCCCGCGGGCGTCTGCAGCGACACCTCATCACCCTCACGTGCCTTGAGCAGCGCGCGCGCTACGGGCGAAATCCAGCTGATCTGCTGCTGGCCGTTGTCGGCCTCGTCCACGCCCAGGATGGTCACCGTACGCTCCACATCCTCGTCATCGATGTAGGTGACGGTGGCGCCAAAGAAAATCTGCCCGCAGCCGGCATGCACCGAAGGGTCCACGACCTCGGCAATCTCCAGCCGTTTGGTGAGAAAGCGGATGCGCCGGTCGATCTCGCGCAGCCGTTTCTTGCCATACAGGTAGTCACCATTTTCGGAGCGGTCGCCGTTGCTGGCGGCCCAATGCACGACGTCGACCACCTTAGGGCGCTCCTCGTCGATCAACGTCAGCAGCTCGTCGCGCAGGCGCGCATAACCCTGGGGCGTGATGTAGTTCTTGCCGCCCGCAGGCATGCTCGTCGGCAGGGCCGGCTCGTCGTCGCCTTCCTCTGTTTCCTTGGTGAATGCCTTGCTCATGTACCTATGGTGCCTGAATGCGGCACATGCTTCATGGGTCAAGACGAAGGAACAAACGAAAAAGCCCTGGAACCTTGCAGTTCCAGGGCTTACCGTTTGGTGCGGCTGGCAGGAATCGAACCCACGACCCCTTGGTTCGTAGCCAAGTACTCTATCCAGCTGAGCTACAGCCGCTAAGCTTTGAATTCTAGCATGAAATTTTCATACTTCTTCAAAAAAATCGTCCTTAATCTGAAAGGCTTCGTTGTCAGCCCGTTCAGCATCGTGACGATGGTGAAATTGTAGCCGAGTTTTCTGCGTTAAATATGGAACCGGCAGGAGCGCTCAACGTCGCGTGTAGCCCAGACAGGCTCCCGCGTTGGGCAGGCCCTGGCATTCGCGATAGAGCCTTCGGTCGCGCTCCGCGGTGCTTTCTCCCGAATGATTTTGCTGTGGTTTCATCCGGCCCGACCTGGCCTTCCTGGCTGGCGTATGTGGGGCGCCGCTTGCATCCTGCGCCTGCCGGGTGCGGGCCGCATGGCTGGCGCTCGGTGTGCAAGGCAGCAGGGCGATGATGCAGATGGCCATGGCCCAGGTGGCGCGTATGGGCGTATGTGACGTTCTCATGGTGTTCCTCCCTCGGATGCGCGCCATCCGTGCGGCGCTGCGCACGGCATCATGGGGGCAAGGGTAGTGCATCCGACACCCGGAGCCCCCCGGGTGGGCGATAAACCCGACGCGCGATATAATCGACAGGTTTTGCATGGTGCAGGACGCACGCCGCAGGCCCTTCCAGCCCACGGCGCAAGTAACCCAGGGGGGCTTCATTGCCACCCATAGCCAAGGAAAAAATCATGATCGCTGCCTCCATCAAGGCCGAAGTCGTCAAATCCAACCAGCGCGCCGAAAACGACACCGGCAGCCCCGAAGTGCAAGTGGCACTGCTGACGGCCCGTATCAACGAGCTGACACCCCACTTCAAGACGCACGCCAAGGACCACCACGGTCGCCGCGGCCTGCTGCGCATGGTGAGCCGTCGCCGCAAGCTGCTGGACTACCTCAAGGCTAAGGACGCTGACCGCTACACCGCCCTGATCGCCAAGCTGGGCCTGCGCAAATAAGCGCTGCACGGTACGCAAACGCCTGAGTTGGTTCGCTGGCTCAGGCGTTTTTTACTTTTTTTCCGGGGCACAAACACAGAGCGAAGCTGTGTCATTCCACATCGGCACGCACTATTGAAAAAATAGCTGACCGCGCTGATATGGAATGGCATCGCGATCTGTTTTGTCTCCAAACCCAGGCTGCTGGCGCGACAGCAGCTATTTTTCAAGGAGCAAACCGCTATGACGATGTTCAACAAAGTCACCAAGACCTTCCAATGGGGTCAGCACACCGTGACCATGGAAACCGGCGAAATCGCCCGCCAGTCCGGCGGCGCCGTGCTGGTCAACATCGACGACACCGTGGTGCTGGCCACCGTGGTCGCCAGCAAGAACCCTAAGCCGGGCCAGGATTTCTTCCCGCTGACCGTGGACTACATCGAGAAGACCTACGCCGCGGGCAAGATCCCCGGCAGCTTCTTCAAGCGCGAAGCCAAGCCCAGCGAGCTGGAGACCTTGACCAGCCGCCTGATCGACCGCCCGATCCGCCCGCTGTTCCCCGAGGGCTTCTACAACGAGGTGCATGTGGTCATCCACACCATCTCGCTGAACCCCGAGGTGGACGCCGACATCGCCGCCATGATCGGCGTCTCGGCCGCGCTGTCGGTGTCGGGCATCCCGTTCAACGGCCCCATCGGCGCCGCGCGCGTGGGCTATATCAACGGTGAATACGTGCTCAACCCGGGCCAGACGCAGCGCAAGAGCAGCCAGATGGACCTGGTCGTCGCCGGTACCGAAGCCGCCGTGCTGATGGTCGAATCCGAAGCGCAGCAGCTGCCCGAAGACGTGATGCTGGGCGCCGTGGTCTACGGCCACGAGCAGAGCCAGATCGCCATCAACGCTATCCACGAACTGGTGCGCGAAGCCGGCAAGCCGGTGTGGGACTGGAAGCCCGAGGCCAAGGACGAGGCCCTGATTGCCAAGGTGACCGAGCTGGCCGAAGACAAGCTGCGCGCCGCCTACCAAAACCGCAACAAGCAGCTGCGCACCCAGGCCTGCCGCGAGGCCTACGCTGCCGCCAAGGCCGGTTTGACCGAGCAGGGCGTGGCGTTTGACGGCGTCAAGGTCGACAACATGCTGTTCGACATCGAGGCGCGCATCGTGCGCTCGCAGATCCTCGCGGGCGAGCCCCGCATCGATGGCCGCGACACGCGCACCGTGCGCCCGATCGAAATCCGCAACTCCGTGCTGCCGCGCACCCACGGCTCGGCCCTGTTCACGCGTGGCGAAACGCAGGCGCTGGTCATCTCCACCCTGGGCACCGAGCGCGACGCGCAGCGCATCGACGCGCTGGCCGGCGAGTTTGAAGACCGCTTCCTGTTCCACTACAACATGCCTCCCTTTGCCACCGGCGAAGTGGGCCGCATGGGCTCGACCAAGCGCCGCGAAGTCGGCCACGGCCGCCTGGCCAAGCGCGCGCTCATCGCCTGCCTGCCGAGCAAGGAGGAGTTCCCCTACACCATCCGTGTGGTGTCAGAAATCACCGAGTCCAACGGCTCCTCGTCCATGGCTTCGGTCTGCGGCGGCTGCCTGTCGATGATGGACGCCGGCGTGCCGATGAAGGCGCACGTGGCCGGCATCGCCATGGGCCTGATCAAGGAAGACAACAAGTTCGCCGTGCTGACCGACATCCTGGGCGATGAGGACCACCTGGGCGACATGGACTTCAAGGTGGCAGGTACCACCGCCGGTATCACCGCGCTGCAGATGGACATCAAGATCCAGGGCATCACCAAGGAAATCATGCAAGTCGCCCTGGCCCAGGCCAAGGAAGCGCGCATGCACATCCTCGGCAAAATGCAGGAAGCCATGGGCGAGGCCAAGGCCGAGATCTCCAGCTTCGCGCCCAAGCTCTTCACCATGAAGATCAACCCCGAGAAGATCCGCGACGTGATCGGCAAGGGCGGCTCCACCATCCGCGCCCTGTGCGACGAGACCGGCTGCCAGATCAACATCGAGGAAGACGGCACCATCACCATCGCCGCCACCGACAACGCCAAGGCCGACGAAGCGCGCCGCCGCATCGAGGAAATCACCGCCGAAGTGGAAGTGGGCAAGGTCTACGAAGGCCCGATCGTGAAGATTTTGGACTTCGGCGCCCTGGTCAACGTGCTGCCCGGCAAGGACGGCCTGCTGCACATCAGCCAGATCGCCCACGAGCGCGTCGAAAAGGTCAGCGACTACCTGCAGGAAGGCCAGGTCGTTCGCGTCAAGGCGCTGGAGACGGACGACAAGGGCCGCATCAAGCTGTCGATGAAGGCGCTGATCGAGCGCCCGGCCGGCATGCCCGAGCGTGAGCCCCGTGAGCCGCGCGAGCCGCGTGAACCCCGTGGCGAGCGCCGCGAGCGCCGCGATAACGGTGCTTCGGAGCAGCAATAAGGCTGTGCCCCGTCCTCAGGGACGGGGTATGGTTTTGCTATAAAAAATGAGTTATCAGCGCACGTCCCGCAAGCGGTAGAGCCGTGAAGCATTCAGTATTGCCATGAAGAACGTGATGCATGCGGTGGAGATTGCGGCGTTTGGCCCGCCCGAAGGGCTGCGCCTTGCCGAGCGTCCCCTGCCGCAGCCGGGCGCGGGCGAGCTGCTGATCCGCGTCGCGACCAGCGGGGTCAACCGCCCGGACGTGTTGCAGCGCAAGGGGCACTATGCGCCGCCACCTGGTGTATCCGATCTGCCGGGGCTGGAGGTGGCCGGCGTCGTCGAATCAGGCGACGCCGCTGCCATGGCCGAGGCGGGCATCAACGTGGGTGACCGCGTCTGCGCATTGGTCGCAGGTGGCGGCTATGCCGAATACTGCGTGGCCCCGGTGGCGCAATGCCTGCCTGTGCCAGCGGGCTTGAGCAACGTGGAGGCGGCATCGCTGCCCGAGACTTTCTTCACCGTGTGGAGCAATGTCTTCGACCGCGCGCGGCTGCAGGCGGGCGAAGCCCTGCTCGTGCAGGGCGGTAGCAGCGGTATAGGCGTGACGGCCATACAGCTGGCGCGCGCACGCGGCGCCACGGTCATCGTCACCGCGGGCAGCGATGAAAAGTGCGCAGCCTGCCTGGCGCTGGGCGCGCACCACGCGATCAACTACAAGACGCAGGACTTCGTGGCCGAGGTGCGGCGCATCACCGAGGGGCGCGGCGTGGACGTGGTGCTCGACATGGTCGCGGGCCCCTACGTGGCGCGCGAGGTCGAATGCCTGGCAGAGGACGGGCGCATCTGCATCATCGCCGTGCAGGGCGGGGTGCAGGCCGAGTTCAACGCCGCGCTAGTGCTGCGCAAGCGCCTGGTCATCACCGGCTCCACGCTGCGCCCGCGCCCCGTGGCCTTCAAGGCGGCGATCGCGCAGGCCCTGCGCGCGCAGGTCTGGCCGCTGCTGGAGTCGGGCGCCATCAAGCCGGTGATCCACAGCCGGTTTGCCGCCGCCGACGCGGCCCGGGCGCATGCGCTGATGGAATCCAACCAACATGTGGGCAAGATTGTTTTGACATGGACGACATGACACAAAAGAGAAAACTCATTGCAGGTAACTGGAAGATGAACGGTGGCCTGCAGGCCAACGCTGCCCTGCTGCAGGCGCTGCGCGAAGGCGTGGGCGCCGTCGCGTGCGATGTGGCCGTCGCCGTGCCGGCTCCGTATCTGGCCCAGGTGCAGGCACTCGTCGCGGGCTCGGCGATTGCGCTGGCTGCGCAGGACGTGTCGCAGCATGAATCGGGCGCCTTCACGGGCGAGGTCTCTGCGGCCATGCTGCGCGACTTTGGTACGCGCTATGCGCTCGTCGGCCATTCCGAGCGCCGCCAATACCACGGCGAGACCGATGCCGTGGTGGCGGCCAAGGCGCAGCGCGCGCTGGCGGCGGGCATCACGCCCATCGTCTGTGTGGGCGAGACGCTGGATGAGCGCGAGGCCGGCCAGACCGAGGCCGTGGTCAAGCGCCAGTTGGCGGCGGTGATTCACGCCAACGGCCACTGCATCAGCGAGATTGTGGTCGCCTACGAACCCGTCTGGGCCATTGGCACGGGCCGCACGGCAAGTCCCGAGCAGGCGCAACAGGTGCATGCCGTGCTGCGTGCCCAGCTGGCCGCGGCCACGGCACGCGTCGATCGCGTGCCCCTGCTGTATGGCGGCAGCATGAATGCCGCCAACGCGGCCGAGTTGCTGGCGCAGCCCGACATCGACGGTGGCCTGGTGGGCGGAGCTTCGCTCAAGGCCGCAGATTTTTTGCAAATTATTGCTGCAGCGCACGCTATTCAAGCGCAAGCAGCCACGAAATGAGGAGCTAACCAAGCATGAATGCAATCGTGAATGTGATTCTGGCCGTACAGATGTTGACGGCGCTGGCCATGATCGGCTTGATCCTGATCCAGCATGGCAAGGGCGCCGACATGGGCGCCGCCTTCGGTAGCGGCAGCTCAGGCAGCCTGTTTGGCGCCAGTGGCAGCGCGAACTTCCTGTCGCGCACCACGGCCGTCCTGGCCACTGTGTTTTTCGTGGCCACGCTGGCGCTGGCCTACTTTGGCAACCAACGCCCGGCGAGCACCGGCAGCGTGCTGGAAGCACCGGCCGCCGCGGTGCCCGCCAGTGCCGCAGCGCCCGCTGTTGATGCCTCCTCGGCGGTACCTTCGGCAGTGCCTGCGTCGGGCGCCGCGCAGATCCCCACGAAGTGATGCGATGCGGCGTCGTAAAAATACATACGCCGCTTCGCTTTGTGACAGGGTTTTTCCGGGGTAAAATCTCAGTCTGTCTGGAAAGCCAAAACCGTTTTTCCGGTCCTCATGCCATCCAGATGCATACAGCAGCCGTCGTGGTGAAATTGGTAGACACGCTATCTTGAGGGGGTAGTGGCGAAAGCTGTGCGAGTTCGAGTCTCGCCGACGGCACCAATCACAAGAAGCCGCCTCCGTGGCCCGTCCAGCGGGATATGCGAGGCGGTTTTTCAGCGGTGAGTACATCATCCAGATGAACCTCGATCAATACCTCCCAGTTCTCCTGTTCATCCTGGTCGGCATCGGTGTGGGTGTCGTGCCGCTGCTGCTGGGCTATATCCTGGGGCCCAATCGCCCGGATCCGGCAAAGAACTCCCCTTACGAATGTGGCTTCGAGGCCTTTGATGATGCGCGCATGAAATTCGATGTGCGCTACTACCTCGTGGCCATCCTGTTCATCCTGTTCGATCTGGAAATCGCCTTTCTCTTTCCCTGGGCTGTGGCCTTGCAGGATGTGGGCGCGACGGGCTTCGTGGCCGTCGTGATCTTCCTGGCCATCCTGGTCGTGGGTTTTGCCTACGAGTGGAAGAAGGGTGCCCTGAACTGGGAATGAGCGGCGCTACACAAGGAATGACGCGATGATTGAAGGCGTGATGAAGGAAGGCTTCGTCACCACGAGCTACGACGCCGTGGTGAACTGGGCCAAGACCGGTTCCATTTGGCCCGTGACCTTCGGTCTGGCCTGCTGCGCGGTGGAGATGATGCATGCCGCTGCCGCCCGCTACGACCTGGCGCGCTTCGGCGCCGAGGTGTTCCGTGCCAGCCCGCGCCAGTCCGACCTGATGATCGTGGCCGGCACGCTGTGCAACAAGATGGCGCCGGCGCTGCGCAAGGTCTACGACCAGATGGCTGAACCGCGCTGGGTGATCTCCATGGGCTCCTGCGCCAATGGCGGTGGCTATTACCACTACAGCTATTCTGTGGTGCGGGGCTGCGACCGCGTGGTGCCGGTCGATGTGTATGTGCCGGGCTGTCCGCCGACGGCCGAGGCGCTGATCTACGGCATCATCCAGCTGCAGCAGAAGATCCGCCGCACCCAGACCATTGCACGTGTTTGAGGGGATTTGATGACCGACATTGCCATTCATCCTGAAAAGCTGCGTGACGCCGTGGCAGCAGCCCTGGGCGACAAGCTGCGCCAGATCACGCTGGCCCTGGGCGAGGTCACCGTGGTGGTTGCCGCCACCGACTATCTGGCAGCCATGGAAATCCTGCGCGACGCACCGCAATGCCGCTTCGACCAGCTCATGGACCTGTGTGGCGTGGACTATTCGACCTATGCAGAGGTCGGCACGGACGGGCCGCGCTACGCCGTCGTGTCCCACCTGCTGTCGGTGGCGCTGAACCAGCGCGTGCGCGTCAAGGTGTTCTGCCCGGACGACGACTTCCCGGTCATCCCCTCCGTTACTGGTGTTTGGAGCGGCGCCAACTGGTTCGAACGCGAGGCCTTCGATCTCTACGGCATCGTGTTCGAAGGCCACAACGACCTGCGCCGCATCCTGACGGACTACGGCTTCATCGGCCACCCGTTCCGCAAGGATTTCCCGCTCTCGGGCCATGTGGAGATGCGCTATGACGCCGAGCAGCGCCGCGTCGTCTACGAACCCGTGAGCATTGAGCCGCGTGAGATCACGCCGCGCATCATCCGTGAAGACAACTATGGAGGCCTGCACTGAGGCGGTCCGCCAAGGTGTTCGAACATGGCTGAGATCAAGAACTACACCCTGAACTTCGGGCCGCAGCACCCCGCCGCGCACGGCGTGCTGCGCCTGGTGCTGGAGCTCGACGGAGAGGTCGTGCAGCGCGCCGACCCGCATGTGGGCCTGCTGCACCGCGCCACCGAAAAGCTGGCCGAGCACAAGACCTATATCCAGTCGCTGCCCTACATGGACCGCCTGGACTATGTGTCCATGATGTGCAACGAGCAGGCCTACTGCCTGGCCATCGAGAAGATGCTGGGCATCGAGGTGCCGCTGCGTGCCAAGTACATCCGCACCATGTTCGGCGAAATCACGCGCCTCATGAACCACCTGATGTGGCTGGGCTCCAACGGCATGGACCTGGGCGCCTCCACGGTGCTGATGTACACCTTCCGAGAGCGCGAGACTCTGTTCGACATGTACGAGGCCGTGTCCGGCGCGCGCATGCATGCGGCGTACTACCGGCCCGGCGGCGTGTACCGCGATCTGCCGGATAGCATGCCCCAGCTCAAGCCGAGCAAGGTGCGCAGTGCCAAGGCCGTCGCCGACTACAACCAGAACCGCCAGGGCAGCCTGCTGGACTTCATCGACGACTTCTGCACCAAGTTCCCCGGCTATGTCGATGAGTACGAGACCCTGCTGACCGACAACCGCATCTGGAAGCAGCGCACCGTGGGCATCGGCGTGGTCTCGGCCGAGCGGGCTCTGAACCTCAGCATGACGGGCGTGATGCTGCGCGGCTCGGGCGTGGCCTGGGATCTGCGCAAGAAGCAGCCCTACGACGCGTACGACCGTGTGGACTTCGACGTTCCCCTGGGCAAGAACGGCGACTGCTACGACCGCTACCTGGTGCGCGTCGAGGAGATGCGCCAATCCAACCGCATCATCAAGCAGTGCGCGGACTGGCTGCGCGCCAACCCGGGCCCGGTCATCGTCGATAACCACAAGGTGGCACCGCCGCCGCGCGAGCGCATGAAGACCGGCATGGAGGACCTGATCCACCACTTCAAGCTGTTCTCCGAGGGCTTCCGCGTGCCTGCGGGCGAGGCCTATGCGGCTGTCGAGCACCCCAAGGGCGAGTTCGGCATCTACCTGGTGAGCGATGGCGCCAACAAGCCCTATCGCCTGAAGATCCGCGCCCCTGGCTTTGCCCATCTCGCGGCGTACGACGAATTGACACGGGGCCACATGATTGCGGACGCCGTCGCCGTCATCGGCACCATGGATATCGTGTTCGGAGAGATTGACCGATGATTACCGAAGCGACCAAGGCGCGCTTTGCGCGCGAAGTGGCCAAGTACCCGCCCGAGCAGCGTCAGTCCGCCGTCATGGCCTGCCTGTCCATCGTGCAGCAGGAGCAGGGCTGGGTCAGCCAGCAGAGCGAGGCCGAGATTGCCGCGTACCTGGGCATGCCCGAGATTGCCGTGCACGAGGTTACGACCTTCTACAACATGTACAACCAGCAGCCGGTGGGCAAGTACAAGCTGGCCGTCTGCACCAACCTGCCTTGCCAGCTGCGGGGCGGCAATGAGGCGCTGCGCCATCTCGAAGGCAAGCTGGGCATTGCCATGGGCGAGACCACGGCAGACGGCCTGTTCACGTTGCAGCAATGCGAATGCCTGGGCGCCTGCGCCGATGCACCGGCCATGCTGGTCAATGACCGCAGCATGTGCAGCTTCATGGAGAACGACAAGCTTGACCAACTGGTCGATGGTTTGCGCGCTGCGGAGGCCCAGCAATGACCACGGCCGCACAAGTTTTGTCGCAGTTCCAGGCCACGGGCGTGCAGACCTGCTTCCATGACCGCAATATCAACCCGCAGATCTACGCCGACCTCGACGGCAGCAACTGGAGCCTCAAGGACTATGAGGCGCGCGGCGGCTACCAGGCGCTCAAAAAAATCCTGGGCAAGGATGGCGGCGAGGGCCTGACGCAAGACCAGGTCATCGCCACCGTTAAGGAGTCGGGCCTGCGCGGCCGCGGTGGCGCGGGCTTTCCGACGGGCCTGAAGTGGAGCTTCATGCCGCGTCAGTTCCCGGGGCAAAAGCACCTGGTGTGCAACTCGGACGAGGGCGAGCCCGGTACCTGCAAGGACCGCGACATCCTGATGTACAACCCCCACATCGTGATTGAGGGGATGATCATCGGTGCCTACGCCATGGGCATTTCGCTGGGCTACAACTACATCCACGGCGAGATCTTCCAGGTCTACGAACGCTTCGAGGCCGCGCTGGAAGAGGCGCGCGCCGCCGGCTACCTGGGCGACAACATCCTGGGCAGCAGTTTCAGCTTCCAGTTGCACGCGCACCATGGCTTTGGCGCCTACATCTGCGGCGAAGAGACTGCGCTGCTCGAATCCATTGAGGGCAAGAAGGGCCAGCCGCGCTTCAAGCCGCCGTTCCCGGCCAGCTTCGGCCTGTATGGCAAGCCGACGACGATCAACAACACCGAGACCTTCGCGGCCGTGCCCTGGATCATCAGGAACGGCGGCCAGGCGTATCTGGAGTGCGGCAAACCCAACAACGGCGGCACCAAGATCTTCTCGGTCAGCGGTGACGTGGAACGCCCCGGCAATTACGAGATACCGCTGGGCACGCCGTTCGCCAAACTGCTGGAACTGGCCGGCGGCGTGCGCAAGGGGCGCCAGCTCAAGGCCGTGATCCCGGGCGGCTCGTCCTCGCCGGTGATCCCCGCCGCGCAGATGCTTGAATGCACGATGGACTACGACTCCATCGCCAAGGCCGGCTCCATGCTGGGCTCGGGTGCCGTCATCGTCATGGACGACTCGCGCGACATGGTCGAATCGTTGCTGCGCCTGTCATATTTCTACATGCACGAGTCCTGCGGCCAGTGCACGCCCTGCCGCGAGGGCACGGGATGGCTCTGGCGCGTAGTGCACCGTATCCAGCATGGCGAGGGCCGTCCCGAGGACATCGAACTGCTCGACAACGTGGCGTTCAACATCATGGGGCGTACGATCTGTGCCCTGGGCGACGCGGCGGCCATGCCGGTGCGCGCCATGATCAAGCATTTCCGCCACGAGTTCGTGGCCAAGATCGAGGCCGCAGCCAAGGCATCCGCTGCCTGATCGCGAGAAAAGCATATGGTTGAAATTGAACTGGACGGTCAGAAGGTAGAGATCGCCGAAGGCAGCATGGTCATGCATGCTGCCGAGAAGGCCAACGTCTACATCCCTCACTTCTGCTACCACAAGAAGCTTTCCATCGCGGCCAACTGCCGCATGTGCCTGGTGGACGTCGAAAAGGCACCCAAGCCAATGCCCGCCTGCGCCACGCCGGTGACGCAGGGCATGATCGTGCGCACCAAGAGCGACAAGGCCCTCAAGGCCCAGCAGTCGGTGATGGAGTTCCTGCTCATTAATCACCCGCTCGATTGCCCCATCTGCGACCAGGGCGGCGAATGCCAGCTGCAGGATCTGGCCGTGGGCTACGGCGCCTCGGCCTCGCGCTACGGCGAGGAAAAGCGCGTGGTGCTGAGGAAGGACATCGGCCCCTTGATCTCCACCGAGGAGATGACGCGCTGCATCCACTGCACGCGCTGTGTGCGCTTTGGCCAGGAAATCGGCGGCGACATGGAACTGGGCATGATCAATCGGGGTGAGCATTCCGAGATCACCACGGTCAAGGGCGACTCGGTAGATTCCGAGCTGTCGGGCAACATGATCGACATCTGCCCCGTGGGTGCGCTGACCAGCAGACCCTTCCGCTACAGCGCCCGCACCTGGGAGCTGTCGCGTCGCAAGTCGATTTCTCCGCATGACTCCACCGGCGCCAACCTCATCGTGCAGGTCAAGAACCACAAGGTGCTGCGCGTCGTGCCCATGGAAAACGAAGCCGTCAACGAGTGCTGGATCGCCGACCGCGACCGCTTCTCCTACGAGGCCCTGAATAGCGAAGACCGCCTGACCCGCCCCATGCTCAAGCAGGGCGGCCAGTGGCAGGAGGTTGATTGGCAGACGGCCCTCGAATATGTGGCCAACGGCCTCAAGTGCGTGCGCGACAAGCATGGCGCCTCGGCCATTGGAGCCCTGGTCAGCCCGCACAGTACGCTGGAGGAGCTGCACCTGGCCGCTGCACTGGTGCGCGGCCTGGGTAGCGACAACATTGACCACCGCCTGCGCCACGCCGAGTTTGCCGCTCCCGAGGGCGTGCGCTGGCTGGGCCTGCCCATTGCCGCGCTGTCCGAACTGCAGTCGGTGCTGGTGCTGGGCTCGAACCTGCGCAAGGACCACCCGCTTTTTGCCCAGCGTATCCGCCAGGCGGCACGCAAGGGCTGCATCGTGCATGGCATCAATGCCCAGGCCTACGACTGGGCGCTGCCCGCGACGCATTCCGTGGTGGCCCATGGCGACTGGACCCAGGCCCTGGCCGACATCGCCGCGGCCGTGGCCCAGGCCAAGGGCGTCGCCGCACCGGCCCAAGGCCAGATCAATGAAGAGGCCCAGGCCATTGCCGGCGCGCTGTTGGCTGGCGAGCGCAAGGCCATCTTGCTGGGCAACGCCGCGGCGCACCATGCCCAGGCATCGATCCTGCTGGCATTGGCGCAATGGATTGCGACGGAAACCGGCGCCGCATTCGGTTATCTGACCGAGGCCGCGAACACTGTTGGCGCGCAGTTCGTGGGCGCGCAGCCGCGCCAGGGCGGCTTGAACGCCGCGCAGATGCTGGCCGGCCAGGTCAAGGCATTGTTCCTGCTCAACACCGAACCCGCTTGCGACTCGGCCGCCGGTGCCGACGCGGCGCAGGGCCTGGCCGAGGTGGACATGGTGGTCACCCTGAGTCCGTTCAAGACCAACCTGGAGCTCAGCGACGTGCTGCTGCCGATCGCGCCGTTCACTGAGACATCAGGCAGCTTCGTCAATGCCGGTGGCCAGGTGCAGAGTTTCCATGCCGTCGTGCGCCCTCTGGGCGAGACGCGTCCTGCCTGGAAGGTGCTGCGCGTGCTGGCCAACATCATGGGCCTGCAGGGCATGGATTTCGACTCTTCGCAGGAGGTGCTGATCCAGGCCGTCGGCAGCGCGACCCAACTCGGTGCCGAGCAGCTGAGCAATGCCACCCGGGCCGCCATCAGCGTGGCCCCTGGTCCGGCAACTGCGCCTGTGGTTGCCAGCATTTACCAACTCGATGGCCTGGTGCGCCGCGCCCCTGCGCTGCAGCAGACCGCCGACGCCCGCCGGGCGAGTGAAGGGGCCGCAGCATGATCGACGCCATCTACAACGGCGGCCTGACTCTGGTCGCTGCAAGCTGGTGGGCCAGCCTGGCCTGGCCCGTGATCTGGAACCTGATCAAGATCGTGTGCGTGCTGGCTCCGCTGATGGGCGCCGTCGCCTACCTGACCCTCTGGGAGCGCAAGCTGCTCGGTTTCATGCAGGCGCGTCTCGGGCCCAACCGCGTGGGTCCCGGGGGGCTGCTGCAGCCGATCGCCGACGGCCTCAAGCTCCTGACCAAGGAGGTGATCCAGCCCACGGCATCGAGCAAGGGTTTGTTCATCCTCGGGCCCATCATGGCCATCATGCCGGCGCTGGCGGCCTGGGTGGTGGTGCCGTTTGCGCCCGACGCTGCCCTGGCCAACATCAATGCCGGGCTGCTGCTGGTCATGGCCATCGCCTCGATCGAGGTTTATGGCGTGATCATCGCCGGCTGGGCATCCAACTCCAAATACGCTCTGCTGGGTGCGTTGCGCGCTTCGGCGCAGCTGGTCAGCTACGAGATTGCCATGGGCTTTTGCTTCGTGGTGGTCATCATGGTGACCGGCAGCATGAACCTGACCGACATCGTTCTGGGACAGGGCCGTGGCGCCATGGCGGGCATGGGGCTGAACTTTTTGTCCTGGAACTGGCTGCCCCTGCTGCCAATATTTCTGGTGTACCTGATCTCGGGCGTGGCCGAGACCAACCGCCATCCCTTTGACATGGCGGAGGGCGAGGCCGAGATCGTGGCCGGGCACATGGTCGAGTACTCGGGCATGGGCTTCGCGATCTTCTTCCTGGCCGAGTACGCCGCCATGTGGCTGGTGTCCATCCTGGCGGTGCTGATGTTCCTCGGCGGCTGGCTGCCGCCGGTGGAGGCCCTGGGCTTCATCCCTGGCTGGATCTGGCTGGGAATCAAGACCTTTGTCGTGGTATCCATGTTCATCTGGATCCGCGCCACCTTCCCGCGCTACCGCTATGACCAGATCATGCGTCTGGGCTGGAAGATCTTCATCCCGGTGACCCTGGTGTGGCTGCTGGTTGTGGGCGCCTGGTTGCTGTCGCCCCTGAACATTTGGAAATAAGCGGGGACATCCATTCATGGCTGCTGTTGCTGCTCCTGCATCCTTTTCGATCAAGGATTTTTTCAAGAGCTTCATGCTCTGGGAACTGGCCAAGGGCATGGTGCTCACGGGTCGCTACACCTTCCGTGGCAAGGTTACGCTGCAGTTCCCCGAGGAGAAGACTCCGCTGTCGCCGCGCTTTCGCGGCCTGCACGCGCTGCGCCGCTATGAAAATGGCGAGGAGCGCTGCATTGCCTGCAAGCTCTGCGAGGCCATTTGTCCGGCGATGGCCATCACCATAGAGTCTGATGTGCGCGCCGACGGCACACGCCGCACTACGCGTTACGACATCGACCTGACCAAGTGCATCTTCTGCGGTTTCTGCGAGGAAAGCTGCCCGACCGATTCCATCGTCGAGACGCAAATCCTCGAATACCACGGAGAAAAGCGTGGCGACCTGTACTTCACCAAGGACATGTTGCTGGCCGTGGGCGATCGCTACGAACCCGAGATCGCTGCTGCCAAGGCGGCGGACGCCAGGTACCGTTGATCGGGTGTTGCACCACACCTGAACCTTTGAAAAGACCCGATTCATGGACGTCAAAACCGGATTTTTCTACCTGTTCTCGGTAGTGCTGCTGTACGCGGCCTTCCGGGTCGTCACGTCGCGCAATCCCGTGCATGCCGTGCTGCATTTGATTCTGGCCTTCACCCAGGCTGCCGGCATATGGCTGCTGCTCAAGGCGGAGTTCCTGGCCATTGCCCTGGTGCTGGTGTACCTGGGCGCAGTGATGGTGCTTTTTCTGTTCGTAGTGATGATGCTGGACATCCGCTTCGACACCATACGCCGCGGTTTCTGGAAGAATTTTCCACTGGCGGCGCTCATTGGCGCCCTCGTGGCCTTCGAGATGGCCGCAGTCCTGATGACCGGCTTTCGCGGCGTCGAAGAGGCCAAGGCCGCTCCGGCACTGCTCAATGCCGCGGGCCAGGTCCTGCCGTATTCCAATACCCAGGCCCTGGGCCGGCTGATGTACACCGAGTACCTGTACCCGGTCGAAGTTGCCGCCGTGATCTTGCTGGTGGCCATGATCTCGGCAATCGCCCTGACGCTGCGCCAGCGCAAGGACGTCAAGGCCAACGATGCCACGGCGCAAGTGCGCGCCCGTGCCAGCGAGCGCCTGGTGGTGGTGAAGATGCCGATCACGCAGGCCGCCCCCCCGGCCCAAGCAGAGACCGATGCCAGCGCACAGGAGAAGAAGGCATGACATTGACCCTGGGCCATTTCCTGTCGCTGGGGGCGATGCTGTTCGCCCTGGCGGTGGTCGGCATCTTCCTGAACCGTAAAAACCTGATCGTCCTGCTGATGGCGATCGAGTTGATGCTGCTTGCCGTGAACATCAACTTCGTCGCCTTCTCTTACTACCTGGGCGACATGCACGGCCAGGTGTTCGTGTTCTTCATCCTTACCGTGGCGGCTGCCGAGGCAGCCATCGGCTTGGCCATCTTGGTGCTGCTGTTCCGTAACAAGGCCAGCATCAATGCGGAAGACCTCAACACCCTCAAGGGGTGATGGGCTAACCGGTACTTGCAAGGTTCTCAAGAATGAGTCAAACCCTTTCTGCTTCGACGCTGCTGGCGGTGCCCTTGGCGCCGCTGGTTGGCTCCCTGCTGGCCGGTCTTTTTGGCACGGCCTTTGGCGGTAACTTGCTGGGTCGGCGTGCCTCGCACTCCTTGACCATCCTGGGCGTGCTGGTGTCCTTTGTCCTGTCGGCCATGACGCTCAGCAGCGTGGCGCTCGACGGGGCACGCTTCAACGGGACCATCTACACCTGGATGGTGGTGGGCGGCCTGAAGATGGAGATCGGTTTCCTCATCGACAGCCTGACGGCGATGATGATGTGCGTGGTGAGCTTCGTGTCGCTCATGGTGCATATCTACACCATCGGCTACATGGAGGAGGATGAGGGCTACAACCGTTTCTTCTCCTACATCTCGCTGTTCACCTTCTCCATGCTCATGCTGGTCATGAGCAACAACATGCTGCAGCTGTTCTTCGGCTGGGAAGCGGTGGGCCTGGTGTCCTATCTCTTGATCGGCTTCTGGTTCAAGAAGCAGTCGGCCATCTTTGCCAACCTCAAGGCCTTCCTGGTCAACCGCGTCGGCGACTTTGGTTTCATTCTCGGTATCGGCCTGATTGCGGCCTATACGGGCAGCTTCAACTACGGCGAGATCTTTGCCAAGCGGCAGGAGCTGGGCGGCTTGCTGCTGCCCGGTACCGACTGGCTCATGATCACTGTCGCCTGCATCTGCCTGTTCATCGGCGCCATGGGCAAGAGCGCACAGGTGCCGCTGCATGTCTGGCTGCCGGACTCCATGGAAGGCCCGACACCCATCTCCGCGCTGATCCACGCCGCCACCATGGTGACGGCGGGCATCTTCATGGTCTCGCGCATGTCGCCGTTGTTCGAGATGTCGGACGTGGCGCTGAACTTCGTCCTTATCATTGGAGCCATCACGGCGCTGTTCATGGGTTTTCTGGGCATCATCCAGAATGACATCAAGCGCGTCATCGCCTACTCCACGTTGTCCCAGCTTGGCTACATGACAGTCGCCCTGGGGGTGTCGGCTTACTCGGTGGCCGTGTTCCACCTGATGACGCATGCGTTCTTCAAGGCGCTGTTGTTCCTCGGCGCGGGCTCGGTCATCATGGGCGTGCACCATAACCAGGACATCCGCTGGATGGGCGGCCTGCGCAAGTACATGCCCATCACCTGGATCACCTCGCTGCTCGGCTCGCTGGCCTTGATTGGCACGCCTTTGTTCTCGGGCTTCTATTCCAAGGAAAACATCATCGAGGCGGCGCATTTCAGCCATCTGCCGGGTGCGGGCTTTGCCTATTTCGCGGTGCTTGCCGGGGTCTTTGTCACGGCCTTCTATTCCTTCCGCATGTACTTCCTCGTGTTCCATGGCGAGGAACGTTACGACCAGAACCCGGACGTGCACCACGACGAACAGGAAGAGCCCGATCCGCACCACCATCAGGCCGACCATTCCAAACCCCACGAGACGCCCTGGGTGGTGACGGTGCCGCTGATCCTACTGGCCATTCCCTCGGTGGTCATCGGCTTCATGTACATCCAGCCCATGCTGTTCGGCGACTTCTTCAAGGACGTGATCTTCGTCGATGCCGCCAAGCATGGCGCCATGGCCGAGCTGGCGCACGAGTTCCACGGCCCGGTGGCCATGGCCGTGCACGCGCTGCAGACGGTGCCGTTCTGGCTGGCGCTGGCCGGCGTCGCGTTGTCCTACTACATGTACATCATCAATCCGGCACTGCCGGCAGCGATCAAGCGCGCATTCCAGCCCCTCTATACCCTGCTGGAAAACAAGTACTACATGGATTGGTTCAACGAGAACATCATCGCTGCCGGCACGCGCTGCCTGGGCGTCGGCCTGTGGAAGGGCGCCGACCAGGGCGTGATCGATGGCGCCATCGTCAACGGCTCCTGGAAGCTGGTGGCGCGTATCTCGGCGGCTGTGCGTCGCGTGCAGTCCGGCTACCTGTACCACTACGCGCTGTTCATGATTCTGGGTGTGTTTGCACTCATGACGTATTTCGTCTGGCTCAACAAATAGGAGCAAATAACAAATGGGTTTGTTGAGTCTTGCCATTTGGACGCCCATCGTTTTTGGCGTCCTGCTGCTCGCGTTCGGCAGTGACAGGCATGCGCAGGCGGTGCGCTGGCTGGCGCTGATCGGCTCCCTCTTGGGCCTGGCCGTGACCATTCCGCTGATCACCGGCTTCAATGCCGGAACGGCCGCCATGCAGTTCGTCGAGAAGGCGCCCTGGGTGGCGCGCTTCAACATGCACTACCACCTGGGCATCGACGGTATCTCGATGTGGTTCGTGCCGCTGACGGCCTTCATCAACGTCATCGTCGTCATCGCATCCTGGGAGTCCATCACCGAGCGCGTCTACCAGTACATGGCGGCGTTCTTGATCCTGTCGGGCCTGATGATCGGCGTGTTCGCGGCGCTCGACGGCATGCTGTTCTACGTGTTCTTCGAGGCCACACTGATCCCGATGTACCTGATCATCGGCATGTGGGGCGGCCCGAACAAGATCTACGCGGCCTTCAAGTTCTTCCTGTACACCCTGCTCGGCTCGCTGCTGACGCTCATCGCCTTTATCTACCTGTACAACCAGGCCGGCGGCAGCTTCGACATCGCCACCTGGCACCACCTGCCGCTGGGCGCAACGGCGCAGACGCTGCTGTTCTTCGCGCTGTTCGCGGCCTTTGCGGTCAAGGTGCCGATGTGGCCGGTGCACACCTGGCTGCCAGACGTGCACGTCGAGGCGCCCACGGGCGGCTCGGTGGTGCTGGCGGCCATCATGCTCAAGCTCGGCGCCTATGGTTTCCTGCGCTTTTCGCTGCCCATCGCCCCCGATGCCGCGCATGAATGGGCCTGGCTCATGATCACCATCTCGCTGGTCGCTGTGATCTACGTGGGCCTGGTGGCCATCGTGCAGAAGGACATGAAGAAGCTCGTGGCCTATTCATCCGTGGCGCACATGGGCTTCGTCACGCTGGGCTTCTTCATCTTCAACGACCTGGGCGTGTCCGGCGGCCTGGCGCAGATGATTGCGCATGGCTTCGTCTCGGGCGCCATGTTCCTGTGCATTGGTGTGCTCTACGACCGCGTGCACTCGCGCCAGATCGCAGACTACGGCGGTGTGGTCAACACCATGCCCAAGTTCGCCGCCTTTGCGCTGCTGTTCTTCATGGCCAACTGCGGCCTGCCTGCCACGGCTGGCTTCATCGGTGAGTGGATGGTCATCATCGCCTCGGTACGCTTCAATTTCTGGACCGGTCTGGGCGCAGCCATTGCGCTGATCCTGGGCGCCAGCTACTCGTTGTGGATGTACAAGCGCGTCTACCTGGGCCCCGTGGCCAACGAAAACGTGCGCGGCATGAGCGACATCAACGCGCGCGAGTTCCTGGTGCTGGGCGTGCTCGCCATTGCCGTGCTGTACATGGGCATCTATCCCAAGCCCTTTACCGATGTGATGGACGCCTCCGTGACCGAACTGCTGCGGCATGTGGCGCAGTCCAAGCTGAACTGACCAGACTGAACCGAGAGATACATGATGATTGACAACATCAGCTGGCTGGCCATCTACCCGGAGATCGTGCTGCTGGTCATGGCCTGCGTGATCGCCCTGGTGGACCTGGGCGTGAAAAGCAGCCGCCGCACCGGTACCTATGTGCTGACCATGCTCACCCTGGCCGTGGTGGCCGCCCTGCAGGCCATGTATGCCAGCAGCGGCAATACCTTCTATGGCTGGAACAACATGGTGGTCAGCGACGCCATGGGCAACTGGCTCAAGTGCTTTGCAACGCTGTCCCTGATGGCCACGTTGGTCTATGGCCGCCCCTACGCCGGCGATCGCGACATGCTGCGCGGTGGCGAACTGTTCACGCTGACCATGCTGGCCCTGCTGGGCGTTTGTGTGCTGATCTCGGCGAACAACTTCCTGGTCATCTACCTGGGCCTGGAACTGCTCACGCTGTCGAGCTATGCACTGGTGGCGCTGCGCCGCGACCACACAACATCGATCGAGGCCGCGATGAAGTACTTCGTGCTCGGCGCCATGGCCAGCGGCTTCCTGCTGTACGGCATGTCCATGGTCTATGGCGCCACCGGCTCGCTTGATATCGGCCAGGTCTTCAAGGCCATCAACGCCGGCCAGATCCGTCACCAGGTGCTGGTCTTCGGCGTGGTCTTCATCGTTGCCGGCCTGGCGTTCAAGTTCGGCGCCGTGCCCTTCCACATGTGGATTCCCGACGTCTACCAGGGCGCGCCCACGGTGGTGACGCTGATCATCGGCAGTGCGCCCAAGTTTGCCGCCTTTGGCATGGCGATCCGTCTGCTGGTCGATGGTCTGCTGCCTCTGGCGATCGACTGGCAGCAGATGCTGGCGGTACTGGCCTTTGCCTCGTTGCTGGTGGGTAACGTGGCAGGTGTGCTGCAGACCAACTTGAAGCGCATGCTGGCCTATTCGACGATTTCGCACATGGGCTTCCTGTTCCTGGGCCTGCTCTCGGGCGTGGTCAACGGTACGGTGGACTCCAACGCTGCCGAGGCCGCCTACAGCTCGGCGATGTTCTATGTCGTCACCTATGTGTTGACCGTGCTACCGGCCTTCGGCCTGATTGCCATGCTGGCACGCGAGGGCTTCGAGAGCGAGGAAATCGCCGACCTGGCCGGCCTGAACCAGCGCAGTCCGCTGTATGCCGGCGTCATGGCCGTGTGCATGTTCTCGCTGGCCGGCATTCCGCCGCTGGTGGGCTTCTATGCCAAGCTGTCGGTGCTGCAGGCCCTGGTGGCCTCGGGCCATGGCCTGCATGTGGCGCTGGCGGTGTTCGCCGTCATGATGTCGCTGATCGGCGCCTTCTACTATCTGCGCGTGGTGAAGGTCATGTATTTTGATTCTCCGCTGACCGCCACCACCGTGTCCGCGCCGCTCGACGCCCGTGTGGTGCTCAGCGTCAACGGTGCCCTGGTGCTGATCCTGGGCGTGGTTCCCGGTGGCCTGATGGCCCTGTGCGCCGACGCCATCGTGCGCGCGCTGGCGACCTGAGGGGCTTGAGCGCGCATCCGCATGACCCAGACAGCGGCCATTTGGCTCGTGATCGTGGCCGCGCTCGTGGCCGCCAATCTGCCCTTCGTCAATGACCGTTGGTTGATCGTCGGAAAGCGCGCTCCCCACGGCAAGCCGTTTCCTGCGCGTGCCCTGGAGCTGGTGTTGCTCTACATCCTGGTTGGCCTGCTGGCGCGTGTCATTGAGCAGCGCGCGGGGCAGGTCGCGTCGCAGGGCTGGGAGTTCTACGCCGTCACGGCGGCGCTGTTCATCACGCTGGCATTCCCCGGCTTTGTCTACCGCTACCTCATGCGGCGCGGCGAGCGGCATTGGGATTGAGATGAAGGTTCTTGATCTTTTTTGTGGCCATCAGCATGGCTTCGAAGGCTGGTTTGCCAGCGAGGAAGATTTCCAGCAACAGCAGTCGCTCGGCCTGGTGCAATGCCCCATGTGCGGCAGCGCCGACATCCGCAAGGGCTTGAGCGCCCCGAGGCTGAATCTGCGAGCCTGTGCGGGCACGTCAACGGCGCAACAAGCCATTTCGACAACGCCTGTGCCCGACAGGCAGGTCGATGGCTCCCAAGCCTTGCAGGCCGCCTGGTTGCAGGTGGCAAGGCAGATCATGGCGCGTACCGAGGACGTGGGTAGCCGCTTCGCCGCCGAGGCCAGGCGCATGCATTACGGCGAGATAGAGGAGCGCGCTATCCGCGGCCAGGCCACGGCGCAGCAGACCAGCGAGCTGCTCGAAGAGGGCATTGCCGTGCTGCCGCTGCCGCTTCCCGAGGCAGCGAAGGAAACCTTGCAGTAGCCGACGCCGTTTGCAGGCAGAGCTACGCGGCGCCGTAGCGTGCGTCAAAGGCATCGGCAAATTCCGGGCCGCCGCTCAGCGCCAGCGTCAGGCCCACACGCTCACCTGGAAGTGCCAACGGCGCGGGCCGCAACTGCGCCGAGGTGATGTCATACAGAAGGGTCTGCAAGGGATGGCCTTCGCGTTCGTACTGCAGGTCGTAGTCCCATAGCCCGCCATCCTCGGCCGGACCCTGCAGGGCACCAAACTCGGCATGGGCCCACGCCAACAGGCCAACAATCTCATGCAGCAGCTCGGGTAACCGGGCTGCGGGAACGCTGGCCACGGCATCCCAACTGGCCCGGCCCTCTTCGTCCTCGCTGTAGTCGAAGCTCAGGAAATGCAGGCCCATGGCGTTCCTGGCATATGCGCCTGCGGGAAGGGCCTCAGATCACGCCCTGCGCCAGCATGGCATCGGCCACCTTGACAAATCCGGCCACGTTGGCGCCGTTGATGTAGCTCACGCGGCCGTCGGCGCCCTTGCCATGCGCGACGCAGGCAGCATGTATGCCCTGCATGATGGTCAGCAGGCGCGCATCGACCTCGTCGCGCGACCAGGACAGGCGCATGGCGTTCTGGCTCATCTCCAGTCCCGAGGTGGCGACGCCGCCGGCGTTGCTGGCCTTGCCCGGGGCGTAGAGCACGCCGGCTTCCTCGAACACCTTGGCGGCCTCGTTGGTCGACGGCATGTTGGCGCCCTCGGCCACGCACCGCACGCCGTTATTGATCAGGGTGCGGGCGTCGTTCTCGTTGAGCTCATTCTGGGTGGCGCTGGGCAAGGCCACATCCACGGGGATATGCCAGGGCGTCTTTCCGGCGAGGAATTCCCCCCCCACCTGCTTGGCATAGTCGTCCACGCGGCCATAGCGGTGGTTCTTCACGTCCATCAATAGGGCCAGCTTCTCGGGCGTGAAGCCCTCGGGGTCGTGGACGGTGCCCGACGAGTCGGACACCGTGACCACCTTGGCGCCGAGCTCCATGGCCTTTTCCACCGAGTACTGGGCAACGTTGCCCGAACCCGACACCGACACGCGCAGACCGTCGAAGGACAGGCCGCGGGTCCTGAGCATTTCCTGGGCAAAGTAGACGCAGCCATAGCCCGTGGCCTCGGGGCGGATCAGCGAGCCGCCAAAGGACAGGCCCTTGCCGGTGAACACGCTGGCCGCGTTGTTGGACAGTTTCTTGTACATGCCGGCCATGAAGCCGACCTCACGGCCACCCACGCCGATGTCGCCCGCCGGCACGTCCGTGTCGGGGCCCACATGGCGGAACAATTCGGACACGAAGGCCTGGCAAAACCGCATGACCTCGGCCGGGCTCTTGCCCTTGGGATCGAAGTCCGAACCGCCCTTGCCGCCGCCCATGGGCAGGGTGGTCAGCGCATTCTTGAAGGTCTGCTCGAACGCCAGGAATTTCAGCACCGACAGGTTCACCGAGGGGTGAAAGCGCAGGCCGCCCTTGTAGGGACCGATGGCCATGCTGTGCTGGATGCGGTAGCCGCGGTTGACCTGTACGGCGCCATGGTCGTCGAACCAGGAGACGCGAAACATGATCACGCGCTCGGGCTCGACCAGGCGCTCCAACAGCGCCTGCTCCGCATAGCGCGGGTGCTTTTCGATGAACGGCCACAGGCTTTCCATCACCTCGGTAACGGCTTGCAGGTATTCCGGTTGGCCGGCGTTGCGCTGAGCAACCCGTTCAAGGAATTGGCCCACGGATTGATGCTTCATAAGGACTCTCTAGTCAAAAAATTGGGCGATGCGGCAGTGCAGCATAAGATTATGCCCAAAAGACATGCGTCTATGCACCAAGTTGGGTTGGACGCACCGGAATGGGATGGGCTTTTCCTTTGTTGCACATGTCTGGTGCGCATTTTTGCGCGTTTTTGGTGCTATCGGATGTGGCCAAAAGCCCGCAGCAGAGGCCCGACCCGTGCGTGACGCAGAGTGCGTGCGATATACGGCATGCGCCGCCATGCCGCCGGCGACGGGCACTGGTGGGCGCCTATGGTCACAGCGGGTGGCGCGGTGCTTGTGCTGGGGCTCAGCGTCCGCGCAAGAACAGAGCGTCCAGCTCTTTCATGCCGAGCTGGCGCCAGGTCGGGCGGCCGTGGTTGCATTGGTCACTGCGCTCGGTGACTTCCATCTGGCGCAGCAGCGCGTCCATCTCGGCTATGGTCAGGCGTCGGTTGGCGCGCACGGCGCCGTGGCAGGCCATGGTGGCCAGGATTTCATTGCGTGCGCGCTGCACCACGGTGCTGGCGTCGTGCTGGCCCAGTTCCGCCAGTACGCTGCGCGCCAGCTCCACCGGGTCACCCTGCGCCAGCGGGGTGGGCACGGCGCGCACGGCCAGGGTGCGCGGCGAGAACGGCACCACCTCCAGCCCCAGCAGGGCCAGGGTGTCGGCATGGACCTCGGCCGTGGCCACCTCTTCGGGCGTGGCGGCGAAGGTGGCGGGGATCAAGAGGGGCTGGCTGGCAATGCGTGCGCCCTGATCGACCTGGGCCTTGAGCCGCTCGTAGACGATGCGCTCGTGGGCGGCGTGCATGTCCACGATGACCATGCCCTGGGCGCTTTCGGCCAGGATGTACACCCCATGGATCTGCGCCACGGCGCGGCCCAGCGGCCAGGCGCCTTCGGCGGGCGCTGCGGCCATGTTGGCGGTGGGGGAGGCGGGCGGTGCCTCGGCCGCCACCGGCATGGCCGGCTGCGGTGTGGGCGTGCCCCACAGTGCCTGCAGGTCGGAGACCTTGTGCCCTGCACGATCTTCAAACTTGATAGCTGATTGCACCTGCCATATGGGCGTTTTAGGATGTTTTTTATCTGAATCTACTGCAGACAAAGCGGCAGAAGCTACAGAAACAGTAGCGAGTCCCTGCGCACGCGGCGCCGCCAGCGCGTTGTCCACGGCGTGGCGCACGGCCTGGTGCACCTCGCGGCTGTCGCGAAAGCGCACCTCGATTTTCGTGGGGTGCACGTTCACGTCCACGCGCAGCGGGTCGATCTGCAGGTACAGCGCATACACAGGCTGCCTCTGGCCGTGCAGCACGTCCTCGTAGGCGCTGCGCGCGGCGTGCGTCAGCACCTTGTCGCGCACGAAGCGGTCGTTGACGTAACAGAACTGCTGGTCGGCGCGCGCGCGCGCGGCGTCCGGCAGGCCGGCGCGGCCGGTCACGGTGACGGCGCCCAGGCGCAGGTGGACGGGGACCGAGTTGGTGATGAAGTCCTCGCCCAGCACGTCGGACAGGCGCTGCTGCAGGGCGGCTTCAGCGGTGATGCCGTCCGCGGCGGTGGCGCGCCACTGCTCCACCAGCTTCCCCTCGTGCCAGATGGCAAAACCTACGTCGGGCCGTGCCAGCGCGTGGCGGCGCACGGCCTCCACGCAGTGGGCCAGCTCGGTGGCGTCGGTCTTGAGGAACTTGCGCCGCGCGGGGGTGGAGAAGAACAGCTCCTTGACCTCCACGGTAGTGCCCTGGCTGCGCGCGGCCGGGCGCAGTTCGCCGCTGCGCGCGTCCAGCAGGAAGGCGCTGGCCTGCTGCGCGGTGCGCGACAGCAGCGCCATCTCGGACACCGACGCAACCGCCGCCAGCGCCTCACCGCGAAAACCCATGGTGGCGACCGACTCCAGGTCATGCAGGCTGGTGATCTTGCTGGTGGCGTGGCGGCGCAGGGCCACGGGCAGCTCGTCGCGTGGAATGCCCAGGCCGTCGTCCTCCACGGCAATCAGGCGCACGCCGCCGGCCAGCAGGCGCACGGTGACCTGGCTGGCGCCGGCGTCCAGCGCGTTGTCCACCAACTCGCGTACGGCGGATGCGGGGCGCTCCACCACCTCGCCCGCGGCGATCTGGCTGATCAGTTCGTCCGGCAGGTCGCGTATGGGGCGGCGCGCAGCGGGGTCGGAGGATGCGGTGGAATCAGGGGGCAGGGCAGTCACGCGGCGATTGTAGGCGCCGGTCTCGGGCGCCCGCGCATTAACGCCGGCGGTAGCCGCGGTCGTTGTTCTTGCCGACCTCGTTGCCGATCAGCGCGCCGGCAGCGGCGCCGCCCACGGTGCCCAGCGTGGATCCGAACACCGCATTGCCCACCAGGCCACCGGCCACGGCGCCCACGCCCGTGCCGATCTGGGCATTGCTGGGGCGATGCGCGCAGCCTCCCAGCGCCAAGCCGCCCACCAGTGCGGCGGCGACGGTCAGGGCGCGGAGGGAGGGGGTGCAATGCGGGATCATGAGATTCATTCCTTGGTATGTGTTGGCTGATATGCAAGACGGCAGCACCAAAGTGCATGGGCGCATAGCTGCGCTACGCCAGCATAGTGTCGAGTTTGCCCGCGATTGCGGTTGCCGAATGCGAGCAAGTGTGAGCAATTGCCCATGTCCAGTGAGCGTGGGAGTGCGCGGTCGCGGGTACATTACGCGCCGCAACCCGACAACAATGAGGCCCCGGCCGTGGATTTCCTTGCGTTTCTGATCGACTTCATCCTGCATGTGGACAAGCACCTGGAGGCCTTCGTGGCCAGCTACGGCGCCTGGGTGTATGCGCTGCTGTTCCTCATCGTGTTCGTGGAAACCGGCGTGGTGGTCATGCCCTTTCTGCCCGGCGACTCGCTGCTGTTCATCGTCGGCGCGCTGAGCGGAGCGGGGCTCCTGAACTTTCCGCTGGCCTGCGCGCTGCTGGTGGCGGCGGCGATTCTGGGCGACCAGTGCAACTACCAGATTGGGCGCTTCTTTGGCCCCAAGGTGTTCCAGTGGGAGAACTCGCGCTGGTTCAACAAGCGGGCCTTCGACCAGGCCCATGCGTTCTACGAGCGCTATGGCGGCATCACCATCGTGCTGGCGCGCTTCATGCCGTTCATCCGCACCTTTGCGCCCTTCGTGGGCGGGGTGGCGGCCATGGGCCGCGCCAAGTTCACGGCCTACAACGTGGCCGGAGCCTTGATCTGGGTGCTGGGCATTGCCGCGGCCGGTTACTTCTTCGGCAACCTGCCCTGGGTGCGCCAGCACCTGGAGAAGATCATCTGGGGCCTGATCCTGGTGCCGGGGTTGATCGCCATCTTCGGCGCCTGGCGCGCGGGGCGGCAACAGGCGGTTTAAGCCGTCACCACCAGTTCGATCAGCCGGTCATCGCCCAGCACGATGAGGGCAAACAGCAGCTCCTCCAGGCTGCCCGCCCGCGCCGTCTTGCGCGCCAGCAGTGGCGTGGCCTGGGGGTTGAGCACGACGAAGTCGGCCTCGGTGCCTCTCTGCAGCGTGCCTATCACGCCACCCAGGCCCAGCGCGCGCGCTGCGCCGCCGGTGTGTTGCCACCACAGTTGCGAGGGCGCCAGGCTCAGGCCCGTCTTGCTCCGGCCCTCGCGGCCCACGAAGTAGGCGGCGAGCATGGTGTGGAAGGGCGAGAAGCTGGTGCCGCCGCCCACGTCGCTCGCCAGGCCGTGCAGCATGCCGTGGCGCGCGGCGCCGGCGTAGTCGAAGAAGCCGCTGCCCAGAAACAGGTTGCTCGTCGGGCTCACGGCCGCGGCCGTGCCGGTGTCGTGCATCAGTTGGCGGTCGGCCGCGTCCAGGTGGATGCAGTGCGCATACACCGCACGTTCGCGCAGCAGGCCAAAGCGCTGGTACACATCGAGGTAGGACCGCGCCTCTGGGTAGAGCTCACGCACCCAGCGCACCTCGTCCTTGTTTTCCGCCACATGCGACTGAATCCAGGTCGTGGGGTGGCGGCGCGCCAGCTCGGCGGCGCCATGCATCTGGGCGTCGGAACAGGACGGGGCAAAGCGCGGCGTGATGGCATAGCCCAGCCGCCCCCGGCCGTGCCAGCGGGCAATCAATGCCTCGGTGTCGAGCAAGCTTTGCTCGGTCTGGTCGCGCACGCCGTCGGGGCTGTGGCGGTCCTGCAGCACCTTGCCGCCCATCATGCGCAGGCCGCGCCGCTCGGCCTCGGTGAAGAAGGCGTCCACCGATGCCGGGTGCGAGGTGGCGAAGGCCAGCGCCGTGGTCACGCCGTTGCGCGCCAGCTCGTCGAAGAAGAAGCGCGCCACCTCGGCCGCGTGCGCCGGGTCGGCAAAGCGCGACTCGGCGGGGAAGGTGTAGTTTTCCAGCCAGGGCAGCAGGCCGTCGGCGGGGGAACCGATGATGTCCGTTTGCGGGTAGTGCACATGCATGTCGATGAAGCCGGGCGCGATCAGGCGGCCGGGCAGGCTCTCCACGGGTACTGCTGGATGGCGCGCCGCGACCGCAGCGTGAGCGCCGGCATCCACCACGCGGCGCACGCCGTCGGCGTCCCGCCGGGTCACCAGCAGGCCGTCGCTGTCGTAGGCGGGTCGGCCATCGCTATCAAAGCGCAGCAGCTGCGCGCGCCAGGCTTGCATCGACTCTGTCATGGCTCAGTGCCCCCCGATGTAGAAAAACTTGAACAGGAACACGCCGGCGATGATCCACACCATGGGATGGGCCTCGCGCACGCGGCCGGTGAACAGCTTGGCCGCTGCGTAGGTGATGAAACCGAAGGCCAGGCCGTTGGCGATGGAGTAGGTGAACGGCATCATCAGCGCGGTGACGGCGGCGGGGACGGCCTCGGTGGAGTCGTTCCAGTCGAGCTCGGTGAGCTCGCGCAGCATCAGGCAGGCGACGAAGAACAGCGCCGGTGCCGTGGCGTAGGCCGGCACCACGCCGGCCAGCGGGGCGATGAACAGACAGGCCAGGAACAGCACGGCCACCGTGAGCGCCGTCATGCCCGTGCGCCCGCCGGCCTGTACGCCCGCGGCGCTTTCCACATAGGCGGTGGTGCTGGACGTGCCCAGCAGCGAGCCGGCGAAGATCGCGCTGCTGTCGGCCAGCAGCGACTTGTTGAGCCGCTCCATGCGCCCGGGCACCAGCAGGCCGGCGCGCTTGGCCACGCCCATCAGCGTGCCGGTGGCGTCGAACAGCTCGACCAGGAAGAACACCAGCACCACGTTCAAAAAGCCCTTGGTCAGCGCGGTGTGGATGTCCAGTTGCAAAAAGGTCGGTGCGATGGACGGCGGGGCCGAGAACAGGCCGTGGAACTGGTTGCCGCCGAAGAAAAACGAGGCAATGGTCACGCCCACGATACCGATCAGGATGGCGCCGGGCACGCGCGCCTTGTCCAGCGCCACGATGGCGATGAAGCCCAGCACGGCGAGGATGACGGGGGCCGAGTGCAGGTCGCCCAGCGTCACCAGCGTGGCCTTGTCGCCCACGACGATGCCCGCGCTCTTGAGCGCGATCAGCCCCAGGAACAGGCCTATGCCCACGGTGATGGCGCTGCGCAGCGACTGCGGAATGCCCTGGATGATGAGCCCGCGCAGGCCGAACAGCGTGACGGCCAGGAACAGGCAGCCCGAGATGAACACCGCGCCCAGCGCCGCCTGCCAGGTAAAGCCCATGTGCAGCACCACGGCGTAGGCGAAGTAGGCGTTGAGCCCCATGCCCGGGGCCATGGCGATGGGGTAGTTGGCGTACAGGCCCATGATGGCCGAGCCCAGCGCCGCGATCAGGCAGGTAGCGACGAACACCGCGTCCTTGGGCATGCCCGCGTCGCCCAGGATGGAGGGGTTGACGAAGATGATGTAGGCCATCGTCAGAAAGGTGGTCAGGCCCGCGATCAGCTCCGTGCGCATGGTCGTGCCGTGCTCGCGCAGCTTGAACAGGCGTTCCACGAGGCTTGTGGATGGGGGTGAAGTGGGCGTGGTCGGCACGCGCGACAGATCATTGGCGCTCATGGCGTTTGTCTCCTTGCGGGTTGTGGCTGGGGGCAGGGATGCAGGGTTGGCGACTCGGGGGCGTGGGACTGCAGTGCGGCGATGGCCTCGCGCGTGCGTTCGCGCAGCCAGCGCGCGCTGCTCGAATGCTGGCTACGCGCATGCCATAGTTGGTAGTACAGCAGCGGCGGTATGGCCACGGGGCAGGGCAGTATCACGAGCGGCAGGCGCGCCGCCACGCGCTCGCCGTAGCGGCGCCCGGTGGTCAACACCAGCCGGGTGTTGGCGACCATGTCCGGTATCAGGCTGAAATAGGCACTGCGCACGACGATATGGCGCTGCAGCCCCATGCCGTCCAGCACCTGGTCGATGATGCCGCGTGCGCCCGCATGTGTGGGCATGGGCGCGATGTGCTCTGCAGCCAGCCAGCTGGCCTCGTCCCAGCCGCGGCGCACGGCCGGGTGGTCGCGGCTCACGAGCGAGACCACCTCATCGCTGAACAGGCGCGCCATGTGCAGCTCGTCCGGGGGCTGCAGCCAGTTGCCTATCACCAGGTCGATTTCACCCAGGGCCAGCTGCGCGCGGTAGTCGCCGTCGCGCGTGAGGGCATGGATCTCGACCCTGGTCAGCGGCGCCTGGCGTTGTATGTCGGCCACCAGGCGCGGCAGGAACAACGGGTCCAGGTAGTCGCTGGCCGCGATGCGAAAGGTCTGGCAGCTGGTGCGCGCATCGAAGCTGCGTGCTTCGGTGAACAGGGTTTCGGCCGCACGCAGTACATTGGCCGCGGGCTCGAGCATGCGTTGCCCGGCCTCGGTGGGCACCATGTGTGCGCCGTTGCGCACCAGCAGCGGGTCGCCCGAGAGCTCGCGCAGGCGCTTGAGCGCGGTCGATACCGCCGGTTGGTGCATACCCAAGCGCAGCGCCGCGCGCGAGACGCTGCGCTCGGTCAGCACCGTATGCAGCACGCGGATCAGGTGCAGGTCGATGCGATCGAACAGCTGGCGCTCGTCGGCGGCCCCGGGTGCGGGCGGACTGGATGGGCCGTGCGTGGGCATGCCAGGCCTCAGGCGGCTTGCACGGCCGCGATGGCGCGCAGTATGGCCTCGCTGGTCGCCGGGGCCTGCAGGGGCGGCGGCGCGCGGTGCCCGCCGGCGGCGGCCACGGCGTCGCGGATCGCGAAGAACACCGAGAACGGCAGCAAGAGCGGCGGCTCGCCCACGGCCTTGCTGCGGTGGATGGAGTCCTCGACGTTGTCGCCCTCGAACAGCTGCACGTTGAACTGCGGCGGGCAGTCGTTGGCCGTGGGGATCTTGTAGGTGCTGGGCGCGTGCGTCATCAACAGGCCGGTTTGGGGGTGCCAGACCAGTTCCTCCATGGTCAGCCAGCCCATGCCCTGGATGAAGGCACCCTCGACCTGGCCTATGTCCACGGCCGGGTTCAGCGAGCGGCCCACGTCGTGCAGCACGTCGGCTCTCAAGAGCTTCCATTCGCCGGTCAGCGTGTCGATGACCACCTCGCTCACGGCCGCGCCGTACGCGAAGTAGTAGAACGGATTGCCCTGCATGGTCTCCTTGTCCCAGTGCAGGCCGGGCGTGGCATAGAAGCCGTCGGACCACAGCTGCACGCGGTCCAGGTAGGCCTGGCTCACCAGGGTCTCGAAGGCGATCTGCTGGCCGCTCCGCTGCACCCGGTCGTTGGCAAAGTGCCAATCCTGGGCGGCGCCGCCATGGCGCGCGGCGGCGCAGGCGGCCAGGCGCTCGCGGATCTGGCGCGCGGCATCCTGCGCGGCCTTGCCGTTCAGGTCGGTGCCGGTCGATGCCGCCGTGGCCGAGGTGTTGGCCACCTTGCTGGTGTCGGTGGCCGTGACGCGCACGCGCTCGAAGGCCACGCCCAGCTCGTGCGCCACCACCTGGGCCACCTTGGTGTTCAGGCCCTGGCCCATTTCGGTGCCGCCATGGTTCACGAGGATGGAGCCGTCGGTGTACACATGCACCAGGGCCCCCGCCTGGTTGAAATGCTTGACGTTGAAGCTGATGCCGAACTTCACCGGCGTGAGCGCCAGGCCGCGCTTGAGCACCGGGCTCGCCGCATTGAACGCGGCCACGGCAGCGCGGCGCGTCTGGTAGCCGCTGCGCTCTTCCAGCTGATCGACCAGTTCGTGGATCACGTTGTCGCGCACGGTCTGCTGGTAGGGCGTGACGTTGCGCTCGCCCTTGCCATAAAAGTTGGCGCGGCGCACGGCCAGCGGGTCGTGGCCCAGGCTGCGCGCAATGCTGTCGAGGATGTACTCGATGGCGATCGCCCCCTGCGGCCCGCCAAAGCCGCGGAATGCCGTGTTGCTTTGCGTATTGGTCTTGCCGCAGAAGCCGTGCATGGCGACCTCGGGCAGCCAGTAGGCGTTGTCGAAGTGGCACAGGGCGCGCGTCATCACGGGCGCGGACAAATCCGCCGAATGCCCGGCGCGCGACACCATGGTGACGGCCGCGCCCAGGATGCGACCCGCGTCGTCGTAGCCCACGTCGTACTCGTACCAGAAGCAGTGGCGCCGGCCGGTGATGAGGAAGTCGTCGTCGCGATCCACGCGCAGCTTCACCGGGCGCCCCAGCAGCCGCGCGGCCACGCTGGCCATGCAGGCGAACAGGCCGGACTGCGATTCCTTGCCGCCAAAGCCGCCGCCCATGCGCCGGCATTCCACCTGCACGGCGTGCGCCTGCACGCCCAGGGCGTGCGCCACCAGGTGCTGCATCTCGCTGGGGTGCTGGGTGGAGCAGTAGACATGGATGGCGTTGCCCTCCTTGGGGATGGCGTAGCTGATCTGCCCCTCCAGGTAGAACTGCTCCTGCCCGCCCACGTCGAGCTGGCCCTTCAGGCGGTGCGGAGCGCTGGCGATGCGTGCGTGTATGCCGGCCTCATCCAGGCCGCTGCTGCTGCGCACCAGGTGCATGGGCGGCACCACGTACTGGCCGCGCGCATGCGCCTCCTGGGGCGTGAGCACGGGCGGTGCGGCCTCGACCCGCACCAGCTTCTTGGCCAGGGCTGCGGCGCGCAGGGCTTGGGCGCGCGTCTCGGCCACCACGGCAAACACGGGCTGGCCCAGGTAGCGGATCTCGCCGTCGCACAGGATGGGGTCGTCGTGCACGATGGAGCCCCAGTCGTTGGCGCCGGGAATGTCTGCGGCCGTGAACACGCGCACCACGCCGGGCAGGGCGCGCAGGGCGGCAAGATCCATGCCCAGCAGCCGGCCCGCGGCCACCGGGGACAGGCCCAGGGCGCAATGCAGCGTGCCGGCCAGCTCGGGAATGTCGTCGGTGTAGGTGGCGCCGCCCGTGACATGCAGGGCCGCCGATTCATGCGCCTGGCTGATGCCTACGCGCGCGCCGGCCGCATGCGCGCGGGCCTCGGCGCCGGGGTCGAGGCGCAGGCGCTGGTTGTCCTGGTAGGGCGCGAAGGCGGCCGGCTGGTTCAGCACTTCGCTGGGGACGGGCTTGTTCATGGTCGTCACTCCTTACGCGCCTTGCATGGCATGCACGGCATGCGGCATGACGCTGAACACGCTGGTGCTGCCGGAGTCCAGCGGCGCCACGGCGCGCGTCTCCAGCCACAGGCGCTGCAGCAGGTTCTGCGCCACCTGCAGGCGGTAGCCGCTGCTGGCGCGCATGTCGGTGAGCGGCTGGAAGTCCTGCGCCAGCGCGGCCTGCGCGGCGCGCACGCTGGCTTCGCTCCAGGGTTGGCCCAGCAGCGCGGCCTCGGCCTGGGCCGCGCGCCGCACCGTGGCCGCCATGCCGCCGTAGGCCAGGCGCACGCTGGCGACCTTGTCACCATCGAGCTCCAGCGCCATGCCCGCGCACAGGGCCGAGATGTCGCAGTCAAAGCGCTTGCTGATCTTGTAGCCGCGCACCTGGCGCGCAAAGGCTGCCAGCGGCACGGTGATGGCCTGCACGAACTCGCCCTCCTGCAGCGCGTTCTTCATGTAGTCCAGATAGAAGTCGGTCAATGCGATTTTTCGGGTGTTTGGGCCTCTACGCAGCTCCAGCTCTGCGTCAAGCGCCATCAAAATAGGAGCGCTATCGCCAATCGGCGAGCCATTGGCCACGTTGCCGCCCATGGTGCCGCTGCGGCGTATGGGCGGCGAGGCAAAGCGCAGCCAGACATCGGTGAGCGCCGGCGCGCGCGCGGCCAGCGCCGCCCAGGCCTGCTCCAGCGTGGCGCCCGCGCCTATCCAGAGCGCGCCGTCGCGTTCCTCAATGACGCGCAGCTCGGCCACCTCGCCCAGGTAGATCAGGTCGCCCAGGTCGCGAAACTGTTTGTTGACCCACAGGCCGATGTCGGTGCTGCCGGCCAGCAGCCGCGCCTGCGGCAGGGCCAGGCGCAGGGCGGCCAGCTCGGCCAGGCTGCGCGGGGCGTGGAAGGGTGCGCCGTCGTTCGTGCTGTAGTGCAGCGGGGGCTGTTCCTGCAGCGTGCGCAGCGCCTGCGTGACGGCGGCGCGATCCAGGCGCGCCGCGGGCAGGTCGAACATGCGCTCGCCCGCGTCCAGGATGGGGCGGTAGCCGGTGCAGCGGCACAGGTTTCCCGACAGATCGTCGGCCAGCTGCTGGCGCGTGGGCCGGGTGCCGCATTGCTGGTGCGCCTCGTAGCTGTGCCACAGCGACATGGCAAAACCCGGCGTGCAGAAGCCGCATTGCGAACCATGGCAATCGACCAGGGCCTGCTGCACCGGGTGCAGGGGGGCCGTGCCGGTGGCCAGCGGCGCCAGGTCTTCGACGGTGAACAGCGCCTTGCCGTCCAGCGTGGGCAGAAACTGTATGCAGGCGTTGACGTTGGTGAGCCGCAGTTCGCCCGCGGCATCGAGTTCGCCCAGCACCACGGTGCAGGCGCCGCAGTCGCCCTCGTTGCAGCCCTCCTTGGTGCCCGTGCAGCGCGCGTCCTCGCGCAGCCAGTCCAGCAGGGTGCGCGTGCTCTGCGGGCCCTGGACGCTGACGATGGCGCCGCGGTGGTAGAAGCGGATGGGGCGGGCGTTGGCAGGTGGCGGGGCGGTGTGTGTCATGGGGCCATCCAGTGGGGCAATGGGGCGGGGCGCCATGGCGCGCCGTCGTTGTCCCTATGGTGCACGCAGTCGCTGCTCCTGCGCATTCCCGCCGCTCAATATTCGATATCCAATGAGTCTTATAACCCCCGGGTTATCCCGGATCATCGGGTAAGCCTGCGTGGGTCTGGCCACGCACGCCATCGGCCGCAGCTACGCGCCGGGCAGCAGGCAGATGGTCAGCAGCAGGGATGCGTCCTGCACGGCGTGCAGCGCATGGGGCCGGCCCGCGGCCAGGTACACCAGGTCGCCGGCATGCATGGCCTGGGCGCTGCCATCGACGGTGAGGTCGATCGCACCCTCCAGGCAGTGCAGCGTGATCTCGCCCTGCACGCGGTGCTCGCGCATGGTGTGGCCGCGCGGCAGCACCAGGCGCACCACTTCGAGCTGCGCCGCCTTGAACAGGGCCGTGGAGACGGTGTCGGTCAGCCGCTCGCCCAGCGGCTCCAGGCGGGTGACTTGTCCCGAGGTAGCGTGGGGCAGGGCCATGGTGGAATCTCCTGTGTCTCTAGACCGACCGGCTGCGCGCCAGCGGCGGGTTCTTGGCGAAGTAGCGCACGATGCCGCGCATCAGCGCATCGGCCAGTTGCTCCTGGTAGGCGGCGGTGCGCAGCCTGGCTTCTTCCTCGGGGTTGCTGATGAAGGCCGTCTCGACCAGCACGCTGGGGATGTCCGGGGCCTTCAGCACGGCAAAGCCGGCCTGCTCCACGCGCGGCTTGTGCAGCCGGGCCATGCCACCGATCTCGCCCAGCAGCACGCTGCCGAGCTTCAGGCTGTCGTTGATCTGCGCCGTGGTGCTCATGTCCAGCAGCGCGCGCTGCACATGCCGGTCCTGGCTGCCCACGTTCACACCGCCGATCAGGTCGGCCTCGTTTTCCTTGTTGGCCAGCCAGCGCGCGGCCGAGCTGGAGGCCCCGCCCTGGCTCAGCGCGAACACGCTGGCGCCGCGTGCGTCGGGGTTGCTGAAGGCGTCGGCATGGATGGAGACGAACAGGTCGGCCTGCACGCGCCTGGCCTTTTCCACGCGCGTTCCCAGGGGCACGAAGTAGTCGCCGTCGCGCGTGAGAAAGGCGCGCATCGGGTTGCCGCCCACCTGGGTGGCGTTGATGCGGCCCTGCAGCAGGTGCGCGACCTTGAGCACCACGTCCTTCTCGCGCGTGCCGCCGGGGCCTGTGGCGCCCGGGTCTTCACCGCCATGGCCGGGGTCCAGGGCGACGATGATCAGGCGGTCAGTGGCGCGCGCCGTTGCCGTTGCGCGTGAGCGTGGTACTGCCGGTGCCGGTGTGGGCACGGGTGCAGGGGGTGGTGCCATGGCGACGGAATTGCCGGGCGGCGGCATGGTGGGGCTGCCTGGCTTCTGGCCCTGCTGTGCAATCAGCTCACCCAGGGGATCGGTGCCGGGCAGGGCAGGCGCGGCGGCCGTGCCGGGCATCCTGCTGGTGCCGGGCGGCGGTGATGTCGTTTCCTCACGCAGGTGCTCGGCGATCAGGGCCTCCAGCGGGTCGGGCGGCTGGGCCGGGTACAGGTCGAACACCAGCCGGTGCTGGTAGGCGGCGACGGGCGCGAGCGTGAACACCTGGGGGCGTGCGGCTTGCTTCAGGTCGATCACCAGGCGCACCACGCCGGGCGCGTTCTGGCCCACGCGTATCCCGGCGATGTTGGGGTCGTCGGGCCGCACCTTGGCCACCAGTTCGCGCAGCGAGGGGTCGAGGTCAATGCCCTCGATGTCCACCGCCAGGCGCGGCGGCGTGGGCACGAACGTGTGCCGGGTGACGAGCTGGCGGTCGGATTCGATGGTGACGCGCGAATATTCTGGCGCGGGCCACACGCGCACGGCCACGATGCCGGCGCCGCGCGCGATCTGCTGCGCGCCCAGCAGCAGCACCAGGCTGCCGGCCTGCAGCAGCCGGCGCCTGCCGTGGTGGGGTGGTTGGGGTGGGAGCGCTGCACTCATTGCGTGTCGATTCCTTGCAGGATGGCGCCGCCCAGGGGCGTGTGCGCCTGCAGTGTCACAAGCCGGGCCAAATCATCCTCTGCTTCAATGTAAATAGCAATATCCGCTGTAGGCGCAAGGGGGCCTGCATTGTCGGGCCATTCGGCCAGCTTCAGGCCCGGGCCGGCGAAGATGTCGCGAAAGCCCGCGTCCTGCCACTCGCGCGGGTCATGGAAGCGGTAGAAGTCGAAATGCCAGATGGCCAGGCCCGGCGCCTGGTGCGGCTCCACCACGGCATAGGTCGGGCTCTTGATGCGCCCTGTCACGCCCAGGGCGCGCAGCAGATGGCGCACCAGCGTGGTCTTGCCCGCGCCCAGCTCGCCGTGCAGGGCGATGAAGGCGCAGGCCAGGCCAGGCTGCGCGGCCAGGCGCGCGGCAAAGCGCGCCGTGTCGTCCTCGTCCTGCCAGCGCAGCGACAGGCGGTGTGGCGTTCCTACAATCGGGCGGTGATGTTGTGCAGCAGTCAACTTCTTCCTCAAATCCAGGGCTGGGCGCGTGAGCTGGGATTCTCCCAAATCGGCGTGGCGGGCGTGGACCTGTCCAGCGCCGAGCCTGGATTGATGCAATGGCTGGCCCAAGGTTTCCATGGCGAGATGCATTACATGCAGGCGCACGGCCTCAAGCGCGCGCGACCGGCCGAGCTGGTGCCGGGCACGGTGAGCGTGATCACCGCGCGCATGGACTACCTGCCGCGGGATACACCCGCCGGCTGGCAGGCCGTGGAGTTCGGGCGCCTGACGCGTCCGCAGGAGGCCATCGTCTCCGTCTACGCCCGGGGGCGCGACTACCACAAGGTGCTGCGCGCGCGCCTGCAGAAGTTGAGCGACCGCATCGCCGAGGCCGTGGGCCCGTTCGGCCACCGCGTGTTCACCGACTCGGCCCCCGTGCTGGAGGCCGAGCTTGCGCGCCGCAGCGGCCAGGGCTGGCGCGGCAAGCACACGCTGGTGCTGAGCCGCGAGGCCGGCTCCATGTTCTTCCTGGGCGAGATCTACCTGGACATGCCGCTCGAACCTACAGCGCCCGTCACCGCGCACTGCGGCAGCTGCCAGGCCTGCATGGACATCTGCCCCACGCAGGCCATCGTCGCGCCGCACCGTGTGGACGCGCGCCGCTGCATCTCCTACCTGACGATAGAGCATGCCGGCCCCATCCCATTGGAGCTGCGCCCGCTCATGGGCAACCGCATCTATGGCTGCGACGACTGCCAGCTGATCTGCCCCTGGAACAAATACGCGCACGCCAGCAGCCTGCCCGACTTCGACGCGCGCGCGCCGCTGGTGGGCCAGCAGCTGGTGCAGCTGTTCTCCTGGGACGAGGCGACCTTCCTGCGCCTGACCGAGGGCGGGCCTATACGCCGCATAGGCCACGAGCGCTGGCTGCGCAATATTGCCGTGGCGCTGGGCAATGCCTTGGCCAAGGCCGATGCGCTGGAGGCCCAGGCGCTGCGCGCCGCCTTGCTCACTCGCGCCGAACATGACAGCGCCCTGGTGCGCGAGCATGTGGCCTGGGCACTGGCGCAGGGAGTTTGAGAGAAAACGGGGACAAACGCCCGTATATAAAGCGCGGGCAGCTATCGATTACGTAGTTTCAGCGCAGCATGCCCAGCGCAAACGTCAGGCTCGCCACCCCCAGCACCGTGGACAGCGTGACCAACCCCGCCACATAGGCGCCGTTGTAGCCCATGCGCGCCGCCAGCACGTAGCAGCTGGAGGCCGTGGACACGGCGCAAAACGCCATCAGCACGGTGGTCTGCGTGGCATCGAGCCGCAGCAGGTGGGCAAACCCCCAGGCGATCAGCGGCTGCGCCAGGTGGCGTATGGACAGCACCGACACCGACAGCAGCTTGCTGCGCGTGAGCAGGCCGAACTGCATGCCCGCGCCGGCCGCCATCAGCCCCAGCGCCAGCGAGGCCGCGCCTATGCGGCTGACCGTGGGCTCCAGCCAGAGAGGCAGGCGCAGCCCCAACAGGTTGGCCGCCAGGCCCGTGGCCGTGGCGATGATCAGCGGGTTGCGCAGCAGTTCGCGCAGCAGGCCCTGACCGCTGCCGCGCGCCATGGGCCACACGGCCGCTACGTTGAACATCGGCACGCACACGCCTATGAGCACGGCCACCATCAACAGGCCCTGGGCGCCCGCCAGGCGCTCGGCCAGGGCCAGCACGATGAAGGAGTTGAAGCGAAACGCCACCTGGGCCGCGGCCGCGTGGTCGCGCCGGTCGATATGCCGGCCCAGCCAGGGCAGATGCGGCAGGCTGTAGGCCAGCACCACGCCGGACAGGCCCGTGCCCACGCCGGCGACGACCAGGCCGGCGGCCTCGCCGATGTTGATGGGGCTCTTGATGATGGACTGGAACAGCAGCACCGGAAACAGCAGGTAGTACACCAGGCTCTCCACGGGCTGCCAGACGCTGCGGTTCAATGGCGTGTAGCGGCAGATCAGGTAGCCGCACAGGATGAGCGAGAAATCGGGGAAGAGGAGCTGCGCGTAATTCACGGCGCGCAGCATAGCGCGGCGCCAAGGGTGGTACGGGCGTTACCGCTTGCGCCTTGGGTGGGGACGAACGCTTGCACAATTCCCTCAACAACCATTTTTTTGAGCATGCTGCCCGAAAGCCAGAACGCCATCGACCTGTTTTTAGACGCCCTGTGGCTGGAAGACGGCCTGTCGCGCAATACCCTGGCCGCCTACCGGCGCGACCTCACGCTGTACGCCCAATGGCTGGGCGCGCAGGTGCCGCCGCTGGCCCTGGACGCGACGGCCGAGCACCATCTGCAGGCCTACTTTGCCGCGCGCCATGCCCAGACGCGCGCCACCACGGCCAACCGGCGCCTCACTGTGCTGCGCCGCTACTTTCACTGGGCGCTGCGCGAGCGGCGCATCGTGCAGGACCCTACGGTGCGCCTGCTGGCCGCGCGCCAGCCGCTGCGCGTGCCCAAGACGCTGACGCAGGCGCAGGTGGAGGCGCTGCTGCACGCCCCCGACGCGGCCACGCCGCTGGGCCTGCGTGACCGCAGCATGCTGGAGCTGATGTACGCCAGCGGCCTGCGCGTGTCCGAGCTGGTCACGCTCAAAACCTTCCAGCTGGGGCTGGCCGAGGGCGTCTTGCGCGTCATGGGCAAGGGCGGCAAGGAGCGGCTCGTCCCCTTCGGCGAGGAAGCGCAGCGCTGGCTGGGGCGCTACCTGGCCGAGGGCCGCGGCGCCATCCTGGGGGGACAGCAGACCGACGATTTGTTCGTCACCCAGCGCGGAGCCGCCATGTCGCGCGTCATGTTCTGGGTCATCGTCAAGAAATGCGCGCAGCTGGCGGGCATCACCGCGCCGCTGTCGCCGCACACGCTGCGCCATGCGTTTGCCACCCACCTGCTGAACCACGGCGCGGATCTGCGCGTGGTGCAGCTGCTCTTGGGCCATGCCGACATTTCCACCACCACCATCTATACCCATGTGGCGCGCGAGCGCCTGAAGCAGCTGCATGCGCAGCACCATCCGCGCGGGTAGCATCGCGGCTTTGTCCACTTTCCATGCCTGAAATCTCCAGACGCCTGGCGCTGATTTGCGCCGCCGCCTGCGCCGCGGCCCCCTGGCCCACCTTCGCGCAGGGGGATTGGCCGGCCCGGCCGATACGCCTCATCGTCGCCTACCCCGCGGGCGGCGTCAGCGACGTGGTGGCGCGTGCGCTCGGCGAGCGGCTCGCGCAGCGCCTGGGCACCCCGGTAGTTGTCGAGAACAAGGCCGGCGCCGGCGGCACCATCGGCATGGATGCGGTAGCCAAGGCCGCGCCCGACGGCTACACGCTGGGTTTTTGCGCCATCAGCCCGCTGGTGCTGAGCCCGCACCTGGGCAGGCCGCCGTTCGATCCCGAGCGTGACATCGCGCCCGTGGCCAGCGTCATGTATTCACCCGTGCTGCTGCTGGCCACGCAGGCTCTGAAGGCGCGCGACTTTGCTGGACTGATCGCCGTTGCCAGGGCGCATCCGGGCCAGCTGCGCTGGGCCACCTCGGGCCTGGCGTCGCTGGGGCACATCATGCTGGAGCACATCGTTCAGGGCGCGGGGATGCAGGTCACGCATGTGCCCTACAAGGGCGGCGGGCAACAGCTCAATGATGCGCTCAGCGGCCAGTTCGAGGTCCTGTCCACCAACGCCGGGCCGGCCGTGATGCAGCACATCAAGGCCGGCAAGCTGCACCCGCTGGCCGTGGGCGCGCCCAGGCGCCTCGAATCCTTGCCCGATGTACCCACGCTGCAGGAGCTGAGGCTGCCCGCGGCCAACCTGAACTCGGTGTTCGGTATCTTCGCCCCGGCCGCCACGCCCGCGCCCATCCTGGAGCGCCTGAATGCCGAGATCAACCGCGCACTGGCGCAGCCGGACATCAGGGCGCGCATGGAGGCCTCGGACAACGTGCCCACGGGCGGCACGGTGGCGCAGTTCGGGCGGCAGATCGCCGCCGAATCGGAGAGCAACGCGCGCATCATCCGCGCGGCAAACATAAGGCTCAATTGAGCCGCAGCCTCAGGCGGGGCGCGCCGCCGGCCGCCTACGCTTCTGCGGCAAGGCTCTCGGCCCAGGCCAGGGCCTGCAGGTGGGCCATGTTGACCTGACGGTTGGACAGGTGCAGGGCCTCGGCCGTGCGCGCAAAGGCCTCGTCGTCGCCGCTCTCGCAGGCACGGGTGAGCTCCAGGAAGGGGGCGAACACGCCCTGGTTGCGCAGCAGCGCGTCCAGCACCGGCTCGGGCAGGGCCACGCTCGCCAGCGCGCGATCCAGCGGAATGCCCAGCATGACGTCGAGCAGCGAGAACACGCCCACGACGAAGGCGTTGTCGCACTCGTCGGGCGGCAGCAGCTCGGCAGAGAGCAGCTCCATGAGCCGGCCGCGCACCACGGCGGTCTGGCCCACGGCGGGTGGCGCGCCATCCTTGCGCGATGTGGTCAGTAGCAGCGCCGCCCAGCGGAACAGCTTCTTCAGGCCCAGGATCATCACCGCATGGCGGAACGAGGTGACCTCGCACGACAGGCCAAAGCCCGAGGAATTGATGAAGCGCAGCAGGTTGAAGGACAGCGTGGGGTCCTTCTTGAGCAGGTCCTCGATATCGGCCGTGCTGGCCTGCTGGCGCACCAGGTTGATGAGCTGGATGATGGTGGCCTGCGACGGGCGTATGGTCTGGGCCTTGACCAGCGACGGACGGGCAAACCAGTACCCCTGGAACAGTTTCACGCCCAGGGCCGACATGCGCTCGTGTTGCTCGGCCGTCTCGACCTTTTCGGCGACCAGCGTGGCCTGCGAGTTGGCGCGCGCGAACTTCACCAGCGGCTCGGCCAGCTCGGGCTTGAAGGCCATCATGTCCAGCTTGATGAACGAGGCCAGCGGCAGCCAGCCGGCGTAGGCGCGGCGCAGCACATCCTGGCTGAAGGCGATGCGAAAACCGCGTGTGTGCAGCGCCTGCAGCGTCGGCAGCATCTGCGCGATCTGCTCGGGCGATGCGTCGGACGCCAGCGTGGGCACCTCCAGCACCACCTTCTCGGGGTGGATCAGCTCCAGATGGCCGCCGGCCAGGCTTTCATGCGTGCAGTTGATGAAGACGGTCTTCTGTCCGACCAGGGTCTCGGAGCCGGCGTAGGACAGGGCGTTGAACAGCAGCGCCGCATCGCTGGCGGCAGTGTGGGAGTTGGCGGCCGTGTTGCGGTCGAACAGCTCGTAGCCGTAGACCTCACGCCGTTCGTCCAGGATGGCCTGGCGTGCAATGACGACGAGATTGTCTGCATCCTCGGGGCCAGATTGTGGTCCGGTGGATGGGGTGGTGTCTGAGGCTGCGGTACTGGGCATGGGTGGAATGCGTGATGGGCTGCAAAAAGTCAGGCCTGCGTTATCTGGTCGGCCCAGGCCAGGGCCTGCAGGTGGGCCCAATTGATTTGCTGGCTGGTCAGCTGCAGTGATTGTGCCGCCTGGTCGAAGCCGCTGTCGTCGCTGCTCTCGCAGGCCTCGACCAGCGTGAGCAGGCGGCCATACAGGTTGTCGCGCTCTAGCAGTGCGGCTGCCAGCTCGTCGGGAAGATGGAGCAGGCCCACGGCGGCTTCGAGCGGCATGCCCAGCATCTGATCAAGCATGGAGAAGAGGCCGACCACGAAGGCCTGGTCGGCCTCGTCGGCAGACATGAGTTCCCCGGCCAGCAGCTCCATGAGGCGGCCCCGCACCACGGCGGTCTGGCCCACGGCGGGGGGTGTACCGCCGCCGCGCACGGCCGTGAGCAGCAGCGCCGCCCAGCGAAACAGCTTCTTGAGGCCCAGCAGCATCACCGCCTGGCGCACCGAGGTGATCTCGCGCGTAAGGCCCAGGCCGGCCGAATTGATCAGGCGCATGAGGTTGAAGGCCAGGCCTGCGTCCTTCTTGAGCACATCCTCAATCTCGGCCGTCGTGGCCTGGCTGCGTACCAGGTTCAGCAGCTGCACGATGCTGGCCTGCGCGGGACTGAGCAGCCGCGCCTGGACCAGCGTGGGGCGCGAGAACCAGTAGCCCTGGAACAGCTTGACGCCCAGCGAAGACGCCATGTCGTACTGCTGCGCCGTTTCGATTTTCTCGGCGATCAGCCGGGCCGGAGCTTGGCGTCCGGCGTAGCCGACGAGCACGGCCAGCTGGTCGGGCGCGAGCACGGACATGTCCAGCTTGATGTAGTCCGCCAGCGGCAGCCACGGCGCATAGGCCGACTCCAGCACCTGGTGGTTGAAGGCCAGGCGAAAGCCGCGTGCGCGCAGCTCGGCCAGGATGGGCAGGCGCGCCTGCACCTCCTGCGCTGCCACATGGCCCAGCGGGGGAATTTCCAGCACCAGCTTGTCGGGGTTGACGAGTTCCAGGTGTCCGCCAGCCAGGCTCTCGTGGGTGCAGTTGACGAAGATCAACATTGTGCCCACCAGCTCGTCGGAGCCGGCATGCGAGAGCGCCGTGAAGACCAGCAGCACGTCGCTGGCGGCCGTGTGCTCGGCCGGCGTGCGCGAGCGATTGAACAGCTCGTAGCCTACGACTACCTGTTGGCCGTCCATGATGGCCTGGCGCGCAATCATGGCGCCGGCGCTGCCACCCGGCGCTGGCGTGGCCGGGGCCGGGGCATGGAGGGCGGGGGGCGTGATCGGCATGGTGAGGGTGGGGCAGGGTGGCTCGGTGGCGTTGTTCATTGTAGGCAAGAAGCCGCGGGTGCCCGCGCTCACTTCAGCCTTGCTCCAGCCACAGCAGCTCGGCCTCGCTGAATCCGGCGGCGCGGCGTGCGTCGGCGTTCAGTGGCGGCTTGGGGCGCGGCGCCTCGTAGCGTTCGACCAGCAGGGCGTAGTGCGCCATGGGGTCCAGCCCCTGGCGCGCGCACAGCCAGCCGTACCAGTGGTTGCCTATGGCCACGTGGCCGACCTCCTCGGCGAGGATGACGTCCAGGATATCCACCGCGGCCAGAGCGTCGGGCGTGCCCACCTGGCGCAGCTTGCGCTGGATCAGCGGCGTGGCATCCAGCCCGCGCGCCTCCAGCGTGCGCGGCACCAGGGCCATGCGCGCCACGATGTCGTGCGCCGTCTTCTCGCACATGCTCCACAGGCCCTGGTGCGCGGGAAAGTCGCCATAGTCGTGGCCCAGGTGTGCGCGCATGTGATCGCGCAGCAGGCGGAAATGCTTGGCCTCCTCGGCGGCCACACGCAGCCAGTCCAGGTAGTACTGCGCGGGCATGCCGGCAAAGCGCCAGATGGCGTCGAGCGCCAGGTTGATGGCGTTGAACTCGATATGGGCGATGGCGTGAATCAGCACCGCCCGGCCCTCCGGTGTGGCGGGCGAACGGCGCGCTACCGATGCATGGTGCAGCAGCTCGGGCCGCGCCGGCCGGCCGGGCAGGGCCTGCCCATCCACGGACGGCGCGGGTACTTGTGATGCTATTGAAAAAGAAGCTGCTTGCGCTTGCATGTCAAGCGCTGCGGCGGATTTTTCTTCGGGGTCTGTGAGGCGCAGAACCTGCAGGGCCAGTTGACGGAGCTCCATCCTTACAATTGTAGGTTTCCCTCTATCTATTTCGGAGACCCTGGGCAATGGCGATCTATGAACTCGATGGCGTGACGCCGCAGCTGGCGGCATCGGCCTGGGTGGCCGACAGCGCCCAGGTGATGGGCAAGGTGGTGCTGGGGGGCGATGCCAGCGTGTGGTTCGGCACGGTGGTGCGTGGCGACACGGAGTGCATCACCATTGGCGCTGGCAGCAATGTACAGGACGCCAGCGTGCTGCATGCCGACTTCGGCCAGCCGCTGGTGATTGGCGAGCGCGTTACCGTGGGCCACAAGGTCATGCTGCACGGCTGCACCATTGGCGACGAGTCGCTGATCGGCATCGGCGCCGTGGTGCTCAACGGCGCGAAGATCGGCAGGAACTGCCTGGTGGGCGCCGGGTCGCTGGTCACCGAGGGCAAGGAATTTCCCGATGGTTCGATGATCCTGGGCAGCCCGGCGCGCGTCGTGCGCCAGCTCACGCCCGAGCAGATCGAGGGCCTGCGCCAGAGCGCGCGCAACTATATGGAAAACGCGCGCCGCTTCAAGGCGGGGCTGCGCAAACTGGATTGATGAGCCTGAATGTCCGAACTGCACAAGTTTTTGTTTGAGGGCCTGCCGGTGCGCGGCATGATCGTGCGCCTGACCGACGCCTGGACCGAGCTGCTCGCGCGCCGCGCCGGCAATACCGAGACGGGGCCCTATCCCGCGCCCGTGAGCGAGCTACTCGGCGAGATGACGGCCGCCGCCGTGCTGATGCAGGCCAACATCAAGTTCAACGGCGCGCTGGTGCTGCAGGTGTTTGGCGATGGGCCGGTGAAGCTGGCCGTGGCCGAGGTGCGCTCCGACCTGAGTCTGCGCGCCACGGCGTCCGTGGTGGGCGCCCTGCCGCCCCAGGCCGGCCTGGCAGACATGGTGAATGCGGGCGGCGGCGGGCGCTGCGCCATCACACTCGACCCCGAGGACCGCCGGCCCGGCCAGCAGCCCTACCAGGGCGTGGTGCCGCTCTACGGCGACCACAAGGAAAAGCTGGGCAAACTCAGCGATGTGCTGCAGCACTACATGCTGCAGTCCGAACAGCTCGACACCACGCTCGTACTTGCCGCCAACGACCAGGTGGCCGCGGGCCTTTTGATCCAGCGCATGCCCATCAAGGGCGAGGGCAACCTGGCGGGCGCGGCCGCCCAGGCCGACGAGGACCTGATTGGTCAGAGCGAAGACTACAACCGCATCGCCACGCTGGCCGCCAGCCTCACGCGCGAGGAACTGCTCACGCTGGACGTGGACACCATGCTGCGCCGCCTGTTCTGGCAGGAAAAGCTGCTGCGCTTCACGCCCCAGCAGGGTGCGGACGGCCCGCGGTTTGCCTGCTCGTGCAGCCGCGCGCGCGTGGGCAATATGCTGCGCAGCCTGGGCACGGACGAGGTGCAGAGCATTTTGGACGAACGCGGCGCCATCGAGGTCGGCTGCGAATACTGCGGCCAGCAATACCAATTCGACGCCGTGGACGCGGCCCAGTTGTTCACCGCGCCGGGCCAGCAGCCCCCGGTGTCGTCCAGCGTGCAATAGCGCGTCGCCGTCGGCATTTGCCGGACGCGGCGCCCGGCGCGGCGACAATAGTGCCTTTCGCGCCTGTTCAAGGAATATCACCATGCAAAAACAATTCATCGCCCTGGCCCTTGCCGGGCTGGCAGGCGTGGCCTGTGCGGCCGACCTGCGCGTCGGCCTGAACCCGGCCTACGAACCCTTCGAATCCAAGACCGCCACGGGCGAGATCGTCGGCTTCGACGTGGATATCGCCAATGCACTGTGCGCGCAGATCAAGCGCAAATGCGTGTTCGTCGAGTCCGAGTGGGACAGCATCATCGCCGGCCTGCAGGCCAAGAAATTCGACGTGGTCATCAGCTCCATGTCGATCACGCCCGAGCGCGCGCGCGTGGTGGACTTCAGCAACCGCTACTACAAGACGCCCAGCGCCATCGTGGTCAAGAAGAGCGTGAAATACGACGGCCCGGCATCGCTCAAGGGCATGAAGATCGGCGTGCTCAAGGCCAGCACGCAGGAGAAATGGGCCCTGGGCGAGTTGAAGCCCGCCGGCGTGAACGTCGTGCCCTACCAGTCGCAGAACCAGGTCTATCTGGACATCCAGGCCGGCCGCATCGACGGTACCGTGGCCGACAAGGTCGAGGTCAACGGCGGCTTCCTGCGCAAGCCCGAGGGCAAGGACTACGGCTACGTCGGCCCCGACCAGTACGACGTGAAGTACTACGGCGACGGCATAGGCATCGCGCTGCGCAAGGGCCAGGGCGATCTGAAGAAGCAGCTGAACGACGCGATCGACGCCATCCGCGCCAATGGCACTTACGACAAGATCGCCAAGAAGTACTTCGACTTCGATCCGTATGGCAAGTGAGTCGCCCGCCGTCCCGGCGCGTATCTGAATGCGTGACTACTACCTGGCCATCCTGAATGGCTCGCTGCTCACCGTGGGGGTATCGCTGGCGTCGCTGGCGGTAGCCACACTGCTGGGGCTGCTGGGCGCAGCGGCCAAGCTCTCGGGCAGCCGGCCGCTGGTGTGGCTGGCGCAGCTCTACACCACGGTAGTGCGCGGCATCCCCGAGCTGCTCATGATGCTGCTGGTGTTCTACGGCGGCGCCATCGGCCTGAACAGCCTGGTGGAGCTGTGGGGCAACCAGGAGGGCGTGGATCTCGATCCCTTCGTCGCTGGCGTGCTGACCATTGGTTTCATCTACGGCGCCTACATGACCGAGACCTTTCGCGGCGCCATCCTGGCCATTCCGCGTGGCCAGATGGAAGCCGCCTGGGCCTTCGGCATGGGGCGCTTTCGCACCTTCATGCGCATCACGCTGCCGCAGATGGTGCGCTACGCGCTGCCCAGCTTTACCAACAATTGGCTGGTGCTGATCAAGGCCACGGCGCTGGTCAGCCTGATCGGCCTGCATGACATGACCTATCTGGCCAAGCAGTCCAGCGCCTCCACGCGCGAGCCGTTTGCCTTTTTCCTGTTCACGGCCGCCATTTATCTAGTCTATACATCTCTGTCGCTGTGGGCGCTCAAGCGCGTGAGCGCACGCTACAGCCTGGGCACGGACAAGGTGCAGCTGCTATGAACTGGGCCGTCATTTTTGAGCCCGATACGCTCGCGCTGTACGGCGAGGGCCTGCTCATCACCCTGCAGCTCACGCTCTACAGCCTGGGTCTGGGGGCGGTGCTGGCGCTGGCGTGCGCGCTGGCCCTGGTCAGCAGCAATACCTGGCTGCGCTGGCCGGCGCAGGCCTTCACCTACTTCATGCGCGGCACGCCGCTGTTGATTCAGGTGTACCTGATCTACTACGGCGTGGCCCAGCTCGAATGGGTGCAGGCGCGCTGGGATACGGTGTGGCCCTGGACGAACTTCAAGGAGCCGTTCTTCTGCGCCCTGCTGTCGTTCAGCCTGAACACCGCGGCCTATACGGCGGAAACCCTGGCGGGCAGCATCCGCGAGACCTCCAAGGGTGAGGTCGAGGCCGCGCGCGCCATGGGCATGGGCCCGTGGCTGCTGATGCGCCGCATCGTCCTGCCCAGCGCCATCCGCCGCATGCTGCCGGCCTATGGCAACGAGGTGGTGATGATGCTGCACAGCTCCAGCCTGGCGAGCACCGTGCCGGCGCTGCTCGACCTCACGGGCGCGGCCAGCCGCGTCTATGCCGACTTCTACCTGCCGTTTGAGGCCTACCTGTTTGCCGCAGCCATCTATCTGTGCGTCACCATGTGCCTGCTGAGCATCTCCAGGCTGGTGGAGCGCCGATTCCTGGGCTACCTGGCGCCGCGCAAAGCATGACTGTTCCGATGAACACGACCAACCCCGTCAAACTCCAGGCCCTGGACATCCACAAGCGCTACGGCGCCAACGAGGTCCTCAAGGGCGTGTCGCTCACGGCCCGCGCGGGCGATGTGATCAGCATCATCGGCAGCTCCGGCTCGGGCAAGAGCACGCTGCTGCGCTGCATCAACCTGCTGGAGCGCCCGCAACAGGGGCGCATCCTGGTGGCAGGTGAGGAGCTGCAGTTGCGCCCAGGGCGTGATGGTGCGCTGGAGGCCGCCGACCAGAAGCAGCTGCAGCGCCTGCGTACCCGCCTGGCCATGGTGTTCCAGCATTTCAACCTCTGGGCGCATATGACGGTGCTGGCCAACATCACCGAGGTGCCCATCCATGTGCTGGGGCTGCCGCGCGACGAGGCAGTCGAGCGGGCACGCAAATACCTGCGCCTGGTGGGACTGGAGGGGCGCGAGGACGCCTACCCCAACCACATGAGCGGCGGCCAGCAGCAGCGCGTGGCCATTGCCCGGGCGCTGGCCGTGGAGCCCGAGGTGATGCTGTTCGACGAGCCCACCAGCGCGCTCGACCCCGAGCTCGTGGGCGAAGTGCTGCGCGTGATGCAGGTGCTGGCCCAGGAGGGGCGCACCATGCTCGTCGTCACGCACGAGATGGCCTTTGCGCGCGAGGTCTCCAACCAGGTCATCTTCCTGCACCAGGGATTGATAGAAGAGCAGGGCGACCCGCGCGAGGTCATGGCCAACCCCCAAAGTGAGCGCCTGGCGCGGTTCCTGTCGGGCAATCTGAAATAGGTCACTATGAAAAAAAAGAGCTGCTAGCGCTTGATAGGAAAGCGCTAGCAGCTCTTTTTGTGTTTGTCTGGATCAACGCTGCGGCTGGCGCACCACCTGCACGTAGATCTCACCCTGCTTGACCATGCCCAGCTCGCCGCGGGCCTTTTCCTCGACCATTTCCAGGCCACCCTTGAGGTCGTTGACCTCGGCCGCCAGGCGTTCATTGTCCAGGCGCGCCTGGGCGTTGGCGGCCTGCTGCGTGGCGATCTGCTGGCGCAGTTCCTGCACCTTGCCGACGCTGCCGCGCCCCGACCACAGCTGCGCGTGAATGCCCACGAGCAGCAGCAGCAGCACGAGGGGGACGAGGCGTGTGGTCATGGTGGCGCGGTGGCGGGCTGTGATTTAGCGCAGGTTGTAGAAAGCGGCGCGGCCGGGGTACTCGGCGACGTCGCCCAGATCCTCTTCAATCCGCAGCAGCTGGTTGTACTTGGCGATGCGGTCGGAGCGGCTCAAGCTGCCGGTCTTGATCTGGCCGGCGTTCAGGCCGACGGCGATGTCGGCAATCGTGCTGTCCTCGGTCTCGCCCGAGCGGTGGCTGATCACGGCGGTGTAGCCCGCGCGCTTGGCCATCTCGATGGCGGCAAAGGTCTCGGTCAGCGTGCCGATCTGGTTGATCTTGATGAGGATGGAGTTGGCTATTCTTTTGTCGATGCCTTCCTTCAGGATCTTGGTGTTGGTTACGAACAGGTCGTCGCCCACCAGCTGCACCTTGTCGGCCAGGCGCTCGGTCAGGATCTTCCAGCCGTCCCAGTCGCCCTCGGCCATGCCGTCCTCGATGCTGATGATGGGGTACTTGTCCACCCAGGTGGCCAGCATGTCGGTCCACTGCTGGGCCGTGAGCTGGATGCCGCCTTCGCCTTCGAGCACGTATTTGCCGTCCTTGTAGAACTCGCTGGCCGCGCAATCGAGGCCCAGCACGATCTGCTCGCCCGCCGTGTAGCCGGCCTTGTCGATGGCGTCCAGGATCAGCTGGATCGCCGCCTCGTGGTTTTCCACGCTGGGGGCAAAGCCGCCCTCGTCGCCCACGGCGGTGCTCATGCCCTTGTCGTGGATGATTTTCTTCAGCGCATGGAACACCTCGGCGCCCCAGCGCAGGGCCTCGCGGAAGCTCGGGGCGCCCACGGGGATGATCATGAACTCCTGCAGGTCCAGCGTGTTGTTGGCGTGCGCGCCGCCGTTGATGACATTCATCATCGGCACCGGCAGCTGGCAGCCGTTCATGCCGCCGAAGTAGCGGTAGAGCGGCAGGCCGGCTTCTTCGGCTGCGGCGCGGGCCACGGCCATGGAGACGGCCAGCATGGCGTTGGCGCCCAGGCGGCTCTTGTTCTCGGTGCCGTCCAGGTCGATCAGGGTCTTGTCCAGGAAGGCCTGCTCGGAGGCGTCCAGGCCGAGCACGGCCTCGGAGATTTCGGTGTTGATGTGCTCCACGGCCTTCAGGACGCCCTTGCCCAGGTAGCGTGCCTTGTCGCCGTCGCGCAGCTCGATGGCCTCGCGGCTGCCGGTAGACGCACCCGAGGGCACGGCGGCGCGGCCCATCACGCCCGATTCGAGCAGCACGTCGCATTCGACGGTGGGGTTGCCGCGGCTGTCCAGCACTTCGCGGCCTACGATGTCAACAATGGCACTCATGATCTTCCTTTGTGATGCTGTGGGTAAGGGTCCAATGAAATGTCAACCTAGCGTTGTACAGCAAGCGCGGGTGGTTATTTATTCGGTTGTAGCAACAATTGTTTTGCGCCCCGGCCTCTTGCTCAGGCAGTGAAATGGTTCTCGAGAAAGCCGTTCTTCTTGGTCACGCTGTCGATGGCGACCAGGGATTCGAGCAGCGCGCGCATGTGGTGAAGCGGCACGGCGTTGGGCCCGTCCGACCAGGCTTCGGCGGGGCGGGGGTGGACTTCCATGAAGAGGCCCGCCAAGCCCACGGCCACGCCCGCGCGCGCCAGCACCGGCACCATGTCGCGCGCGCCGCCGCTCACGGCGCCGAGACCCCCGGGCTTTTGCACCGAGTGCGTGACGTCAAAGACCACCGGCGCGCCGGAGTTGCGCATCTCGGCCAGGCTGGTCATGTCGGCCACCAGGTTGTTGTAGCCAAAGCTCACGCCGCGCTCGCAGGCGAGGAAGCGGTCTTCGGACAGCCCCACCTCGGCGGCGGCGGCGCGCGCCTTGTCGATCACGTTCTTCATGTCCCAGGGCGCGAGGAACTGTCCTTTTTTGATGTTGACCGGCTTGCCCGACTGCGCCACGGCGCGGATGAAGTCGGTCTGGCGGCACAGAAACGCCGGCGTCTGCAGCACATCAACCACGCTGGCCACCTCGGCCACCTGCGACGCCTCGTGCACGTCGGTCAGGATGGGCAGCTGCAGCTGGCGGCGCACTTCGTCGAGGATCTTGAGGCCCGCCTCCATGCCCACGCCGCGCTGGCTGCTGCCGGACGAGCGGTTGGCCTTGTCAAAGCTGCCCTTGTAGATCAGCGGCACGCCCAGCGCGGCGCAGCTTTCCTTGAGCTGGCCGGCCACGTCCAGCGACATCTGCAGCCCCTCGATGGAACAGGTGCCGGCGATGAGGAAGAAGGGCCGCTCCAGGCCGACATCGAATCCGCACAGTTGCATGGATCAAGCCCTTTTCTGGTGTGCGATCGCGGCCTTGACGAAGGCGTTGAACAGCGGGTGTCCGTCCCAGGGGGTGGACTTGAACTCGGGGTGGAACTGCACGCCGATGAACCAGGGGTGCACCTTGGTGGGCAACTCAACGATCTCGGTCAGGTGCTCGCGTTGCGTCAATGCCGATATCACCAGGCCGGCCTCGCGCAGCTGGTCCAGGTACTGCACGTTGGCCTCGTAGCGGTGGCGGTGGCGCTCGGTGACCACGTCACCGTAGATCTGGTGCGCCAGCGTGCCCTTTTGCACGTCCGAGCTTTGCGCGCCCAGGCGCATGGTGCCGCCCAGGTCGGAATTTTCGTCGCGTGTCTTGATGCTGCCGTCCTCGTCCTTCCACTCGGTGATGAGGGCGATCACCGGATGCGGCGTGGCGGGGTCGAACTCGGTGGAGTTGGCGTCCTTGAGGCCCGCCACATGGCGCGCGTATTCGATGGTGGCCACCTGCATCCCAAGGCAAATGCCCAGGTAGGGCAGCTTGTGCTCGCGGGCGTAGCGCGCGGTGGAGATCTTGCCCTCCACGCCCCGGCTGCCAAAGCCGCCGGGCACCAGGATGGCGTCGTAGGCGCCAAGCTGCAGGGCCGCACTCGCGTCGGTGATGGTTTCGGAGTCGATATGCGTGATGCGCGCGCGCACATGGTTGTGCATGCCGGCATGTTTGAGCGCCTCGTTGACGGACTTGTAGGCGTCCGACAGTTCGACGTACTTGCCCACCATGGCGATCTTCACCTCGCCCTGCGGGTGCTCGTACTCGTGCACCAGCGCGTCCCAGCGCTTCAGGTTGGCCGGCGGGGTGTTCAGGCGCAGCTTGTCGCAGATCAGGCCGTCCAGGCCCTGCTCGTGCAGCATGCGCGGCACCTTGTAGATGGTGTCCACGTCCCACATGCTGATCACGCCCCACTCGGCCACGTTGGTGAAGAGCGAGATTTTTTCGCGCTCCTCGTCGGGCACGGCGTGGTGCGCGCGGCACAAGAGCGCGTCGGGCTGTATGCCGATCTCGCGCAGTTTTTGCACCGTGTGCTGCGTGGGCTTGGTCTTGAGCTCGCCGGCCGTGGCGATCCAGGGCAGGTAGGTCAGGTGCACGAAGGCCGAGTTGTTGGGGCCGAGTTTGAGCGACAGCTGGCGCACTGCCTCCAGGAAGGGCAGGGACTCGATGTCGCCCACGGTGCCGCCGACCTCGCAGATGGCCACATCGACCGCGTCCGGCATGCCGATGCCTGCACCGCGCTTGATGTATTCCTGGATCTCGTTGGTGACATGCGGAATCACCTGCACGGTCTTGCCGAGATAGTCGCCGCGGCGTTCCTTTTCCAGCACCGTCTGGTAGATGCGGCCGGTGGTGAAGTTGTTGGCCTGCTTCATGCGCGTTTCGATGAAACGCTCGTAGTGGCCCAGGTCCAGGTCGGTTTCGGCGCCGTCGTCGGTCACGAAGACCTCACCATGCTGGAACGGCGACATGGTGCCCGGGTCCACGTTGATGTACGGGTCGAGCTTGATGAGGGTGACTTTGAGACCCCGCGATTCGAGGATCGCGGCAAGGGAGGCTGAGGCGATTCCCTTGCCCAGGGAAGACACCACACCGCCGGTGACGAAGACGAATTTGGTCATGTCTTTGATGGTGGTGGGAAATGGCGATTATAAGAACGGCTCCCGCCAGACCCGGGGTGGGGCACCCCCTTGCCCCCGCGCACCGTCTGATAAATTGCAGCCATGAATGCACTTGCCGGAAAACACATCGTCCTGGGCCTGAGCGGTGGCGTGGCCTGCTACAAATCGGCCGAGCTTACGCGCCTGCTTGTCAAGGCCGGCGCCAGCGTGCAGGTGGTGATGACCGAGGCGGCCGAGCAGTTCATCACGCCCGTGACCATGCAGGCGCTGTCGGGGCGGCCGGTCTATGCCTCGCAGTGGGACGCGCGCGCGGCCAACAACATGCCGCACATCAACCTCTCGCGCGAGGCCGACGCCATCCTCATCGCGCCCTGCAGCGCCGACTTCATCGCGCGCCTGGTGCAGGGGCGGGCCGACGAGCTTTTGAGTCTGCTGTGCCTGGCGCGGCCCATCGAGCGCGTGCCCCTGCTCGTCGCGCCGGCGATGAACCGCGAGATGTGGGCCCACCCGGCCACCCGGCGCAACCTGGCCCAGCTGGCGCAGGACGGCGCCACCGTGCTGGGCGTGGGCAATGGTGACCAGGCCTGCGGCGAAACCGGCGACGGGCGCATGCTGGAGGCAGCCGAGATCCTGGAGGAGCTGGAGATCTTCTTTGCCCCCAAGCTGCTCGCCGGCGAGCAGGTGCTGATCACCGCCGGCCCCACCTTCGAGGCCATAGACCCGGTGCGCGGCATCACCAATCTATCGAGCGGCAAGATGGGCTTTGCCATCGCCCGCGCCGCGCGCGCCGCCGGGGCCGAGGTCACGCTGGTCGCCGGCCCCGTGCACCTGCCCACGCCGCGCGGCGTGCGCCGTATCGATGTGCGTTCTGCGCAAAATATGCTTCAAGCGGTTGATGGGCAAGCGCGAGAAGCTAGTATTTTCATAGCTACAGCGGCTGTGGCTGACTGGCGCCCTGCCAGCAGCGCCGAGCACAAGATCAAGAAGGACGGCTCGGGCCAGACGCCGCAGCTGGCCTTTGTGGAGAACCCCGACATCCTGGCCACCGTGGCCCAGTCCGAGCGCGCGCGCAGCGGCGCCCTGTACTGCGTGGGCTTTGCCGCGGAGAGCGAGAACCTGCTCGCCCACGCCCAGGCCAAGCGCGCACGCAAGGGCGTACCGCTGCTGGTGGGCAACATCGGCCCTGCCACCTTCGGGCAGGACGACAACGCGCTGCTGCTGGTGGATGCCGAGGGCCACCGCGAGCTGCCGCGTGCCTCCAAGGACGAATTGGGACGCCAGCTGGTGGCCGAGATTGCGCGGCGCCTGGGCGGGACGGTCAGCCCGACTTTTGCGCGATGATCGCGGGCTTTGCACAAGCCACCGCACCATGAAGATTGACGTCAAGATTCTCGACCCGCGCATGGCGGACCAGCTGCCCGCCTACGCCACCCCCGGCAGCGCCGGCCTGGACCTGCGCGCCTGCATTGACGCGCCGCTGCTGCTCGCGCCCAACGCCTGGCAGCTGGTGCCCACGGGCATCGCCATCTACCTCAAGGACCCGGGCTACGCGGCCATGATCCTGCCGCGCTCGGGCCTAGGGCACAAGCATGGCATCGTGCTGGGCAACCTGGTGGGCCTGATCGACAGCGACTACCAGGGCCAGCTCATGGTCAGCGCCTGGAACCGCAGCGACACGCCCTTCACGCTGCAGCCCATGGAGCGGCTGGCGCAGTTGGTCATCGTGCCGGTGGTGCAGGCACGGTTCAACGTGGTGACGGAGTTTCCCGCGAGCGCGCGCGGCGAGGGCGGCTACGGCTCCACCGGCAAGCATTGAGCCGCGGCCCCAGGCCCTGCAGTTAGGCGCCTGCGGAACTAGGCTGCGCGCAGCTGCTCCAACCGCTGGCGACGCGGCCCCTGTGGAGCCCGCGGCGCTGTCATTGAACGATCTGGAGTGTCAATACCATCATGCGTTCCTATTCCCGTCCAGCCGCCCTGGCAGCGACCCTGTGTCTTGCGGGCACATTGGCGGCCTGCGCCTACCAGCAGCCCTATGGGCAGTACCCGGCGCAGGGCTATCCGGGCCAGTCGGCGCCGGGCTATGCCACCACTCCCGACCAGCGCGGAACCGAATACGGCGTGGTGTCGTATATCGAGGGCCTGCAAGGCCGCAACCGCACCACCGGCGTGGGCGCCATCGTGGGTGCCGTGGTCGGCGGTGTGCTGGGTAACCAGATCGGCGGCGGCAGCGGCCGCGCCGCGGCCACGGCCATAGGCGCGGTGGGCGGCGCCGTGGCCGGCAATGCCATCGAGGGGCAGCAGGGCAACCGCGCCGCCTACGACGGTTACCGCATCACCGTGCAACTCGACCAGGGCGGGCAGCGCGTCTACGAGGTGCCGTCGCCCGGTGACCTGCGTCCGGGCGACCGGGTGCGCCTGTACCAGGGGCAGATCGCGCGCATGTAGGCGCGCTCAATGCAGCAGGTCGTTGCCGGGGGCCTGCGGCTGGATGCGGAAGAAGCCCGTCCCGGCCGTGCCGCGGCCGATCTCCTCCTCGGTGGCCTCGCGCACGCCGTGCACCTTGAGTTTCAGGCGCAGGGCAATGCCCGCCAGCGGGTGGTTGCCGTCCAGCACCACATGTTCGGGGTAGATCTGTGCCACGGTGTAGAGCGCGTCGCGCGGCGCCTCGGGGTTGGTGCCCGGGGGCAGGGCCGAGCCGTCGAAGGTCATGCCCTCCTCCAGGTCGGCGGGGAACAGCGGGCGCGGCTCCAGGAACAGCAGCTTGTCCTGGTAGTCGCCAAAGGCGTCCTCGGGCTCCAGGTGCAGGGCCAGCTCGGCGCCCACGCCATGGCCCTGCAGGGCCTCCTCGATGCGTGCGAGCAGATCGTCGCCGCCGACCAGAAACTCCACGGGGTCGTCGAGTACGTCGAGTTCCTCGCCCAGCGTGTCCTTCAGGACCCAGGTCAGGGCGACCACACATTGTTCGGTTATTTCCATAGGACAATTGTCGCAGTTCGTTGCCCTGCCGCGCTCGCGGCCTGAAGTGATCCCATGGACGTACAACAACCACTGGCCCTGCTCGGGGGCCTGAGCCCGGCGCTGTTCATGCGCCGCCACTGGCACAAGAAGCCGCTGCTGGTGCGCCAGGCTATTCCCGGCTTCAAGCCGCTCCTCTCCCGCGCCGAGCTGCTGGAGCTGGCCGGACAGGAGGGCGTGGAGTCGCGCTTCATACAGGACAAGGCCGGGCAATGGGTGCTGCGCCATGGGCCGCTGGCGCGCCGCTCGCTACCCCCCCTGTCCACGCCGCGCTGGACGGCGCTGGTGCAGGGTGTCGATCTGCACCACGATGGCGTGCACGCGCTGCTGCAGCGGTTTCGCTTCGTGCCCGAGGCGCGGCTTGACGACCTGATGATCAGCTACGCCACCGACGGCGGCGGCGTGGGGCCGCATTTCGACAACTACGACGTCTTCCTGCTGCAGGCCCACGGCCGGCGGCGCTGGCGCATAGGCCGGCAGAAGGACAAGACGCTGCGCCCGGGACTGCCGCTGAAGATCCTCGCGGCGTTCGAGCCCGAGGAAGAGCATGTGCTGGAGCCGGGTGACATGCTTTACCTGCCCCCGGGCTGGGCCCATGACGGCATTGCCGAGGGCGAGTGCATGACCTACTCCATAGGCTTTCGCTCGCCCAACGGCGCGCAGCTGGCCCACGAGGTGCTGCAGCGCATGGCCGAGTCCGCGGCCGACGAGGAGGGTGCCATCTACCGCGACCCGCAGCAGCCCGCCGTGGCCGGTCCCGGCGCCATACCGCCCGAGCTGCAGGAGTTTGCGCGCCAGGCCGTGCAGCGGGCACTGGCGCAGCCGCAGGCCCTTGAATGCGCGCTGGGCGAGGCGCTGACCGAGCCCAAGCCGAACGTCTGGTTCGAGCCCGGGCAGGCGGGTGTGATGCTGGAGAGCGTGGCGCTCGACCGGCGCACGCGCATGATGTATGACGCCAGGCATGTCTTCATCAACGGCGAAAGCTACCGCGCCGCGGGGCGTGATGCGGCGCTGATGCGGCGCCTGGCCGACGAGCGCCAACTCGGCGCGCGTGAGCTGGCGCGTGCCAGCGATGACGCACTGCAGTTGCTGTCGTCCTGGTGCGAGGCGGGCTGGGCCCATGCCGGGGCGGCTTGATGTGAGCGACGCGTCCATGCCCGCAGCGCAGCCGTTGCCGGTCGGTCGCTTCGAGGGCCGGGAGGTCTTCCAGCAGCTGGTGCGCGATGCCCTGGCCGGCGCCGCGCGCGAGGGCTGGCCCGAGCTGATGCTGTGCGACGCCGATTTCCATGACTGGCCCCTGGGCGAGCGGGCGGTGGTCGAATCGCTGCAGCAATGGGCGCGCAGCGGACGCCGCCTGACCCTGATTGCCGCCGGCTATGGCGAGCTCGTGCGGCGGCACGCGCGCTTCGTGCAGTGGCGCGTGCGCTGGGACCATGTCATCACCTGCCGCCGCGCCGGGGCGGCCGACCCGCAGGATCTGCCGAGTGCCATCTGGTCGCCGAACTGGGTGCTGCAGCGGCATGACCCGCTGCGCTGCGTGGGCGTGGCGGGGGCGGAGCCCGAACGGCGCGTTCTGCTGCGCGAAGCGCTGCTCGAATGGGTGGAGCGCAAGAGCGCGCCGGGCTTTCCTGCCTCTACGCTGGGCCTGTGACAGGGTGGGTGCCTTGTTGTGAAATTGCTCGTCGTTACTTCGCGTTATCCACTATTGACGAAATTTTTCTATAATCGCGGACTGGTATCGCCGCAGGTGTCTTGCTTTACATCAAGCAATGCATCGTCGCCGGGCCTACCGCTGCAAGAGGCGGGGCGCTGCGGCTTCTCATCACTGTCGTCTGTCCCATCCCATAGGAAATTGAAATGAAGAACTCCGTCGTCCTGGCTGCCCTGATCGCCGCTGCTGCCCTCGTCGCTTGCGGCAAAAAGGAAGAAGCCGCTCCGGCACCCGCACCCGTGGCAGCTCCCGCGGCCGCTCCTGCAGCCGAAGCCGCTTCCGTTGCAGCTGATGCCGCTGCCACCGCCGCTTCTGGCGTGGCTGCCGCCGCCGAGGCTGCATCCGGTGCCGCTGCCGCCGTCACGGACGCAGCTAAGACCGCTGCTGATGCAGCCGCCGCTGCCGCTGCCGGCGCCGCTTCGGCCGCCAAGTAAGCCTTCCAGCGTCGGGCCTGCGGGCCCGAAGTTTTGGCAACGCCCACAAAAAACCCCGGTCAATTGGCCGGGGTTTTTTTGTGGGCTGTGACCCGTCCTGTCCAGCGTTGA
>JAFEDY010000025.1 GCA_018241405.1 Pseudomonadota bacterium | reverse complement strand
AAGGTGGTTATGCCAAAGTCTGGCGCAGTCAAAATAAGCTGATTGGCTCTATGAATTGGTCGCCCTGACCCAGTCAGGGTGGCAACAAGTTATGCCTGATGACCATAGCGAGGTGGCACCACTCCTTCCCATCCCGAACAGGACAGTGAAACGACTTCGCGCCGATGATAGTGCGGGTCCCCGTGTGAAAGTAGGTCATCGTCAGGCTCTTACAGCCCAATCCGCCCTCCCTCTCAGCCGAGTGGGAGGGCGTTTTGCTTTGGGGTGCTCAATCAGAGACGGTAGCTTTGCAGCTTCCAGTTTTCACATCGGCAGGCACTCGCCTTCGACAAACACTCTGAGCTCGCCGGATTGAAATGGCGTCCAGCGCTCGTTCGAGGTGAGAGGTGCAGTGACCACCACCGCCACCTTGTCGCTGGGCGTGGTGTGGGCCGAGAAATCAATGCGCATGTCCTCGTCGCACAACTGGGCCTGTGAGAACGGATGGCGGCGCTCGATGTAGTGCAGCTGGGTGGAGGCATGGGCCCACAGGGCCTGGCCGTTGGACAGCAGGAAGTTGAACGTGCCGCGTGGCGCGATGCGCACCGCCAGCTCGCGCAGGGTGAGCGTGAGTTCCTTGATGCTGGGCATGCCGGCGTGGGACTTGGAGAGCTCCTGCATCAGCCAGCAAAACACATGCTCGCTGTCGGTGCTGCCCACGGGGTGGAAGTGGGCGTGCAGGCGCGGGCGGAAGTCCTTCAGGTCGCCGTTGTGCGCAAACACCCAGTAGCGACCCCAGAGTTCGCGCACGAAGGGGTGGCAGTTCTCCAGGCTGACCACGCCCTGCGTGGCCTTGCGGATATGGGCGATGACGTTGCGGCTCTTGATGGGATAGCGCCGGATCAGCTCGGCCACAGGGGAATCCAGGGCCCGCTCATGGTCCACGAAATGGCGCAGGCCGCGCCCCTCGAAGAAGGCAATGCCCCAACCGTCCGTGTGATCCGCCGTGTGTCCGGCGCGTTGGGCAAAGCCGGTGAAGCTGAAGGTCACATCGGTGGGGGTGTTGGCATTCATGCCGAGCAATTGGCACATGGCGCAACTGGGCCGGGTGGCGCTGGACGGGTCTACTGGCGGTCGAGCCAGAGCTTGCCGCCCGTGGCCCAGTTCTCGCGTTTCACGTCGGTGATCAAGATGTCCACGGACTCGGGCGAGCCGCCCAGGATTTCGACCGAGACGCGGGTGATTTCCTCGGCCAGCCTGCGTTTTTGCTCGACGGTGCGGCCTTCCATCATTTCGATGTGGTAGGTGGGCATGGGAGATCCTTAAAAATTAGAAGGTTTCATCATATAGGCTGCGACTCCTGCCCCGATGGCAGTGGTTGCGCACATTGCGGGCAGATGCAGGCCTGGCCGCGTTGCTCGGCTGGCAGGCGCTGCAATGCCGCAGGTGATACGGCTCGTGACATGCACCAGCATTGCGCCGGCGGCAGGCCGGCCGCCATGGCGCATCGGTTGGATTGGCCGCACAGGGGGCACTGAGAACTATTGGGCGCAGGCATGGCGGCAGTGTAGAAGCACAAAGGCACCCGCAGGTGCCTTTGTGATCAAAACAGCTTCTTACGCCCGTACGACAAGCGCTATAAGCTATATTTTAGATAGTAATCAGGTGGCCTTTTGGGCCGCCTTCACCTTCAGGCGCCAGGCGTGCAGCAGCGGCTCGGTGTAGCCGCTGGGCTGGTCCACCCCCTTGAACACCAGGTCACAGGCGGCCTGGTAGGCCATGGACTCGTGGAAACGGCCATGCATGCGCTGGTACAGCGGGTCGCCGGCATTCTGCTGGTCCACCTTGGCGGCCATGCGCTCGAAGGTGGCACGCACCTGGCCTTCTGTCACGATGCCGTGCAGCAGCCAGTTCGCCACATGCTGGCTGGAGATGCGCAGCGTGGCGCGGTCTTCCATCAGGCCGATGTCGTTGATGTCGGGCACCTTGGAGCAGCCCACGCCCTGGTCCACCCAGCGCACCACATAGCCCAGGATGCCCTGGATGTTGTTGTCCAGCTCCTGCTGCTTTTCCTCGTTGCTCCAGTTGGGGCTGGCCGAGACGGGCACAGTGAGCAGGCCGCTGAGCAGGTTTTCGCGCTCGGCGTCGGCGCTGGTCTTTTCCAGCTCCTGCTGAATGGCGGCGACATTGACCTTGTGGTAGTGCAGCGCGTGCAAGGTGGCGCCCGTGGGGCTGGGCACCCAGGCGGTGTTGGCGCCGGCCTTGGGATGGGCGATTTTCTGCTCCAGCATGGCGCGCATCAGGTCGGGCATGGCCCACATGCCCTTGCCGATCTGCGCCTTGCCGCGCAGGCCCATGGACAGGCCGACGACTACGTTGTTCTTCTCGTAGGCCTGGATCCAGGCGCTGGTCTTCATGTCGCCCTTGCGGATCATGGGGCCAGCATGCATGGCGGTGTGCATCTCGTCGCCCGTGCGGTCGAGGAAGCCGGTGTTGATGAAGGCCACGCGGCTCGCGGCGGCGGCAATGCAGGCCTGCAGATTGACCGAGGTGCGGCGCTCCTCGTCCATGATGCCGAGCTTGACGGTACTGTCGGGCAGGCCCAGCAGCTGCTCGACGCGACCGAACAGCTCGTTGGCAAAGGCCACCTCGGCCGGGCCATGCATCTTGGGCTTGACGATGTAGACGCTGCCGGTGCGGCTGTTGCGCACGCCGTTGGCGCCCAGGCCCTTCAGGTCGTGCAGGGCGATGGCCGTGGTGACCACGGCGTCCAGGATGCCCTCGGGGATTTCCTGGCCCGCGTCGCCCCACAGGATGGCGGGGTTGGTCATCAGGTGGCCAACATTGCGCACAAACATCAGCGAGCGGCCGTGCAGCTTCACACTCCTGCCGTCCGCGCCGACATATTCCCGGTCGGGGTTGAGGCCGCGCGTCATAGGCTTGCCGCCCTTGTCGAAGGTCTCGGTCAGCGTGCCCTTCAGGATGCCCAGCCAGTTTTCATAGCCCAGCACCTTGTCCTCTGCGTCCACGGCAGCCACGGAGTCTTCCAGGTCGAGGATGGTGGACAGCGCGGCCTCGACCACCATGTCGGCCACGCCCGCAGCATCGCTCTTGCCGATGGGGGTCGCGCGGTCGATGCGGATGTCGATATGCAGCCCGTTGTTCAGCAGCAGCACGGAAGACGGCGTGGAAGCCTCGCCCTGGTGGCCCACAAACTGTGCGGCGTTCTGCAGGCAGGTGCTGGCACCATTGCCGAGCACGACGAGCAGCTTGCCGCCCTCGACCTTGTAGGCCGTGGCATCCTTGTGCGAACCGGTGGCCAGCGGAACCGCCTGGTCCAGGAAGTCACGGGCAAACGCGATGACCCTGGCGCCGCGCACCGGGTTGTAGCCCCTGCCCTTCTCGGCGCCGCCGTCCTCGGCGATCACGTCCGTGCCGTAGAGCGCGTCGTAGAGCGATCCCCAGCGGGCATTGGCCGCGTTGAGCGCATAGCGCGCGTTCAGGATGGGCACCACCAGCTGTGGGCCGGCCTGAATGGCCAGCTCGGCATCCACGTTCGTGGTGCTAGCCTTGGCACCCTTGGGCGGCTCGACCAGGTAGCCGATGCGGGCCAGGAAGGCGCGGTAGCCCGCCATGTCGCTGATGGGGCCGGGGTTGGCCTTGTGCCAGGTATCCAGCTCCTTTTGCAGGCGGTCGCGTTCGGCAAGCAGGGCGGCGTTTTTGGGCGCGAGATCGGCGACGATGGCATCGAAACCTCGCCAGAAGCTTGCAGGATCGACGCCGGTGCCGGGAAGCACCTTTTGGTTGATGAAGGTATGCAGCGTGTTGGCCACCTTCAGGCCGTGGATGTGGGTACGTGTGGTCATGAGAATGCCCCTAGCAATCATTTGACAAAATCGTGCTCCGCGTCACGGAGCCTTGCATGACACTGTATTAGAAATATTTACATTAATAAATTACGTCAGTATCTCTAAACCAATGACTTTTTGATGGGTATTGGTGCGCTTGTGCCGCGTACCAACCGACGCGCATTCATCATAAGATCGACAGCTGTTGCTGGTGGCGCTGGTTGGAAACCGGTCGATTCGGCTTGCACTCATGGACAAACTCAAAGCGTTCGAATCCTTTGTCTCGGTGGCCACCCGGGGCAGCCTCACCGCGGCTGCAAAGTCCGAGGGGGTGGCGCCTGCCATTATGGGCCGCCGCCTGGATGCGCTGGAGGAGCATTTGGGTGTCAAGCTGCTGGTACGTACCACGCGGCGCATCACGCTCACGCACGAGGGCAGCGCCTTTCTGGACGATTGCCAGCGCTTGCTGGCCGATGTGGCCAATGCCGAGGCCAGCGTCTCTGCCGGCGGCGTCAAGGCCACGGGACATTTGCGCGTCACGGCGCCAGCGGGCTTCGGGCGGCGCCACGTTGCGCCGCTGGTGCCGCGCTTTCGCGACCTGCACCCCGACGTGAGCATCTCGCTCAACCTGAGCGACCGGGTGGTGGACATGGCGGGCGAGGGCTATGACTGCGCCGTTCGTGTGGGCGACCTACCGGACTCCTCCCTGGTCAGCGTGCGCATGGCCGACAACCGGCGACTGTGCGTGGCCACGCCGCAGTACCTGCAACGGCGCGGCACGCCGCTGCACCCCGCGGAGCTAGCGCAGCACGATTGCCTGACCCTGTCCAGCGACGCATCCCAGACGCGTGGTTGGGCGTTTCGCGTGCCCGTGGGGGACGGTGGCGGCGCCACCGAGGTTGTGCACTTCAAACCGGGCGGGCCGCTGGACTGTTCCGACGGCCAGGTGCTGCACGACTGGTGCCTGGGCGGCTGGGGCATTGCCTGGCGCAGCACCTGGGAGGTCGAATCCGAGATCGCCGCCGGTCGCCTCGTTGCGGTGCTGGAGGCATTTGCCGCGCCTCCCAACGGTATCTACGTGGTGTTTCCCCAGCGCAAGCATTTGCCGCTGCGCGTGCGGCTGTGGATCGAATACCTCAAGTACCACTACGCGCAGTCCGAGTTCTGGGGGCGCAGCAGCCTGGCCCCCGTGATTTTTGACGCAAAGGATTGATTCGTGGTTGTTGAAGCCTTGTTGGCCTACGCCCACATCATGGCGTTCCTGATGCTGGCCACCTTCATGACCAGCGAGACGGCGCTGTGCCGCAAGGACTGGATCAACTCTGCCGTAGTGCACCGCCTGGTGTGGGTGAACCTGCTGACCCTGGTGTCGGGCCTGCTGGTGCTGCTCACCGGCCTGGCGCGCACCTGGTGGGGCGTGAAGGGCCCCGCCTGGTACTGGTCACAGCCGCTGCTGCACGCCAAGCTCACGCTGCTGCTCATGATGCTGTCGCTGTCGCTGTTGGCGCGCCGGCGCTATCTGGCGTGGCGCGCAGCAATGGACGCAGGAGGTGGCCTGCCGCCCGAGGCCGAGCAGCGCGCCACACGGCGCCTGGTGATGTGGGCGGCGCACCTGATGGTGATCGTGCCGCTGCTGGCGGTGCTGCTGGCGCGTGGCGTGGGCACGCGCTGAAAAGCGCAAGCCCCGCAGGCCGGCCAGGCGGCGTGCGGGGCTGCGAGGTGCGGAGCGCCTATCAGGCCGGCTTGTTGCTCAGGCATTCCTTCATGAAGGCCTTGCGCTCGTCGCCCTTGAGCGCCTTGGTCTTGGCGTCGGCGTTGCAGGACTTCATCTTGTCCTGCTGAGTGGCCTTCTTGGCGGAGAGGCATTGCTTCATGAAGGCCTTGCGCTCGTCGCCCTTTTTGTCGCCGGCCTCGGTGTTGCAGGCCGCCATCTTGCCCTGCTGGGCCGTGGGCGCCTTGGCGGGTGCCGAGGCGCCGGCGGCGGGGGCGTCGGCCGCATGGGCGGCGAAGGAGAAGGCAAGGCCGGCGGCAGCCAGCAGGGGAAGCAATTTCTTCATATAGTGCTCCTGCAATAATGGATGGTGATGAGCCCTTGCGGCACCCAGTTGCCACACGGGTCACCCAGCATAACGCGCGGCCTGCGCCGTTGGATGACGGGGTGACCCGTAGAATCCGCCCCCATGCTCTCCGTTAAACAGGAATTGCTCGCGGCACTGGCCGGCGAGCTGGAAAAATTGTCGCCAGGCGCCGGCAGCCGCGCGGCCTTCGAATCGCCCAAGGTGGCGGCCCATGGCGACCTGGCCTGCACGGCTGCCATGCAGCTGGCCAAGCCCTTGAAGCAGAACCCGCGCGCCCTGGGCGAATCGCTCAAGGCTGCGCTCGAGGCCACGCCCGCCTTTGCGCAATGGGTGGACGCCATCGAGATCGCCGGCCCGGGCTTTCTCAATATCCGCCTCAAGAATGCCGCCAAACAGCAGGTGGTGCGCGAGGTGCTGGCCGAAGGCGCCGGCTTCGGCCGCCAGCCCGATCGTGGCGAGAAGGTACTCGTCGAGTTCGTCTCGGCCAACCCCACGGGCCCGCTGCACGTGGGCCATGGCCGCCAGGCGGCGATCGGCGACGCCATCAGCAACCTCTACGCCACCCAGGGCTGGCAGGTGCACCGCGAGTTCTATTACAACGACGCCGGCGTGCAGATCGACACGCTCACCAAGAGCACGCAGCTGCGCGCCAAGGGTTTCAAGCCCGGCGACTCCTGCTGGCCCACCGACGCCGACAACCCGCTGGCCAAGAACTTCTACAACGGCGATTACATCCAGGACATCGCCAACGCCTTCCTGGCGCGCGCCACGGTCAAGGCCGACGACCGCGAGTTCACGGCCAATGGCGACGTGGCGGACTACGACAACATCCGCCAGTTCGCCGTAGCCTACCTGCGCAACGAGCAGGACAAGGACCTGCAGGCCTTCAACCTGCGCTTTGACGAGTACTACCTGGAATCGAGCCTCTACGCCAACGGCCATGTGGAAGCCACGGTGGCGCGCCTGGTGGCCAACGGCAAGACCTACGAGCAGGACGGCGCGCTGTGGCTCAGGAGCACCGACTACGGCGACGACAAGGACCGCGTCATGCGCAAGCAGGACGGCAGCTATACCTACTTCGTGCCCGACGTGGCGTATCACATCCAGAAGTTCCGGCGCGGCTTCACCAAGGTCGTCAACATCCAGGGCACGGACCACCACGGCACCATTGCCCGCGTGCGCGCCGGCCTGCAGGCCGCCGACGTGGGCATTCCCCAGGGCTATCCCGACTATGTGCTGCACACCATGGTGCGGGTGGTGCGTGGCGGCGACGAGGTCAAGATCAGCAAGCGCGCCGGCAGCTACGTCACCCTGCGCGACCTGATCGAATGGACCAGCAAGGACGCCGTGCGCTTCTTCCTGCTCTCGCGCAAGCCCGATACCGAGTACACCTTCGACGTGGACCTGGCCGTGGCCCAGAACAACGACAACCCGGTGTACTACGTGCAGTACGCCCATGCGCGCATCTGCTCGGTGCTGCGCGGCTGGCGCGAAGACTATGACACCGCCGCGCTCAAGGGCGTGGATCTGTCGCCGCTGGACGGCCCACAGGCCCAGGCCCTGATGCTGCTGCTGGCCAAGTATCCCGAGATGCTCACGGCCGCCGCCGCCGGCAACGCGCCGCACGACGTCACCTTCTACCTGCGCGACCTGGCCGCGGCCTACCACAGCTACTACGACGCCGAACGCATCCTGGTGGACGAGGAGGCGGTCAAGCGGGCCCGCCTGGCCCTCGTCGCCGCCACCGCCCAGGTATTGCACAATGGCCTGGCGGTGCTGGGCGTGTCGGCACCGGCAAGAATGTAAGTGACCACCGATATGAAAAAGCAGCAACGTGGCGGCACCATCGTAGGCTTCATTCTCGGGGCCATCGTAGGGCTGGGAGCGGCCCTGGCCGTTGCCGTCTACGTGACCAAGGTGCCCGTGCCCTTCCTGAACAAGAACGGCACGCGTGCCTCCGACCAGGACGAGGCGCAGCGCAACAAGAACTGGGACCCCAACGCCCCGCTGTATGGCAAGAACCCGGCGCGCCCGGCCGCGCCGGCCAGCGCGCCCGAGGCCGCTGCCGTGGCCACTCCGCCCGAGCCGGCGGCGTCCGTTGCGGCGACCGCGCCGCGCCAGGCCGCCAGCCGCGCGGCAACGCCATCGCCCTCGGCCGACCCGCTGGGCGATCTGGCGCGCGCCAAGGCCAACGCCGCACCCGCGGCAGGCGCCGATCCGTTCCAGTACTTCGTGCAGGCCGGTGCCTTTCGCACCCAGCAAGATGCCGACGCGCAACGCGCCAAGCTGGCCATGCTGGGCTGGGAGGCGCGCGTGAGCGAGCGCGAGACCAACGGCCGCACGGTGTTCCGCGTGCGCGTGGGTCCGTTCGCCAAGCGCGACGATGCCGAGTCGCTGAAGGACAAGCTCGATGGCGCGGGCGTCGATTCGGCGCTCGTGCGCGTGCAGCGCTGAACTTTTTGCCCCGTCCGACGCTCACAAGCTTCCATACTGACCCTGGAGTGACCCCTACCCATGAAACGCCGCGAGTTTTCCCTGTCCGTCGCCGCTGCCACCGCCCTGAGCCTGCCCGTCGCCACGCCCGCGCTGGCGCAGGCGCGCCAGTTCAAGGAGGGCAAGGACTATGTCAAGCTGGCCAAGCCCGTGGCCAACGAGGCGCCGGCCGGCAAGGTCGAGGTGATCGAGTTCTTCTGGTACAGCTGCCCGCACTGCAATGACTTTTCTCCCGGCTTCGAGGCCTGGGCCAAGACCGCACCCAAGGACTTGCATATCCACAAGGTGCCCGTCGCCTTTAATGCCAGCTTCGTGCCGCAGCAAAAGCTCTACTTCGCGCTCGAGGGCATGGGCAAGCTGCCCGAACTGCACACCAAGGTGTTCCGCGCCGTGCATGTGGAGCGCCAGGCACTCAACAAGGATGACCTGATCTTCGACTGGATTGCCAAGCAGGGCGTGGACCTGGCCAAGTTCAAGGAGGTCTACGGCTCCTTCACGGTCGCCAACCAGGTGCGCAAGGCCTCGCAGCTGCAGGAGGCCTACCAGGTCGAGGGCGTGCCCTCCATGGGCGTGGCCGGGCGCTACTACACCGACGGCACCATGGCCGGCAACATGCAGAACGTGTTGCAGGTGGTCGAATACCTGGCCGGACTGGTGCGCAAGGGTTGAGCCCTGGTCTTCGATGACCGCAAGGCGCGCCCCGGGGCGCGCTTTTTCTTTTCGGGCGCGCCATCTGGCGGCGGCCAGCAAGGCATGGAACTGCCATCGCGTCAGTACAATGACCGCAAGAATCGTGCCCCATGAGAATCCGACTGCCCATCCTCCTTCTGCTCGGCGCCCTGGCCCTGGCCTGGCTGCCCGGCGCGCAGGCCGAGAAGGCCGACCGCAACAAGCCCATGAACATCGAGGCCGACGCGCTGCGCCACGATGAGCTCAAGCAGACCAGCGTCTTCACCGGCCATGTGGTCATGACCAAGGGCACCATCGTGCTGCGCGGCGCGCAGCTGGACGTGCGCCAGGACCCTGATGGCTACCAGTACGGCGTGGTCACGGCCGAGCCGGGCAAACGCGCCTTCTTCCGGCAAAAGCGCGACACGCCGCCGGGCCAGCCCGACGAGTTCGTCGAGGGCGAGGGCGAGGTCATCGAGTACGACGGCCGCGCCGACACCGTGAAGTTCATCCGCCGCGCCGAGCTGCGCCGCTACCGCGAGGCCCAGCTGACCGACGAGGTGCAGGGCGCGGTCATCGTCTACAACAACCTCACCGATGTGTTCACCGTGGATGGGCAAAAGAACGCGCCCGCGGGCGCCAGCGCGGGCACGCCCGGCGGCCGCGTGCGTGCCGTGCTCTCGCCCAAGGAGCCGCCCCCGGGCACGGCGCCCGCGCCCGTGCGCGGCGAACCGCCGGTGCTGCGCCCCACCCCCAGCCTGGGTGACAAGCAGTGAGCGCGCTGGTGACCGAGGTGCGTGCGCCGGGCGCAGCCGGCGCCATGCCGGAAGGCGCCAGCCGGCTGGAGGCGCTGCACCTGCAAAAGTCCTATGGCAGCCGCAAGGTGGTCAAGGATGTCTCGCTGGTCGTGCAAAAGGGCGAGGTGGTGGGCCTGCTGGGCCCCAACGGCGCGGGCAAGACCACCTCGTTCTACATGATCGTGGGCCTGGTGCGCAGCGACGGCGGCGACATCCGCATCGACGGCCATTCGGTCGCCAACATGCCCATCCACCGGCGCTCGCGCCTGGGCCTGTCCTACCTGCCGCAAGAGGCCTCGATCTTCCGCAAGCTCAACGTGGAGGACAACGTGCGCGCGGTGCTGGAGCTGCAGACCGACGCCACCGGCCGTTCGTTGCCGAGGGGCGAGATCGAGCGCCGCCTCACCGAGCTGCTGCAGGATCTGCGCGTCGAGCACCTGCGCAAGTCGCCGGCGCTCGCGCTGTCGGGCGGCGAGCGCCGCCGCGTGGAGATCGCCCGCGCCCTGGCCACGCAGCCGCGCTTCATCCTGCTGGACGAGCCCTTTGCCGGCATCGACCCGATCGCGGTGATCGAGATCCAGCGCATCATCGGCTTCCTCAAGGAGCGCGGCATCGGCGTCTTGATCACCGACCACAACGTGCGCGAGACGCTGGGCATCTGCGACCACGCCTTCATCATCAGCGACGGCCAGGTGCTGGCCCAGGGCACGCCGTCGGAAATCGTCGATAACGCCGAAGTGCGCCGGGTCTACCTGGGCGAGCATTTCCGCATGTGAGTGCAATGGGCGCGACGCATAGCCGCTATAGGTGTCTGAGGCCATGAAGCCCAGCCTGTCGCTGCGCGTCTCGCAGCATCTGGCGCTCACGCCGCAGTTGCAGCAGTCGATTCGCCTGTTGCAGCTGTCCACACTGGAGTTGGCGCAGGAGGTCGAGCAGATGCTCGACGAAAACCCCTTCCTGGAGCTGGCGTCCGAGGATGAGCCGCAGGCGCCGAACGAGCCCGTGCGCCCGGAGAATGATGCTACTTTTTCAGAAGCTGCTGACGCAGCTCCAACAAGCGCTGGCGACGAAATTGACCTTGAACCTCCTGCCGTCACCGAGCCCACCGACTGGGAGGGCGACGGCAGCATGGACGCGGCCACCGAGGACGGCGAGTGGGACGGCGATGGCCATGCACACGCCGGCAGCGGCGCCAACGACGAGGGCGAGGCCGACGCCACCGAGCTCGCCCGCGGCCACGAGTCGCTCAGCGCCCATCTGCACCGCCAGGCGCTGGCGCTGCGCCTGTCCGAGCTGGACCGGGCGGCGCTGCGCTTTCTTATCGAGTCGCTGAACGACGACGGCTACCTGGACGAGCCCTTGGAATCGTTGGCGGCCGGCCTGGCGGGTTCCGACGACCCCGAGCAGCTCGACGAACTGGTGCACCGCTTCACCGTGGCCCTGCGCCTGCTGCAAAACCTGGACCCGGCGGGCGTGGGCGCGCGCGACCTGGCCGAATGCCTGACGCTGCAGCTGCACGCCCTGAACCGGGACGAGGAGGGCGACCCTGCGCTGATCCAGGCCGCGCTGTGCATCTGCCGCCAGCCGCTCGATCTGCTGGCCAAGCGCGACTGGCGCCGCCTGGCCCAGGCCTGCGGCGCCGAAGAGGACGCCACACGCGCCGCCATGGCGCTGATCGCACGGCTGGAGCCGCGCCCCGGGCGGCGCTTTGCCGACGTGGAGCGCAACGCCATCGTGCCCGACGTGATCGTCAGGAAAACCGGGCGCGGCGCGCAGCAGGGCTTCAGCGTCAGCCTCAACCCCGACGTGATGCCGCGCCTGCGCGTGCACGACATCTACGCCAGCGCCCTGCGCGGCGGCAGCAAGGGCGACGGCCACCAGGCGCTGCAGGCCCGGCTGCAGGAGGCGCGCTGGTTCATCAAGAACATTCAGCAGCGCTTTGACACCATACTGCGCGTCTCCAGCGCCATCGTCGAGCGGCAGAAGAACTTCTTCGTGCATGGCGAGCTGGCCATGCGCCCGCTGGTGCTGCGCGAGATTGCCGACGAGCTCGGGCTGCACGAATCGACCATCAGCCGCGTGACCACGGCCAAGTACATGGCCACGCCCCAGGGCACGTTCGAGCTCAAATACTTCTTCGGCTCGGGCCTGGGCACCGAAACCGGCGGCAGCGCGTCAAGCACGGCCGTGCGCGCGCTCATCCGGCAGTTTGTGGCGGCGGAAGATCCGCACAAGCCGCTGTCGGACAGCCAGCTCGCCGACATGCTCAAGGAGCAGGGCATAGAGTGCGCGCGCCGCACCGTGGCCAAATACCGCGAGGCGCTGAAGATCGCGCCCACGAACCTGCGCAAGGCGCTATAGACAGGGATTCCCCATGGCACGCATCGTCTTCCACCTGCCGGCGCAGTTCGGCTTCAGCACCGAGCTGCAGGTCTACATCAGCCATGTGAACCATGGCGGGCATCTGGACAACGCCCAGCTGCTGAGCCTGGTGTCGGAGGCACGCGTGCGTTTCTTCCGCTCGCTGGGCTACAGCGAGGGGGATGTCGGGGGCCTGGGCACCGTGGTCGGCGACATGCTGGCGCAGTACAAGTCCGAGGCCTTTCACGGCGAGACCCTGCGCGTGCAGATGACGCCCCAGGATTTCAACCGCTACGGCTTTGACCTGGTGTTTTGCATGACCGAGGTGTCCCAGGGCCGCGAGGTCGCGCGCGGCAAGACCGGCATCGTCTTCATCGACCGCACGCTGCGCAAGCCCGCCCCCATTCCCGAATCCGTGCGCCAGCAGCTGCTTCAGCGCGCCGCACCGCAGCAATGAACCAACTCCAACTCTTCCTGCCCTGCGCCGCCGGCGTCGAGGGCTTTCTGGCCGACGAGGTCCATGGCCTGACGGGCCTCACGGGCCAAGACCTGCTGGTCGGGCGCGGTGGCGTGCTGCTGCGCGCCTCCTGGCGCGACGCGCTGCGCCTCAACCTGCACAGCCGCCTGTCCCAGCGCGTGCTGGTGCAGCTGGCCGAGCAGCCCTATCGCGGCGAGGACGACATCTACGCCCTGGCCAGCAGCGTGGCCTGGGAGATCTGGTTCACCCCGCGCCAGAGCTTCAAGATCGAGGTCACGGCCCAGCACAGCCCGCTCAAGAGCCTGAACTTCGCCGCCCTGCGCGTGAAGGACGCCGTGGCCGACCGCTTTCGCGCCAAGGCCGGTGCGCGCCCCGATGTCGAGACGCGCTGGCCCGACGTGCGCATCCACCTGCACCTGACGCGCGAGCAGGCCACGGTCTACATCGACACCTCGGGCGAGCCGCTGTTCAAGCGCGGCTGGCGCGAGGACAAGGGCGACGCCCCGCTCAAGGAAACCCTGGCCGCCGCCATGATCGCCGCCAGCGGCTGGAATCCGCATGGCGACGCGCCCCTGCCGCTGTACGACCCCTGCTGCGGCAGCGGCACCGTGCTCATAGAGGCGGCGCAGATCGCCTGCCGCATCGCGCCCGGCAGCCAGCGGCGCTTTGCCTTCGAAAAGCTGCTGCCCTACCAGTCCCATGTCTGGACTGCTATCAAAGAAGAAGCTGCCAGCGCCGTCGCTACGACCCAAGTGCCCATTTTTGGCAGTGATGTATCGCACCGCATGGTGGACTTTGCCCAGCGCAACGCCGAGCGCGCCGGCGTGGCCGCCGCCGTGCAGCTGCGCGGCGGCGACGCGCTGCAGCGCATGCCGCCCTGCGAGCAGCCCGGCGTGATGCTGCTCAACCCACCCTATGGCGAGCGCATCGCCGCGGCCGGCACGGCAGGCCGCGATGCCCGCGAGCGCATGGGCCAGGTGCAGCGCGCCGGCCGCGAGACCGCGCAGACCGAGGACGGCGTGGACTTCTTCCAGCAGCTCGCCGCGCACTGGAAGAAGCACTACGCCGGCTGGCAGGCCTGGCTGCTTACGCCTGACCTCAAGCTGCCCGGCAAGATGCGCCTGAAGGAATCGCGCCGCGTGCCGCTGTGGAACGGCCCCATCGAATGCCGCATGTTCCGTTTTGACCTGGTGGCGGGCTCGGCGCGCCAGCGTCCGCACACCGAAGCACCCGATGCGTCCTGAGCTGCGGCTGCCGCCCCAGGCTCCGGCCGGCGAAGCAGCGCGCCCCCTGGTGCTGGACACCAACATCGTGCTCGACCTGCTGCTCTTCGCCGACCCGGCCGTGGCGGCGGTGCGCATGCTGCTGCAGGCGCGGCGTCTGGACTGGGTCGCCACGCAGCCCATGCGCGACGAGCTCGCATGCGTGCTGCAGTACACCCACCTGCAGCCACGCATGGCGTATTACGGCGTCACTGCCGAGGGCCTGCTGGCCGCGTTCGACGCAGGCAGCCGCGTGGTGGATGTGGCCGCGCGCGCGCCCTACGCCTGCAAAGACGCGGACGACCAGAAGTTCATCGACCTGGCCGTGGCCCAGCGCGCCATCCTGCTGTCCAAGGACAAGGCCGTGCTGTGCATGCGGAAACGGCTGTCAAACCTTGGTGTGCAAGCGGCAGCAGCTCTTGTTTTTGAAGAGATTGCCGCCGCCTGCAGCGCCTGAGCCGGCAGCGCCCTGGCATTGCCGGGGCTGCGGATGCGCCGCTACACTTGCCGCCCCACTCCACGCGCGTGACCGCCATGACAGCATCCAACACCCCCACCGCCCCGGCCCTGGGCCCCGACGAACTCGACGAACTCGACAACCTGCTCGACGAGCTGCGCACACGCGAGGAAGACGTGCCGCAGTGGGAGTTCTGCGACGGCTTTCTGACGGCCCTGGTCTGCACCCGCCGCCCCGTGCCCGCGGCCGAATGGCTGCCCATGCTGTTGGGCGATGGAATGGCGCTGGAGGTGGCCGAGGGCGAGCCCCTGCCGCTGGTGCCCACCTTCAAGGATCTGGCGCAGCAGCAGCGCTTCCTCGCGCTGTGGCAGCTGCGCAGCGACGAGGTGGCGGCACAGCTCGACGCCCAGGCCGAGTCGCTGGACGCCGACGACGCCTTCCAGCCCGAGGTCATCGACATGCGCGGCGCCATCGCCAGCCTGAGCGAGGAAGAGCGCGCCGAGATGGATGGGGAGGAGATCCCCTCCTTCGGCCAGGTCTGGGCCCTGGGCTTCATGTTCGCGGTGGAGAACTGGCCCGAAGACTGGGCCGCCCCGCGCGACAAGGAGGCCGCGCAGTGGCTGGACGGCGCGCTCGAATCCATCGTCGCCCTGACCGAGGACGACACCGGCAAGCCCGAGATCTGCATGTACGCCGAGGACGGCCCGCCCAGCACCAGCCAGAACCGCCTGGAAGTCTTCGGCGAGGCCATCTGGGCCGCCTACGACCTGCGCCAGCTCTGGCGCAGCCTGGGCCCGCGCGTGGAGACCATCGTCAAGGGCGTACAGCCCGGCCGCAACGACCCTTGCCCCTGCGGCAGCGGCAAGAAATACAAGAAGTGCTGCGGGGCGTGAGCCTGGGATAGCGCCAACGCCTGCACCCGTCATTCCCGCGCAGGCGGGAATCCACCCCTAGCCTCATGGCAAATGAATGCACTGGACGCCCGCCCAGGATCAGAGCCCAGGGTGTCGTTCCTGCGCGGGCCTGACTGGATGTAAGCGCGGCGTCATCCGCCCGTCGCAGATCTACGGGACCAAGGAGTCAAGCGCGGGCAGCATGACGACACTCTCCTGCGCGGTCGGTTCATTGCGTACTCCGACAAATACGGCGGGCATCTTGCCGCGATTCACTGCGACATGTGGCACCTTTGCTGGGATAAAGAGGTAGTCGCCCGGCCGCGCGGTTTCCCTGTGCTCCAGTTGTTCGCCGGTGCACAGCTCAACATCTTCACCACTCATGAAGTAGAAGGCTGATTCGTGGTGCTCGTGAAAGTGCGCCTTGGTTCTGCCCCCGGGCGCAATTGTGACGAGGCCCAGGAAGACAACCTTCGAGCCAGCAGTCTCGGCGCTGATGCCGGGTGCGTACACCGATCCCTGTTTGCTCGTATAGCTGGCAGCGCCTTGGACGACGCAGCCAAACTTCAACTCTTCACCTCTGGCCATGCGTTTCTCCTTGTGAATGAGCCAGTATGCGCTGCTGACGTGTTGGGGGTTGCTTGTATGTCAGCTACCGCCACGACGGGAAGTGCAGCTCATCGACACGCACGTTTTGTGGAAGGGGGAGTTCACAACCCTCGTAACCGTACGCATCGTCAAGGTAAAGAACGTCTTCGCCGTGCAAGGCGAGGATCAAGAGGCCTCATGCGGCTCGGTACCTTGAACGGGCTCACGGCCGAACAAGACAACGCCCAAAGAGACACGATTGGGTCGGCCTGATACCTCCGCCTTGCCTGGGTAGACGCTAGCAAAGAAGTCGGGCTTGGCGTTCTTTAGAACATACTCGTTGAGTTCCGCCAAGAGGCGATTGACCTCTTCGCTTCCTAGTCTCTCGAACTGCTTTGTCGTAACCATTGGCACTGCAAAAGTAAGTGCAATCTTTCGATCAAACTTGGCGCCAGATGGGAGCGATCGCACTGCATCCTGCATGGAGTTTTCAGTCGCAGTATCGAGCCTGGTCGTCGACTCTGATTTCAGCGCGACGCGAAGGAACTTCGCTTCCAGTTCGTGATGCCGGCTGTCGCGCCAGATGCGGAGATCGGATCTACCTTGGTATCTGTCCTCTTCGTCTCTTGTCATCTTCTCTGACCGACACTCCTCCAATGCGACCCAGCCATTGGCGGTAGCTGCGGCAGCAAGAAGACCTACGTTCGTTCTCTCTTTGTACTTGTAGACGGGATCTTTGCCCGTCGTTACTCTGTACCCCCGCTCGACTTGAAACACCCAATGCTCAAGAAGTTCACGCCAATATCCGAATCGGCGGTTCGCATATACATGTGGTGGTGGATAGATGGTTTTCATGAGCCCTAACGAATATTGCTGGGGAAGCCCTTGCAGGAATTTAGGCGAGCAACTGCGCCAGCCGCGCCAGCGCATGGCGCACCGTCTGCGCGCGCACGGCGGCGCGGTCGCCGGTGAAGTGCCGTAGTTCGCTGTGCGTGGTGCCATCGATGCGCCAGCCGAACCACACCGTGCCCACCGGCTTGTCCGGCGTGCCGCCCGTGGGGCCGGCGACGCCGGTGACGGCCACGCTGACCTGGGCCGCGCTGTGTTGAACGGCGCCCTCGGCCATGGCGCGGGCCACGGGCTCGCTCACGGCGCCATGCTGGGCGATGAGCCCGGCGGGCACGCCCAGCAGCTCGGTCTTGGCGGCGTTGGAGTAGCTCACAAAGCCGCGCTCGAACCATTGGCTGGACCCTGCCAGGTCGGTGCAGGCGGCGGCGATCATGCCGCCCGTGCAGCTCTCGGCCGTGGCCAGCATCCAGCCGCACGTGAGCAGCGTGCTGGAGATATAGGTCAAATCGGCCGCCAGCGCTTGTGTATCAAGCGTTGACAGCTCATTTTTTGATAGTGTCATGGTGCGCTACCCGGCAAGATGGCGCCACAGCGCAATGACCAGCAGCGTGCAGAACGCGGCCACCAGGTCGTCGAACAGGATGCCGAAGCCGCCGCGCGGGCCGAAGCCCTTGAACTGCCGGTCGGCCCAGGCCACGGGGCCGGGCTTGGCGGCGTCGAAGTAGCGGAACAGCGCAAACGCGATGAGCTGGCCCCAGAAGCCCATGGGCATGGCCAGCCACAGCACGATCCAGATGGCGACGACCTCGTCCCAGACGATGCTGCCCGGATCGGCCACGCCCATATGGCGCGCCGTGACGGTGCAGGCCCACCAGCCCACGGGCAGCGCCAGCGCGATCAGCAGGCCCATGCCCAGCGGGGTGAGCCACAGCTGCAGCGCCAGAAAGGCCAGCCAGCCCCACAGCGTGCCCACCGTGCCAGGCGCCACGGGCGACAGTCCGCTGCCCAGGCCCAGGGCCAGGAAATGGGCGGGGTGGGCCAGCAGAAAGCGCACGCTGGGGCGGCGCGGCGGGGCGATATCGGAGGCGTTGGACATCGCGCGATTTTAGGAGGGGGCCATGGGCGCCGTTTGAGGCGCTTTAATGTGCGCCCAGCAGGCGCGTGGCGTGCCAGGCGGCCACCCATTCCTCGTTGGTGCGCTCCACGGCCACGGGGATGCGGCTTGCCGGACTGGAGATCAGGTCGGCGCTCTGCGCGTTGGCCTGGGCATCAACGGCCACGCCCAGCCAGGCCAGGCCGGCGCAGACGCGCTCGCGGATGGCGGCGTTGTGCTCGCCAATGCCGGCGGTGAACACCAGCATGTCCACGCCGCCCAGCACGGCCACCAGCGCGCCGATCTCGCGCACGATGCGGCGCACGTACAGCGCCAGCGCGGCCTGCACGCGGGCGTTGCCGGATTCTTGTGTCAGCAGCACGCGCGGGTCGGACGACACGCCCGACAGGCCCAGCAGGCCGCTGCCGTGGTAGAGCAGCTGGCCCACCTCCTGCAGCGAGAGCTTCTCGATCTCCATCAGGTACAGCAGCGCACCGGGGTCGAGCGCGCCGCAGCGCGTGCCCATCATCAGGCCATCGAGGGCCGAAAACCCCATGGTGGTGGCGACGCTTTGCAGCCCCTGCATGGCGCACAGGCTGGCGCCGCTGCCCAGGTGGGCGACGATGGTGCGCCCGCGCGCGGCGTCGCCATGGCGCTCGGCCAGGGCCAGCGACATGAATTCGTAGGACAGGCCATGAAAGCCGTAGCGGCGCAGGCCGCGCTCCCACGCGTCCCAGGACAGGGGCAGCATCTTCTCGACCTGGGGCAGCGTGTGGTGGAAGGCCGTGTCAAAGCAGGCCACCTGCGGCAGATCCGGCATGTGGTGCAGCAGCGCGGCAATGGCTTCGAGCGCAAACGGCTGGTGCAGAGGCGCCAGCGGTATGTAGCCGCGCAGGTCGGCCAGCACGGCCGCGTCCACGCGCACCGGGTCGGAGTATTTGGCGCCGCCATGCACCACGCGGTGCGCCACGGCCGTGATGCGGTGGTCGCCGCGCGCCACGCGCTCCAGCACGCGTGCGCGTATGTGCTGCAGCGCGGCGTTGTAGGGGTGGGCCGCATCCAGCGCCACGGGGCCGGGCGCCACGCCGGTTTCGCCAAAGGTCGGTGCGGGGCCGGTGATGCCGTCCACCTTGCCGTTCCACAGCGGCTGGCGCGGCAGGGGCTGGGCGCTGGCGTCGAAGAGCCCGAACTTGATGCTCGACGAGCCGCAGTTCAAAACCAGGATCAGGTCACTCATAGCGGTGCTCCCTTGTAGTGGTGCGCCAGCAGCACGCCGACGGCGCAGGAGGCCAGGCGCGTTTCGCGCGAGTCGGCGCGGCTGGTGAGCACGATGGGCACGCGCGCGCCCAGCACGATGCCGGCCGTGGCCGCCTCGCCCAGGTATTCGAGCTGTTTGGCCAGCATGTTGCCGCTCTCCAGATCCGGCACGACCAGGATGTCGGCGCGGCCCGCCACCTCGGAGACTATGCCCTTGGTGCGCGCCGCCGCGATCGACACGGCGTTGTCGAAGGCCAGCGGGCCGTCGAGCAGGCCGCCGGTGATCTGGCCGCGGTCGGCCATCTTGCACAGCGCGGCCGCGTCCAGCGTGGCGGGCATGCTGGCGGTCACCGTTTCCACGGCGGCGAGGATGGCCACGCGCGGCTCGGCCACGCCTATGGCATGGGCCAGGTCGATGGCATTGCGCACAATGTCGGCCTTGTGCTCCAGCGTGGGCGCGATGTTGATGGCCGCGTCGGTGATGATGAAGGGGCGCGGGTAGGCGGGGGTCTGCATCACGAAGCAGTGGCTCACGCGGCGCTTGGTGCGCAGGCCGCCGTCCGTGGCCACCACGGCGGCCATCAGTTCGTCGGTGTGCAGGCTGCCCTTCATGAGGGCCTGCACCTGGCCCTCCTGCACCATGGCCACGGCGCGCGCGGCGGCGGCGTGGCTGTGCGGCACGTCTTCGATGGCGATGCCGGCCAGATCCAGCCCGGCCTGCTGCGCCACGGCCATCAGACGGGCACGCGGCGCCACCAGCACCGGGTCGATCAGGCCGGCGGCATGCGCATCCAGCGCACCGCCCAGGCTCAGCGCGTCGCAGGGGTGGACGACGGCGGTGCGCAGCGCGCCCAGCGGGCGCACATGCTCCAGCAGGCGCTGCACGCCGTCCTGGCCCACGCGCAGGCGCACCTCGGGCAGGGTGGTGCGCGCGCGTTCCACGCGCTCGGTGGGGGCGACCACCTGAGCCTCGCCGCTGATGACGGTGGCGCCGTCCTGGTTCACGCAGCTGCAGGCCAGCGTCAGGCGCTTTTTGGTCTCGTCGCGCGCGCTCACCGTGACGGTAATGCGCAGCCGGTCGCCAATGCGCACGGGCGCCAAAAACTTCAGCGTCTGCCCCAGGTAAATGGTGCCCGGCCCGGGCAGGCGCGTGCCCAGCACGGCCGAGATCAGCGCGCCGCCCAGCATGCCGTGGGCAATGACGCCGTGAAAGCGCGTGGAGGCGGCAAATTCCGCATCCAGGTGCTGCGGGTTCACGTCGCCCGAGAGCAGGGCGAAGAGCTGTATGTCCTGGCGGGTCAGCGTGCGCTCGATACTGGCGCTGTCGCCGACGGCGATCTCATCGAAGGTGCGGTTGCGCACGATGGCAAGATCGTCCTGCGGCGTGCTCGGGGCAAGGGGGGTGTCAGGCATAAAACTCCTTTGGGGTTAGGCCATCTGGCTGATGGTCTTGCGAAAACGTGCCAGCGACAGCGCAAACAGCGTGCTGCCGATGATCGCCAGGATCAGGTAGGGCTTCCACACTGCCGCCATCCCGGCGCCGCGGTACAGGATGGCCTGCGCCAGTTCCACGAAATGCGTGGTCGGCGCCACCTGCATCACGCGCTGCACGAACAGCGGCATCGATTCGAACGGCGTGCTGCCGCCCGACAGCATCTGCATGGGCAATATGGTCAGTATCACCAGCAGGCCGAACTGCGGCATGGTGCGCGCCACCGTGGCCAGGAAGATGCCCATCGACGTGGTGGCAAACAGGTGCAGCGCCACCCCGGAGAGGAACAGCGGCACCGAGCCCTCGATGGGCACGCCCAGCACGCCGCGCAGCATGAAGACCAGCGACAGGGCCGCGGCCACCAGCACCACCAGGCCCATGGACCAGACCTTGCCCAGCATGATCTCGGTGGGCGTCACGGGCATGACCAGCAGGTGCTCCACGGTGCCATGCTCGCGCTCGCGGATCAGCGCCGCGCCGGTCAGCAGGATGGACACCAGCGTGATGTAGTTGATGTACTGCATCACGCTGCCGAACCAGGCCTGGGTCAGCGTGGGGTTGAAGCGCATGCGCGTGACCATGTCCACGGGCAGCGTGGTGCTGGCGCGATAGCGGCGCGCAAAGTCCTGCACCTCGCCGAGCACGATCTGCTGGATGTAGCCGCTGCCGCTGAAGGCCTGGCTCATGCGCGTGGCGTCCACGTTCAGCTGCACGGCGGGCGCGCGGCCGGCCAGCACATCGCGCTGGAAGTTGGGCGGGATGTTGAGCACGAAGGTGTAGGCGCCCTTGTCCATGCCGGCGTCCATCTCGCTGCGCGTGATCACGGCCGGCTGGGTGAACAGCGGCGGGTAGAAGGCGCCGACGATGCGCTGTGACAGCGGCGATTGGTCTTCATCGACCACGGCGATGGCCGCCAGGTGCAGCGTCTCCGGGATGGCGCGCGCCGAGGAATACACGGCCACGGTGAACAGGTAGAGGATGAGCACCAGCATCATCGGGTCGCGCCACAGGCTCCACAGCTCCTTGACGCCCAGACGTGCGATGTTGGCCAGATGGCGGGTAAGGACGTTCATGGCGTCACGACTCCTGCTTTTTTAGTAGCAGCACGGCCGCGCCCATGACCACCGGCACCGCGATCAACAGCGGCACCAGCACGCCGCCCAGCTCGCCCAGGCCCAGGGCCTTGCTGAACACGCCCCGGCTGATGATGAGCATGTAGGTCGCGGGGAAGATGTCGCCGATCACGCGGCCCGCCCCCTCCAGCGATGTGACGGGGTGCAGCAGCCCGCTGAACTGCACCGCCGGCACCATGGTGACCACCAGCGCAATGAACATGGCCGCGCTCTGGCTGTTGGTGATCGCCGAGGCGACCAGGCCAATGCCCGTGGCGACGATGGCGTACACCAGCGCCGCCAGCGCCAGCGCCCAGAAGCTGCCGGTGATAAGCACGCCGAACACGGTGATGGCGGCGGCGCACATCAGCAAGAAATTCAGCATCGCCAGCCCGACGTAGGGCAGCTGCTTGCCAATCAGGAACTCCAGCCGCGTCACCGGCGTGACGTACAGGTTGATGATGGAGCCCAGCTCCTTCTCGCGCACCACGGCCAGCGCCGTCAGCATGGCCGGCAGCATCAGCAGCAGCAGTGCAATCACGGCGGGCACCATGGCGGGCAGGCTCTTCACGTCGGGGTTGTAGCGAAAGCGCGTCTCTATGCTGGCCGCCTGCGGCAGCGCGATGCCGCGCTCGCGCAGCTGCTGGGCCAGCCATTGCTGGTGCAGGCCGCCCACATAGCCGCGAATGGTCTCGGCGCGCTGCGGCATGGCGCCGTCGATCCAGGCGGCGATCTGCACGGGCCGGCCGCGCAGCATGTCGCGCCCGAAGCCGGGCGGGATCTCGATGGCCAGCGACAGCTCGCCGCTGCGCATGCGCCGGTCGAGGTCGGCCTCATCAACGATGGGCGCTTGTTCGACGAAGTAGCGTGAGCCGGCCAGGTTCAGCGCGTAGTTCTGGCTCGCCTGCGTGCGGTCGCGGTCGAGCACGGCGTAGGACAGGTTCTCCACGTCCAGCGTGATGCCGTAGCCGATCACGAACATCAGCACCAGCGAGCCGAGCAGCGCCATGGCGGCGCGCACCGGGTCGCGCTGCAGCTCCAGCGCCTCGCGCCACAGGTAGCTGAACAGGCGCTGCAGGCTGAAGGCCGCTGGCTTGTGGGCTGCAGCAGGCGTGGTCTGCACGGCTTCGGCGGCGGGGGCATCGTCGGCTGCGGGCGCGTCGCCCCCGGCTTCGACCAGGTAGCCGATGAAGGCCTCTTCCAGCGTCGCCGCGCCGCGCTGGGCAATCAGTGCGGCGGGCCGGTCGCTGTCGAGTACGCGCCCGGCGTGCATCATGGACATGCGGTCGCAGCGCGCGGCCTCGTTCATGAAGTGGGTGGAGATGAAGATGGTCACCCGGTCGCGCCGCGACAGGTCGGCCAGCAGCTGCCAGAAGCGGTCGCGCGCAATCGGGTCCACGCCCGAGGTCGGTTCGTCCAGGATCAGGAGCTCGGGCTGGTGCACCATGGCCACGGCCAGCGACAGGCGCTGGCGCACGCCCAGCGGCAGGCTTTCGGGCAGGGCGTCCAGCACCTCCTGCAGCTCAAAGCGCTCCACCATGGCCTGCACGCGTGCGGCCTGCTGGTCGGCGGGCACGTGGAACAGCTGCGCGTGCAGCACCAGGTTCTGGCGCACCGTCAGCTCGCCATACAGCGAGAACGCCTGGGACATATAGCCCACGCGCCGGCGCGTGTCGATGTCGTGCGGGTCTACCGGCTTGCCAAACAGCCAGGCCTGGCCCTCGCTCGCGGGCAGCAGGCCGCAGAGCATCTTCATGGTCGTCGATTTGCCGCAGCCGTTGGAGCCCAGGAAGCCGAAGATCTCGCCGCGGCGGATGCGGAAGTCGACGTGATCGACGGCCGTGAAGTCGCCAAAGCGCATCGTCAGGCCTTGGGCCTCGATGGCCACATCCGCGTCGTCCACCTGCAGCGGCGGAATCACCACCGCCTGGTGGCCGCGCTTTTTCTCCTCGGGCATGAGGGCGATGAAGGCGTCCTCCAGCGAGCCGCAGCCGGTGCGCGCCAGCAGCTCCTGCGGCGCGCCCGTGGCCAGCACCTGGCCCTCGTCCATGGCCACCAGCCAGTGAAAGCGTTGCGCCTCGTCCATGTAGGCCGTGGCCACCATCACGCTCATGGCGGGGCGCTGGCGGCGGATGCGCTCGATCAGGTCCCAGAACTGGGCGCGCGCCAGCGGATCGACGCCGGTGGTGGGTTCGTCGAGGATGAGCAGGTCCGGGTCGTGGATCAGCGCGCAGCACAGGCCGAGCTTTTGCTTCATGCCGCCCGAGAGCTTGCCCGCCGGCCGGTTCAGGAACGCGTGCAGGCCGGTGGAGCGCGTGAGCTCATCGATGCGCCGGCGCCGCTCGGCCGCCGAGTGGCCGAACAGGCGGGCGAAGAACTGCAGGTTCTCCTCGACCGACAGCGTGGGGTAGAGGTTCTTGCCCAGGCCCTGGGGCATGTAGGCGATGCGTGGGCAGACGGCGTCGCGGTGCGCCTTGCTCGCCATGTCGCCGCCGAGCACCTGCACGCTGCCCGCCTGCACCGCGCGCGCGCCGGCGATCAGCGACAGCAGGCTGGACTTGCCCACGCCGTCCGGGCCGATCAACCCCACCATGCAGCCGGCCGGCACGTCCAGCGTGACGCCGGCCAGCGCCTGCGTCTGGCCATAGTGCTGGCGCACATCCTGCAGGCGGACGACGGGCGGGCTCTGCGTCATGGCTGCAGCACGTTGGCCAGCTTCGCGGGCCAGGGTTGTTCAGGATCGAGGCGCACCCAGGCCACGCCGGGCAGGCCGGTCTTGACCTGCTCCAGATGCTTGGCGAGCAGCGCGCGGTCTATGCGTGCCTTGACGCGGAACATGAGCTTCTGGCGCTCGCTCGCCGTCTCCACCGTCTTGGGCGTGAACTGCGCCGTGCTGGCGACGAAGCTCACCTGCGCCGGAATCACGTACTGCGGCGCGGCGTCGAGCACCAGGCGCACCTCGGCGCCCAGCGCCACGCGGCCGGCCACGGTCTCGGGCAGGAAGAAGCTCATGTACACGTCGGACAGGTCGACCAGGTTCAGCACCTTGCCGCCCGCGCCCAGCACCTCGCCGGGCTGGGCGACGAGGAACTGCACGCGCCCGTCGCGCGGCGCGACGAGCTGTGCGTCCTGCAGCTCGGCGTCGATGCGCGCCACCGTCGCCACGGCCGCGTCCACCGACGAGCTCGCGCCCGTTGCCTGCGCCTTGGCCGCCGCCACGGCGGCCTGGCCGGCGGCCACCTGTGCCTTGGCCACATCCAGCGCGGCCTGCTGGCTGCGCACGCGGGCGCGGTCGTCGTCCAGCTCCTGGCCGGACGAGGCGCCTTCCTTCTCCAGCGTGGTCGAGCGTGCCAGGCGGCGCTGGGCGGCGTCCAGCTCGGCCGCGCGGGCTGCCACCTGGGCCTCGGCGGCGCGCACATCGCTCTCGCGCAGCGCTACCTGGGCGCGTGCGGTGTCCACGCCGTTCCTGGCCTGGGCCTGGCGGGCGGCGGCCTCATCGCGCTGCGCCTGCAGGCTGCTGATGTCCATGCGCGCCAGCGGCTGGCCGGCTTTGACGAAGGCGCCCTCGTCGGCCAGGATGGCCTGCACGCGCCCGGGCAGCTTGGTGGCCACATCGACCTCGGTGGCCTCGATGCGGCCATTGCCGCGGATGAAGCCTTCGCCCGGCCCGTTGTCGCGGTGGCTGGCCCAGTAGAAGTAGCCCGCGCCGGCCAGCGCCAGGGCGATGGCGGCGGGAATCCATTTCTTGATGTTCGGGTTCATGGTTTTGCGCTCGTATTTTTGGAATGGGGGGTGGTGTCAGTGCCGCCGCCCAGCGCGGCGTACAGCGCCACGCGGCTGGAGAGCAGGGCGCGCCGGGTCTGCACCCGTTGCTGCGCCGTCGCCAGCAGGTCGCGCTCGGCGTCCAGCACCTCGAAGAAGCGCGCGGCGCCGTTGTCGTAGCGCAGGCGTGACAGGCGTGCGCGCTCGGCCTGGGTGGCGTGCATGTCGTCCAGCACCTGCACCTGCTGCGCCAGGCCCTGCTGCGCGGCCAGCGCGTCGGACACGTCGCGAAACGCGCCCTGGACGGCCTTCTCGTACTGCGCCACGGCGGCGTCGCGCCGCACCTCGGCCAGGTTCAGGTTGTTCTGGAGCTTGCCGGCCGTGAACAGCGGCAGGCTGATGCTGGGCTGGAACAGCCAGCCGCCAGTGCCGCTGCCGAACAGGTCGCCCAGTTCGCTGCTGGCGCTGCCGGCCATGGCGGTGAGCGCGATACGCGGCAGAAAGGCCGCGCGCGCCACACCTATCTGTGCATGGGCGGCGCGCAGCTGCTGCTCGGCGGCCTGGATGTCGGGCCTGCGCACGAGCAGCTCGGAGGGCAGCCCCGCCGGCAGGGGGCGCAGCGCATCGGCGGCCGGCAGGCGGCCCGCGGCCAGCGGCGTGGGCGCGCCCACGATCAGGTCCAGCGCGTGCTGCTGCGTGGCGCGCTGCTGCTCCAGCTGCGCCACCAGGGCTTTAGCCTGCTGGTGCAGCATGCGTACCTGGGTCAGGTCGAGCCGGGAGGTGGCGCCCACATCGACGCGACGGCCGAAGATGCGCAGCGCCTCGGCGCGGTTGTCCAGCGCACGCCGTGCGAGCGCCAGGCGCTCGTCGGTTTCCTGCAGGGCCAGCCAGGCATTGGCCGTCTGCGCCATCAGGCTGACCGTGGCGCCCTGCTGCGCCCAGCCGGCGGCAAAGTACTGGTGCAGCGCCGCGTCGCTGAGGTTGCGCACGCGGCCCCACAGGTCCAGCTCCCAGCTGCTGATGCCGACGGTGGCGCTGTAGCTGGTCAGCGTGCCGGGCACCATGGCGGCCACGGATGGCGGCAGCCCGGCACCCAGGTTGTCGGGCAGGCCGATGCGCGCCATGCCGGCGCTGGCGCCCACGCTGGGCAGTTGGTCGGCGCGCTGTATGCCCCAGGCGGCGCGGGCCTCGGCCACGCGCAGCGTGGCCAGGCGCAGGTCGCGGTTGTGGGCCAGCGCTTGGGCGATGACGGCCTGCAGGGCGGGGTCGGTGAAATAGTCGCGCCAGTGGGTGACTGCGGCCTGCGCGCCGCCGGCCTCGGCGGCTTGCGCGTACTGCTGCGGCACGGGCATGGCCGGCGCCTCGTAGCTCGGCGCGAGCGAGGTGCAGCCCGCCAGCAGCAGCGCCGCGGTGGCCGCGCAGGCCGCGTGCCGCAGGGGGCGGGGAGGGATGGTGTAGGCGTACATGTCCTTGCTCAACCCATGATGTGCACGCCCGCGTCCACGTACAGCGTGCTGCCGGTCATGGAGCGCGCGGCGTCGCTCGCCAGGAAGGTGCACAGCGCGCCCACGTCGGCGATGTCCACCAGGCGGCCCAGGGGCGCACGCTGCACGGCATCGGCCATGAGCCGGTCGAACTGCGCGATGCCCGACGCGGCGCGCGTGGCGAGCGGCCCGGGCGATACGGCGTTCACGCGTATGCCCTTGGGACCGAGTTCGGTGGCCATGTAGCGCACCGAGGATTCCAGCGCCGCCTTGACGGGGCCCATGAGGCCGTAGTTGTCGATGACCTCGTCCGCGCCCAGGTAGCTCATGGTCATCAGGCTGCCGCCCTGCTGCATCAGCGGCTCGGCCAGGCGCGCCATGCGCAGGAAGGAGTGGCAGGAGATGTCCATGGCGCGGGCAAAGCCCTCGCGCGAGCAGTCGATCACGCGGCCATGCAGGTCGGCGGCCGGGGCAAAGGCGATGGAATGCAGCACGAAGTCCAGCCGCCCCCATTGCGCACGGATGGCGTCGAACACTGCCTCCAGCTGGCCCGGTTGCTCCACGTCCAGCGGCATCTGGATGCTGGCCTGCAGCCGCTCGGCGAGCGGCTGCACATGGGGCCTGGCCTTGTCGTTGAGCCAGGTGATGGCAAGGTCTGCGCCCGTGGCGTGAAAGGCGCGCGCGCAGCCCCAGGCGATGCTTTGTTCGTTGGCAATGCCGACCACCAGGCCCTTCTTGCCTTGCAGGATGGCAGTCATCGTCATTTCTCCAGCACGTAGTGGCCCGGCGCGTTGGCGAGCGGCTTGTAGCCGCGTGCGCCCATGTGCGGCGGGGCGGTGGGCTTGCCGGATCGTGCCTGCAGCCACTCGTGCCAGGCCGGCCACCACGATCCCTGCGCGGCGGGCGCGGCGGCCAGCCAATCGTCGGGCGCCCTGTAGGTGCCGCCGGCGGGTCGGGTGCGCAGCTGGTAGTGGCGCCGCGGGTTGCCCGGCGGGTTGACGATGCCGGCGTTGTGCCCGCCATTGGTCAGGGCGAAGGTGATCTCGGTCGTGGTCAGGTGGTGCAGCTTGTGCACCGAGCGCCAGGGCGCCACATGGTCAGTGAGCGTGCCCACCATGAAGACGGGCAGCGTGATGTCGCTCAGCGACACCGGCTTGCCGCCCACCGGGTAGCGGCCGCCGCTCAGGTCGTTGTTCAGGAACAGGCGGCGCAGGTATTGCGAGTGCATGCGCGCCGGCATGCGCGTGGCGTCGGCGTTCCAGGCCATGAGGTCGTTCATGGGGGCGCGCTCGCCCAGCAGGTATTCATTGACCACGCGCGACCACAGCAGGTCGTAGGAGCGCAGCATCTGGAACGCACCCGCCATCTGTCCGGCCTTGAGGTAGCCGGTCTGCGCCATCTGCGCCTCCAGCAGGCTGAGCTGGCTCTCGTCGATGAACAGCGCCAGCTCGCCGGGCTCGGAGAAGTCCGTCTGCGCCGCAAACAGCGTCATCGAGGCCAGGCGCTCGTCGCCATCGCGCGCCATGGCGGCCGCGGCGATGGCCAGCAGCGTGCCGCCCAGGCAGTAGCCCACGGCATGCACCTTGCGCTTGGGGACGATGGCATTGACGGCATCGAGCGCGGCGTGAAAGCCCTGCTCAAGATAGTCGTCCATGCCCAGGTTGCGATCCTCGTAGCCCGGGTTTTTCCACGAAATGCAGAACACCGTATGGCCCAGGTCCACCAGGTAGCGGATCAGCGAGTTCTCGGGCGACAGGTCCAGGATGTAGTACTTCATGATCCAGGCCGGCACGATCAGGATGGGTTCGGGGTGCACGGCCTCGGTCGTGGGCTGGTACTGGATCAGCTCCATCAGGCTGTTCTGCAGCACCACCTTGCCGGGGGTGACGCCTACGTCGCGGCCGACCACGAAGTCCTCGGCGCCTGCGGGCGGCTTGCCCTCTGCCAGGCGCCGCATGTCATCGGCCGCATTCAGCGCGCCGCGCAGCAGGTTGGCGCCGCCCTGCTGTAGCGTGCGCTGCAGCACCACGGGGTTGGTGGCCAGCTGGTTGCCGGGCGAGAACATGTCCAGCAGCTGGCGTGCGGCGAAGGCGACCACGTTTTCATGGTGCTTCTCCACACCCGTCACGCCATGTGTGGCGGCCTCCCACCACTGTTCGGTGAGCAGGAAGGACTGGTGCATGTAGTTGAAGGGCCACTGCTGCCATTCAGGCGCGGTAAATCGCCTGTCCTGGGCCGGGGGCTGCACGCCATGGCGTGTTGGGCGGTCTCGCCCGGCGTTCATGCGTTCGAGGGTATAGGAGGCCAGTTCCTGGGCCTGCCGCATGGCCAGATGGGCCAGATCCATGCGTTTGCCGGGTGACGCCGCCAGGTGCAGCGTCCAATCGCTGGCGGCCTGCAGCAGTGCGGACGGGGAAAGCGAGGCAAAGCGCCGCGCCAATGCGGCACGGAACTGCGTGTCTATCTGCTCGGCCAGTGGCGTTGCGGGGAAGGGGGCGTCGGACATGAGGCGGCTCCTTGGTACTAGGGTAAGTCCCTGGTCACTTTAGGCGTCCCACGCATGTTTTGTTTGACATGCATCAAATGCACGGCTATTAACGACCGACTGGTCGGTAGTTATCGTGGTCACAATGAGACCTCATTCAGGACGAAGAATCCCATGCCGTCACCCATCGCCCCCATGCCTGATGCTGCCGCTCCAGCGGGGCGCCGCCGCCTGGCGCCACAGGTGCGTGCCGCGCAGATCCTGGACGCGGCCCTGGCGGAGTTTTCCGAGCACGGCTTCGCCGCCACGACGATGGACGACATAGCGCGCCACTGCGGGTTGTCGAAAGGCGGGCTGTACGCGCATTTCGCCAGCAAGGACGAGATCTTCGAGGCGCTGCTCCATCGCTCGCTGGCGCCTCCCGAGTGGCAGGACATGCCCGCACCGCCCATAGAGGCCGGCACAGCGGCGTTTGCGCGGTGGCTGGTGGACCGGCTCTACGCCGGGCTACTGGAGCGGCCGGCCGCGGTGGTCACGCTGCGCCTGCTAGCGGCCGAGCGCGGCCGCGTGAAGGATTTGGTCGAATTGTGGGAGCACAACGTGGTGCGGCCCAACATGGCCATGCTCGGCGAGCTGCTGCACGCCCATGTCGCCCACCATGGCCTTGCGTCCAGCGTCATCGTGCGCGAGCCCTGGTTGGTGGTCTCTCCCGTGATGCACGCGCTGCTGACGCAGATGATCCTGGGCCGCGATCCCTCCGTGGGGCTGGAGCGCATGCGCGAGGGCCATGTCGAGTTGCTGTGCGAGCTGCTCGATCCGCGCGCGTACCTGGCTCAGGCGAAGTGATCGAAGGACGCGTAGTGCCGCACCAGCGGCCGGCCCTGGGCGTCGATCAGCCGCAGGCCCGGTGTGGTCTCCACCACGCCAATGCGCGTCACGGGCGTGCCGCTGGCCTGCGCGGCCGCCGCGACATCGGCCCGGTGCGTGGGCGCGGCGGTGAAGGCGAGCTCGTAGTCGTCGCCCCCGGCGAGCGTGCATTGCTGCAGATAATCTGCATCAAATTGTGCCGTAGCGCTTGCCTGTAAAGCGCTAAAAGCTATTAAATTGATAGTCTTGGAGAGGTCGATGCAGGCCCCCACGCCCGAGGCGCGCAGGATGTGGCCCAGGTCGCCCAGCAGCCCATCGCTCACGTCCAGCGCGCTGCTGGCCACGCCGCGCAATGCCAGGCCCAGGGCCACGCGCGGCGTGGGGCGCTCCAGCCGCTGGCGCGCGGCGGCCAGCAGCGCGGCGGGCAGGGCGGCGGCCTGGGCGTGGCCGCGCAGGGCGTCCAGCGCCAGGCGCGCATCACCCAGCGTGCCGCTCACGTAGATGTCGTCGCCCGCGCGCGCGCCGCTGCGCAGCAGGGCCTGGCCCGCGGGTACCTCGCCAAACACGGTGACGCAGATGTTGAGCGGCCCGGCCGTGGTGTCGCCGCCAATCAGCTCGCAGCCATGGTCGTCGGCCAGGCGCAGCAGGCCGCCGGCAAAGGCCTGCAGCCAGGGCTGGTCCACACGCGGCAGCGCCAGCGCCAGCGTGAACGCCAGCGGGCGCGCGCCGCAGGCCGCCAGGTCCGACAGGTTCACGGCCAGCGCCTTGTGGCCCAGGGCCTCGGGGTCCACGTTGGCAAAGAAATGCCGGCCCTCGACCAGCATGTCGGTAGACACGGCCAGCTGCATGCCGGGCGCGGGCGCGAGCAGGGCGCAGTCGTCGCCCACGCCCAGGGTGGCGCGCCGCACGGGGCGCGTGAAGTAGCGTGCGATCAGGTCAAACTCGCCCACGGGCAACTCCAGCGTGAGTATGGGGTAACGATTTACGCCACTGGCGCGCCCGAAGCCAGGGCCGCCGCGCAAGGGCCGTCCCGCCGCGCTGGTGGCGTCCCCCTGCCCGCGTAGCGTAGCGCAGCGACTCAGGCGGGTGTCTCATAGGCTCCCGCGAAAGCGCTGCGCCGCCTGGCGGCTGACCTCGGCCAGCAGCTGCTCCTCGCGCATGCTGCTGCGCAGCCAGCGCGCGTCGTTCTGGCCGGCGGCGGTCTCGCCGCGCAGTATGTGCAGCGCGCCCGAGGCACCATGCGCCCCGGCGTGGCGCGCGATGTGATCCAGGGTCTGCAGTATGTGCTCGCGCAGCGGCATGTGGCCGCCCGTGGCCGGGTCCACGTAGACCGCGTCCAGCCCGAAGCGGCAGGCCTGGAAGCGGTTGTAGGTGTAGACCAGGTAGTCGTCCTCCTGCGGCATGAAGGGCTGTTCGGCCAGGAACCAGGCGGCCAGCGACTGCACGAAGCCGGCCAGGGCGGCGGCACGCTCTATGGTCAGCGGGGTGTCGAAGACGCGGATCTCTATGGTGCCGTACTCGGGCTTGGGGCGTATGTCCCAGTAGAAGTCCTTCATGCTCTTGACCACGCCGGTGCGCGTCATCTTCTCGAAGAACTGGCCGAATTCGTCCCAGGTCAAGACAAAGGGCGCGCGCCCCGACAGCGGGAAGGCGAAGACGGAGTTGAGCCGCGCCGAATCAAACGCTGTGTCCTGCCCCTGCACATAGGGGCTCGACGCCGACAGCGCGATGCAGTGCGGTATGTAGCGGCTCATGCGGTGCAGCATCAACAGGGCCGCGTCGGCGTCGGGGCAGCCGATGTGCACATGCTGGCCGAAGATGGTGAACTGCTTGGACAGGTAGCCATACAGTTGCGACAGCTCCTGAAAGCGCGGCTTGTCGTAGATGCGCCGCTCGTGCCACTGCTGGAAGGGGTGGGTGCCGCCGCCGGCGATGGCGATGTTGAGCTTGTCCGCGCTTTTGACGAGCGCATCGCGGATCTGCGTGAGCTGGCCCAGCACCTCGCTGGCGCTGTGGCAGACGCCGGTGGAGATCTCGATCATGCTGTTCGTCATCTCCGGCACCACGCTGCCGGGCAGCGGCGTCTTGTGCATCAGGCGCAGCATGTCCTCGGCGTAGGGGGCCAGGTCGTAGTCGTGGGTGTTGACGAGCTGCAGCTCCAGCTCCACGCCCAGGGTCAGCGGTTCGGAATGGGAAAAGGCTTCAAGACTCATGGCCGGACTCTCCACGGTTGCTGCGGCTGCCCAGATCCAGCCAGGGCTTGGAGCTTTCTCCCGCGCGGTAGATGGCATAGGCGGCGATCACGGCGCCCAGCACCTCCATGACCAGGATGGCCGGCAGGGCGATGCGCGCGATGAGCGCGCCCTCGGCGCCCGACGCCAGCACGAACTGCGAGGCCACCAGCAGCGCAATGGCCGACATGGGTGTCATGGCGCAGCCCAGCCACAGCGCCTGGCGCCAGCTGGCGCCGCTGCCTACATTGCCCAGGCCCACGCCCACGGCCTTGGCCGAGAGGCGCACCACGATCAACGCCAGCACGCTGCCGGCCACGGGGGCGCTCCACTGGCCCTGGGCCGCCACGGTGGAGACGAGCACGAACATCAGCATGGTCAAGAGCGAGCTGGCCGTGCCCATCTGCCGCGGCCAGGCCCAGGGGCGAGGGTGCAGGTGCTTGAGCAGCATGCCGCCCAAAAGCGCGGCCAGCGGCGCCGAGCCGCCCATGTGGGCCGTGACGGCCGTGCTGGCGGCAATCAGCGCCAGCAGCACGATGGTGGTGTTCTCGCTGGTCGGGCTCATCACGCGCAGCGCCAGGCGCATCAGCAGCGACAGCAGTGCCCCCACGGCGACGGACACGCCCAGCACCACCAGCACCGGGTAGACCTGACCCAGCAGGCCGCTGGCGGGGCGCTGTATCAGGCCCGCCTGGGCGCTGCCCAGCGTCAGCGCGTACAGCGAGGACAGCGTGGCCAGCACGATGGCGCGCTCGGTCACCGGGCCGGCGGCTTGGGTGTCGCTCACCACGCGCGTGAGCACGGCGGGCGAGGCGGCCAGCGCCACCAGGGCCAGGGGCGCGGCAGCCTGCGCCGGCACGTTGAGCCACAGCATGACCCAGTACACGGCGCCGTAGGTCAGGGCCGACTCGGCAATGCTCTGCACCAGCACCATGGGGTTGTGGCGGAACCAGCGCAGCGGAATGCGCCCGCCGGCCTCGAACAGCACCACGGCCACGGCCAGCTCCACCAGGTACAGCCCTATGCCCTGCAGCGGCCAGACGGCGCCCTCGAAGCCCGCCAGGCCGACGATGGTGCCCACCAGCGAATAACCCACCACCTTGGGCAGGCCGCTATGGCGTTGCACCAGATAGCCCGCCACCGAGGCCACGGCCAGCAGCAGTGCCCACTGCACCGTGGGCAGCCCTGCTGATGGGCGCAGCCACTGCGCCCAAAAGCTCGTCAGTTCATTCATTGTTGTCTGTCCTTTTCGCTCGAGCGGGACGGGCCCGCTGGATGCCGGCGCCGCGGCGCTCGGGTTGGGCCGCCGACTGTACCGGTGGCCATGGGACGGTCCCTGAAGGACGGTGTTGCGCAAGCTGCGCCGGGGTCACCTTATCAGACGCTGCGCCGCGGCGGCAGGAAAAACCCCAGCGGCGCGCGGCGCCAGCGCCGGCGCAGCGCGCGGTAGATGCGCCTGCGGTCCACGCGGCCCACGTTGTGCGCGCGCAGTGCCAGGCGGAACGCCAGATAGAAGCTGACGATGACGTTGAGCGCACCGTTGAACGGCACCAGGGCCACGGCCCACCAGAAGGCCGGCTCGTGCAGCAGCGCGAGTCCCAGCGTGGCGGCAGCCACGCCGATCTGGCCCGTGGTCAGCGTGACGTGGCGCACCTCCAGCCCCAGGCCGAAGAAGGCGGCAAAGGCCGGCGCCAGCCCGAGCATGAAGCCCAGCGAGATATTGGCCGCCAGGCCCGAGATGTTGCCGCGCAGAAAGCGCGCCCAGCGCGCGGCGCGCGCGCGGCCCAGCGTGGCCGTGATGCGCGGGTTGTAGCGGATGGCCGAGTGAAGGCGGTGCAGCACGAACCAGTTCTCCACCCAGCCCGCCAGGATGCTGGAGGCAAACAGCAGCACGCCGGTCAACGCCGCAAACAACAGCGACGGGCCGAGCAGGTGCAGCGAGTCGAGCGTGTGCCTGGCGTGCTGCGCATCGATGGCCGGCCGCCCCCACAGCTGCGCGATGAGCAGCGCCAGCGCCAGCGCGCCGGGGAACACCAGCAGCACGTTGCCGAGCACGGCCGCCACCTGTGAGCGCACCAGGCGCGCGACCTCGTCCACGAAGGATTCCACGGCCTGGTCGTCCTCCAGCTCCTTGAGCTTGGCGGCCATGGCCGGCGCCGTCATGGCCGGCTGCTTGGTGGCCACCGTGAAATGCAGCAGCTGGATGAGTACGAAGCTCACGGCATAGTTCACGCCGGCCGCAAAGCCGCCCCAGAAGGCCGACAGCGCCAGCGCGTACAGGCCGAACTTGACCAGCGTGGTGAAGGCCATGACCAAGCCGCCGCCGGCGGCCTGGCGCACCATGGCCAGGTATTCGGTGCCGGTGCGGGTGATGTAGTGCTCGCCGGTCTCGGCGCTGCGCTCGGCCACCTTGGCGGCCAGCAGGGACGAATTGGTGGCCACCAGCGCACGCACGCTGCGGCGCGCGCGCCCGACGATGACCAGGTGCGCCATGAGCTGCGCCGCGGCCACGGCCGGGCGCGGCGACAGCAGGCAGTCGAGCAGCTCGCGCACGCGCAGGATGCGCTCGCGCAGCTGGCGCAGGCGAAACACCAGCCCCACCGAGATGCCGTTGTCCTCGAAATGCGCGTACACGGTATTGACGGCGGCGCGGCAGGCGTCCAGGTGCTCGCGCAGGCCCTGCGCGGCGTGCTGCAGGCGGTCATCGGTGCGCAGCGGATGCAGCACCTCCACGCGCAGGCTCTCGGCATCGCGCAGCAGGGCGTGAAAGGGCTGTTGCTCGCGCACCTCCTCGCGCATGCGCAGGCGCAGCTCGGGCGCAAAGCCGGTGGCCAGGATCTGCCCGGCGCAGTAGGTGATGGCGTCCAGCAGCGCGCGCTGCCAGTCGCTGGCGCCGCCTTCGCCTGGCGCGGGCAGCAGCACGGCCAGCAGGCGGCCTAGCAGCTCCTCGTCGAGCGCGGCCAGCCAGCGCGCATCGAGCTCGTGCGGCAGGGCCAGCATGAAGAGCTCGGACGCGTCCTGCGTCTCGGGGCTGACGGGCAGCAGCTTGTAGCGCATGCGCTCGGCCAGCTCGCTGGCCATGGAGGTGCGCTGCGCGAAGCCGAAGTCGGCCAGCAGGGTGGTGATGTCGAGCTGCCGCGTCAGCGCCGCCCACCAGGACGCAAGGCGCAGCCGCACGGCGGGCGACTGCTCGGCCGCCTGCACCAGCAGGGCCACGCGGCCCGTGGCGGCCTCTGCCTTGCGCTCATGGCCGCGGACCCAGGCCAGCAGCGCGAGCAGCTGCAGGTGGCGCTGCGCCAGCGGCGCCTTGGGGTCCAGGTCGGCCAGCAGCTGCGCCAGGTCCGGCGTGCTGCGGCTCAATGCAGCACCCGCGGGGATGCGGGTTGGCCCTGGCCGTCCTGCGCGCCGGCTTCGAGCATGAACAGGGCGATGGGGCAGCTGAACTGCTCGCCATCCTCGGCCACGCAGAAGTAGCTGCCATGCATGCTGCCGCTGGCCGTGCGCAGGCGGCAGCCGCTGGTGTAGCGAAAGGCCTCTCCGGGCTTGAGCAGCGGCTGCTGGCCCACCACGCCCAGGCCCTTGACCTCTTCCATGTCGCCGTTGGCGTCGCAGATGATCCAGTGGCGCGAGATCAGCTGCGCGGCCACCGCGCCGGTGTTGGTCACCGTGATGGTGTAGGCAAAGCCATACATGCCCTCGTCGGGGGCGGACTGCTCGGGCAGGTACTGGGGCTGCACCTCGACCTGGAATTCGTACTTGGGCATGGCGCCAATGGTAGCTTCCCGTAGCTGCGACAATCCGCGCCCATGAGCCGCACCTACCGCATCGCCCCCTCCATCCTGTCTGCCGACTTTGCCCGCCTGGGCGAGGAAGTGCGCAACGTCGTCGCCGCCGGCGCCGACTGGATCCACTTCGACGTGATGGACAACCACTATGTGCCCAACCTGACCTTCGGCCCCATGGTCTGCCAGGCCTTGAAGCCCCACGCCGTCACGCCCGACGGCCGCCCCGTGCCCATCGACGTGCACCTCATGGTGCAGCCCGTGGACGCGCTGGCCGAGGCCTTCGCGCAGGCCGGCGCCGACCTGATCAGCTTCCACCCCGACGCCAGCAGCCATGTGCACCGCAGCATCCAGGCCATCAAGGCGCGCGGCTGCCAGGCCGGCCTGACCTTCAACCCCGCCATGCCGCTCGATGTGCTGGACTGGGTGATCGAGGACCTCGACCTGATCCTGCTCATGAGCGTCAACCCCGGCTTTGGCGGCCAAAGCTTTATTGATAGCACGCTGCGCAAGGTGGAAGCGGCCAGGAAGCGTATCGAAGCCTCGGGCAAGGACATACGCCTGGAGGTGGACGGCGGCATCAAGACCGACAACATCCGCCGCGTGGCCGACGCCGGCGCCGACACCTTCGTGGCGGGCAGCGCCATCTTTGGCAAGAGCGACTACAAGGCCGTCATAGACGCCATGCGCGCGGCGCTGGCCTGATCGGCTGACTATTTGGCCGGGACGGTGTAGGTCCGCACCGACTCGCGCAGTATTCCGCCGCCATCGACCGAGCCCTGCACGCTGGCCTTGCTGCCCATGCGTGCAACGCAGTCGGACTTGTCCTCGGGGTTCTTGAACACATCGCAGCGCGCCAGGGCGTTGTGCTCGTAGGTGCTGGCGCTGGCCGTGGTCAGCCCGCCCTGGCGTGCGGCCTGGGCCGCGGCGCCGGCCTCGCGGATGCAGGCGGCGCGGTCGGCGGCCGGACCGCTGGCACAGGCGGCGCGGTCCGCCAGGTATTGCTGATGGGCGTTGGGCGCCGCCTGCACGGCGGAGCACAGCAGCAGGGCGGCGGGTGCAAGCAGGGCGGCATGGAGAAGGCGCATGGAATACCTCCCACACAGAAAGTGTGCGAAAAAACCCTCAGCATAGACGGCGGCACGCGGCGCGTCTGTCCGCGCCGGGCGGGCAGGCGTGTCGGACGGGACGGACAAGGGCATTACACTGCGCGCGCTTTGCAGGTAGAACAAGGACGCTTCAATGCTGATCGAGCAACCTCCCCTGGCCGCGCTGTTGGCGCGCGCCGATGCCGCCATCGTGGATCTGGACGGCACCATGGTGGACACGCTGGGCGACTTTGCCGAGGCCCTCAACCGCATGTTGCACGATCTGGGGCTGCCGGCCATAGCCGCTGCGCAGATTGAGACCATGGTGGGCAAGGGCTCCGAGCATCTGCTGCGTTTGGTGCTGAATCACGTTCTAGGCCATACTGAACAGGCGCAAACAGCTATTGAAATAAAAGCAAAAGTGGAGGCGCTGTACCCGCGCGCCTGGGAGCGCTACCAGCACCACTACCTGGCCATCAACGGCCAGTTTGCACGCGTGTACCCCGGCGTGCGCGAGGGGCTGGACACGTTGCGCCGCGCCGGCCTAACACTGGCCTGCCTGACCAACAAGCCCACGGCCTTTGCCCTGCCGCTGTTGCGTGCCAAGGGGCTGGACGGTTTCTTCGGCCATGTGTTCGGCGGCGACGCCTTTGCGTGCAAGAAGCCCGATCCGCTGCCGCTGCTGAAGACCTGCGCGGCGCTGGGCACGCTGCCGGCGCGCACGCTGATGATTGGCGATTCCAGCAACGACGCCCAGGCCGCGCGCGCCGCGGGCTGCCCCGTGGTGCTGGTGACCTATGGCTACAACCACGGCCAGCCGGTGCGGGCCGTGGATGCGGATGGCTTCATTGACACCCTGCACGACCTGCTGCCTGCCGCGGCGGCGGGGCCGCGCAGCCGTGTGTCAGCAGGCGGGTAACGGGTATTAGAAGCTCTCCCAGTCGTCGTCGCTGCCCCGTGCCGCCAGGGCGCTGGCATGGGCAGGGGAGGCCTTGGCGGGTGCCGACGGCGTGGCGGCTCCGGTGGAGCCAGCCGTCCACGACCGCGCTGCGCCGTGGGGCCTGGGTGTTGCGCGTGGCCTGGCGGGCATGCCGATGGTGGCCGATGGCGGTGCCATGGCCCGCTGAGGGGCGGTCGCGCTCGCCAATTCCGCAGGCCCCGCCAGCTTGAACACGGCCACGGCCTGCACGAGCTGCGCGGCCTGGGTATTCAGGCTGGCGGCGGCGGCCGAGCTTTCCTCCACCAGCGCCGCATTCTGCTGCGTGGCCTGGTCCATCTGCATGACGGCCTCGCCCACCTGGGCCACGCCGCTTGCCTGCTCGCGGCTGGCGGCGCTGATCTCGCCCATGATGTCGGTGACGCGGCGGATGGCGGTCACCACCTCGGTCATGGTGCTGCCGGCCTTGTCTACGAGCTGCGAACCCTGCTCCACGCGCTGCACGCTGTCGGTGATGAGCTGCTTGATCTCCTTGGCCGCATCGGCGCTGCGGCCGGCCAGGTTGCGTACCTCGCCAGCGACCACGGCAAAGCCGCGGCCCTGCTCGCCGGCGCGGGCCGCCTCCACGGCGGCGTTCAGCGCCAGGATGTTGGTCTGGAAGGCGATGCCGTCGATCACGCCGATGATGTCGGCGATCTTGCGGCTGGCGTCGTTGATGCCACGCATGGTGTCCACCACCTCGGCCACCACCTCGCCGCCCTGCACGGCCACGGTGCTGGCGCTCATGGCCAGCTGGTTGGCCTGGGCGGCGTTGTCGGCGTTCTGGCGCACGGTGGCGCCCAGCTGCTCCATGGAGGCGGCGGTTTCTTCCAGCGCGCTGGCCTGGGATTCGGTGCGCGCCGACAGGTCGTGGTTGCCCTGGGCGATCTGGCTGCTGGCCGTGGCCACGCTCTCGGCATTGGCGCGTACGCCGGCCACTACCTGGCCCAGGTTGTCCCGCATGTGGCGCAGCGCCTCCATCAGCGCCGCGGCCTCGTCGCGGCCACGGACTTCGATGGCCTGGGTCAGGTCGCCCGCGGCAATCTGGCCGGCGCGGCGCACGGCGAAGCGCAGCGGCGCCGTGATGGAGCGGCTCAGCGCCAGGGCCGCACCCGCGCCCAGCAGCAGTGCCAGCACCGCGGCGGCGATGAGGATCGTGCGCCCCCGAGAGGCCTCTGCGACCGCCTGGTCACGGGTCTGTTCGTACAGCATCAGCTGGCGCTCTTCCAGCGCCATGAGGGCTTGGATATAGGCATCGGACAGGGGCTTGAGCTGGCCATCCACCAGGGGCGCCACCTCTTCTCCGGCGGCTTTGCGCTTGAACAGGTTGGCGCGCGGCGAGCGGTAGGCCTCACGGGCCTTGTCGATGTCGGCAAGCATGCGGCGCCCCTCATCGGACTGCACCAGCCGCTCCACCACCTTGCGCGCGGCGTCCACGCCCCTGGATGTCTGGTCCATCTCCGCCTGCCAGCTCGCCAGGTGGCCGGTGCCTTGGTCCAGCAGGGCAGCGCGCGTGCGTATCCAGTTCTGGTCTATGCCCTGGCGCCATTGCACGGCGGCTCTCAGGCGTTCGTTGTCGGTGCTGGTCAACTGCCGAGTGGTGCTTGAGAGGTCTTGCAGAGCCCACAAACCCGTGCCGGCAATGACAACCGTGATGAGCAGAACCAGTCCAAAGGACAGGGCCAGCCGCGTGCCTACCTTGATGGAGTTGAGTTGCATGTGTGCGCCTTGTTCATACCAATTGTAAAAAATGTCATATGAAGTGTGACATTATTTTCTGGACATAACGGCATGCGCAAGGGCCATGCAGGGCTGTTTTTAAGTACGTTTTGGATGGGACTGCGTCACTCCTTGCCTAGCAGCGCGTTCCTGAGGTTCCAGTCCGCGGGTTGCGGACCCAGCCAGATGCCCAGCAGGGCGCTGAAGAAGGCCGGTTCGCGAATCGGTTCGCCCTGCGGGATGCCCTTGACGGAGACCTGCACCCCCGTGCCGGGGATGAGATCCACGGTGAATTCTTCGCCCGCCAGCAGTCTTTTGTGATCCGAGAAGATCTGGCTCATGCGCAGCACGCCCGGTATCAGCTGGGTAAAGGCGGTCTTGTCCATGTTGTCCTCCATGCCGCGCGAGAACAGCTTGCCCAGCTCGGCGGAGTTGATGTCGCGCAGCATTGCCACGCGTATGCGCTTGGGGCCGCTCTGATCCTGTACTTCGGCTGGTGTCGAGGCCTTCTGTTCGAGGTACAGGCCCGCGGCATACACCTTGAAGACGGCCTTGTAGCGCACGCCGGCACCATTGAGAAGGAGCCGCCGGCCTTGTAGCTGAACCTGGGGCTCGAATGCCACGCCACTCAGGACAAGCGGTTGTGTGGCGGCCAAGGTAGGCCGCACATGGGCCAAAGGAAGGCCCCAGGCACCCCATTGCAGGGCGCGACGACGTGTAAGAAGCATATGCAATAAAAAAGAACGACCGTCTTTTTATGGTCGGTCATGCCCATGGAGTGGGCAATGGGGTTTTCGCGAACCGCAGCTGCTACAGACGTCCATTCAAGCGACGCCTCAGAAGCTTTCCCAGCCGTTTTCGTCGCTTCGTGCTGCCAGTGCTGTTGCGGTGGGGGTCTTGGTGGGAGGGGTGGGGCGTAGTCTGACGTGGGGCGAAAAGGGCATGGACGCCGGAGTTTTCGGCGGCTGAGCCTGGTGGGTCTGGGGCATGGCTGTGCCCGTATGGCCCGCGAGTTTGAATACGGCCACGGCCTGCACGAGCTGCGTCGCCTGCGTGCTGAGGCTGCTGGCGGCGGCGGCCATTTCCTCCACCAGCGCGGCGTTCTGCTGCGTGGCCTGGTC
>JAFEDY010000024.1 GCA_018241405.1 Pseudomonadota bacterium | reverse complement strand
TTCCGAATGAATACATAGATGTCGCATCCCGGGGGAGTGCATAGACCCAAAACGCTTCCTGTCGCATCCCGGACGATTGCATAGCTGAAAAGCGCTACCCGCTGTTCATGGCCCGCGCCGTTCTGCAAGAGTTGATAGAGTCCCTGCAATCGAATCCGGGAGCCAAGCCATGCTGATTGCCCTGCACAAGAATGCCCGCACCACGCCTGCTGTGCGGGCCGAGATCGCTGCCAGCGCAGAACCCGCGTCCATCCTGGCCCAGCGCTTCAGTATTACCGAGCAGACCGTCTACAAATGGAGGAAGCGCGACAGCGTGCAGGATCGCTCGCACACCGCGCACCGCCTGCAGACCCAGCTCACGCCTGCCCAGGAGATCGTGGTGGTGCACCTGCGACGCACCTTGCAGCTGTCCTTGGATGATTTGCTGAGGGCCTGAAGGATTGGGACGACCTAGCCTGGCCCGGCGTACAGGTCATCAGGCCCAACCCCAAGACCATCGGCAGCGCGCGCTGGAACTACCTGGCGGCCTGGGAGTTCGCCAGGCGCAAGTACGGCGGCGACGCGGCGGCCAAGGACTTCGTGGCCAGGCTCTACAAGAACGTGCCCGTGCTCGATACTGGCGCGCGCGCCTCCACCATGACCTTCGTGCAGCGCGGCGTGGGCGATGTGCTACTGGCCTGGGAGAATGAGGACTTACTGGCGCTCAAGAATTTTGGCAAAGACAAGTTCGAGTTCGTCGCGCCATCGCTGTCCATTCTGGCCGAGCCCACGGCGGCCGTGGTGGACAAAGTGGTCAACAAGAAGGGCAGCCGCGCGTTGGCCGAGGAATACCTCAAGCCCCTCTACTCCGACGAGGGGAAGGAGGTGGCCGGCAAGAACTACTACCGCCCTACGAGCGGGGGGCCAAGCTCGATGTGAAGTTTCCCAGGCTTTCGCTGGTCACCATCGACCAGGCCTTCGGCGGCTGGGCCAGGGCAGAAAAGGACCACCTCGTCGACGGTGCGAGCTTTGACCAGCTTTACATCCGTCGATGACTTGGTGTGTGCGCCCCGCGCAAGTGGTGGTCACCGGGGTTGCCGGCGTCTCTAACCAGGTCGCAGCGCCAGCCGAATGCGCTCGAGCGCTGGCGAGGGCTGCGTTACTGTCTGGTCGAACGGGTGCGCGGTAGTGCCGACGGCTTTCAGGATGCGCTGCACATAGGCGCGTGTCTCCAGGTAGGGCGGAACGCCGCGGTAGCGCTCGACCTTGCCCTCTCCGGCGTTGTAAGCCGCAGCCACCAGCGCCAGGTCGCCCTCGAAGTAAGCCAACAGCCAGCGCAGGTAGGACAGGCCACCGCGGATGTTCTGCGTTGGGTCGTAGGGATTCTTGACGTTGAAGCGTTCGCTGGTCTCGGGGATCAGCTGCATCAGGCCCTGCGCGTTCTTGGGCGACAGCGCCTGGGGATTGAAGTTGGATTCGGCGGCAATGATGGCCAGCGCCAGCTGTGGCTCGACCTGGTATTGCGGCGCCATCTTGCGCACCAGCTCCACGATCTTGCGCGGGGCGGTGGCCTGGTAATCCACGCCGGGTGCGCCAGCGTTCAACAGCTTGGGCCGCGGCAGACGCATGCACTCCGGCACCTCGCCGGTGGCCCCGCCTACAACCCGCAGCATGCGCGCCGCCACGGCCAGCCCTTGCTCTGCAGCGGCCTGGAAGAAAAACGCCGCCGTAGCGTCGTTGCGCGCCACGCCACGCCCATTGGCATACATCCAGCCGAGGTTGTACTGGGCTTGCATGTCGCCAAGCCGCGCGCTTGTGCAATACAGGGCAGCGGCCCGCGGCATGTCGCGCGCCACGCCTTCGCCATGCTCGTAGGCAATGGCCTGTTCACGCAGGCTGGCGGCCCGCGCGCTATCACCTTTAGAAGCATGTGCCCGGGCCACGCCACCGGCAAGGGCGCAGCACAGCGCCACCGTCAGCGGTGCAAGAGGGAGCAGGCTTGGACGCATGAGCGCGAGTATGCGCGCGATTGGGGCAGCCGTCATCACGCACTGCATGGCCAGCTCAGCCTGGTTTTGCCCGTGGCCTGCGCGTGGCCAGCCAGCACAGGATGGCGCCGCCGCACACCATGGCCGCGCCCTGCCAGAAGGCCAGGGACAGCGGCGTGCGCAGCAGCAGCATGGACAGCGCCGCCGAGAACACCGGGATGAAGTACGAGGCCCCCGCCAGAATGGTCACGTTGCCGTGCAGGATACCCACGTTCCAGGCCGCATAGCCAAAGCCCATGGCCGCGGCGGCCAGCAGCAGGTAGACGATGGCCTGCACGTTGAATGCCATGGCGCCACCGCCTTGCAGCAGGTACTTGATCCACAGCGCTGCCGACACCAGCATGAAGAACAGTGTCACGCCGTTCTTGCCATGGGCGATGCGGGCCGTGACGGCGCAGTAGGCCGCCCAGATCACCGCGCCGGCGAACGCCAGGCCATAGCTCAGCGGGTTGTCGCGCACGTTGGCCAGCATGCCGGGCAGATCCAGGCCCTGCGCACCGCCCAGCACCCAGGCGATGCCGATGATGGACAGTGCAAAGCCCGGGACGATCAGCAGATTGGCCCGCTGGCCATTGAACAGGATGGCCGCGACGATGGTGAAGGTGGGCCACAGATAGTTGACCATGCCCACCTCGATGGCCTGGCGGCTGGTGTGGGCGTAGCCTATCGACAGCGCCAGGCACAGCTCGTAGGCCACAAACAGCAGGCTGCCCCAGGCCAGATAGCGCCGGGGAAACTCGCGCAGCCTGACCCAGCCCACGGACAGCAGCAGAAACACCGAGGCCACGCTGTACATCATGGCCGCGCCGCCCGTGGGGCCCAGGTGGTCACTGACGCTGCGGATCAGGCCGACGATGGCGCTCCACAAGAAGATAGCTACCAGCCCGATCCAGGTGGCCTTGTTGCGGTTCTTCATTTTTTCGGGGCTATGCATGGCGAAAAAAACCCCGCCGGCTTTGTGACCGGCGGGGCCTTTTTCTACGGGTGCGTGTTACACCTGATCGGCAGACAGGCCCGCCGTCTGGCTGAAACCCCCGTCCACATAGGTGATCTCGGCCGTCACGCCGCTGGCCAGGTCGCTCAGCAAAAAGGCCGCCACGTTGCCCACGTCCTCGATGGTCACGTTGCGGCGCAGCGGCGCGGCGTCGGCCACGCGGCCCAGCAGCTTGCCGAAGTCCTTGATGCCGCTCGCGGCCAGGGTCTTGATGGGGCCGGCGCTGATGCCGTTGGCGCGGATGGCGCGGCCGTCCGCGGTGCGGCCCACGGCCTCGGCCAGGTAGCGCACGCTGGCCTCCAGGCTGGCCTTGGCCAGGCCCATGGTGTTGTAGTTGGGGATGCTGCGCAGCGCGCCCAGGTAGGACAGGGTCAGCAGCGACGACTTGTCGTTCAGATAGGGCAGGGCCGCCTTGGCCATGGCCGGGAAGCTGTAGGCGCTGATGTCGTGCGCGATGCGAAAGCCCTCGCGTGACAGGCCTTCGAGGAAGTTGCCGGCAATCGCCTCGCGCGGGGCAAAGCCGATGCTGTGCACGAAGCCGTCGAACTTGCCCCAGGTGGCGCCGAGGTCGGTGAACATTTTCTCGATCTGCGCATCGTCGGCCACGTCGCAGTCAAACACCAGCTTGGAGCCGAACTCGGCGGCAAATTCGCTGATGCGGTCCTTGAAGCGCTCGCCCACGTAGCTGAAGGCCAGTTCTGCGCCCTGTTGGTGGCAGGCGCGGGCGATGCCGTAGGCGATGGAGCGGTTGGACAGCACGCCCGTGATGAGCAGCTTCTTGCCGGCGAGAAAACCCATTGTTGTTCTCCTGAAAAATGAGGGGAATGCGCGGTCTGCGCGTGGGGCAGAATTGTCGCATGCAGTTTCGGCGTCTTTGTTTGCTCTCCGTTCTTGGCCTGTGGGCCCCCGCCACCTGGGCCGCACACGCCTATGCCATGTGGGGCAATCCGGCACTGCCGGCGGGCTTTGAACATCTGCCCTATGTGAACCCGTCCGCGCCCAAGGGCGGCGAGCTGCGCCTGGTGAGCAATCTGCGCGCCTCCACCTTCGACAAGTACAACCCCTTCACGATACGCGGCAACGCGCCGGCCTACCTGTCGGCGCTGATGTTCGACACGCTGCTGTCGGGCTCGATGGCCGAGACCGCCACCGGCTACGGCCTGCTGGCCGAGGACGTGCAGGTGGCGCCCGACGGCCTGTCGGCCACCTTCCGCCTGCGGCCGCAGGCACGCTTTCACAACGGCAAACCGGTCACGGCGCAGGATGTGAAGCACAGCTACGACACGCTGGTGGGGCAGTACACATCACCCGCCTATAAGACCCTGCTGATCGACGTGGCCGGCGTGGACGTGCTGGACGCGCGCAGCGTGCGCTACCGCTTTCACCGGCCGAACCGCGAGCTGCCGCTGACCGTGGGCGGCCTGCCCGTGTTCAGCCGCGACTGGGGCCTGGGCGAGGATGGCCGTCCTAAGCCCTTTGACCAGGTGGTGATGGACATCCCCATAGGCAGCGGGCCGTACAGGATTGGCCCGGTCAACTTTGGCAAGGACATCACCTATGTGCGCGACCCGCAGTACTGGGCGCGCGACCTCAACGTGCGCCGCGGCACGGCCAACTTCGACCGCGTGCTGATCAAGATCTACAAGGACAACACGGCGCGGCTGGAGGCGCTGAAGGCGGGAGAGTTCGACCTGATGCGTTTCTTCAGCGCGGGCGACTGGGCGCGGCGCGTCAACGGCAAGAAGTTCGACACCGGCGAACTGGTCAAGGCCGATTTTCCAAACAAGCTGCCCACGGGCTTTCAGAGCTATGTGCTGAACACGCGCCGGCCGCTCCTGCAGGATAGGCGCGTGCGGGAGGCCCTGGGTCTGGCGTTCGACTTCGAGTGGATGAGTCGCCAGTTGTTCTACGGCGCCTACCGGCGTGTGCACGGCATCTTCGGCAATACGGTCTGCGAAACCCATGGCAGTCCGACGCCGGCCGAGCTGGCCCTGCTCGACCCTTGGCGCAAGGATCTGCCGGCCGAGGTCTTCGGCCCCATGTTCGAGCCCCCGGTCACCAAGGACGCCATGGCGCTGCGTGAACATCTGCGCCAGGCCCTGGTGCGCTTGAAGGAGGCGGGCTGGGAGGTCAGGGACGGCGTGCTGCGCAACGCGCGCGGCGAGCCGTTTGAGCTGGAGTACATGGACAGCAGCGAGGGCGGCATGCGCACGCTCTCGTCCTGGCAGCGCAATCTGGCCAAGCTGGGCATCACGCTCCGGTTCCGCTCGGTGGACTTTGCGCTGTACCAGCAGCGGCTGCAGAAGTTCGACTTCGACATCACCACCATCGCCTACCAGGGCACGAACAACCCGGGCCAGGAGTTTGCCGACCTGTTCGGCAGCCAGGCCGCTGACCAGGAGGATTCGGGCAACTTCCCCGGCGTGAAGAACCCGGCGGTGGATGCCGTCATCCGCGCCATGGTGTCGGCCAAAACGCTGGAGCAGATGCTGCCGGCCTGCCACGCGCTCGACCGCATCATCGCCCACGAGCATTACCTGATACCCCAATGGTCAGCGCCCACGCATCGCATGGTCTACGACGCCTGGCACCTGGCACGCCCGCAGGTGGTGCCGCCGTATTCACCGGGGGAGATGTGGGTCATTGATACCTGGTGGTATAAAAAACCATAGCTGCTAACGGTTTACCAACAAAGGCTAGCCCCATATTTCATCACTATGATCAATCTGGAGCACAAGATTCCGCCGCCGCTCGTTGGCCTGGCCTGTGCCGCCCTGGCATGGTGGCTGGCCGGAGCCGCACCCGCCCTCGCCCTGTATGCGTCGGGGCGGGCGGTGCTGATTCTCGCGCTGGTACTGGCCGCGGCGGGATTGACGCTGGAGCTGTGGGGCCTGTGGACCTTTCGGCGCCACCGCACTACACCCAACCCGTTGGCGCCCGAGCGCGCGCACCGTCGTGCAGTCCGGGCCCTACCGCTTCACGCGCAACCCCATGTATGTGGGCGTGGCCCTGCAGCTGCTGGCCTGGTGCGGCTACCTGGGCAACCCCGTGTCGCTGCTGGCGCTGGCGGCGTTCGTGGCCTACATCACGCGCTATCAGATCCTGCCCGAGGAGCGGGCGCTGGCGCAGCGCTTTGGCGAGCCCTACCTGCAATACCTGCACAGCGTGCGGCGCTGGCTGTGACCGCCGTTTATCCAAAATTACCCAATTTGAATAATTATTGAATATGAATAAAATTGGATAAAGCCATGCCTACCGCCCCCGTCTTTCACCGCGATAGCTATGCCCGCGACACCGCCCAGCAGCTGCTGCGCCCCACGGCCTTGCAGGTGCAGGTGCGCTCGGGGGTGTTCCTGGCGGGCATCCGGCGCATTGGCAAGACCACCTTCCTGCGCCAGGACCTGATCCCCGCGCTGGAGGCCATGGGCGCCCTGGTGGTGTATGTGGATTTATGGGCCGACCGCAGCAAAAGCCCGGCAGCGCTGGTGCATGACGCGGTGCGCGCCACCCTGGCCCAGTTGGCCACGCCGGGCAGCGCCCTGCTGGGGCGCCTGAAGGGCTTGAACCTGGGGGCCGCCGGCCTGTCGCTGGGCTTTCAGCTCGATGCTGTCGGCAAGCCCGAGGGGGCAACGCTGGCCCAGGTGTTCACCGAACTGGTGGACAAGGTGCGCGGCGACGTGGTGCTGATCGTCGATGAGGTGCAGCAGGCCCTGGGCACGGAAGAAGGCAGTCAGCTGATGTTCGCCCTGAAGGCCGCGCGCGATGCGGTCAACACCCGCCCAGGCACACCGGGCTATTTGCTGTTCCTGGGTACGGGCTCACACAAATCGCTGGTGGCGGACATGGCCACGCTGCGCTCCCAGCCCTTTGCCGGGGCGGTGTCGGCTCCTTACCAGCCGCTGGGCGAAGACTTTGTGGCCTGGAAACGCGCACAGCTGCAGCAGCTGCCGGGCGTGAAGCTGCCCACGCAGGAGGTGATGTGGCAAGGCTTTCTCGCCCTGGGCCAGCGCCCCGAGGAGTTGCATGCCGCGCTGATGCAACTGCAGTCCCGCCCCGAGGACGCCGATCTGGCCTTTCCCATCATCTGCGCCACCTTGGCCGGCGCCGCCGCCGATGTGGAGCTGGCGCCGCTGCGCACCCTGGGCGCGCTGGCCGAGGCGATCTTCAATCGCATCGCCCAGGCCGAGGAGGGAGGTGCCTCCAGGTTGTTCGCGGCAGATGCGCTGGCCGGCTACAGTGCCCGCACCGGCATGACGGTGGAGTCGCCCCAGGTGCAGAACATGCTTGAACGCCTGATTGCCGCCAACCTGATCCACCGCCAGTCGCACGGCGTGTATGCCATTGCCGACCCATTTGTGCGCCAGGCCTGGCGCCAGCGCCAGGCCATGCAGGTGGGACGCGCCGCCGAAGCCGGCGAAAGCCCGGGCGCGGTGGCGCCGCCGGGGCATTGACGGTGGGTATCACCGTGCAGCTGCAAGGAACTACTTGAACCATGTTCGCCTACATCCTCAAGCGCATCCTGCTCATGCTGCCCACGCTGCTGGGCGTGCTGCTGCTGACCTTTGTCGTCATCCAGTTCGTGCCCGGCGGCCCGGTGGAGCAGTACCTGGCCGAGGCCAAGGCCGGCGCCACGGGCCTGGGTGGTGGCGGCGGCGGCGAGGGCGGCGGCATGGCCTACCGCGGCGCGCAGGGTGTAGACCCCAAGCGCCTCGCGCAGATCAAGGCGTTGTACGGCTTCGACAAGCCCGCGCACGAGCGCTTCATCCAGATGCTGGGGCGCTTTGCGCGCTTCGACCTCGGGCGCAGCTTCTTCCAGAACAAGGACGTGTGGCAGCTGGTCAAGGAAAAACTGCCCGTGTCCATCAGCCTGGGGCTGTGGACCTTCTTCATCAGCTACCTGGTCGCGGTGCCGCTGGGTGTGGCCAAGGCGGTGCGCGCGGGCTCGCGCTTTGACCTGGTGACCACGCTCATCATCCTCGTGGGCTATGCGATACCGGGCTTTGTGCTGGGCGTGGCGCTGCTGGTGGTGTTTGGCGGGCAGCTGCAGTGGTTCCCGCTGCGCGGGCTGACATCGGCCAACTGGGACGATCTATCGCTCATGGGCAAGGTCACGGATTACCTCTGGCATATCACCCTGCCCATCACGGCCATGGTGGCGGGCAGCTTCGCCGTGACGGCCATGCTGACCAAGAACGCGTTTCTGGAGGAGATCCGCAAGCAATACGTGCTCACGGCACGCGCCAAGGGGCTGACCGAGCGCCAGGTGCTCTACAAGCATGTGTTCCGCAACGCGCTGATTCCCATCATCACCGGCTTTCCGTCGGCCTTCATCGGGGCGTTCTTCGCGGGCTCGCTGCTCATAGAGACACTGTTCTCGCTCGACGGCCTGGGGCTGCTCAGTTATGAGAGCGTCATCCGCCGCGACTACCCCGTGGTGCTGGGCACGCTGTACCTGTTCACGCTGATCGGCCTGGTGACCAAGCTGATCTCCGACCTGTGCTACGTGTGGGTAGACCCGCGCGTGAAGTTCGATTGAAGTTTGTAATCAACATGGACATAATCAAGGTTCAACTTGTCCATATTGGAGGCCCATCATGACCTGGAACATCGCCAGCGCCAAGCAGCAGTTCTCCGAGGTGGTGCGCCTCACTGCCGAGGAACCCCAGGCCATCTACAACCGCGACAAGCCGGTGGCGGTGGTCATTTCGGTGCAGGAGTACGAAGAATTCAAGCGCTGGCAGGAGCAGCGAAAGCGGCCTGCGCTGAGTGAAATGTTCGACGAAATCCGCGCCATCCTGATTGCAGAGGGGGCCGAAGACGGCATTGATCTGCCGCCGCGCACCACGCGCTACAACCCCATGGTGGACGATCCGCATTATTGGGACGAACCCACCGAGGTAAGCACCCACAAAACGGCCACCTGATCCGCCCATGTACCTGGCAGATACCAATACCGTCAGCGAGCTGATGCGCCCGCGCCCCGATACGGGCGTGCGCCAGTGGCTACAGCGCCTGGAGCAGGATGACCGGCCCGTGGTGATCAGCGCTATCACAGTCGATGAAATCACCTTCGGCCTGCACTGGCGCCCGAATGCCGCTAAGGCAGGCTGGTTTGACCACTTCCTGCAGTGCGCCACCGTGCTTTCGGTGGACGCGCGCATTGCCAGTCGCGCCGGGGAGCTGCGGGCCCAGTTCGCCCGCCAGGGTCGGGTACGCGAACAGGCCGACATGCTCATCGCCGCCACGGCCCAGGTGCACGCCCTCACGCTGGTCACGCGCAATGTGCGCGACTTCGATGGCTGCGGCATTGGGTTGCTCAACCCCTTCACCGCATGAGTGCAGTCAGTGCTTCCCTGTCCCCGCGCCGCCGCGCCTGGCGGCGCTTTCGCGCCAACCGCCTGGGCTTCTGGAGCCTGGTCGTGTTCTGCACCCTGGTCGTCATCAGCCTGTGCGCCGAGCTGGTCAGCAACGACCGGCCGCTCGTCGTGCGCTACCAGGGGCAGACCTACTTCCCCATGCTCAAGGACTACCCCGAGACCACCTTCGGCGGCGACTTCCAGACGCCCGCCGACTACCTCGACCCCTATGTGCGCCGGCGCATCACCGAGGGCGGCAACTGGGCGCTGTACACGCTCAACCCCTACGGGCCGCAGACGCTGAACTACTTTGCCAAGGCGCCCAATCCGTCCGGCCCGTCGCGCGACAACTGGCTGGGCACGGACGACCGCGGGCGCGACCTGCTCGCGCAGCTGATCTACGGCTTTCGCGTCAGCGTGCTGTTCGGCCTGGCGCTCACCGTGGTGGGCGTGGCGCTGGGCGTGGCGGCGGGCGCCATCCAGGGCTTCTTTGGCGGCAAGACGGATTTGGCCTTTCAGCGCTTCATAGAGATCTGGGGCTCCATGCCTGAGCTGTACCTGCTCATCATCTTCAGCGCCGTGTTCGCGCCCAGCATTGCGCTGCTGCTGGTGCTGCTATCGCTGTTCGGCTGGATGGGGCTGTCGGACTATGTGCGCGCCGAATTCCTGCGCAACCGCCAGCTCGACTACGTGAAGGCCGCGCGCGCCCTGGGCGTGAAAAGCGGGCAGATCATCTGGCGCCACATCCTGCCCAACAGCATGACGCCGGTGGTGACCTTCCTGCCGTTTCGCATGGGCGCCGCCATTCTGGCGCTGACCTCGCTCGACTTCCTGGGCCTGGGCGTACCGCCGGGCACGCCCAGCCTGGGGGAGCTGCTCAGCCAGGGCAAGAACAACATCGATGCCTGGTGGATTTCCATCTTCACCTTCGCCGTGCTGGTCACCACGCTGCTGCTGCTGACCTTCATGGGCGACGCGCTGCGCGACGCGCTCGATCCGCGCAAGGCGGAGCATTGATATGCGTGCCACCCCGCCCATGAATCCCCAAACACCGCCGCTCCTGCAGGTGCAAGACTTGCGCGTGCGCTTCGGCGCCAAAGAAGTTGTGCACGGCGTGAGCTTCGACATCGCACCCGGCGAAAAGCTGGCCCTGGTGGGCGAGTCGGGCTCGGGCAAGACGGTGACGGCGCTGGCGCTGCTGCGCCTGGCCGGCGACGCGCGCCTCGAAGGCCGGGCGCTGATGCAGGGCCGCGACCTGCTGCAGCTTTCAGAGCGCGAGCTGCGCGGCGTGCGCGGCGGCGACATCGCCATGGTGTTCCAGGAACCGATGACGGCGCTAAACCCGCTCATGCCCGTGGGCGAGCAGGTGGCCGAGGTTCTGATGCTGAAACAGGCTTTGACCAACGCGCAGAGCGCGCAATCAGCTATAGAACTACTAGCGAGCACGGGCATCCCCGAGCCTGCGCGGCGCGCCGCCAGCTTTCCGCACCAGCTCTCGGGCGGGCAGCGCCAGAGGGCCATGATCGCCATGGCCCTGGCCAGCCGCCCCAAACTGCTGCTGGCCGACGAGCCCACCACGGCGCTCGACGTCACGCTGCGCGGCCAGATTCTGGGCCTGCTGTCCGACCTGCAGCGCCAGACCGGCATGGCCGTACTGCTCATCACGCACGACCTGCTGTTGGTGCGCCGTTTTGCCGACCGCGTGGCCGTCATGGAGCAGGGCGCGCTGGTGGAGCAGGGCAGCGTGGCACAGGTGTTTGGCGCGCCCCGGCACGATTACACGCGCCGCCTGATCGGCAGCACGCCGCGGCGCGACGTGATCGAGGCCGCGTCCGCCGAAGACGCGGCGCCCGCGGCCCAGGCGGGGGGATTGAGCGTGACCTATCCCGTGCCCCTGCCGGGCTTTCGCGGCTGGTTTGCCAAGGGCGAGTTCCTGGCCGTGAAGGGCGTGGACTTGCGCATCCAGAGCGCGCGCACGCTGGGCGTGGTGGGCGAATCGGGCTCGGGCAAGTCCACACTGGCCCAGGCCCTGCTGGGCCTGCTGCCCGCACGCGGCGAGCTGCAGGTGGCGGGCCAGGCCTGGCAGCAGCCGGCGCAGCACAACAGCGCGCACAACCAAGCCCTGCGCCGGCAGGTGCAGGTGGTGTTCCAGGATCCGTTCTCGTCGCTGTCGCCGCGCATGACGGTCGAGGAAATCGTGGGCGAGGGCCTGCACGTGCATGCGCCGGAGCTGCCCGAGCCCGAGCGCCGCGCGCGCGTGGCCGCCATGCTGGCCGAGGTGGGCCTGGCCGAGGCGCAGTTCCCCGGCCTGCTCTCGCGCTACCCGCATGAGTTCTCGGGCGGCCAGCGCCAGCGCCTGGCGATCGCGCGCGCCCTGATCCTGGAGCCGCAGCTGCTGGTGCTCGACGAGCCCACGAGCGCGCTCGACGTGACCATCCAGCAGCAGGTGCTGGGGCTGCTGCAGCGCCTGCAGAAGGAGCGCGCGCTGTCCTACCTGCTCATCACCCACGACGTGGCCGTGGTGCGCGCCATGGCGCACGAGGTCATCGTCATGAAGGATGGCGAGGTCGTCGAGAGCGGCAACGTGCAGCAGGTGCTGGATGCGCCGCGCCACCCCTACACGCAGCGGCTGGTGGAGGCGGCGCGGCCGCAGGAATCGTAGGGCCGCGGGGTGCCCTCGCCTTCAGCCCGTCAGTGAAGGACGATCACCGGCACCGTGCACAGCCGCAGCAGCGCCGTGGTGGTGCTGCCCACGATGAGCTGGCGTATGCGCGAGTGGCCATAGGCGCCCAGCACCAGCAGCGTGTTGCCACGCGCCTGCAGCAGGGCGGGCAGCGCCTCCTCGGGCTCGCCGGGCACGATTTGCGTGGTGACCTCAAAGCCGGCCAGCTGCAGCTGCTGCTGGGCGCTTTGCAGCTGTACCTGCATGTCCTGCGTGGGCTGGCCGGCCATGGCCAGCAGGCCGGGCATGCCGCGCAGCAGCGGGCTGCGCGCCACGGCCTGCACGGCGCGCTGGGCGGTCGCGCTGCCGTCAAAGGCCACGACGAAGCTGCTTGGGGCGCTGAACTCCGGCCGGGTCATGACCAGCACCGGCTGGCGCACCTGGCGCACCACGCTCTCCACGCGGTGATCCAGCCGAATCTTCCGCGGGCTGCTCGCCGGGCGGTTGCTGCCCAGCACGAACAGGCGCGCGCTGGGCTCCTGCTCCAGCAGCACGTCGGTCAGGTCGCCATGGCGCAGCAGCACCTGCAGCGCGCCCACGGCATCCTCGGGCACGCGTGCGCGGGCCTGCTCCAGCATGCGGCGTGCGGCCTCGCGCGCCAGGCTGGTGCGCTCCGCATCGAGCGCGTTGAGGCGTTCGAGCAGCAGGTCCTGCGCGCCCATGCCTATCACCCCGCTGTAGTCGCCCACGGGCGGCAGCGGCTCTGGCTGCTGCAGCGCGTGCAGCAGCGCCATGGGCGCGCCGAGGCGCCGGGCGGCCCAGGTGGCGCCATCCACCACGGCATACGTGGTGGCCAGGCCATCGAGGCAGGCGTACACGGTGTTCTGGGTGGTCATGGTGTTCTCCTTGGCAGTCAGCCCACTGTACGCAGTGTGGCACCGGGGCTGCGCTGGTGCCAACCGAAAGCCGTTCTGCGCATGCAGATTATGTTGAAAGCGGTCAAAGAGGCTTGCTGTAAAGCGCTGGCAGCTATGGTTTTCGCATATCAACCGCTGGCAGGACGCTCGCGCAGGACAAGGGCATGCAGCGCCTGCGCCGCCGCCGACAGGCCCCGGTCGCGCCGGCGCACCAGGTAGATCTGCCGCGTGAGGCCGGGCAGGGCCAGCGGGCGCGTCGCCAGATCCGGGTGCTGGAAGTGAAACAGCGTGAGGGTGGGCACCACGCTGATGCCCAAGCCCGCGCGCACCATGCCCATGACGGTAGCGAGCTGCTCGACCTCCATCAGCGTGCGCATGGCCTGCGGGTGGAAGGCCGCCTCCAGGTACTGGCGCACGCTGCTGTGCCGCGCCAGGTGGATGAAGGGCCATTGCGCCAGGGCGCGCAGCTGCGCGGGGCCGCTGGGCAGGGGCTGGTCGGCCAGCGGGTGGTCGGTGCGGCACACCAGGTGAAAGCCGTCCTGGCAGAAGGGCTCGGCCTGCAGCTCGGGCGTGTCGGCGCGGATCGCGGCCAGCGCGAAGTCGGCCCGGCCGGTGGCCACGAGGTCGATGCAGGGCTCGGACAGCACGTCTGCAATGTCCAGCTCCACGCCCGGGTGCTGGGTGTGAAAGCCGGCCAGCACGCCCGGTAGCCAGCCCGCGGCCAGCGAGGGCAGCAGCGCAATCGCCACGCGCCCGCGCCGCAGCTGGGCCGCATCGCGCATGGCGGCCAGGGCGGCGTCCACCTCGGCGCGTATGCGCAGGGCCGATGCGTGGAAGTTCTCGCCCTCGGCCGTCAGGCCCACGTGGCGCGTGCTGCGGTCGAACAGGCGCAGGCCCAGGGCGTCCTCCAGCGCGCGTATCAGGGTGCTGAACGCCGGCTGGGACAGATGGCACTGCGCGGCCGCGCGCGTGAAGTTGCGTTGTGTGGCCAGCGCGAGGAAGGCGTCGATCTGGCGCGAGGAGATATTCATTTGCGTTTTCGATAAATTGATCTTGACAATCTATTTCACAGAATAACCCGGCGCGCCTACAGTGCGGCTCAAGAGACAAACCAAGGAACCGCAATGGCCCACCTTTCCCCCTTGCTCATAGGCTGCGCGGCCGGCTTCTCGGGCGACCGCGTCGATGCCGCGGCGCCGGTGGTGCAGGCCCTCATGGACAGCGGCCGCCCGGCGGTGCTGATCTTCGAGACCCTGGCCGAGCGCACGCTGGCCCTGGCCCAGCTGGCGCGCCGCAGCAACCCCGATGCGGGCTACGAGCCGCTGCTGGGCGACCTGCTGCGCCCGGTGCTGGCGCAATGCCTGCAGCACGGCGTGCGCATCGTGAGCAACTTTGGCGCGGCCAACCCGCGGGGCGCTGCACAGTACATCCAGCGCCTGGCGCAGGAGCTGGGCGCGCGCCGCCCGCGCGTGGCCGTGGTGCATGGCGACGACCTGAGCGGCCCGCAGCACCGCGCCCTGCTGGCCCAGGCCCTGGGGCAGGACATGCCCACCCAGCCCATAGCCAGCGCCAACGCCTACATAGGCGCCGAGCCCATTGCCGACGCGCTGCGCGCGGGCGCCGACATCGTGGTCTGCGGGCGCGTGGCCGACCCTTCGCTGGTGCTGGGCCCGGCGCTGGCGCACTACGGCTGGCGGCTGGACGACTGGGATCGCCTGGCGCGCGCCACCATGGCCGGTCACCTGCTCGAATGCGGCTCCCAGGTCACGGGCGGCTACTTTGCCGACCCCGGCTACAAGGATGTGCCCGGCCTGGCGCGACTGGGCTACCCGATCGCCGAGATCGACGCCGACGGCCACTGCACCATCACCAAGCCCGCCGGCACCGGCGGGCGCGTGGACGAGCGCACGGTCAAGGAGCAACTGCTGTACGAGCTGCACGACCCCGCCGCCTACCTGACGCCCGACGTGGTGGCCGACATCACCAGCGCCCGCGTGGCCCAGGCCGGCAGCGACCGCGTGCGCTTGGAAGGCGTGTGCGGCCACGCGCGAACGCCCTCGCTCAAGGTCAATGTGTGCTTTGAATCGGGCTGGTTCGCTGAGGGCGAAATTTCCTACGCCGGCGCCCGCGCCGAGGCACGCGCCCGGCTTGCGGGCGAGATTCTGCGCGAGCGCCTGGCCGGCGTGGCGCCGCTGCGCATCGACCTGATCGGCGTGGCCAGCGTGTTCGCCGACGACGCCGGGCGCTGGCGCGAGGCCCAGGCCCCCGGCGACGCCCGCGACGTGCGCCTGCGCGTGGCGCTGCAGCACCAGGACCATGCCAGCGCCCAGCGCCTGGTGCGCGAGGTGACGGCCCTGTACTGCTGCGGCCCAGCCGGCGGCGGGGGAGTGCGCACGGCCATGCGGCCGCGCCTGGGAACCGTGTCCTGCCTGGTGCCGCGCGAGGCGGTTGCCACGGGCTTCACGCTGCTCGATTGAAAGGGATGCCGACCATGACCGACACCGTACTCACCGTACCCCTGTACCGCCTGGCCCACGGCCGCACGGGCGACAAGGGCAACCGCTCCAACATCAGCGTGATCGCCTGGCACCCTGCACTGTGGGATGTGCTCGTGGCGCAGGTCACCGAGCAGGCCGTGGCGCGCCAGTTTGCGCTGCGCCAGCCCAGCCGCGTCACCCGCCATGTGCTGCCCGCGCTGCAGGCCATGAACTTCGTGCTCGACGGCGTGCTCGACGGCGGCGTCAACGATGCGCTCAACCTCGACAGCCACGGAAAGGCGCTGTCCTTCCTGCTGCTGGATCTGCCCGTGCAGGTGCCAGCAAACCTGACGCAGCACCTGGCCGGCACGCACTGACGTGAGCTACCCAGTTTTTTTCACCATCGCAACACAGGGGACAACATGACCGCATCCATCCACCGCCGCCACGTATTGACTGCCGCCACGCTCGCATTCGCCCTGGCCGGCACCGCCAGCGCCCAGGCCCCGGCCTATCCGGCCAAGGCCATCACCTTCGTCGTGCCGTTCGCGGCCGGCAGCGCCACCGACCAGCTGGCGCGCGCCCTGGGCCAGTCCGTCACCACCGACACCAAGCAACCCGTGGTGGTGGACAACAAGGCGGGCGCCAGCGGCATGATCGCCGCCCAGGCCGCGGCCAAGGCGGCGCCCGACGGCTACACCGTGCTCATCACCACCAACACCACGCATGCCGCCAACGAGCATCTGTACAAGAAGCTGTCCTACGACCCGGTGAAGGACTTCGCCCCCGTGACCGGCCTGGGCAAGGGCGGGCAGGTGCTGGTGGTGAACGCCAGCTCGCCCTACAAGAGCGTGGCCGAGCTGCTGGCCGCGGCGAAGAAAGATCCCGGCAAGCTCAGCTTCGGCAGCGGCAGCTCATCGAGCCGCATGGCCGGCGAGATGCTCAAGCAGCTCGCGCATGTGGACATCCTGCATGTGCCCTACAAGAGCAACCCGCTGGCCATCACCGACCTGCTGGGCGGGCAGATCAGCATGATGATCACCGACACGGCCACCGGTGTGCCGCAGATCAAGTCCGGCAAGCTGCGCGCGCTGGGCTACTCCACGCAGAAGCGAAGCGCCCAGCTGCCCGACGTGCCCACCATCGCCGAGGCCGGCGTGAAGGGCTACGACATGGGCTACTGGTTCGCCGCCTACGTGCCCGCCGGCACGCCCGCGCCCGTGGTGGCGCGCCTGAACGAACTGCTGACCCACGCCACCAAGAGCGCGGCCGCCAAGTCGTTCTTCGACAACGCGGGCTCAGAGGCCTGGACCACCACGCCCGAGGAGCTCGCCAAGTTTCAGGCGGCCGAGACCCAGAAGTGGGGCAAGGTCATCAAGGCCGCGGGCATAGAGCCCGAGTAGCGTCGCAAGCGTAGCGGTCTGAGAGCCGCTTCTTCCCTTTTCCCTATTCGTATGAACCTGCCGCGCGTGGCGGGTGGGGCACTGCTGTGCCCGCGCATTTCAATATCAATCACCCACTGGAGACAACCATGCATACATTCTTGACCCGCGTTGCGGCGCCGTCGCGCCTGCTGCGTAGCGCACCCTGGCTGGCGGTAGCGGCCTTGCTATCGGCCTGCGGCGGCGGTGACAGCCTGGGGACTGCCGCAAAGCCGCAAATGCGCCTGAGCATTACCACCACCGAAGATGTGCCCGGCACCTGGGGCAGTGTCGGCGCCTATGAAAAGGTCACGGGCACGCTGCACGGCGAGGTCGATCCGGCCGACCCGAAGAATGCCGTGATCCAGGACCTGCAGCTTGCCCCCGTGAACGCACGCGGCATGGTGGAGTACAGCACCGACTTCGTGATGCTCAAGCCCAAGAACCTGTCCAAGGCCAGTGGCGTGCTGCGCTACGACGCTCCCAATCGCGGCAACATCCTGACCATGCCCAACCCCACTGCGACACCGGGTGATGCGCTGTACTTCGAGCGCGGCTACGTGTTGCTGTACTCGGCCTGGCAGGGCGACGTGCCCAAGAGCACGCCAGCGCGCCTCACCGTCACGGTGCCCGTGGCGAAGAACAAGGACGGCAGCAGCATCACGGGGCCGTACCGCACCGAATTCGTGCCTACCGTGGCCGTGCCGTCCATGTCGCTGCCGGGCGGTGTGTTCAATGGCACCATGATCCCCTACGAGCCCGCGAGCCTGGACAACACCCAGGCCGGCTATTCGCTCACGCGCCGCCGCAACGAGACCGATCCGCGCGACCCCGTGCCTGCGAGCGACTGGAAGTTTTCCGCCTGCGACAACGCCGCCAACCCGTTCCCCGGCACGGCCAGCGCCACCAGCGTGTGCCTCAAGGGTGGCTTTGATCCGCAGTACCTCTATGAACTCGTCTACGTCGCCAAGGATCCGAAGGTCATGGGCGTGGGCCTGGCCGCGTTGCGCGACACGGTCAGCTTCTTCCGCAACGCGGCGGCCGATGCAGACGGCAAGGCCAACCCGCTGGCCGGTCGCATCCAGTACACCATAGGCCAGGGTACGTCGCAGTCGGGCAATGCGATGAAGACCTTCCTGCACCTGGGCTTCAACCAGCGGCTCGATGGCGGCAAGGTGTTTGATGGCGTGTTCGCCCATGTGGCGGCACGGCAGACCAACATCAATACGCGCTTTGCGGTACCGGGTGGCGGCGGCGGCCTGCGTACCGACCACACGGCCTTCGGCCAGACCGCGCCGCGCGGCCTGGACAAGGAGTACATGGACGACGTGAGCGGCCGCCAGGGTGGCGTGATGAAGCGCTGCGCGGCAACCGACACCTGCCCCAAGTTCTTCCTGGGCCTGTCGGGCACCGAGTTCTGGCAGCTGCAGGGCTCGCCCGTGTTGACCGATGCCCTGGGCACGCGCGACATTGCCCAGCCTGCGAACGCACGTATCTACTACTACGCCAGCACGCAGCACGGTGGGTCAGGCGGGACTGCGAGCATCAGCTACGCGCCCACGCGCAACGTTTATCCGGCGGGCACGGTGGTGCACTTCAATGACACCTTCCGGGCGTTGTTCGTCGCGCTGGAGGACTGGGTCATGCGCGGCACCGAGCCGCCCGCGAGCCAGGTGCCCAAGCTGGCCGATGGCACGCTCGTGAAGCCCAGCCAGCTCGTGTTCCCGGCAATGAAGGGGCTCACCTGGAACGTGGCCGGCACGCCGACGGCGATCCCGGAGTTCAACTACCTCGCGCGCTACAACGGCTTTTCGCTGCTGGACTTCGGCCCGCAATATGTGCCGCAGGATGAAAGCGGTATCGCCACCGTGCTGCCCCCGCGCGCTTTGGGCAAGGACTACGCCATCCTTGTCCCGCAGGTGGATGGGCAGACCGGCCTGACACGTGCCGGCATCCGTAGCGTCGAGGCACGCGTGCCCCTGGGGACGAGCATGGAGTTCAACTATGTCGCTACGCCGGGCATCATCGACCTGTCCAACCTCGCGGGCAGCTACATCCCGTTCCACAAGACGCGTGCAGCACGCGTGGCCGCGGGCGATGCGCGTCCTTCGCTGGAGGAGCTGTACGTCGATCAGGCCGGCTATGTGGCGGCGGTGACCCAGGCGGCCGGCGATCTGGTGCGCGAGCGTCTGCTGCTGCGCAGCGATGCGGACGCCATCGTCGCCAAGGCGAAGGCCACCGTCATCCTGCCATGAGCAAGCGCCGGAATATTAGGTGAAATTGGCCTCTAGCGCCCTATGGGCAAGCGCAGGCAGCTCTACTTTCAGGGGTTGTCCGCACTGCCCGAGGGCGCAAACAGATCCCAGGTGGCCGTGAACAGCGCCGCAATCGCCGGGCCGATGACGAAGCCCGTCAGGCCGAACAGCGCCATGCCGCCCAGGGTCGATATCAACACCGCGTAGTCCGGCAGCTTGGTGTCCTTGCCCACCAGCAGCGGGCGCAGCAGGTTGTCCACCAGGCCGATGACGCCGATGCCGTAGGCCGTCAGGATCGCGGCCTGGCCGGTGGCGCCGGTGGCCATGAAGTAGATGGCCACGGGCCCCCAGATCAGGCTGGCGCCCACGGCGGGTAGCAGCGACAGAAACGCCATCAGCACGCCCCACATCACCGGCCCCTGGATGCCCAGGATCCAGAAGATGAGGCCGCCCAGCGCCCCCTGCGACGCCGCCACCACGATGTTGCCCTTGACGGTGGCGCGTATCACGGTGGTGAACTTGCGCGCGAGCTGCTCCTTGTGCTGCGCATCCAGCGGAATCGCCTCGCGGATGCGCGCCGCCAGTTGGCGCCCATCGCGCAGCAGGAAGAACAGCAGGTACAGCATGACGCCGAAGCTCACGATGAACTGCAGCGTGTTCTGCCCCACGTTCAGCGCCTTGGTGGCCAGGAACTGGCTGGCCTGGGCGCCGGCGGCCGTCAGGCGCTCCTGCAGCTCGGCCATGGAGGTGAGGTGAAAGCGATCCAGCAGCTCCAGCAGCCAGGCGGGCAGGGCGGCCAGCACCTGCTGCAGATAGGCGCCGTAGTTGAGCTGGCCCGAGCGCACGCGCTCGTAGGCCACGCTGGCCTCCTGCATTAGCGAGATGCCGATGAACGCCAAGGGCAGGATCACGATCACCAGGCATATGCACAGCGTGATGAATGCGGCGAGATTGCGCCTGCGCGGCATGCGCCGCAGCAGCCTGCGTTGCAGCGGCGCGAAGAGTATGGCCAGTACCACCCCCCAGAAGATGGCGCCGTTGAGCGGCCAGAGGATGGCGCCGAAGGCCAGGGTCACGACGGCGAGCAGCAGCAATAGGGTGCGGTTTTGGAGTGGTAGAGGGTGCATGGGCAGGCAGGTGTGGGCTATCGCCAACTGTAAGCCAAGCGGCGTGTGCGGCCCGGCACTCCCGGACACGTTCAATGGCACAATACCGCCCGCACCCAGGCCCCTTCCCAGCCACAGTCGCATCCGCCAACCGGTTCAGCCGTGACGCGGAAGGTTTGTCAACCAGCTAACGCTTCCTTCAGGGCAGCAGAGGTCAGCGGAATATGAGCGAACAGACATCTGTCTATCAAGCCTACCAAGGCAACACCTATCTTTTCGGCGGCAATGCGCCCTATGTCGAGGAGATGTACGAAAACTACCTGACCAACCCAGGTAGCGTGCCAGATTCCTGGCGTGAGTATTTTGATGCACTGCAGCATGTGCCCGCGGTGGATGGCAGCGATGCCAGGGACGTTCCCCATCTTCCGGTCATCAACGCCTTTGCCGAACGTGCCAAGGCCGGCGGCACCCGTGTGGTGGTTGCCAGCACCGACGCTGAAATGGGACGCAAGCGCACTGCCGTGCAGCAGCTCATCGCTGCGTACCGCAACGTGGGCGCACGCTGGGCCGACCTCGATCCCTTGAAGCGCGCCGAACGCCCCGCCATCCCCGAGCTCGAACCCACGTTCTACGGCTTTGCCGACGCCGACCAGGAAACGGTGTTCGACACCAGCAACACCTTCTTCGGCAAGGACAAGATGCCGCTGCGTGAGCTGCTCAATGCGCTGCGCGAAACCTATTGCGGCACGGTGGGCGCCGAATATATGTATGCCACCGACCAGATCCAGAAGCGCTGGTGGCAGCAAAAGCTGGAAAGTATCCGCACCAAGCCGCAGTTTGATGCAGACAAGAAAAAGCGCATCCTTGACCGCCTGACGGCTGCCGAGGGGCTGGAGCGCTACCTGCACACCAAGTTCGTGGGCCAGAAGCGCTTTTCGCTGGAAGGCGGCGAGTCCTTCATTGCCGCCATGGACGAGCTGATCCAGTCGGCGGGCGCCAAGGGCGTGCAGGAAATCGTCATTGGCATGGCCCACCGTGGCCGCTTGAACGTGCTGGTCAACACCCTGGGCAAGATGCCCAAGGAGTTGTTCGCCGAATTCGAGCACACCGCTCCTGAAGACCTGCCCGCGGGCGACGTGAAGTACCACCAGGGCTTTTCCTCTGACGTCTCCACCGCGGGCGGCCCGGTGCACCTGTCGCTGGCCTTCAACCCCTCGCACCTGGAGATCGTCAACCCGGTGGTCGAGGGCTCGGTGCGCTCGCGCATGGACCGCCGCGCCGACCCCAAGGGCAAGCAGGTGCTGCCCGTGCTGGTGCACGGGGACGCCGCCTTTGCAGGCCAGGGCGTGAACCAGGAAACCCTGGCGCTGTCCGAGACCCGTGGCTATTCCACCGGCGGTACGGTGCACATCATCATCAACAACCAGATCGGCTTCACCACCTCCGATCCGCGCGACCTGCGCTCCACGTTGTACTGCACCGACATCGTGAAGATGATCGAATCGCCCGTGCTGCACGTGAATGGCGACGACCCCGAGTCCGTGTGCATGGCCATGCAGCTGGCGCTGGAGTACCGCATGGAGTTCTCCAAGGACATCGTGGTGGACATCATCTGCTACCGCAAGCTGGGCCACAACGAGCAGGACACCCCCATGCTCACCCAGCCGCTGATGTACAAGAAGATTGCCCAGCACCCCGGCACGCGCAAGCTCTACGCCGACAAGCTGGCGGCCCAGGGCCTGGGCGCGACGATTGGTGACGACATGGTGAAGGCGTACCGTGCCGCCATGGACGATGGCAAGCACACCATTGACCCCGTGCTGACCAACTTCAAGAGCAAGTACGCGGTGGACTGGAGCCCCTTCCTGAACCAGAAATGGAGCGATACCGCCGACACGGCGATTCCGCTCACCGAGTGGAAGCGCCTGGCCGAGCGCATCACGACCATTCCCGAGAGCGTCACGCCGCACATGCTGGTCAAGAAGGTACTGGACGACCGCGCCGCCATGGGCAGAGGCGATGCCAACGTGGATTGGGGCATGGGCGAGCACATGGCGTTCGCTTCGCTGGTCGCCTCGGGCTACCCCGTGCGCCTGTCCGGCGAGGACAGTGGCCGCGGCACCTTCACGCACCGCCATGCCGTGATCCACGACCAGAAGCGCGAGAAGTGGGACGAAGGCACCTACATCCCGCTGCAGAACGTGGCCGAGAACCAGGCGCCATTCGTCGTCATCGACTCCATCCTGTCTGAAGAGGCGGTGCTGGCCTTTGAATATGGCTATTCCTCCAACGACCCCAACACCCTGGTGATCTGGGAGGCGCAGTTCGGCGATTTCGCCAACGGAGCGCAGGTGGTGATCGACCAGTTCATCGCCTCCGGCGAGGTCAAGTGGGGCCGCGTCAACGGCATCACGCTGATGCTGCCGCATGGCTACGAGGGCCAGGGCCCCGAGCACAGCTCGGCACGCCTGGAGCGCTTCATGCAGCTGGCGGCCGACACCAACATGCAGGTCGTGCAGCCGACCACGGCCAGCCAGATCTTCCATGTGCTGCGTCGGCAGATGGTGCGCAACCTCAGGAAGCCCCTGGTCATCATGACGCCCAAGAGCCTGCTGCGTAACAAGGATGCGACCTCGCCGCTGTCCGAGTTCACCAAGGGGGGCTTTCAGCCCGTGCTGGGCGAGCAGGACCAGGCCATTGCCAAGAACGCCGCCAAGGTCAAGCGCATCATCGCCTGCTCGGGCAAGGTGTACTACGACCTGGTGAAGAAGCGTGCCGAGGCCGAGCGCAGCGACGTGGCCATCATCCGCGTCGAGCAGCTCTACCCCTTCCCGCACAAGGCCTTCGCCGCCGAGATCAAGAAGTACTCCGGCGCAAGCGACATCGTGTGGTGCCAGGACGAGCCGCAGAACCAGGGCGCCTGGTTCTTCATCCAGCACAACATCCACGAGAACATGCTCGAAGGCCAGAAGCTCGGCTACGCCGGCCGTGCGGCCTCGGCCTCGCCGGCCGTCGGCTACGCCCACCTGCACCAGGACCAGCAAAAGGCCCTGGTCGATGCCGCCTTCGGCAAGCTCAAGGGTTTCGTCCTGACCAAATAAGTTGAGCGATCGGCGTTGTGCGTCGGGCGTGTTTGCACGCGCCGCACAACGCTTGAGGCCCAACGCATAACGCTCAACACATAACGCACAACGGAATACACATCATGGCAATCGTAGAAGTCAAGGTTCCCCAGCTGTCCGAATCCGTGGCCGAGGCCACGCTGCTGCAGTGGAAGAAGAAGGCCGGCGAGGCAGTTACCGCCGATGAAACGCTGATCGAGATCGAGACCGACAAGGTCGTGCTCGAAGTGCCCGCGCCCGCCTCCGGCGTGCTGGCCGAAATCGTGCAAGGCGACGGCGCCACCGTCACCGCCGAGCAGCTCATCGCCAAGATCGACACCGAGGCCGTGGCCGGCGCCGCCGCCCCTGCCGCCGCACCGGCTCCGGCCGCCGCAGCCCCCGCCGCAGTTGCGGCCGCTCCCGCAGCAGGTGGCAACAAGGGTGACGTGGCCATGCCCGCCGCCGCCAAGATCCTGGCCGAGAACAATCTGTCCGCCTCCGCCGTGGCCGGCACCGGCAAGGATGGCCGCGTGACCAAGGGCGATGCCCTGGCCGCTGTGGCTGGCGGCGTCAAGTCCACGGCCGCCGTCATCCCCACGGGCGTGCCGGCCAAGGCCCTGCCGCAGGTGGCGGCCCCAGCCGCGCCCGACCTGGGCGACCGCCCCGAGCAGCGCGTGCCCATGAGCCGCCTGCGCGCGCGCGTGGCCGAGCGCCTCTTGCAGTCGCAGTCCACCAACGCCATCCTGACCACCTTCAACGAGGTCAACATGGCCCCGGTGATGGAGATGCGCAAGAAGTTCCAGGACGCGTTCACCAAGGAGCATGGCGTCAAGATCGGCTTCATGTCCTTCTTCGTCAAGGCGGCGGTGCACGCGCTGAAAAAATTCCCGGTGCTCAACGCCTCGGTCGATGGCAACGACATCGTCTACCACGGCTACTTCGACATCGGCATTGCCGTGGGCAGCCCGCGCGGCCTGGTGGTGCCCATCCTGCGCAATGCCGACCAGATGAGCTTTGCCGACATCGAGAAGAAGATTGCCGAATTCGGCAAGAAGGCAGCCGAGGGCAAGCTGGGCATCGAGGAGATGACCGGCGGCACCTTCTCGATCAGCAACGGCGGCACCTTCGGTTCGATGATGTCTACCCCCATCATCAACCCGCCGCAGTCGGCCATCCTGGGCGTGCACGCCACCAAGGACCGCGCCGTGGTCGAGAACGGCCAGGTCGTGGTGCGCCCGATGAACTACCTGGCCATGAGCTACGACCACCGCATCATCGACGGCCGCGAAGCCGTGTTGGGCCTGGTGGCGATGAAGGACGCGCTGGAAGATCCCTCGCGCCTGCTGTTCGACCTGTAATCCCGCCCGGGTTAACCAGTCCATCAAAACCCACCCTCGGCAACGCCCAGCGGTGGGTTTTTTCAACCCCCTTTGCAAGTATTCAACACCATGAGCAAACAATTCGACGTGATCGTCATCGGCGCCGGCCCCGGCGGCTACATCGCCGCCATCCGGGCGGCCCAGCTGGGCATGCAGGTCGCCTGCATCGACGCCTGGACCAACGACAAGGGCGGCCCGGCCCTGGGCGGCACCTGCACCAACGTGGGCTGCATTCCGTCCAAGGCGCTCTTGCAGTCGTCCGAGCATTTCGAGCACGCTACCAAGCACTTTGCCGAGCACGGCATCAGCACCGGCAAGGTGACGATGGACGTGGCCACCATGATCGGCCGCAAGGACCAAGTCGTGAAGCAGAACAACGACGGCATCCTGTACCTGTTCAAGAAGAACAAGGTCAGCTTCTTCCATGGCCGGGGTTCGTTTGTGAAGCCCGTCGAAGGTGGCTACGAAATCGCCGTCAAGGGCGCGGCCGACGAGACATTGGTGGGCAAGCAGGTCATCGTCGCCACCGGCTCCAACGCCCGTGCGCTGCCGGGTGTGGATTTTGACGAGGTCAACATCCTGTCCAACGACGGCGCGCTGCAGATTGGCGCCGTGCCCAAGACGCTGGGTGTGATCGGCTCGGGCGTGATCGGCCTGGAGATGGGCAGCGTCTGGCGCCGCCTGGGCGCAGACGTGACCGTGCTCGAAGGCCTGCCCACCTTCCTGGGCGCGGTCGATGAGCAGATCGCCAAAGAAGCCAAGAAGGCGTTTGACAAGCAGGGCCTGAAGGTCGAGCTGGGCGTGAAGATCGGCGAGATCAAGAGCAGCAAGAAGGGCGTGAGCGTGGCCTACACCGATGCCAAGGGCGAGGCGCAAACCCTGGCCGTGGACAAGCTCATCGTCTCCATCGGCCGCGTGCCCAACACAGTGGGCCTGAACCCCGAGGCCGTGGGTCTGCAGCTCGACGAGCGCGGCGCCATCGTCGTCGATGCCGATTGCAAGACCAACCTGCCCGGCGTCTGGGCCGTGGGCGACGTGGTGCGTGGCCCCATGCTGGCGCACAAGGCCGAGGAAGAGGGCGTGGCCGTGGCCGAGCGCATGGCCGGCCAGCATGGCCACGTCAACTTCAACACCATCCCCTGGGTGATCTACACCAGCCCCGAAATCGCCTGGGTGGGCCGCACCGAGCAGCAGCTGAAAGAGCAAGGCGTGAAGTACAAGGCCGGCAGCTTCCCCTTCCTGGCCAATGGCCGTGCGCGCGCGCTGGGTGACACCACCGGCATGGTCAAATTCCTGGCCGATGCCGCCACGGATGAAATCCTGGGCGTGCACATCGTCGGCCCCATGGCATCCGAGCTGATCGCCGAGGCCGTGGTAGCCATGGAGTTCAAGGCCAGTGCCGAAGACATCGCGCGCATCTGCCACGCCCATCCGTCGCTGTCGGAAGCGACCAAGGAGGCGGCCCTGGCCGTGGACAAGCGCACCCTCAATTTCTGATGATTTGAGGTAGAAATGGCTGCCAGCGCCTATCCATCAAGCGCTGGCAGCTATCGTTTTTGATTAAGGAACGCACGGTGAACGTCAGGCAGGCCTATGAGGCGGAACTCGCCGCCAAGGGTTTCACGAGCGACCCGGCACAGCTGCGCGCCGTGGAGGCACTGGAGCGCTGCGCCCAGGAGTGGAGTGCGTACAAGGCCAAGCGCTCCAACAGCTTGAAGAAACTCATCAACCACCCCGATATCCCCAAGGGTGTGTATATGTACGGCGGGGTGGGGCGCGGCAAGAGCTTTCTCATGGACTGCTTCTTCAACGCCGTGCCCCTGAAGCGTAAGGTGCGTCTGCATTTTCACGAGTTCATGCGCGAGGTGCACCGTGAGCTGGCCGCGCTGCAGGGCACGCAGAACCCGCTCGACGTGCTGGGCGCGCAGATCGCCAAACGCTACAAGCTGATCTGCTTCGACGAGTTTCACGTCGCCGACATCACCGACGCCATGATTCTGCACCGCCTGCTGGTGGCGCTGTTTGACAACGGCGTGGGCTTTGTCACCACCTCCAATTTCAAGCCCGACGCGCTGTATCCGGACGGATTGCACCGCGACCGCATCCTGCCCGCCATCGACCTGCTCAACGCGCGCATGGAGGTGGTGAACGTGGACAACGGCACAGACTACCGTCGCCGGACGCTGGAAAACGCTAGGCTCTACCACTGCCCCCTCGGCCCCGAGGCCGACGCGGCGATGAAGCACACCTTCGACCTGTTGGCCGAGGTGCGTGACGAAGACCCGGTGCTGCACATCGAGGCGCGCGAGATCCGCGCCCTGCGCCGTGCCGGCGGCGTGGTGTGGTTCGACTTTCGCGAGCTGTGCATGGGGCCGCGCTCGCAGAACGATTACCTGGAGATTGCCACGCAGTTCCACACCGTGCTGCTCTCGGGTGTGCCGCATATGCCCGTCAACATGGCCTCGCCGGCGCGCCGCTTTACCTGGCTGGTGGATGTGCTGTACGACCGGCGCGTCAAGCTCATTCTCTCGGCCGCCGTTCCGCCCGAGCAGCTTTATACCGAGGGGCCGCTGGTGCATGAATTTCCGCGCACCGTCTCGCGCCTGCAGGAGATGCAGTCCAAGGAATACCTGCAACTGGAGCGGCGCGTGGTGGATACGGGCCTGACATGATGATTTTCGATTCCTTGCGCCCCCGCGCACACCTGCTTGCCCTTCTTGCCGCCGCGGTGCTGGCTCCGGCGCTGGCGGGCGAGTCGGCACAAGCAGCCACCGCCCTGCCGGCGCAGGACGAAGCCGCGCAGCAGGCTCAACTGCAACGGAAGGCCCGGCGCGCGCAGCTGCAGGCCGAGCGCCAGGCCGTGCAGGCGCAGCTGCGCAAAGACGAGGCCGCCTGCTATCAGGAGTTTGCGGTCAACGACTGCCTGCGCAAGGTGCGTGCCAAGGCGCGTGCTGCGGACAAGGCCCTGAGTCAGCAGGAACTGCAGATCAAGGATGAAGAAAGGCGCGAGACGGCCGAACAGCGTCGGCGCTCCATTGAGGAACGGGCCCGGGAGCAGCGCGAAAGGCAGCAGTCGGGCCAGAAGCCCGCGCCCATGAGCGCCACCGAGCGCGGCAGCGCCCGGGAGCGTGCGCAGGAAGCCCATCAGCGCGCCGAGCAGCAACGGCGCCACGTGACAGACCACGCGGCAGAGCTTGCGCGCCGCAAACAGTCTGAGCAACAGAGCATCACGGAATCGCGCACACGCTTTGAGGCCAAACAGCAACAGGCGCGTGAACATCGTGAAGAGCGAGAGCGCGAGAAGGCGCAGGCCGCGGCCTCGGGCCACGCGCCAGCGGCGCCGCTGCCGCCGCCTTCGCCTACGGCTTCCCGGGCCGCGCCTTGATCAAAGCTGGGGTGTGAGCTGCATCGCTGGGCGCGGTAATCGCTTCTCATCGGCCAGCGCTTCGATCTTCACCACCAGCAGCGACAGGTTGTCGCCGCCGCCGCGCGAGCGCTCGCGTGCCTTGTCGATCAGGAACTCACTGGCCTCACGAGGCGTGAGCGAGACCAGCACCTCGGCCAGCTCGTTCGTCGAGAAGTAATGCCAAACCCCATCGCTGCAGGCCAGCAGCGTGTCGCCGGGCCGCAGCTGGGGGATCAGGTGTGTGGTGTTCGGCGGATCGCTTTCCGCGCCAAGGCAGCCGATCAACACGTTGGAGTGGGGGTGGACGCAGGCCTCTTCCTCGGTCAGATCGCCGCGATCCACCAGCGCCTGCACATAGGAGTGGTCGCTGGTGCGAAACGCCAGCTGTCCCTGTTGGAAATGGTAGATGCGCGAGTCGCCGGCATGAATCCAGTGGCAGTCGCCGCGTGGGTTGATGACAAACGCGGCAATCGTGCTATGCGGCTCCAGCTCGGCCGAGATGGCGGTGAGGCGGATCACGATATGCGCCTCCTGGACGATATGCGTGAGCAGTGCCACCGCATCATCGGCCTGGGGCGAGTAGCGCTCAAACAATTGTCGTGCCGTGAGCATGACCTGGTCGGCAGCCTTGCGCCCGCCGCTGCGCCCGCCCATGCCATCGGCCACCACTCCCAGCACGCAGCCATTGAAGCGCGGGTGCGCGATCAGGGCAACCTGGTCTTGCTGGTAGCTACGGTCACCCTTGTGGATGCCGGTAGCAGCGGTGATGCGGAACGCTATGGTCATGTAGAAAAGAAGGGGCTGTCGGGCGTGTGGTGCCGTCCGGAGGCGGCGGTGCCTTGCCTATTATGATCAACTGGCGCCGCAGCTTGCACGCTGCAGTGTCAACCAGGTTCCCTGCCCGTGCCGATTTCCGCCTCTTTTCCGCCGCCGCTGGCCCCGCATGCTGCTTCCTGAACTGGTGGCGCAGGCCTTTGCACCCGACGGCCCTCTGGCACGGATGCTGCCGCATTTTCGGTCCCGCGCCGGGCAGATGGAGATGGCCCGGGAGGTGGCGCTCGCCATCGATGCGCCAGCGCGGCTGGTGGTCGAGGCCGGCACGGGCATAGGCAAGACCTTTGCCTACCTGGTGCCGGCCCTGCTGAGCGGCCGGCGCGTTCTGGTTTCCACTGCCACCAAGGCCCTGCAGGACCAGCTCCATGGCCGAGACCTGCCCCTGCTGCAGCAGGCCCTTGCGCTGCCCCTGCGCGCGGCCTTGCTCAAGGGGCGATCCAGCTATCTGTGCCGCCATCGCCTGGAACTGGTGCGCCGTGGCGAGCCCATGCACCATACCGAACTGGAGAGCGACCTGGCCCGCATTGAGCGATGGGCGCAGGCCACGCAGACCGGCGACCTGGCACAGTTGCCGGGCCTCGACGAGCGCTCCCCCGCCTTGCCGCTCGTCACCTCCACACGGGACAACTGCCTGGGCGCTGACTGCCCCCGTTTTCACGACTGCCATGTCTACCAGGCGCGCCGCGAGGCATTGGCGGCCGATGTGGTGGTCATCAACCACCATGTCTTCTTTGCCGACTTGGGCCTGCGCGAGTCGGGCGTGGCCCGCTTGCTGCCCAGCGCGGGCGTGGTGATCTTCGACGAGGCCCATCGGCTGGGCGAGACGGCGGCGCAGTTCCAGGGCACGCAGCTTGGTACCGGCCAACTGCTGGACCTGGCGCAGGACCTGCGGGCCGCGGGCCTGCGCTGGGCGCGCGGCCTGGCGGATTGGCCGGGCCTGCATGACGGGCTGCGGCGGGCGGTCCGCACGCTGTGCCTGCTGGCCGCCGGCGAGGGCGAGGGCGAGGGCGAGGGCGGTTCGGCGCGTCGGCCTTGGGAGGGGCCGGCGCCCGATGGCGTGGACGCCCAGTCCTGGGCAGACGCGCTGCACACCACGGTGGGGGCGCTGCGCGCCGCCCTGTCAGCCCTGGACGGCCTGACAGAGCTGGCGCCAGACCTGCAGCATCTGCACCAGCGCAGCGTGGAGCAGCTGCAGCGCCTGGCGCATTTTTCCGCGGCAGGTGATGCGGGCGCGGTGCGCTGGCTGGAGCAGACTCCCATGGGCCAGCTGCGCATGGCGGAGTCGCCGCTGGACGTGGCGCCGGCCCTGCGTGCTCTGTGGCCGGGCGTTCCGGTGCTGCAGAGCGCCTGGGATGACGATGCGGACGGGAGCGACGCACAGGCGGCGGACGCACGCGCCTGGGTCTTTACCTCCGCCACGCTGGGCGACGATGCGGACCTGGGCTGGTTCACCCAGGCCTGTGGCCTGGAGGAGGCCCGCATCCTGCGTGTTCCCAGCCCGTTCGACTATGCGCGCCAGGCTGCGCTCTATGTGCCGCAGCAGTTGCCCCCGCCCACGGACCCCGAACACAGCGAGCGGCTCGCCCATTGGGTTGGCGATGCTGTGGCACGCCTGGGCGGTCGAACGCTGGTGCTGACCACCAGCCTGCGGGCGCTGCAGGTCGTGGCCGGCGTGCTGCGGCAGCGCTTTGAGTCAGGTAGCGGCATGGAGGTGCTGGTGCAAGGCCAGGCGCCCAAGCGCCAGATCATGGAGCGCTTTCGTCAGCAGTCCGAGGCGGGGGGCGGCGCCCCTGGCCTGGTGCTGGTGGGCTCGGCCAGCTTTTGGGAGGGTTTTGACGTGCCTGGCGATGCGCTGCAGCTGCTGGTGATCGACAGGCTGCCGTTTCCCGCGCCGGACGATCCGCTGGTGCGGGCGCGCAGCGAGCGGCTCTCCCGGGAAGGGCGCAGCGCGTTCCGTGAGCTAGCCCTGCCGGCGGCTGCCGTGGCACTCAGGCAAGGGGCCGGGCGCCTGATACGGCATGAGGGCGATTGCGGCGTGCTGGTCGTGGCCGACACGCGTCTTACAAGCAAGGGCTATGGCAAACGCCTGCTGCGCGCATTGCCGGCGATGCCTCGGTTGGCGACGCAACAGGAGTTCGAGGCAGCGCTGGACGCGCTCACCAGAACTTCCACCAGGGACTGTCCTTGGCCTTGAAGCCGCTTTCTAGCAAGCTGCTTTGCGGGTATGAGGCCTGCAGCACGCGGCGTGCATCGTCGCGCAGCTGCGCCATGCCCAGCGCGTCGTAGGAGCGCACCAGGATGTATAGCGCCTCCTCGGTGGCTGGCGTGTCCTTGTAGTCGGTGATGGCGCTTTGTGCTCGGCTGATGGCCGCCACATAGGCGCCGCGATCGTAGTAGTAGCGGGCCACATGCACCTCATACCGCGCCAGCGAGTTGATGATGTAGGTCATGCGCAGGCGCGCATCGGGCGTGTAGCGCGAGTCGGGAAAGCGCGTCGCCAGATCACGGAAGGATTCGAAGGAATCCTTGGCCGCCTTCTGGTCGCGCTCCGATAGGTCTTGACGCGAGACCCAGGAGAACAGGCCCAGGTTCTCGTTGAAGTTCACCAGCCCCTTGAGGTACAGCGCGTAGTCGAGGGCGGGGCTGGCCGGGTGCAGCTTCATGAAGCGGTCCAGCGTGGCGATGGCCTGGGCCTTCTCGCCGCCCTTGTACTGGGCGTAGGCCTTGTCCAGCTGGGCCTGCTGGGCCAGCGGCGTGCCGGCGGCGCGGCCTTCGAGCTTTTCGAAGAGGGGCACGGCCTTGTCATAGGCGCCCCCATTGAGCTCGTCGCGTGCCTCGGAATAGATCTTGTCGGTGCTCCAGCCTGCCGTCTTGTCCTCGTTCGGGCTGGCGCAGGCGGCCAGCAGGCCGGCGGCCAGCAGGGCGGAGATCAGAGACAGGGGAAAACGCGGCATGGCGAAGGCTCTCGAGCAAAAAGTGAAAAGGCAATGGCGGCAGGGCGGCCCTGGCCGCGACGCGACATTGTAAGTAAGCCCAAGGTTCGCCAAGCATGACCGGCCTGCGGGGCCATGCCCGCGTTCCTACAATGCCGGCATGTTTGCCCACCTGCGCCTGCACACCGAATTCTCCGTCGTTGACGGAACCACCCGCATTGACGAGGCCGTCAAGGCGGCCGCCAAGGACGGCCAGCCCGCGCTGGCCATCACCGACCTGAACAACCTCTTTGGCGCCGTCAAGTTCTACAAGGAAGGGCGGGGCAAGGGGGTCAAGCCGATCGTGGGGGCCGAGGTCTTCCTGGAGGGCGATACCGGCACGCCGTCCGCGCGCATGCTGCTGCTGGTGCAGAACCGCCAGGGCTACCTGAACCTGTCCGAACTGCTGGCGCGCGCCTGGACGCGCAATGTCGTCAAGAACCTGCCGCTGTGCACCTGGGACTGGCTGCAGGAGCTGAACCAGGGCCTGATTGCGCTGGCTGGCGCCCAGGCCGGCCCCGTGGGACAGGCGCTCATGCGAGGTGATGAGGGCGCCGCCGCGGACTTGGCCCTGCGCCTTGCGGGCATCTTTACGCACCGCTTTTACATCGAGGTACAGCGTGCCGGCCGCGCCGACGACGAGGCCCATGTCACCGCGGCCGTCCAGCTGGCCGCCCGGCTGCAGCTGCCCGTGGTGGCCACGCACCCCGTGCAGTTCGCCACTGCCGATGGCTATGAGGCCCACGAGGCGCGCGTATGCATTGCCGAGGGTGAAATCCTCGCCAACCAGCGGCGCGTGCGCCGCTTCACGCGCGAGCAGTACTTCAAGAGCAGTGCCGAGATGCAGGCGCTGTTTGCCGATGTGCCCTCGGCCATCGCCAACACGCTGGAGATCGCCAAGCGCTGCAATTTGACGCTGGTACTGGGCAAGCCGCAGCTGCCGGACTTTCCCACGCCCAACGGCATGCCCATCGAGGAGTATTTCCGTTATGCCTCGCACGAGGGGCTGAAAGAGCGCCTTGTCCACCTGTTCCCCAACGAGGCTGAGCGCGAAAGGCAGCGCCCGCGCTACGAGGAGCGGCTGGAGTTCGAGCTCGGCACCATCCTGAAAATGGGCTTCCCGGGCTACTTCCTGATCGTGGGTGACTTCATTCAGTGGGCCAAGAACAACGGCTGCCCGGTGGGACCGGGCCGGGGCTCGGGCGCGGGCTCGCTCGTGGCCTACGCGCTCAAGATCACCGACCTCGATCCGCTGCAGTACAACCTGCTGTTCGAGCGCTTCCTGAACCCCGAGCGGGTGTCCATGCCCGACTTCGACATCGACTTCTGCCAGGCCAACCGTGACCGGGTGATCGACTACGTCAAGGAAAAATACGGCAAGAACGCCGTGAGCCAGATTGCCACCTTCGGCACCATGGCCGCCAAGGCGGCGATCCGCGACGTGGGCCGCGTCATGGACATGAGCTACACCTTCTGCGATGGCATCTCAAAGCTCGTGCCCGGCAAGCCAGGCCAGACCTATACCCTGGCCTACCCGCCCGAGCCCAAGAAGGAGGGCGACAAGAACAACTACGCTCTGGAGCTCGAACCCATGCTCTACGAGCGCGTGCGCAAGGAAGAGGACGTGCGCACCATCATCGAGATGGCGCAGCAGCTCGAAGGCATGACGCGCAACATCGGCATGCATGCAGGCGGCGTCTTGATCGCGCCGGGCAAGCTCACCGACTTCTGCCCGCTGTACCAGCAACCGGGCAGCGAATCTGCCGTGAGCCAGTACGACAAGGACGACGTGGAGGCCATCGGCCTGGTGAAGTTCGACTTTCTGGGCCTGGCCACGCTGACCATCCTGGAGATCGCGCGCGAATTCATCCAGAAGCGCCACAAGGGCCAGGAAAACTTTGCCTTCGAGAACATCCCGCTGGACGACTCCGCGACCTACAGGCTGTTCTCCGACGGCAAGACCGAGGCCGTGTTCCAGTTTGAAAGCCGCGGCATGCAGGGCATGCTGAAAGAGGCCAAGCCCAGCCGCCTGGAAGACCTGATTGCGCTCAACGCCCTGTACCGCCCCGGGCCGATGGATCTGATCCCCAGCTTCGTCAACCGCAAGCACGGCAAGGAGGTGGTGGAGTATCCGCACCCGCTGGTCGAGCCGGTGCTGGCAGAGACCTACGGCATCATGGTCTACCAGGAGCAGGTGATGCAGACGGCCCAGGTGCTCGGCGGCTACAGCCTGGGCGGCGCCGACATGCTGCGCCGCGCCATGGGCAAGAAAAAGGCCGAGGAAATGGCCGAGCACCGCGCCATCTTCCGCAAGGGGGCGGCAGAAAAGGGCATCAGCGAAGAAAAGGCCGACGAGGTCTTCGACCTGATGGAGAAATTTGCCGGCTACGGCTTCAACAAGTCGCACGCCGCCGCCTACTCGCTGCTGGCCTACCACACGGGCTGGCTCAAGGTGCACTACACGGCCGAGTTCTACTGCGCCAACATGACGGTGGAAATGGACGACACCGACAAGCTCAAGGTGCTGTACGAGGACGCGACCAAGCACTTCGGCATAAGCTTCGAGCCGCCGGACATCAACCGCGGCATGTACCGCTTCGAGCCCGTCACCGACAAGGTCATCCGCTATGGCCTGGGCGCTGTCAAAGGCACGGGCCAGCAGGCGATAGAGGCCATCATCGCCGCGCGCGAGGGCCGCGGCGAGGGGCCGCGCGGCGCGGACCGCGGGCCGTTCAAGAGCCTGTTCGACTTCTGCGTGCGCGTGGACCGCGCGCGCATCAACAAGCGCACGGTGGAGGCGCTCATCAAGGCCGGCGCCTTCGACGCCCTGCACCTGGACCGCGCGGCGCTCGCGGCCTCCATCGACCGCGCCTTCGACTTCGCAGCGGCGCAGCTCGCCAACGCCAACCAGGGCGGGCTGTTCGACATGATGGGCGAGGACGCCATTGGCTCCAGCACCCAGGAGCCCGATCTCGCGGAGGTCGCGCCCTGGGGCATCAAGGAGCGTCTACTGCAGGAAAAGACCGCCGTGGGCTTCTACCTGTCGGGCCATTTGTTCGACGAGGTGCAGCAAGAGGTGCGCCGCTTCGTGCGCACGCCGATTGCCGAGCTGGCCGACAGCCGCGAGCCCCAGGTGCTGGCCGGCATCGTGGGTGACTATCGCGTGATCAGCGGCCAGCGCGGCAAGCTGGCGCTGTTCAAGCTCGACGACAAATCTGGCGTCATCGAGGCCTCGGCCGACGAGGGTGTGGTCGCCGCCTGCGCAGGTGCGCTCAAGGACGACGAGTTTGTGGTGCTCAGTGGGCGGCTGCAGTTCGACCATTTCAGCGGCGGCCTGCGCGTCAAGGTGCAGCAGGTCTGGGACCTGGCCGGCGCGCGCGCGCGCTTTGGTCGCTACCTGCTGGTCGGTTCGCAGGGCGGCGCCAAGCCCGATGTGGCCGGCATCGTGCAGGAGTTCCCGCCGCGCCGCGAGGAAACCGAACATGGCGAGGTGCTGGCCCATGGCCTGCGCGTGCGCATGGGCCTGCGCTGCCAGGCCGATCTGAGCGCGGCCGTGGTCGAGTTGCAACTGGGCGAGGCCAGCCGCTTCTTCCCCAGTGACGCCGCCCTTGCCGCGTGGGGCGCGCAGGCCGGCAGCAATAACGTAAATGTGGTGTATGAGACCGCTTGAAATAGGCCCTTATGGCACCAGTTACAAGCGCTGCTGCAGCCGGCTCAGCGCACTAGAATGAAACATATGGCAACGAAACCTCCCAAGCCCGCGCCGGCGCCACGTCTTCCCTCCAGGGATGAGGGTGGCTCGGTCGTGCTCGAGCGGCGCACCCAGAAAACCAAGCCACCGCAGATGTACCAGGTGGTGATGCTCAACGACGACTACACGCCCATGGAGTTCGTGGTTGTCGTGCTGCAGGAGTTCTTCAACAAGGATCGTGAAGCAGCCACGCAGATCATGCTCAAGATCCACCTGGATGGAAAAGGCATCTGCGGCGTCTATACGCGCGACGTGGCGGCCACCAAGGTCGATCAGGTGCTCGACGCGGCGCACCAGGCCGGCCACCCGCTGCAATGCGTGAGTGAACCTGTTGAATAAATGGCCTTTGCCCCCGATCTAAAGTCACCCTTATACGCAAGCACATAGGAGTTCTCACATGATTGCCCAGGAACTGGAAGTCAGCTTGCACATGGCCTTCGTCGAGGCCCGCCAGCAGCGCCACGAGTTCATCACCGTGGAGCATTTGCTCTTGGCTCTGCTGGACAACCCCAGCGCCGCCGAGGTGCTCCGCGCCTGCGCGGCGAACATCGATGATCTGCGCGCATCGCTGACCAATTTCATCAAGGACAACACCCCCCAGGTGGCCGGCACCGACGAGGTGGACACCCAGCCCACGCTGGGCTTCCAGCGCGTGATCCAGCGCGCCATCATGCATGTGCAGAGCACCGGCAACGGCAAGAAGGAAGTCACCGGCGCCAACGTGCTCGTGGCCATCTTTGGCGAGAAGGATTCGCACGCCGTCTACTACCTGCACCAGCAGGGCGTGACGCGACTGGACGTGGTCAACTACATTGCCCACGGCATCAAGAAGGGCGAGCCGCCCGAGCAACCCAAGCCCGAAGGCCAGCCCGAGGGCGAGGAGGGCGCGCAGGGCGAGCGCAACGAGAAGGCCTCGCCGCTGGAGCAGTACACGCAAAACCTCAACCAGGCCGCCAAGGACGGCAAGATCGACCCGCTGATCGGGCGCGACTACGAGGTCGAACGCACCATCCAGATCCTGTGCCGCCGGCGCAAGAACAACCCGCTGCTGGTGGGCGAGGCCGGCGTGGGCAAGACGGCCATTGCTGAGGGCCTGGCCTGGCGCATCACCCAGGGCGAGGTGCCCGAGATCCTGGCCGAGGGCACGGTGTACGCACTCGACATGGGTGCGCTGCTGGCGGGTACCAAGTACCGCGGCGACTTCGAGCAGCGCCTGAAGGGCGTACTGAAGAGCCTGAAGGACAAGCCCAACGCCATCCTGTTCATCGACGAAATCCACACGCTGATCGGTGCGGGTGCGGCCTCGGGCGGCACGCTGGACGCGAGCAACCTGCTCAAGCCCGCCCTGAGCTCGGGCACGCTCAAGTGCATTGGCGCGACCACCTTCACCGAGTACCGCGGCATCTTCGAGAAGGACGCGGCCCTGTCGCGGCGCTTCCAGAAGGTGGACGTGGTCGAGCCCTCGGTGGCCGAGACCGTGGACATCCTGAAGGGCCTGAAGACGCGTTTCGAGGAACACCACGGCGTGAAGTACGCTGCCGCCGCGCTGCAGGCCGCGGCCGAGCTGTCGGCCAAGTACATCAACGACCGGCACCTGCCCGACAAGGCCATCGACGTGATCGACGAGGCCGGTGCGGCGCAGCGCATCCTCGCGCCCACGAAGCGCAAGAAGACCATCGGCAAGACCGAGATCGAGGAAATCGTCGCAAAAATAGCGCGCATTCCGCCCGCCAATGTGTCCAACGACGACCGCGGCAAGCTGCAGACGCTGGAGCGCGACTTGAAGAGCGTGGTGTTCGGCCAGGACAAGGCGCTGGAAGTGCTGGCCTCGGCGGTCAAGATGGCGCGTTCGGGCCTGGGCAAGGGCGACAAGCCCATTGGCTCCTTCCTGTTCAGCGGCCCTACGGGCGTTGGCAAGACCGAGGCCGCCAAGCAGCTGGCCTACATCATGGGCGTGGATCTGATCCGCTTTGATATGTCTGAGTACATGGAGCGCCATGCCGTGAGCCGCCTGATTGGCGCGCCCCCGGGCTACGTGGGTTTCGACCAGGGCGGCCTCCTGACCGAGGCCATCACCAAGAAGCCGCACGCCGTGCTGTTGCTCGACGAGATCGAGAAGGCCCACCCGGACATCTTCAACGTGCTGCTGCAGGTCATGGACCACGGCACGCTGACGGACAACAACGGGCGCAAGGCCGACTTCCGCAACATCATCATCATCATGACGACGAATGCGGGTGCCGAGACCATGCACAAGGCCACCATTGGCTTCACCACGCAGCGCCAGGCGGGCGACGAGATGGCCGACATCAAACGCCTGTTCACGCCCGAGTTCCGCAACCGCCTGGATGCCACCGTGAGCTTCAAGCCGCTTGATGAGCTGATCATCCTGCGCGTGGTCGACAAGTTCCTGCTGCAGCTCGAGCAACAACTGGCAGAGAAGAAGGTGGAGGTCACCTTCACCGACGCCTTGCGCAAGCACCTGGCCAAGAAGGGCTTCGACCCCCTCATGGGCGCGCGCCCCATGCAGCGCCTGATCCAGGACACGGTTCGCAAGGCGCTGGCCGACGAGCTGCTGTTCGGCCGCCTCACCGAGGGCGGGCGCCTTACGGTGGACATAGAGCACAAGACCGACGAGCAGGGCGTGGAAAGTGCCGAGGTGCTGCTGGACATCCAGCCGCTGGCCAAGAAGGATCGCGGTACCAAGTCCGAACCGGCTGAGCCCGAGGAGGCCACGGCAGATTGAGTTCTGGCCCACAGCCCGAGCGTTAGATCGTAAGCCGCCCGCCGTTAGCGGGTCGGCTTGACTGCCGGGTTAGACCCGACGGGTGAAACGGGGCGCCAGCGGCAGTGCTACAAGCTACGAAAACGATAGCTGCTTACGCAATCCCTGAAAGCGCCAGAGGCCAAAAAGGCTTGAAACTGGCGCAACCCTTGCAGGCGAAGCCCGCCACGCGGCCCAACCCGCGCTGCATGGGCGCTGGCGAGGGTGAAGGCTGCTGGAATCGGCACGGAGTTTGAGGCGCAATTGTCGGCGAGGCTAACGGCTGAGCTCAGCCGTGCCGCGTAGCGGCGTCGGCTGCAGCGAAATGTTAGCTGCTTGGCGGACAAGTAGTTTCGGGTCCAAGTAATGCAACCTCATCGTATGGTCTTCCGGAGTTCTATAAGAACGTGGTCTGTCGCGTCAACGCGGATCATGCCCTGGCGCGGGAATTCGAGATCGAGGATCACATAAAAGGTGAGAGACATTGTCGCGGCAAGAGTCAGGGCGGGAATCCAGTTTCGTGTCTTTGTCGCGCAGGTAACGTAGCCGACAAGAAAGGAACTGACTAGGCTTAAGCCTGCAAGCAGGACAAAGATGACTTGTGGCGGATGATTCTCCGTTGCCATTGCTCTGGTCGTTGTAATGTCGATCATCTCGTTCAATGCAGGGAGCAAGACCTTCGCCGCATTCCCAGAGGCATCTCGTTGGCTCGCAGATACCGCCGTCGCCCAGATCCGTGCCTGCAAAACCGTTGCATCAGATGATCGTGCTTGAGTGACAGTCGCGTCCTCAGGGTGCCCATAGCTCTCTACTCGGTCGTCGAGATAACGACGAAACAACTGCCGCATTTCCGGCTGCGCGTCGCTCGGAAGCAGGTCGATCCGCAAGTAGGCTGTTCCGATGGCGTTGGCTTCCTCGGTGATCTGGTGTCGTCGGACTTCAAATCTCGATGCGGCACCCGAAAACGTGAACGCCAAGAGTAGACCAAGCAAGCCGAACACCGCGGCTTCGGCCGGGCCGGCCCCCGTCGCTGCACCGTCGGGGTCGCGCGTCAGTCTCTTCTTGCCAACGTACCGGCCTGTCTCAAAAAAAATCAGCATGCCAAGGAACAGACCGACTGCAGAAAGTGATGCAGAAAAAGCCAGAGTCATATTTGATTGCCCTATAGACAAGCGGGGCTGAATAGCCGGTAGCTAACGTTTGAGTTCACCCGCCTGCGGAAGCGGGCGAAGCCCGCTGTAGCAGGTCGGGTGCAACGAAGGGTTGAGCTTCATGCGCAACCAAGGTTGGCAACCTCGTTTCGAAAGAGGCTCTTGGCCGCAGAAAAAAGCTGGCGATTCGCCACGTCATTCAGCCAGAACGATGAGCCTGACGTGTGCGGGAAAGGGATAACCTTGCGCGTCCCCCACTGCACGACGCGCCCGACAAATGCAGCAAGCTCAGCCTTTGCGGACGTTGCACCGCTCATGCGTAGAAACGCTTGCAGCGGGAGACCGCCAAGAAGGACGATGATCTTGGGGTCGCACAGTGTGATCTGCCGTTCAAGAAGTGGACGACAGTTATTGATCATGGACGAGGACGGCTTCTCGTCTTCCCTGCGATCGCCTGGCTTGCGACGGTTCGGCACAATCTTGCTTCCTGGGAAGCACTTCACCACGGCCGAGGTTTGGACCAACTGGGCAAACTGCTCTGCCGATACACCGCATTCTGCGAAGACGGCACGAATATCTTGACCGGCTTGGCCCTGAAACGGCCTGCCTGTTTGGTACTCGGTGAGCCCAGGCGCCTGGCCAATCAACATGATTGGTTTCTGGCGGAGCCCGCTGAGAATCGGACGTGGCTGAACGCGCTCGTCACCGACACGCGCATCGACGCACTTGCCGCTGAGGATGCTTTCGCACTTGCGGCAAGTACGGAGATCGGATTCGAACTGCTCAAACTGATTCACGACATCCTTTCAATGGGCAACATAAGCGCCCTGATGATGCCCAACGCTTTGAGTTCAGCCGACGCCGTAGGCGGTCGGCTGCGACGAAATGTTAGGTGTCGCATCCCGGACGATCATATGGCCGCTTGTGAAACAAATGCGGACGCTCGTGATACCAGTCTTTCATCGCCTGCATAGGCGTCTTGCTCTTGAGTGCTGACTGGGGCAACTGGTGGTTGTACAAGGCCACATAGCGCAGCAGCGTCTGCTCCAGATCTTCGCCGCTGCTGAAGCGGTGAGTCGTCAAAACATCTGCAATGCGCCCATTGAAGCGCTCCACCATGCCGTTGGTTCTGGGCGTCCTGGGCTTGGTCAGCCGGTGCTCTATGCAGAGTGCCTGGCACAGCTGGTCAAACTCATGGTTGCCGCTTGGTTTGCGCTCGCGGCTGGCAAACAGGCGGTCCGTG
>JAFEDY010000023.1:63174-141736 GCA_018241405.1 Pseudomonadota bacterium | reverse complement strand
CATGGAGCCGGTTATATCGTGAAGCCGCACCCGCCTGGCGGTCGCATAACAATTCAAAACAGGTGTGTGCGGATGCTTGCAAGGACCGGTCCTGCAAAGGTGGGCACATCGGCAGGTGGGGCATGGGCATGCAACGTGGGGTGCGGCGAAAATTTCGATGGTTGCAGCCAGTCGTCGCTTGGCTCCGAGCCCATTCGCGAGGCGTATCGCTCGGCTCGCCTGCCGCGAATCTGGCGGCATTCGCCTGGTGCGTTCGGCGCTTGGAGATTTCTCCGTGGACCGGAATCCTGGCCTACCTGCGATGCGCAATGCGTCGGTACGTCAGTCGGTGTCGCCTGACCAGAACGGCAGGCGCATGTCCCGTCTGATGCGGCGGCTGCGTGCAAGCGGATACAGGGCGCGCCCCGCAGTCGCTGCCATGCTGGTCTGCCTCGGTACGGCGAATGGCGCGCTGGCGGCGAGGACTGTCTCGGGTCGGGCCGAACTCTGCCCCCAGCTTCGTGACTGCCCCCGCGAAGAGTCCGTTGATCGAAAGCGTGACGCTGCTGAGCCAGTCCGGCGCGCGCCCTGGTTCAATCCGTCCGGAACGCGCATCGCCTTCGATGCGAAGGACGGCGGGTCTGGCTTTCGTCATGTCTACATCTCTGGCCTCGAAAGCCGCATCCCGAAGCAGGTCACCGCAAACGGCGACGACGGCTTTGGGCGCAACAGCGGAAATCCGGTGTTCAGTCCATCGGGACGGTTCCTGATGTTCATCGCAGAAGAAAGCCGGCTCTATCTCGAACGCGTTCCCGGTATCGGCGATCAGGGCGTCGGCTTGTTCAGCAACCTTTGGATTTCTACCGGTGACGCTTGCTGGGCAATGTATGTGCCGAGCGCCAATGTCCGTAGTCAGCCCTATGCGTAACCGGCTGCAGCGCGGCTCCGTGCCTTGCCTGCGGATTTGAGCAGCGGGCCGGACCTCCGGAGTCCTACTTGGACTCGGTTTTGGACGCCACGAGGTGTGGCGGAGGGGGCACGACAAAGCGTTCCAACCGGTACTGGTCGAAGCTTTCAAGGTTGCGGTCCCAGACCTCCGCCTTGTGCGTGCCGTCCCGCGGAATCTGCGTCATATCGCAATAGACCTCGACGTTGTTGCCGTCCGGATCCTTGAACACGAGGAACAGGTTATTTCCGGGCCCATGGCGTCCGATACCGCGCACGATCTCGACACCGTGCTCCTGCAGCACCTTGACCGATCGCTCCATCTCCTCTTCACTGTCGATGAGGTAGGAAAAGTGCTCCAGGCCGGGCCGGCTGTAGCGCGGCAGGTCGTTGAGGTCCGGGGAGTCCTCGGGGAGTTGCGCCAATGCCAGGTCGTGATGATCGGTGCCGGCGCGCAGGAAGACCATCTTGTCACTGATCCAGTCAGACACTTCGAGGCCCAGCACCTCGGTGTAGAACTTCGCCGACTTATGAATGTCGCGCACCATCAGCACCATGTGCCCAAGGCGTCGGGGTCTGAGTTTGCTCATGCCAATGCTCCGTTGTTGTCAGGATGCGGCCGCCACGACGTGATTTTCTATGGAGCCGATATGCTCAATAGATGCCACCATCACGTCGCCGGGCTTGAGGAACACGCCGCGCCCCATGCCGACGCCGGTGGGCGTTCCGGTGGCGATCAGGTCGCCCGGTTTGAGCGTGAGAATGCTCGACAGGTAGGCAATCTGCTCGGCGATGTTGAAGATCATGCCGTTGGTGCTGGCGTCCTGCATGCTTTGCCCGTTGACCGTGAGCCGCATACGTAGATCCATGGGATCCTCTATGCAGGCGCGTGGCACGAACCAGGGACCCAGGGGGGCAAAGGTGTCGAAACTCTTGCCGCGGAACCAGTCGTGCGAGAACGGGTAGTCGCTGCGACGCGTCAGGTCGCGTGCGCTGACGTCATTGATGACCGTGTAGCCGGCGATATGCTCGTAGGCCTGCTCTTGTGGAATGTTGTGGCCACCGCGGCCGATCACCACGGCCAGCTCCACTTCCCAGTCCAGTTTCATTGTGGTGGCCGGCATGACTACAGCGCTCTTCGTCGGCGTCACGCTGGTTTCTGCCTTCATGAAGATATAGGGAGTGCTTTCGCTGCGCGCCGCGAGCTTGGTACCCATCTCGGCCGCGTGTTCGTAAAAGTTGGATGCCGTGGCGAAAATGCGTGCCGGTGCATAGGGCACGCCCAGTGCGCCTGCCTGCCGTGCCAGTTCGATATGGCCCGTGCGCAGGGCTTGGGCGGCATCCTCCAGCGCCTTGAGCAGGTCGGTTGCGGCGTCCCATTGGACCAACAGGGCGCCCAGGTCGGACGGCAGCGCGCGTAGGCCGGGGGCTACGGCGTGCACTGCGGCCTCAGCGTCATAGACGACCCCATCCACTACGAGGCCCATGCGCAGCGGCGCTGCCTTGTTCGCTGAAGCGGCATAGGCCGCGATTGCATATCGGTTCATCACTGTCTTTCTTTCCTGATTCCTACGCGGCATACCGCGCCTGTTTACGTTTGACTGGTCCGTCTCTGCCGCCGGTCAATCCACATTGATGCCAGAGCTCTTCAACGCCTTGCCCCACATGGCGACTTCGCGCTGAATCTGGGCGCCGAAAGCATCGCGTGTGGTGAACAGCGGCACGACTCCCATCTCCTCGAATTTCTGCAGGGTTGCAGGGTCACTTTTCATCTTGGCCACTTCTGTTGCGATGCGGTCGAGTATTTCTGCGGGCGTGCCGGCCTTGGCAAACAGCCCGTTCCAAGTTTCCACCTCGTGCCCAGGATAGGTTTCGGCAACCGTTGGCACGTTGGGCAGTTCTTTGAGCCGGTTCGCGCTGGAGATGGCCAACAGACGGACCTTTCCGCCAGCGGCCTGGGTAACTACCTCCGAGGGGCTGGCTGAATACATGTCTATCACGCCGCCAAGCAGGTCGGTCATGGCCGGGGCGCCGCCCTTGTATGGGACATGAACCAGGCTGATTTCGGCACGCTTGGTGAAGAGATATGCAGACAAGTGGGTTAGCGATCCTGTGCCGCCACTGCCATAGGTCAATACGCCCGGCTTCTGCTTGGCCAGCGCCACCAGTTCGGCCAGGTTCTTGGCGGGTAGCGAAGACTTGGTTGCAATGACGAACGCGTTGGCACCGATGTTGACCACGGGTGCGAACTCTTTGGTGGGATCGAAATTGAAATTCGAATTCACGAAAGGAGCGGTGACGATCTGGGAGACAGAGGCCATGAACAGCGTGTAACCGTCGGCCGGAGCAGCGAGCACTTGCTTGGCTGCGATCAGACCGGAGGCGCCGGGACGGTTGTCCACCACCACAGGCATGCGCAATGCCCTGGTCATATGCGTGGCCGTAAGGCGTGCAATCACGTCGGTGTTGCCGCCGGCGCCGAACGGAACAACGATGGTGATGGGCTTGCTCGGCCAGGTCTGGGCAAGGCCGCAGGCGGAAAAAAGAGCCAGAGCCGCCCCGGCGATCATGTGGCGCATTGTCATCCTTTGTCTTAATTGGTATACCTATTGTGTAATAGAAATACAAAAATCAAATAGATGAAACTACCTATGGCAGCGGCAGCCATGTTCAAGGAAGTGCGTTGCGGTGGAGACCGGCGGATCGCTTGCGGGGCCGCGCTACGCGGCGTCCACTGTGCTGGCGCCCAGCATCGTCTGACCACCTTCGCGTGGAGGAATTGATAGGGTCGCAGTACGAGTGTCAGCCCATTGGGGGGGCGACGGGTGACCTACAACACCGTGCAGGCGTCATCGAATGGCAGCCGCGGCAGTCTGCCGAATAGCTTGGTGGCATCGCCGTAGCCGAGATTGCACAGGAAGTTCACGCGGTAGCGTCCATCGGCAAAAAAGCTGGCATTCACCATCGCTTCGTCGAAGCCGGACATGGGGCCGCAATCGAGCCCTAGTGCCCGCGCCGCGAGAATGAAATAGCCGGCCTGCAGCGTTGCGTTGCGAAAGGCCGTGACCTGAGCGTGCTTGGCATTGACAACAAAGCTGTCGTACAGGCCTGGGTTGTGTGGAAACAGATGCTCGGCATGCTCATAAAACCGGGTGTCATAGCCCAGCAGACAGGTCACGGGCGCGGAGGATGTCTTGGCAACGTTGCCCGGGCTCAGGGACGGTAGTAGCCGTGCCTTGGCCTCGGCGGTGGTCAGAAACACGACGCGTTGGGGCGAACAGTTGGCGCTGGTAGGCCCCATCTTCACCAGGTCGTACAACTGCCGCAGCAACTCTGGCGCTACGGGGCGGTTCAGGAAGCCATTTTGCGATCGTGCGTCGTGGAACAACGCTTCAATGCCTGCTTTGTCGAGCATCGCGCTCCTCCTTGCTGATGTGAAGCGAAGAGCATGATCCGCGGCAGATGCGGGGAGGGGCTGACATGTGCACACCGCAGGTCGAGAACCAAAGCACTCTTCTTGAACTATAAGAAGATTCTACTTTGTTATCTAATTTGGTGTGCCAAGTTTTTGTTTGGTATTTTTTAAGCTGCTTTCTTTGTGCGTCGCTTGCGTGGCTCGCCGGCCACTAGCGTGACCGGAGTCGCCTTTGTCGCGGTCGCGGCACGTTGGCGCGTCGGCTTGGAAACCGCTTGCGGGGCGGCAGCCCCTTCGGCCTCCTTTGCCTGACGCAGCGCGCGCAGGGCCGCGTTGCCCAGGTGGGCGTTATGGGCGCGCATGGCCAGGTAGGCCTTTTCACCGTTGCCTTCCATGATGGCCTCGACGATATCCTTGTGCGCATCGTGCGAGGATGCCAAGCGGTCGGTCTCGCTGGGATGGTATTGGCGGTAGGGGCTGAGGCGGTCGCGAATCTCTCCCGCCATTTTGCTGATCACCGAGTTGTGTACTCCTTCGAGGATCAGGCGATGCAACTCGCGATTGGCCTCCAGATATTTGTCCAGATCACCCGCCGCGACATGCTCGTTAGAAAGCTCATGGATGTACTGCAGCTCGGTCTTTTCCATGGCGGTCATGGACTCCGCCGCCAGGCGCGCGCACATGGCTTCGATCTCGCAGTACGCGGTCAAGATTTCGGAAAGTTCCTTGATGCTGATCTCCATGACGACCACGCCGCGCATGGGCAGAAGCTGTGTCAAGCCGCGTGCGGCCAGCTGGCGCAGCGCCTCTCGTACCGGGGTCCTGGAGACATTGAACTGCTGTGCCAACAGGCGCTCGTCGAGCCGGGTGCCAGGCTTGAACTCGCCGCTGATGATCTGCTCGGATATGAGCGTCTGAATCTTGCTGGCAATCGTTGGCATGGCTGTATTTTTGACCGTACAAGTCGTACAAATGGTTTTTGATTCTAGCCCTTCGCCTGTAGTGAACGTGGGCAGAAATGCGCCAGTGTGAATCGTCCTGTCGAGAACGGCAGTGCGTCGTTCCATGCAGCGGCCCGGCTCAACAACACTTGCCCACGCGCAACAGCCCTTCGCGGATCAGGTCGCCCGCCCCTTTAGTGTCGGTGCGGGTGGCCAGTGGCCGATGCGCCGCCCAAGACACTGGGTCCATAGGTCGGCGCATCCAATTGATCGATCGAGGCTAAAAGCGGTGTGTAACGCCCAGGCCTACGCCAGAAGGGCTTTGACCCGGCTTCATGCCGGAAATGCTGTTGGCAGAGAGGTTATACGCGGCTGTGGTGCCATTGTGGATGCGCGTGTAGGCGGTCCAGAGTTCGGTGCGCTTGGACAGGCGGTATAGATAACCCAGAGACACCTGGTTGGCACCCGAGTCGGTGCCAGCAATGCCTATGCCACCGATCTGCTTGGTGGCATTGCCGTGCGCCGAGCCGGCCTTTACGAACGAGGCCTGCAGCTCCTGCTTGTCGTCGATCTGGTGCGTCACGGCCAGTTGCCAGGCATCGCGCCGCAGCGATTGTCCTGGCGCGGGCTGGTAGCTCAGGCGTTCCCAGCTGGCCCGCAGCCGGGTCGGCCCGAACGAGTAGGCCGCTGCAAGCCGGTGCGCCTCGTCCAGGCTTCCAGCATAGAAGTAGGAATTGTGCCGCTCGTAGCCCCAGGCCGCATACAGCGGTCCCTGTTTGTAGGTCAGCAGGCTACCCAGCATGCTGGGTGACGATTGGCTGGTTTTCTCCTCGGGCATGGCATAGGCCAGGCGCAGCGCCCAAGCGCCCATGTCGGGCGACCAATACTGCACCAGGTTGGGTTGGCGCCGGTCGAACGACGCCGGCGACTGCCCGTTGGCGGCCGTGGAAAAGCCGTTGCCCATGATGGAGTTGGACGCGAAGATGCCAGCGGTGAATGGGTCGATGGCGTACACCGAGGTGAAGCGCAGCGGCGCCTCCCATTGCCCGAGCACCAGCTCACCCAGGGGCGTGGCCAGGCCCACCGCCGTATTGCGCCCGCCGAAGGGCCCGTCGCCGGTATCGACGCGGACGTTGGTTTCGAACTGCGCCCAGGCCGACATGCCTCCGCCCAGATCCTCGCGCGAGCGAAAGCCCAGCACCGACAGGTCGTTGGACAGCCGGCTTACCGACAGAGAGGGCGCGCCAGGACCATTACCCGATGCGCGGACATGTTCCACATTGGTTTTCAGGAAGCCGTAGATGCTGAGCGTGCCGCCGCCGGCCGACTGTGCCTGCGCGGTCAGTGGCAGCGCGCAGCCGATCAGGGCTGTCAGGGTCCAATTGTTGGGGTGTTTCACCATGCTCCTCCAAGAGTTGTTGTTGACAAATGTCGATCCATGACTGGCGCAGTCAGCGTGCCGGTGCATTGGCCACGGCCTTGATCTCCACCACCATGTCCGGGTGTGGCAGGGCGCGCACGACCACCGTGGTGCGGGCCGGCGGCTCGCCCGGAAAAAATTCGGCGTAGGCCGCATTGAAGGCGGCGAAGTCGTCGGCGCGCACCAGAAAGACGGTCATGTCCACGCAGTCGGACAGGCGGGCGCCGGCCTCCTGCAGGATGGCGTCGATGTTGCGCAGCACGCGCCGCGTCTGCACCGCGACGTCGTAGTGCACACCAGCGCCATCGTGCGTGACGCCGTCGATCTCGCCGCTGGGCAGGCGTGCGCTGACGCCGGCCACGAAGATGGGCACGTCGGCACGCCGCCAGCGCGCGTAGTTGCCCAAGGGGCGGGGCAGGGCCGCGTCCATCATGCCTGCCCCATGCGGAAGTCCAGCTGCGCCAGCTGCTGCGACAGGCCGTCGGCCCAGGCGCCATCGGCCGCGGTGAACGGCGGCCGCACATGGCGCCAACCGCTGTCGCCAAAATGGCTGGCCACCACATGCTTGAGCGCCGGAATCATCGGGTGTGCCTGGAACAGATTGCGCACCGACTTCAGGCGCGCCTGGGCGGCTTCGAACTGCGCCGAGCCCCACAGCTGCAAGGCCTGGGCAATGGCGCCCGGCTGGACATTGGCCGTGGCCGAGATGCAGCCCGCGGCGCCCAGCGGCAGGGCTTTTTCCAGCAGCGCCTCGGAAGCGGGAAACACCTCGAACCCCGGGAACTCGCGCAACATGCGCTCTGTGTTGCCCCAGTCACCCGAGCTGTCCTTGACGCCTACGACGGTCTGCGGGTAGGCCTTGAGGAGGCGTTCAATCAGTGCGCAGCTGATCGGAACCCCGGTGAACTGCGGTATGTGGTAGAGGTAAACCTTGAGGCCGTCCGAGCCAATGGCTTCGATGATCTGCGCGTAGTAGGCGAACAGCCCGTCCTCGGTCGCCGGCTTGAAGAAAAACGGAGGTAGCGTCAGAGCGCCGGCGCAGCCAAGCTCTACCGCGCGGCGGGTCAGGGCGATGGTTTCGGGCAGTGCGCACAGGCCCACGCCCGGCATCATGGCATCGGCCGGCAATCCCGCCTCCACCAGTGCTTCGAGCAGCTCCAGTTTCTCGCTCAGCGCCAGCGAGTTGGCCTCGCTGTTAGTACCAAACACGGCCAGGCCCGCGCCCTGGGATACCAGCCAGCGGCAAAACGTGATGAAGGCAGGTTTGTTGACGGACAGATCCGCATGAAAGGGCGTGAGGGCAGGGACGAATACCTTGGTGTTGCGAGGGGTTTGCATGGTGATGAATGCCATAGAGGATTAATGGAAGCGAAAGTCGTGGCTCGTACGGGTTCACGCATCGCGCATGAACTGCAGCAGCTGCGGGCCCAGGGTTTCCTCGCCGCTGTTGAAGTGGGCGACGATGGAGGTGTGGTTGTGCCGTGGCATGCGCACCAGGCGTGTCAATGCGCTGCGTCCGCTGGCAAGTACCGCGGCGTGGAATTCCTCGCCATAGCGATCGAGATGCGGGTTCTCGTACTGCGCGATGGCAACCAGCAGCGCCACATTGACGGCGCCCGCGTGACTGGCGGGCGAGCGCTGCGCATACAGCGCCGGGTCGTCGCCGAAATAGGCACGCACGCCATTGGCGTTGGGGTTGTCGGGCAGCACGTCGGCGCGCAGCCGGGCGCTCACCAGCATGGCGCCGGCCACCTCGCCCTCCAGCGGGCGGCCGGCAACCGCCGGATCCAGCAAGGCGCTGGCGACATGCGAGCCACCTGCCGAATGGCCCATGAGGAAGATGCGCCCCGCATCGCCGCCAAAGCGCGCGATGTGCTGCTGCGCCCAGCGCAGGGCTGCGATGACATCGTCGGCGCCGGCGGGATAGGGCGCCTCGGGCGCCAGCCGGTATTCCACGTTCACCGCCACGCAGCCCTGGCGTGCGAACCAGTAGGCCACGTTGTCGTAGATCGCGCCGTTGGCACTCTTGTTGCCGCGTATGAAGGCGCCGCCGTGGAAGAACAGCAGCACGTCGCGCCGCTGCCCGGTCCATTGCGCGCGGCTGTACACATCCAGCACCTGGCGCGGAGCGTGGCCGTAGGGCAGGTCGCGCTGTACTTCTATACCTTGGTTGTCTGCTTGCTGCACCAGGGGCGAGTAGGTTTGCACCACGAGATCGCGGTGCTTGTTGATGTCCTGAGCCCATACCGGCCCCACGCCATCGAGCAGCGTTTGCTGTTGAGCGGTGAGCGAGCCGAACGGCGTGCGTGATTGATTCGTGTCATTGTTCATTGAAATTTATATTTGGTATACCAGAATGGCTAGTAATATAATATACACATCGATATGTGCAATAGGGTTCGTATCGATGTACAACACAGGAGCAAACCATCATGGAAAAACTCAGACACATCGCTCTTTCGGTCAGCGACCCCGAGGCTGCCGCACAGTTTTTCGAGCAGGCCTTCGGCATGACGCGCGCCGGCCGTGCCATGCGCGGCTGGTATATGACCGACGGCGTGATGAACGTGGCCTTGTTGAATTTCGGCGCCGAACCGGTTCCCGGCTACGAGAAGTTCAAGGACGTGCGTGGTGTCATTCACTTTGGTATGTGGGTGGACAACCTTGAAGAAGCCGGCAAGCGTGTGACCGCGGCCGGTGGCAAATACCTCACGGGCCGCAAGGAGACCGATCCCAATGTCTTCTATGAAGTCAAATACAGCACGCCCGATGGCATCGTGTTCGACATGACGGAGTCGGGCTGGAAGGGCGCGGTCAAGGAAGTGGCGCCTGCCGCCGAGACCTTGCCCGAGCAGGGTTAAAGTGGCGCGCGTCATGACCAGGCCGCATGTACTGGCGCTGATTCCGCTGCCCGCCGCCGCCAAGGCGGCGCTGGCCGAGCGTTATCAGCTGCATGACGCGCCGGAGGGTATTGCCAGTGCTGCGGCCGCGGCATTGCCCTGGGAACGGGTGGAGGCCGTGGTGACCAATGGCACTACGGGACTTGACGCCGGGCTCATGGCCCGAATGCCGGCGCTGCGCATCGTCTGTGCCTTTGGTGTGGGATATGAGAATGTGGACCTGGCAGTAGCGACGCACCACGGCATTGTGGTGACCAATGCCCCCAACACCAACGACGAAACGGTGGCCGACCATGCCCTGGGCTTCATGCTGGCCCTGAGCCGCGGCTACTGCGCGTTGACGGCTGCGGTGCGCGCGGGCGGCTGGCTGGGCGCGCGCGCCGCGCGCCCGACGCTGAGCGGCGCTACGCTGGGTGTCATTGGAATGGGGCGCATTGGCCAGGCCGTTGCCCGGCGTGCGCAGGGCTTCGGCATGCGGGTGACGTACTTTGCGCGCCAGCGTCGCAGTGAGCTGACCTACGACTACGAGCCCAGCCTGCTATCCCTGGCGCGGGCCAGCGACTATCTTGTCGCGGCCTGCCCGGGCGGCGCCGCAACCCACCACATCGTCAACGCGCAGGTTCTGCAGGCCCTCGGATCGCAGGGGTTCTTCATAAATGTCGCGCGCGGCTCTGTGGTTGACACCCAGGCCTTGGTGAACGCACTGCAGCGAGGCCAAATTGCGGGCGCGGGCCTGGACGTGCTGGAGACCGAGCCCGAGGTGCCGCAGGCCTTGCGCGAGATGGACAATGTGCTCATCACCCCGCATGTCGCTGGCCGCTCACCCGTGGCGCAGGCGGCCCAGACACAGGCCCTGCTGGCCAGCCTGGCGAGCCATTTCGCGGGGCATGCGCCTGCCGCTGCAGTCTCACTGGTTTGAGATGCCTTGTCAGGCGAGCGGGGCGATGCACATTGCATTGCCCCGTTTTTCATGGGTGTGCCCAACCAACTGCTCTGGTTTGTACCGATGGGTTCCATTGCGCTGGAAGAGACAGGCCTGGAAAAGGCTGGGTATGCGTTTCGCTTCATATCGACACGGGCGCGCAGTGCATGACGACATTTTCCAATCGGGTTGGCTGCGCAGTGAGGGCGACCGCTGGGGCGCGCGGCTTGCCAATAGCCATGGTTATTGGCTGCACCGTCCTTTGTGCATCCCATACCCTTTGCGCGGCCAGCGCGAGGGCGAATTGATTGGGTACACGCCAACTTTTGCTGGCGGAGACTGTGAGATTCGAACTCACGGACGGTTGCCCGTCGGCAGTTTTCAAGACTGCTGGTTTAAACCACTCACCCAAGTCTCCTGGCAACCCGATATTCTAAGCGGCGGCGTTATGCCTCCAGCAGCAGCGCCGCAATCACGTTGCGGCCCTCGCCGGCCAGGATGTTGTAGGTGCGGCAGGCGGCCAGGGTGTCCATGGTTTCCAGGCCTATGCGCCGCGCCATCAGCGGCTGCAGCCAGGCCGGCGGCGGGAAGCGCAGGCGTTGTCCGCTGCCGAAGATCACGACCTCGGCGTCCAGGTCGGCCAGTTGTGCGAAATGCGCGGGTGTCAGGTCTTCGAAGCGGCTGCAGTTCCAGGCGATGCGCTGGCCGCGTGCGCCCACGATGATGCTGTGCGCGATGCGGTCGGCATCCACATTGATCCAGGCGGGCCCGTAGGCGCTGATGGTCTGTACGTCGGAGCGGTCTGGCTGGAATTTCATGGGCGCCGTGCGGTGAGGCGGAGAGGGCAGCAGGCCTTGGGGGATGCGCGGCAGCCTCGGCCTGCGGGTGGGAACTGTGGTCAAATTATAGGTTTCCCTGTCTACACACCCCAGGCCTGTGCAATGAAGCCTATCCACAAGTCCGCCAAGCTCGCCAATGTTCTCTACGATGTCCGGGGCCCCATCGTGGACGCGGCCAAGCAGATGGAGGACGAGGGCCAGAAGATCATCAAGCTCAACATCGGCAACATGGCGCCGTTCGGCTTCGATGCGCCCGAGGAAATCCAGCAGGACATGATCCGCAACCTGCCCAATTCGGCAGGTTATTCGGACAGCAAGGGCATCTTCGCCGCGCGCAAGGCGGTGATGCACTACACCCAGCAGTTGGGCATTGAGGGCGTGACGCTGGACGACATCTACCTGGGCAATGGCGCCAGCGAGCTGATCGTGATGGCGACGAATGCGCTGCTCAACGATGGCGACGAGCTGCTCGTGCCCATGCCCGACTATCCGCTGTGGACGGCGGCGACCTCGCTCTCGGGCGGCAAGCCCGTGCACTACCGCTGCGACGAGGACGCGGGCTGGCTGCCGGACCTGTCCGACATGCGCGCCAAGATCACGCCGCGCACGCGCGGCATTGTGGTCATCAATCCGAACAATCCGACCGGAGCGCTGTACCCGGTCGAGCTGCTCAGGGGCATCATCCAGATCGCGCGCGAGCACAACCTGGTGCTGCTGGTGGACGAGGTGTATGACAAGGTGCTGTACGACGGCGTCACGTTCACCTCCATGGCCAGCCTGTCCACCGACGTGCTCACGCTGACCTTCAATTCGCTGTCCAAGGCCTATCGAAGCTGCGGCTACCGCGCGGGGTGGATGATCGTCTCCGGCCCCAAGCAGGATGCGCGCGACTACATCGAGGGTCTGAACATGCTGGCCAACCTCAAGCTCGGCTCCAACGTGCCGGGCCAGTGGGCGATTCAGACGGCGCTGGGCGGCTACCAGAGCATCAACGACCTGGTGCGCGAGGGCGGACGCCTGCGCCGCCAGCGCGACCTGGCGTACGAGCTGATCACGCAGATCCCCGGCGTCAGCTGCGTCAAGCCGCAGGCGGCGCTGTACATGTTCCCGCGCCTGGATCCGGCCATGTATCCGATTGCCGACGACCGCCAGTTCTTCATGGAAGTGCTGCGCGCCACGCGCGTGATGCTGGTGCAGGGTTCGGGCTTCAATTTCCCGGACAACCAGCATTTCCGTATCGTGTTCCTGCCGCATGAGGACGATCTGCGCGAGGCGGTGAGCCGCCTGGCGGGCTTTCTCGCCGCCTACCGCCAGCGCCACGCCGTTGCCGCGTGAAACTCTTTTTTTAATAGCTTGTACCGCTTGATACATAGGCGCTACAGCCCTTTTTACTGGTGATCTTGATATGAAACCCATCCAAGTTGGCCTGCTCGGCATAGGCACCGTAGGCAGCGGCGTGTTCAACGTGCTGGCCCGCAACCAGGAAGAAATCCGCCGCCGCGCGGGTCGCGGCATAGAGATCGCCTGCGTGGCCGACCTGAACGTCGAGCGTGCGCGCTCCATCGTGGGCGACAAGGCGCGCGTGGTCAGCGACGCGCGCGAGCTCATCGCCAACCCGGAGATCGACATCGTCATCGAGCTCATCGGCGGCTACGGCATTGCCAAACAACTGGTGCTCGAAGCCATTGCCGCCGGCAAGCATGTGGTGACGGCCAACAAGGCGCTGCTGGCCGTGCACGGCACGGAGATCTTCAAGGCCGCGGCCGAGAAGGGCGTGGTCGTGGCCTACGAGGCGGCCGTGGCCGGCGGCATCCCCATCATCAAGGCGCTGCGCGAGGGCCTGGCGGCCAACCAGATCCAGTGGGTGGCCGGCATCATCAACGGCACGACCAACTTCATCCTGTCCGAGATGCGCGACAAGGGCCTGGACTTCGACGTGGTCCTGAAGGAAGCTCAAGCGTTGGGCTACGCCGAGGCCGACCCGACCTTCGACATCGAGGGCGTGGACGCCGCGCACAAGGCCACCATCATGAGCGCCATCGCCTTCGGCATCCCGGTGCAGTTCGACAAGGCCTTTGTGGAAGGCATCACCAAGCTGGGCGCGGCCGACATCAAATACGCCGAGCAGCTGGGCTACCGCATCAAGCTCCTGGGCATCACCAAGCGCACCGACAAGGGCGTGGAGCTGCGCGTGCACCCCAGCCTGGTGCCGGCCAAGCGCCTGATCGCCAACGTCGAGGGCGCGATGAACGCCGTGGTCGTGCATGGCGACGCCGTGGGCACCACGCTGTACTACGGCAAGGGCGCGGGCAGCGAGCCCACGGCCAGCGCCGTGATCGCCGACCTGGTGGACATCACGCGCCTGATCGAGGCCGACCCCACGCACCGCGTGCCGCCGCTGGCCTTCCAGAACCACACGCTGGGCGATGCCGGCAAGGACCTGCCGGTGCTGCCCATGGCCGAGGTGGTGACCAGCTACTACCTGCGCCTGCGCGTGGCCGACGAGGCCGGCGTGCTGGCCAAGGTCACGGGCCTGCTGGCCGGCGCCGGCATCAGCATCGACGCCATGCTGCAGCGCGAGGCCGACGAGGTGGGCGGCGAGGGTTCCACGCAGACCGACCTCATCATCCTCACCCACGACACGCGTGAGGGCGATATGGACGCGGCGCTGGCGCAGATCCAGAGCCTGCCCACGGTGCTGGCACCGATCACGCGCATCCGCAAGGAAGAGTTGAACTGAGAGGCTGAGAAAAAATTCCCCATGCCCGCTTTGCACGCCAAAACACCCCCACGCATCGTTGCAAATACTCGCCATAGCCCAAGCTATTGCACTGCGTTTTGCACCTCGATTGGGCGCGTTTTGGCGCACCTCTCGGGCACGGTCAATTTATTCTCAACCTCTGAATTCTGGCCTGAATGGTAAAATTCTGGCCATATTGATCGCCGGGAGGCCACCATGTCCGCAGTCTGGCAAGTGCAGCAAGCCAAGAACCACTTCAGTGAAGTGATAGACCGTGCCCTGACCGAAGGGCCGCAGACCGTCACGCGCCACGGCAAGCCCGTGGTGCGCGTGGTGGCCGTGGGAGACGAGGCGCCCGCCGCGCCGCGCAAGGACGATGGCTTCGTCGAATTCCTGCTCAGCATTCCCAAGGTGGAGGGTTTTGCCGAGCTGATCGAGCGCACCAGCATCAAGCCACTTGACCCCCTGGGCGAATGATGGCCGTGGGCTATTTGCTCGATACCTGCGTGATCTCCGAGCTGACCAGGCCCGAGCCGAGCGTGCTGGTGCAGCAGTGGCTGCGTTCGCAGCTCGACGCCAGCCTGATCAGCGCGGTCACGGTGGGTGAGATTCAGTTCGGCATCGAGCGCATGCCTCTGGGCGCCAAACGCAACCGCCTGCAACTCTGGTTTGATGCGCTGTGCCGCGATTTCGAGGGTCGCATTTTTCCCACCGATGAAACGGTCTGGCGCGCCTGGAGCCGCCTGCGAGCTGCCTGCCAGGCCATCGGCAGGCCGCAAACCGACCTGGATCTTTTGATCGCCGCCACGGCGGTGGCGCACGGACTTCCTCTGGTCACCCGCAACACCCGCCATTTCCAAGACACGGGCCTCGCGCTCGTCAACCCCTGGGAGCCCCAGGCCCCGGTTTGAGACCCCCCATGCAATACCTCTCCACCCGCGGTCACCCGGACCGTAAGCGTTTCTGCGACATCCTGCTCGAAGGCCTGGCGCCCGACGGCGGCCTGTACCTGCCCGAGCACTATCCCCAGATCGACGCCGCGCGCCTGGCGCAGCTGCGCGTCGTCTACCGCGACCAGGGCTATGCCGCGCTGGCGTTCGAGATCCTGTCGCTCTACATCGACGACATCCCGAGCGCCGATCTGCGTGCCCTGTGCGACAAGACCTATACCGCCGAGGTTTTTGGCACGCGCGAAATCGTGCCGCTGCGCCGGCTCGAGGGCGTGCTGCACATCGAAGCCCTGTCCAACGGCCCCACGCTGGCCTTCAAGGACATGGCCATGCAGCTCCTGGGCAACCTGTTCGAATATGAGCTGGCGCGCCGCGGCGAGGAGTTGAACATTCTGGGTGCGACTTCTGGCGACACCGGCAGCGCGGCCGAATACGCCATGCGCGGCAAAAAGGGCGTGCGCGTCTTCATGACCAGCCCGCATGGCCGCATGAGCCCCTTCCAGCAGGCGCAGATGTTCAGCCTGCAGGACGCCAACATCCACAACCTGGCCATCGACGGCGTGTTCGACGACTGCCAGGACATCGTCAAGGCCGTCTCCAACGACCACGCCTTCAAGGCCAAATACAAGATCGGCACCGTCAACTCCATCAACTGGGCGCGCCTCTTGGCCCAGGTGGTGTACTACTTTGCGGGCTACATCCAGGCCACGCAGAGCAACGACCAGAAGGTCAGCTTCACCGTGCCCAGCGGCAACTTCGGCAACATCTGCGCCGGCCATGTGGCGCGCCAGATGGGCCTGCCGATCGCGCGCCTGATCGTGGCGACGAACGAGAACGACGTACTCGACGAATTCTTCCGCACCGGCGTCTACCAGGTGCGCGGAGCGGCCAACACCTATGAAACGTCCAGCCCCTCGATGGACATCTCGAAGGCCAGCAACTTCGAGCGCTTCGTCTTCGACCTCGTGGGCCGCGACGGCGCACGCACCAAGGCCCTGTTTGCCGACGGCGTGGGCCAGGCCGGCAAGTTCGACCTGAGCGCAGATCCTGCCTTCCAGGGCTTGTCGGCACGCTACGGCTTTGCCAGCGGCAGCAGCAGCCATGCCGACCGCCTGGCGACGATACGCGACACCTATGAGCGCTTTGGCCAGATCATCGACACCCACACGGCCGATGGCGTGAAGGTGGCGCGCGCGCACCTGGGCGCCGAGCCCATGATCGTGCTGGAGACGGCCCTGCCCATCAAGTTTGCCGACACCATCGAAGAGGCCCTGGGCCGCGCGCCCGAGCGCCCGGCGAAATTCGAGGGCATAGAGCAGTTGCCCAAGCGCGTGCAGCGCCTGCCGGCCGATGCCGAGCAGGTCAAGGCCTATATCGCCGCACATTGCGATTAATGGTCAAAATGGCATCCAGCGCCCATCCATAGAGCGCTGGAAGCTATTTTTTCAGGAGTGACCCATGAAGGTTGTCGGCTTTGCCGGCTATTCGGGCAGCGGCAAGACCACGCTGGTCGAGCGGCTCATCCCCCTGCTGCGCGCGCAGGGGCTGCGCGTGGCGGTGGTCAAGCATGCGCACCACCGATTCGACGTTGACCACCCGGGCAAGGACAGCTGGCGCCACCGCGAGGCCGGCGCCTGCGAGGTGCTCGTGGCCTCCGACCGGCGCATGGCCTTGATGCGCGAGTTCGCGCAGCCGCATGTGCTGGACGTGCACGCCTTGCTGGCCGAAATCGGCCCCGGCGTGGACTGGGTGCTGGTCGAGGGCTTCAAGGACAGCCACCTGCCCAAGATCGAGATCTGGCGCGCCCCCGCGCCCGACTACCGCGGCGGCCCGGCGCGCTATCCGCATGACGGCTGCGTGATCGCCGTGGCCAGTGATGCCGCGCAGCTGCCGGCACCCACGCCGCTTGCGCTGCTGCCCCTGAGCGAGCCGACTACCATCGCGCAATGGCTGCTGGCCCAGGGCGCGCGCCTTGACTACCAGCCCCAGACCGAGGAGACCTGCGAATGACATCCAAGGCGCGTGCGCCCCTCAAGCCCCTGGACGATGCCCTGGCGGAACTGCTGGCCCAGGCCGCGCCGCTGGCCGGCAGCGACCGCGTCAGCACCTTCGATGCCGACGGCCGCGTGCTGGCGCAGGCCGCCGTCTCGCCGCTGCAGGTGCCGCCGCAGGACAACAGTGCCATGGACGGCTACGCCGTGCGCAGTGCCGACATCACCGCCGCGGGCGTGGAGCTGCCCGTCTCGCAGCGCATCGCCGCCGGCCAGGCGGGCGCGCCGCTGGCCACTGGCACCGCCGCGCGCATCTTCACGGGCGCGCCCGTGCCCGCGGGGGCCGACGCCATCGTCATGCAGGAGGACTGCGAGACATTGGATGAAGGGCGCGTGCGCATCAACGCCGTACCCGCAGACGGCCAGTGGATACGCCGCGCGGGTGAGGACATCACCCTGGGCGCCCAGGTGCTGGCCGCCGGCACGCGCCTGACGCCCGCCGCCCTGGGCCTGGCCGCCAGCATGGGCCTGGCCGAACTGCAGGTGGCGCGCCGCCCGCGCGTGGCGCTGTTCTCCACGGGCGACGAACTCGTCATGCCCGGCGAGCTGCCGCCCGAGCGCATGCCGCCCGGCGCCATCTACAACAGCAACCGCTTTGTGCTGCGCGCCCTGCTGCTGCGCCTGGGCTGTGAGGTGACCGACCTCGGCATCGTGCCCGACCAGCGCGAGGCCACCGTGGCCGCGCTGCGCCAGGCCAGCGCAGGCCATGACCTGATCCTCACCAGCGGCGGCGTCTCCGTGGGCGAGGAAGACCATATCAAGCCCGCGGTGCAAAGCCTGGGCAGCCTGGACCTGTGGCAGATCGCCATCAAGCCGGGTAAGCCCTTTGCCTACGGCCGCATAGGCGGCACGCACTTCATGGGCCTGCCGGGCAACCCGGTGTCCAGTCTCATCACCTTCTGCCTGCTGGTGCGCCCCTTCCTGCTGCGCCTGCAAGGGGTGCAGGATGTTGCTCCCAAAGCAATAGCTGCCAGCGCCGGTTTTGACTGGCCCAGGGCCGATAAACGCCGTGAGTTTCTGCGCGTGCGCCATGCGGCCGATGGCAGTCTGGAGCTGTTTTCCAACCAAAGCTCGGGCGTGCTCACCTCGGCCGTGTGGGGCGACGGTGTGGTGGACAACCCCGCGGGCCAGACGATTGCGCGCGGCGACCGCGTGCGCTTCCTGCCGTTCACGGAGCTGCTGTCATGACCGCCCCCATCACCATCACCGTGCGCTACTTCGCCTCCATCCGCGAGGCCGTGGGCACAGGGCAGGAGACGCTGCAGACCGGCGCCGCCACCCTGGGGGCGCTGCGCGACGACCTCATCGCCCGCGGTGCGCCCTGGGCCGACTGCCTGGCACGCGAGCGCGCCGTGCGCATGGCGCTCAATCAGATCATGGGCCAGGAGGCCACGGCGCTGACCGATGGCGCCGAGGCCGCGTTCTTCCCGCCCGTCACGGGCGGCTGACGTCGGGTTCGGGCAGCTGCGGGCTGCGCCAGCCCAGCAGCTCGGCCAGGCGCAGTGTGATCCAGCGCGCCTCCTGCGGGCTCACGCCCGTCTCGGCCCCCGCCAGGGCCGCATGCATGCCCAGCAGCACGCCTTCCTCAGAGCGGGCGCCGCCGTGGTAGAGCTGCTCGGCCTGCTCCACCAGGGTGCAGGCGAGATCCTCGCACAGCTCATAGCGCGCCTGTAGTTCGCCGCGGGACAGCTGCAGGCGCTCGCGCGCGTCGCTGTACAGCGCGATGAAGGTGGGCGGGATCAGGATCTGGTTGTCGTCTTCGTGCATGGACGGCATTGTCCGGCACGGTGCAAAAACAAAAGGCGCCGGCCCTCATGGGCGCGGCGCCTTGCGGGAGGCGATGCCGGTTCAGGGCTGCTATTCGCCGTTCTTGGGCGCGTCATTGCGCGTGAAGAGCCAGATGAAGAAACCCAGCATGCCCAGCATGAAGCCAATGCCGACGGCGCTGAACAGGCCCACCTCGGTGGTGAAGAGTTGTTTGAGCAATGCCATGTCGTTTTTCTCCGTTGTTGACTGTTGCTGCTATTGCAGCGCAACAAGGGATTGGCGACTTTGAGCCGGGTCAAAATTGCGGGTTTACCCTAGGAATACCGTCGGGTATTGCCGCGGCAGGCTGGCGGCCCTCAATCCGGCACGAACAGGCGCTCAAAGCGCTGCTGGTCGGCCTGCAGCTCAAAGGTCACGAGCTGGCCCATCTTGCCGTCGGCGCGGCGGTGGGCCGAGAACAGGCTGTAGCGGCCCGTCAGCTCAAAGCTCGGCAGGTCGATCAGTGCGTAGAGCTGGGGCACGAAGGTCTGGAACTCGAACACCACGCGGTGCGCGTTGTGCGGCGAGGGGTAGAGCAGGTATTCGGGGGTGTTGATGGTCTGTTGGGACATGGGGGCAGGGCGTTAAAGTGCCGTCAATCCCGCAATTTTGCCGCTGTCGCCTGCCATGAGCCGCGTATCCATCCAAACCCAGGACTTTGATGTATCCACCGAACTGGCGCAGCTGCGCGCCCAGGACGCGCGCGTGGGCGCCGTGTGCTGCTTCGTCGGCACGGTGCGTGACAGGAATGAGGGCGACAGCGTGCGCACCATGGAGCTGGAGCATTACCCCGGGATGACGGAAAAATCCATAGAGGCCATGATCGACGCCGCCCTGCAGCGCTTCGACATCTACGCCGCCCGCGTCATCCACCGCGTCGGCCTGCTCGCGCCGCTCGACCAGATCGTGCTCGTGGCCGTGACCAGCGCGCACCGGGGCGAGAGTTTCCAGGCCTGCGAGTTTTTGATGGACTACCTCAAGACCCAGGCACCCTTCTGGAAGAAGGAGCAAACCCCCGAGGGCGCGCGCTGGGTCGATGCGCGCGTGAGCGACGACGCCGCCATGGCGCGCTGGGGCATGGATGTGCCGACGCAGCCAGGGTGAATTTCGCCTCCGGCGGCTTGAAATTACCGCACGGCAACCCTAGGTAGCACCCAGTTGGAGGTTTTTTTATGCGTCTCGACAAGCTCACTACCAAATTCCAGGAAGCCCTGTCCGATGCCCAGTCCCTCGCGCTGGGCCACGACAACGCCTATATCGAACCCGTGCACCTGCTGGCCGCCATGCTGCGCCAGGAGGACGGCCCGCGCGCGCTGCTGGAGCGCGCCGGTGCCAATGCGCCCGGTTTGCTGAAAGCGGCCGAGGCCGCCATCAAGCGCCTGCCGCAGGTGCAAGGCCATGAGCAGGTACAGCCCAGCCCCGAGCTGGTGCGCGTGCTGCAGGCCACCGAGAAGGAGGCCATCCAGCGCGGCGACCAGTTCATCGCGAGCGAGCTGTTCCTGCTGGCCTTGACCGACAGCAAGGGCGAGGCGGCGCAGATCGCCAAGGACAACGGCCTGTCGCGCAAGAGCCTGGAGGCTGCCATCGAGGCCGTGCGCGGCGGACAGAGCGTGGACAGCGCCGAGGCCGAGGGCCAGCGCGAGGCGCTGAAAAAATACTGCCTGGACCTGACCGAGCGCGCCCGCCTGGGCAAGCTCGACCCGGTGATCGGCCGCGACGACGAGATCCGCCGCGCCATCCAGGTGCTGCAGCGCCGTTCCAAGAACAACCCGGTGCTGATCGGCGAGCCCGGCGTGGGCAAGACCGCCATCGTCGAGGGCCTGGCGCAGCGCATCATCGCCGGCGAGGTGCCTGAAAGCCTGAAAGGCAAGCGCGTGCTGGTGCTGGACATGGCGGGCCTCTTGGCCGGCGCCAAGTACCGCGGCGAGTTCGAGGAGCGCCTCAAATCCGTGCTGAAAGAGGTGGCGCAGGACGAGGGCCGCATCATCCTGTTCATCGACGAGATCCACACCATGGTCGGCGCCGGCAAGGCCGAGGGCGCGATCGACGCCGGCAACATGCTCAAGCCCGCGCTGGCGCGCGGCGAGCTGCACTGCATTGGCGCGACCACGCTGGATGAGTACCGCAAGTACATCGAGAAGGACGCGGCGCTGGAGCGCCGCTTTCAAAAGGTGCTGGTCGAGGAGCCCAGCGTGGAGGACACCATCGCCATCCTGCGCGGCCTGCAGGTGCGCTACGAGGCCCACCACGGCGTGGACATTACCGACCCGGCCATCGTCGCCGCGGCAGAACTGTCGCACCGCTACATCACCGACCGCTTCCTGCCCGACAAGGCCATCGACCTGATCGACGAGGCTGCGGCCAAGATCAAGATTGAGATCGACTCCAAGCCCGAGGTGCTGGACAAGCTCGACCGGCGCATGATCCAGCTCAAGATCGAGCGCGAGGCCATGAAGAAGGAGCACGACGAGGCCTCGCAAAAACGCCTGCAGCTGATCGAGGAAGAGCTCACTGCCGTCGAGCGCGAGTATGCCGACCTGGAAGAGGTCTGGAAGACGGAAAAGGCCAGCGCCCAGGGCAGCGAGCAGATCCGAAAGGACATCGATGCCATCCGCATCCAGATGGAGGACTTGAAGCGCAAGGGCGACTTCAACAAGGTCGCCGAGCTGCAATACGGCAAGCTGCCCGAGCTGGAAAAACGCCTGAAAGAGGCGCAGGACAGCGAGGCCGGCGGTGGCGCGCCCAGGCACAAGCTGCTGCGCACCCATGTGGGCGCCGAAGAAATCGCCGAGGTGGTGAGCCGTGCCACCGGCATTCCAGTGGCCAAGATGATGCAGGGCGAGAAGGACAAGCTCTTGCACATGGAGACCAAGCTGCACGAGCGCGTGGTCGGCCAAGGCGAGGCAATCTCGGCGGTGGCCAATGCCATCCGCCGCTCGCGCTCAGGGCTGTCCGACCCGAACCGGCCGCTGGGCAGCTTCCTGTTCCTGGGCCCCACGGGCGTGGGCAAGACCGAACTGTGCAAGGCGCTGGCGGGCTTTCTGTTCGACAGCGACGACCACATGGTGCGCATCGACATGAGCGAGTTCATGGAAAAGCATAGCGTCGCGCGCTTGATTGGCGCGCCTCCGGGCTATGTGGGCTATGAAGAGGGTGGCTACCTGACCGAGGCCGTGCGCAGGAAGCCCTATTCCGTGCTGCTGCTCGACGAGGTAGAGAAGGCCCACCCCGACGTGTTCAACGTGCTCTTGCAGGTGCTGGACGACGGGCGCCTGACCGATGGCCAGGGCCGCACCGTGGACTTCAAGAACACCGTCATCGTGATGACCAGCAACATCGGCTCGCCGCTGATCCAGGCCATGGTGGGGCAGGACGCCGACGACATCAAGGAAGCGGTGTGGGGGGAACTAAAAACCCATTTCAGGCCCGAATTCCTGAACCGCATCGATGAGACGGTGGTGTTCCACGGGCTCGACGCCAAGCACATCGAGGCCATTGCCGGCATACAGCTCAAGCTGCTGCAGGCGCGGCTGGAGAAGATGGACCTGGCGCTGCAGGTGTCGCCGAACGCGCTGGCCGAGCTGGCCAAGGTGGGTTTTGATCCGGTGTTCGGCGCGCGTCCGCTCAAGCGGGCGATCCAGCAGCGCATCGAGAATCCGCTGTCCAAGCTGCTGCTGGAGGGCCGCTACCCGCCCAAGAGCGTGATCGCGGTGGATGTCGATCCGGTGAAGGAGCCAGGGGTATTCCACTTTGGCGCGGCCCGCACGGCGGGTTGAGCCCTACCATTGAGGCTGTGCGGCGCAGGCTGCACGCATGCAGAAAGGGGCATGGTTTGAACGAAGTTGTGGCCGGTGTGATCCGGTGGGTCTTGCGTCTGGTGGTCTTTGCCATGGGCGCGGTTCTGTTCCTGAGCCTGGTGGCCGCAGCCGCCGTGCTGGCGTTGCTGTGGGGCGTGCGCGCGCTGTGGGCGCGGCTGACCGGCAGGCCGGTCGTGCCATGGGCCATGCGCATGGACCCGCGCAGTGGCTGGAGCACGGTCTATCGCAGCACCGCACGCTGGACCGCGCAGGCGCCGTCCACGCAGCGCGGCGCCGAGGCCGCCACCGTGCATGACATCACAGACGTGGTGCCGCGCGAAATTCGCTGAAGCAAACCCGATTCCCACGCACTGCCGCGCGGCCCAGGCCAGCGCGGCTTTGTTTTTATGATGGCCGCCATGACGCCGCACGACATCCGCCAATGCTTTGAACTGCAACGCCAGGCCAGCAGGGCGCAGCCCGACGTGCCCTTGACGCTGCGGCGCGAGCGCCTGCTGCGCCTCTCCAAGCTGCTCGACGAGCATGGCCCGCTGCTCGCGGCCGCGGTGCAGGCCGACTTCGGCATGCGCTCGCCGCGCCTGACCGAGGTGGCCGACCTGTTCGTGCTGCGCTCCCAGCTCGCCCACACGCTGCGCCACCTGGCGCGCTGGTGCCGGCGCAGCCGGGTGCGCACGCCCCTGTATCTGCAGCCCGCGCGCGGCTGGGTGGAGCGCCAGCCGCTGGGCGTGGTGTGCGTGATTGGACCCTGGAACTATCCCGTGCAGATGACCCTCGCGCCCGTCATCGGCGCGCTGGCGGCGGGCAACCGCGTCATGCTCAAGCCCAGCGAGCTCACCCCCCACACCTCGGCGCAGCTGGCGGCCCTGGTGGCGCAGTTCTTCGCGTCCGACGAGTTTTGCGTGGTGCAGGGCGATGCCGCCACCGCCGCGCTGCTGGCCTCGCTGCCGTTTGATCACCTGGTGTTCACCGGCTCCACGGCCGTGGGCCGCAGGGTGGCGCAGGCGGCCGCGGCCAACCTCACGCCGACCACGCTGGAGCTGGGCGGCAAGTCGCCCGCCATCATCGACGCCGACTGCGACCTGCAGGACGCCGCGCTCAAGATCGCCCACGGCAAGCTGCTCAACGCGGGCCAGACCTGCATCGCACCCGACTATGTGATGTTGCCGCGCGGCAACGAGGCCGCCTTTGCCGAGGCCTATCGCGCCGCCGTGGCGCGGCTGTACCCGTACTTCGAGGGCAACCCGGACTACGCCTCCATCATCACGCCGCGCCATCTCGCGCGGCTGCGCACCATGCTGCAGCAGGCCCAGACCCTGGGGGCCGAGGTGCAGGTCATGCAAAGCGTGCCGGGCGCGCCCGCGCCGCCGCCCCAGGGCATTGGCGACGGCGTGGGCCGGCAGATGGCGCCGACGCTGGTGTTTGGCGCCACGCCGGGCATGCAGATCCTGCAGGAGGAGATCTTCGGCCCCGTGCTGCCGGTGCTCGGCTACGAGCGGCTCGACGACGCCGTCGCCCACATCAACGCCGGGCCGCGCCCGCTGGCCCTCTACTGGTTCGGCCGCAGCGAGGCCGTGCGTGACGACGTGCTGCGCCGCACCGTGAGCGGCGGCGTGTCGGTCAACGACACGCTGCTGCATATCGCGCACGACAGGCTGCCCTTTGGCGGCGTGGGCGACAGCGGCTGGGGCGCCTACCACGGCGAGGCCGGCTTTCTGCGCTTTTGCCACCAGAAGCCGGTGCTGGTGCAGTCGCGCTGGTCGCTGGGACCCCTGCTGTACCCGCCCTACGGCGCGCGCTTTGATCGTGTCATGGCGCTGCTGCGGCGCCTGTTGTAGCCCGCCAATAAGGGTTTACCCCATATGCCTGCCACAGATGGGCGGGTTTGTGTGGAATAGTTGCGAGTGGCATGCAGGAAACACGGGGGGGCTAGCGTGCAGCAAGGCATTTGCGCGAGAATGCTGGGTTTCTCGAAATTCACCCGTTTTCGTTTCCCATGTCCAGTATCCAGGTTCGTCCCGCCACACTTCGCGATGCCAAAGCCATTGCCCAGGTCCACACCACCGCCGCATTGGAAGCCTACCGAGGCCTGGTGCCCGACGATCAATTGAAATCCATGTCTTCGGTCGAAAAGCGCCAGGCCTACTGGCGCGAGGCCATCGAGTATTGCGAGCCCCAGGTCCAGGTGGCGGTGGACGGCGACAAGATCGTCGGCTTCGTCGGCTTCGACCGCTCGCGCGATGAAAAAACCCGCAACACCACCGGCGAAATCTGGGCCATCTATGCCGCTCCCACGCACTGGGACAAGGGCGTGGGCGTGGCCCTGTGGGACGCCGCGCGCGACGGCCTGCACGAAGAGGGCTGCACCACCGTCACGGCCTGGGTGCCGCTGCGCAACGAGCGCGCCCTGCGCTTTCACGAAATGGCCGGCTTCAAGCGCGAGATGACCACCGCCAAGACGGCCGTGGTCGGCGGTGTGAAGATCGAAGAAGTGCGCCTCAAGCGTTCCGTCAACTGAAGCGCTGTTCGGCGGCCGTTGCAATGATCGAATGGAGCGAGCAGGGCGTGGATCACCGCGCGCTGTGGCGCTCCGAAAGCGGTGCCCCGGCGCCGCGCCGTGTGCAGCTGGCCGACGACACCTTGCCCGCTGACACCGCCTACCGCCTGGCCTGCGAGGGCACGGCCCTGCTGTGGCGCGGCGACTTCCAGAACGCGCGCCAGCTGCTGCAGGCTTTGATGCGCCGCGCCGACCGCAAGCCGCCCAAGGCGGCGGCGAAGGCGGCGCAGAAGATCGCCAGTGCCGGCCCGGCCGAGCGCTTTCACCTGCACCGCCAGGCCCAGGCGCAGCGCGCACGCACGCTCGGCGCGCTGTTGATCCCGGTCGATGGTGGCTACGGGATCACGCTGCGCCGCGCACCCGACTGGCGCGCCGCCTGTACCGAGGCCTGGGGCCCGGCCAGCGGCCAGCCCTGCGTGGTCGCGCTGCGCGAGCTGCTGGGCATCGTCGGCGCGCATGAGTGGCGCAAGAAGGGCGTGGAGATACCCGCGCTGGGCCCCGCACCGGGCAACCGCATCCACCCGCACTACGGCGTGTTCTCGCCCATACGCGGCGAGTACATCGACCTGGTGGCGCAGGCGCCGCTGCCCGGCATGGACCTGGCCTTTGACATCGGCACCGGCACCGGCGTGCTGGCGGCTGTGCTCGCGCGCCGGGGTGTGCGCCGCGTCGTCGCCACCGAGCTCGCGCCCCGTGCCCTGGCCTGCGCCGCGGACAACCTGCAGCGCCTGGGCCTGCAGGAGCGCGTGGCGCTGCTCGCCGCTGACCTGTTCCCGCCCGGGCGTGCGCCGCTCGTGGTCTGCAACCCGCCCTGGCTGCCGGCGCGGCCCAGCTCGGCCATAGAGCAGGCCGTGTACGACGAGGGCAGCCGCATGCTGAGGGGCTTTCTGGCTGGCCTCGCCGGTCACCTGGCGCCCGGCGGCGAGGGCTGGCTGGTCCTGTCCGACCTGGCTGAACACCTGGGCCTGCGCACGCGCGATGAGCTGCTTGGCTGGATCGCCACCGCCGGCCTGCAAGTGCTCGGGCGCCTGGACGCACGGCCGCGCCACGGCAAGGCCCAGGACGCCGGCGACCCCCTGCACGCCGCGCGCGCGGCCGAGCTCACATCGCTCTGGCGCCTGGGTGCGGCAGGCTAGATTACTATAAAATATATAGCTATTGGCGCTTGATGGACGGGCGCTAGAGGCCTGTTGATGCAAGAACCATCCACGCCCAAGCCGCTGCTGCTGGCCCCCATGGAGGGCCTGCTCGACTTCGTGCTGCGCGACGTGCTCACGCGCGTGGGCGGGGTGGACCGCTGCGTGTCGGAGTTCATACGCATCACCGGCAGCCTGCTGCCCGACAAGGTCTTCCTGCGCTACATCCCCGAGCTGAAGAACGGCGGGCGCACGCTCGCCGGCGTGCCTGTGCGCGCGCAGCTGCTGGGCTCCGACCCGGCGAGCATGGCCGAGAACGCCGCGCGCCTGGCCGCGCTGGGCCCTGAGGGCATAGACCTGAACTTCGGCTGCCCGGCCAAGACCGTCAACCGCCATGGCGGCGGCGCGGCCCTGCTGCGCGAGCCCGAGAGCATCGCCGCCGTGGTGGCCGCCGTGCGCCGCGCCGTGCCCGCGCACCTGCCCGTGTCGGCCAAGATGCGCCTGGGCTATGACGACGCGGGCCGCGCGCGCGAATGTGCCCAGGCCATGGAGCAGGGCGGGGCCTGTGAGCTGGTGGTGCACGCGCGCACCAAGCAGGACGGCTACCGCCCGCCCGCGTACTGGGAGCAAATTCCCGCCATCCGCGCGGCCGTGTCCGTCCCCGTGGTGGCCAATGGCGAGATCTGGACCCTGGCCGATGCGCTGCGCTGCCGCAATGTGTCGGGCTGCGACGCGCTGATGCTGGGCCGCGGCATGGTGGCCGACCCGGGGCTGGCGCTGGCGATTCGCGCCCACGATGGCGGCGAACCCCACGAGCCCTTGCCCTGGCCGGCATTGCTGCCGCAGCTAGCGCGCTTCTGGGCGCTGGTCTGCACCGACCTGGAGCCGCGCCAACGCGCCGGCCGGCTCAAGCAATGGCTCAACCTGCTGCGCCGGCGCTACCCCGAGGCGCAGCAGGCCTTCGACCAGGTGCGCGTGCTGACCGAGCAGCGTGCCATAGGCGACTGGGTGCGGCGGGCGGTGGCGGCAGCGACTTAGGGCCAGAGCGCGCGCCATCGCTCCCACTGATTCAGCGGCACCTTAAAAGTCGGCGCGCCCCGCCACGCGGGCGACCAGGCGCAGGTCCGGCCCCAGCCGCTGCAGGTCGTGGAATTCCAGGCGCAGGCCGTCGGCCAGCGCCTGCAGCGGCCCCCAGCTGGCGAGGCCGTGCGCGCCGCTGCCCAGCAGCAGCGGGGCCAGGTACAGCAGCAGCTCATCGACCAGACCCTCGCGCAGGAAGGAGCCGTTGAGTTTGTGCCCGGCCTCCAGGTGCAGCTCGTTGACGCCCACGCGCGTGCCCAGGTCGCGCAGCAGGGCCGGCAGGTCCACCTTGCCGCGGGCGTTGGGCAGCAGCGTCACCACGGCGCCGCGCGCGCGCAGCGCGCTTGCGCGCTCGGGGTGTTCATGCGCGGCGTAGATCAGCACGCGCCGCCCCGGCACGTCGAACAGGCGCGCGCCGGGCGGGGTCTGCAGCCGGCTGTCCACAATCACCAGGTGCGGCTGGCGCGGCGTGGCCACCTCGCGCACGTCCATCAGCGGGTCGTCCTCCAGCACCGTGCCAATGCCCGTCAGCACCGCGCAGGCACGCGCGCGCCAGGCATGGCCGTCGGCGCGTGCCGCGGGCGCGGTGATCCACTGGCTGGCGCCATTGGCCAGCGCCGTCACCCCGTCGAGCGAGGCCGCGCCCTTCATGCGCACCCAGGGCATGCCGCGCAGCATGCGGCTGAAGAAACCGATGTTCAGCTCGCGCGCCTCTTTCGCGCCAGGCCCCACCTGCACATCGACGCCGGCCGCACGCAGCCGCGCAAAGCCCTGGCCCGCCACCAGCGGGTTGGGGTCGGCAATGCTGGCCACCACGCGCCCCACGCCGGCCTGGATCAGCGCGTCGCAGCATGGCCCCGTGCGCCCCTGGTGCGCGCAGGGCTCCAGCGTCACATAGGCCGTGGCGCCGCGCACGTCGCAGCCACGCGCCACCGCATCGCGCAGCGCCACCACCTCGGCATGCGGGCCGCCGGCCTGCTGGGTAAAGCCCTGGCCCAGCACCGTTCCGTCGCCGGCCGCAATGACACAGCCCACGCGCGGATTGGGGTTGGAAAGAAAAAGCGCCTGGGCGGCAAGCCCAAGCGCCTGGGTGATGAAGGGGTGTGGGTCTGTCATGGCGCAGCGATGGTAGCGCGCCGGGCCATGGCGCTATGCCAGCAGCTCAGGCACATCGGCATACACATCGCGCAGGCTCACGGCCACATCCAGGCAACGCAGGGCCAGCACCTCATCGGGCTGGGTGAATACCTGGTGCTGCCAACGGCCTTCGTCGCCCAGCTGATACAGGTCGGCCTGCACGCGATCCTGGCGCAGCAGCAGGTATTCGCGCAGGCTGGGCAGCAGGCGGTAGGCCAGTAGCTTTTCGCGCGTGTCGATGCGCTCGGTGCTGGGCGACAGCACCTCCACCAGCAGGCAGGGGCTGCGGCGGTAGTAGGGGGATTCCTTGTCGTCCGGCTGGCAGCTCAGCAGCAGGTCGGGGTAATAAAAGTAGCTGTCACCGTCGTGGTCCACGCGCACCTTCATGTCACCCATGAAAAGCTGGCACGCCTTGCGGCGTGCATGGGGATGCAGCAGCGTCGCCAGCGACAGGCTAATCAAACCATGCTTGTCACTGGCGCCGCCCATGGCCACCACCTGTCCGCCCAGGTACTCATGCTTGACGTCGGCGGCTTGCTCGCCGTCGAGGTAGTCCGCGATGCTGGTACGTGATTGCGGCTGTGGCGAAGTTGGCATGTGCGGCACTCCTTGGACGAAGGGACTGTGTGCCCCATCATGCTACAAGAGCGGGGTTACTTGCCCCAGCAGTCGGTGTCGTAGCCGGTCTGGCCCGCAGTTTTGCCGTTCGCGCCACGCAGCCCCGTATTGCTGAGGGTGTACGTGCCGCACTTGTCTCCTGCCTGTGGGCCGGGATTCCTTGGTGTGGCCGTAAGCGTGTAGGCGGCATTTGTATTGCCAGCCAGAAAGCCAATGTCATAGCGCTTGCTGGTGTCGCCACTCCAGGTGAGAGTGGCAGGCAGCGTCGTCGGATAAGTACCTGTTGCAGTTGCTGCTCGTTCCAGCCACTGCTGTGCCTGCAGCAGGCCTGCCCGTACATCAGCTCGGTGGCCGCGACGCACGTACTCGGCATAGCTGGGGTAGGCGATGGCCGAGAGGATGCCGACGACGGCGACGACGATCATCAGCTCAATCAGCGTAAAGCCACGTTGGTGGGGTTGTCGCTGCATGAAGTTCTCCAGTTACTTGAGCTGGCGCCAGCTCGGGCGCAGGGATTGCTCGGGCATGCAGGCCATGGGAATCTTGTTGTTTTTCACGTCGATGTCGTAGTTCAGGCAGTCTCCGCTTCCACCTTTTTTGATCATGGTGTGCGAACCCTTGGTGACCGCCACGCGTGATACAAGCTTGTCATCGCCGCATGAGGAGCATGAGCTGCCAGGGCTGCCAGGGCTGCCAGGTGGGTTGTAGAAAATGCCGTTGCCGTCATAGTCCAGCAGCTGCACTGTGGGCCGCTTGCCATCCATAATGTTGACCAGAGTGAGGTACTGGCGCTCCTCATCCACAGTGGTGGACTCGCAGCTTTCCACATTGGGATCCACATCCGAGCCTTTGGCGGGCACCTGGGAATACATGGCCAGGATATTGCTGCCGTCGTAGAACTCCATGGGCTTGAGTAGTCGTTCGCCAACAGCTGGCAGATCCATGTACCAGCCGTTGTAGTTGGCCCAGGTTTCCTTTTTTAGTTCATCCGTCACGTCCACCGTGGCATAGCCCTTGGAGCCGACGGCAGTGATCGATTGCTTGGCCAGCTTGCCATTGACCACGCCTATACCCAAGGCTAAGGGGGCCGGAGTTGGAACGCACTTGGAACTGGCCGGGGTGATATCAGCGGGGCAGGTGTTGCTGTTGCCACCAGGGTGCACCTTCAAGCGAGTGCCTCCGGTAGCAGCGACAACGCGGTAATAGCGCGTGTTGTCAAGCACCGAGTACAGGGTTTGCACCTTGCCATCACTTTCATCCGCCTTGGTGGCGTTGCGGCCCGTGCCAAAGGCCACCATCATGCCGCCGATCGATATGGTCTTGGCGCTCGCGCCCGTTCCCACTTCCATGGTGCGGTCGTTGGCACGCACCGTGGGGGCCGCCGTGATGCGCTGGGTCTGGGTGCGCGCACTGCCCAATGACGCCGGCCCTGTGGCCGTATACAGCGGCTGGCCGCCGAAGGCCACGTTCCACGCCGTGTCGGCTTCATTGGTGAGATCAAACTTCCACAGGTTGCCCAGGTTGTCGCCCGCGTAGGCGATATCGACACGGTTGTCGCCGTTAAGGTCAACTAGGCGCGGGGCCGACAGGCCGTTGTCGTTGGCGTTGCCCGTGCCAACGGTATCGGCCGTGGCGGCAGAAATGCGTTTCAATTCTTTGTTTCCGTCCAGGTACTGGATCAACAGCACGGGCCGCTGGTTGGCGCTGTTGAAGCCATTGCCCATGACCACGGCCCAGCGGTCGTTGTTCATGCGCGTGATCTGCGTGGTGCGCATGGGGTTGGTTTCATCAAGCACGGGCCGGGCGGTAATGTTGCCTATGTCCCTGTCTTCTGCCACTGCCGTATTGCAGGCGGTCTGCTGGGCTCCCGTCATGGCAGCGCAGTTGGGAGCGGGTTCGGCGCCCCGGGTCCGGTCGAGCATCACCAGTTTCTGCGCGTTGCCCTCAGTAAAACCGGGCAGGTTGCCGTCATCGGAGGCAGAAGGGTTGGTCACGTCCAGCACAAAGTAGCCCTTCCCGCCAGCTCCCATTGTGCCGACCAGGACAGTGCGCCAGTCAGGGATGGTGTTAGCGGGGTCGGCTGGGTCAGGTTTCCCCAGATCCACGTCGCCGGTCATCGGCGAACCATCGACAAAGAACTTGTGCTTGTTGTTGTAGGCAGGGTCGGTCAGCAGCGGGAGACTGGCTATCACGCCGCGCGGTGCATAGGCAATTTGCTCCGTACCGTTATAAGCGGAAAAGCCATGCAACAGGCCGTCGTTGCCGCCTACGTAGATCATGGCCGTGCGGGATTTTTTTGCAAGCGTAAAGGCACTATAGCCCTTGAGCGGGAAATTGCTGGCAGGAGCACCGGTGTACCACACCACCGAATTGACGATATCGCCCTGGCGGCTCTTGCGTTCGCGGAATGGTTTGGAGGCTGAATATCCGGTAGTTTCCGAACCTTCCTTTGACTGGTCGCCGCGAATGAAGTTGAGCCGGTTCTCGGCGTTGGTGCCAACGGTGACGGTGCTGTCGCTGGGGTCTTTACCCAGCAAAGTTTTCTGTGCGTTGCTTAGATTATTTTGCCCGCTGTCCCATTTGAAAACTACGCCACCCTTATCCTTAGATAGGGACCATTGATCGCTCCAGCTAAGGATCAGTCGGGTATTGATGTCCATGGCATTCAATTTGTCGGCCGTATTTTTCCCCGACCAGGTCGCCGAGGGAACTGTAGTGCCATCTTTTTTCACTGTTTCTGCGGTCACAAATCCCTTCCAAGCGTTTTTTGGTTCATAATTCCCAATGAATTTTCCGACTTCATTGCGTGAAATATTCGAGCCGCTGGTGGCAGTAGAGGTGAGGTCGGGGTCGACCAGTGTATTGATTTGTTGGAATATATCGCGAAAGGCTTTGGATAAATCCTCTCCCTTTTCAACGGCATAAAATCGGCCCCGGCCATTGAGCGCTGCATGCCACAAATCCAGTGAGCGGACTGGCTCACCACCGTTTCCTATATCAGGCCAACTTATATTTCCGGTAATAAAGTCTGGCAAGCTGCCGTTGGAGCCCTTTTCGTAGCTGAAAGGCACCATCAAATCAGTATTGAAGGTGGCCTTGTTGCCTGCGACACATCCTTGGCCTGGTGCATTGATAACGGTGCATGCCGTATCAGGAAGTGCGGGGTCTGTAGTCCCTGATATCTTGTTCCCGGGCCATGTGTAGGCCATTTTACTTAGGCCAATGGTGTAGGTCACCATATGCGGCCAGTTGGCGGGGTTGTAGCGAGGGTTCCAGAACCGATCCAGGATGGCATCCTTGCCTGCCGTATCCTTGCCAAAATCTTCTGTGACCGGGGCCTTGTTGTATTCGGCCGTTGGCTGCGGGGTCCCTTTCAGACCTGTAACGCCATTCGAGTCCGTTGCCGTTTGCAGCTTGGTAGACCAGCTTTTGAATGCCCAGTCGGCAAGGTTGTCACTGTAGGAGTCTGAATACAGGTTGTTTTTGGGGCGACTGGCGGCATTGGTGCTGCCATATATGGTGCCATCGGGCAGGGTAATGTTTGTGGCGTTGTCATCTTGCGTGCCACCGGACACTGTGCCATTCCAGCGCCCATCGGTCATGAAGATGTGATAGTTACGCCGGCATCCCAGATAGGGAGTGGGTGTGGTGCCGGGTACTGAGGCCCAAGGGCCGTCTTTATTCAAACTGGCCCGCATGTATTCATCTGCCTGTTTGAACATTTTGTGTGAAGGGGTGGAATTTTTCGGCGTTAGCTGGCTGACGAAGGTGAGGAAGTTCGTTCGGTGGGCACCGGCCAGCACCTGCATGGAATTAGTGGTAAGTGTTGGCGCACTGCTCGGCGATCCGGGAAGTGCCCCCGGATTTCCGCCGTTGGCATTCATGGCTTGCCACGCCAGGCGGATCTTGTTGTCTGGCAGCAGAGTGCTGTCGTACTTGGCATGAGCAGGATCAAAAATCGATTGAAGCGCGTACTTCAGTACGTTCATTCGGCGGCTGGTACCGGGCCAGGTGCCGTCGGCATTGGGTGTCGTGTTGTCGGTGGCGTTTGTTGGGCTTTCTCTGTCCACGCGGTAATTCATGCTCCCAGAATCGTCGATCGAGATGATGACGTTGGGTGTCACATAGGGCTGCACCGTGCCTGGTGGTGCCTGAACCAGGTCGACGGCCCAGGCACCAGGGGGGGCCAGCGCTGCCCCGATGGCGATGACGAGCAATTTTTTATGAAAGCGAGGGGGCGTGTTGCGATGCATTGCGTGCTCCTCCGGGTGTAATTGGTGTATCGAATAAATACGGCTCTAAGGCTTATCAAGTAAGCGCATCAAGCTCATGTATGGATAGTTAAAGCCTCAGTCCTTGGTCTTTTGCGGCGCATAGGTTTGCTGCAGCACGACCTGGGTACCCTGCTTGCGTCCGTAGGCCAGGGCGGTAATGCGGTAGACCACGCTGGGCGTCAGATTGAGGGGAAGGTAGTTGTTCGGCGTCCCAGCGATGAGGGCGGAGTTCTTGCTGCTCTCGTCATATGGAAGCACCTCGATCCAGTACCAGCCGCCCTGGTTTGCCCGGGTGCTGTTGTCCCATTGCAATATAGGGTTGATGGGGGCACTGGTGCTGCCCGTGCCGGCGCCGGTGAACTGGCCATAGCGCGCCCCCACAGCAGCATCAGCCATTTGTGCCAATGTGGGCCCCTGGCTGGCATCGGTGTTGTTCCAGAAGTCTTGCTTTCCCATGCGTTTGACGCACAGACCCTTGCTGCATTTGGTGGTCTTTGCATCCAGGGCCGCAAGCAGGGGGCCGACGTCCTGGGCTTCAAGGGGGATCTGTTCGCCAATGCCCGTGCGGCAGACATCCCCGGTGCCTGAGCACGCCGTGCCATCGGCCTTTTGGTTGCGAATGTCCAGCTCTGCGTCTTGCAGCAGGGCCTGGGCCGCCTCGAAGGCGCGCTGGTAGTCGGCGTCGTTACCTACCACCATTTCGTTGAACAGCGAGGTGCGCGATGCCCACAATGCCAGCAGCATGGAGAGCATGACGAACACGATGACGACGAACAGCGCTACGCCGCGTTGCTGCAGACGGCGCGGGCAAGGAGCGGGTGGCCTGCGTTGTGGCATGGTGACTTTTTCGTAAGGGGTTAGAGCACGGTGCCAACTAGTCCCTGGCTGCGCAGCTGGAACACGTTCCGATAGGCTATGTGCATGCGCCGAGCGCGCGCGCCGGTCAGGGTGGTCATGTCGACCAGGTTGTTGGCTGGCGTAGCGTCGTTGCCGCAGCCGGTGTAGGTGCTGCCCGCGGGCATGTCGATGGGTTCGTCACCGTAGAGCACCAGACAGACCTCAACCGCCTGTACCCTGCCCCAGTCAGAAGAGCCCACGGCGCTGGCGTCGAGGTATTGGATGCGGGTGTCGGCCGGGTTGCTGTTGTTTTGCAGAAGGTAGCGAACCTGGAAGTCGGCCACGTTTCGTACGATGGCCTGGGCAACGGCACTGTTGCCCCCGCATATCAGCGCGTTGTTCGCGGCATTGAACTGGAAGGTGCTTTCCACCCGCTGATCGTCCATCCGGGGTGCCGTATCGTCGGATGGGCCGCCCAGGCAGTTGCGGGACAAGGTTTGTTCCGCGGTGCTTGTATACACCGCCTCCTTGTAACGTCGGTATCCCACGATGAGGGTGACGGGATTAGCGGTACCACTGAGGGTGTTGGTAGTGGGGTTGAAGTCAAAGGTGCTATTAGAGCCCGGCGGTGGCTCGGCCCTTGCTTCAAATGCGACGGGGGCGGTGAGGGCCTCAATGGCCGGGGCATTGTTGGGGTTGGGATTGAGATATAGCGAACCTGCCTGGCGTAGTTGCAGTCCTATGACGCGCATGGCGTAAGCCGCCTGCTGCTGGATTCCGCTGGCGTCGCTCACCGTCCCTGAGATGCCCCGCGAGACCATGAGTGCACCCATGGCCACGGCTACGACCAGCAGGCCAATGGCGACGCCCACCATAAGCTCAAGCAGTGAGACGCCCCGCTGGTGTTGGGTGCTGAACGGAGCGTGGCTACTCTTTCCAGAGGTTGCGCGAGACGCGGCGATGGTCATCGGCATGCTTCAAGCTCCTGGGCAAAAGTATTGCTTAACGCCGCTCCCAGCGTTATAGGGTGCGCAGCGAGCGGAAACGGGGATGTACTGCAGGTGACAGGTGTAGGCTGAAGTACAGGTCACAGCCGTGCCCGCACCTGCGCTACTGGAACCATCGTCGGCACGAACCTGCGTGGCGTCGAGGTTGTCCTTGTATGTTTTCTTATCGCTTGTATCAACGATGTCACGCTCGTTTTCACGCCACCGGATCATCACCCCCAACTGGCGAGGGTTGGAAGCATCGTCGCCCGGCGCCAAAAAAATCGTGGCATCGCCCAAGGGCAAGCTGCGCTGGACAGAACGAATCCACTCTGCCATGTCGTAGGTTGTCAACTGCGTGCCGTTGCACGTCGTGGTAGCACAGTTGACGGAAGGGGCGGGCGAAGGAGTAGTAGGCGTAGTCCAGGTGCTGGCGTAGTTGGCCAGGCTCAAAAGGGAGTTGGGGTGTGCCTTCAGGCGCTCGCTCAGATCTTCGATCAGCCGTATAGCTTGCGCACGGCGCACCGAGGTCTGGGTGTCGGTCAGGGTGCGCATCTGCACTCCCAGGATGCCCAGGATGCCAAGGGCCGCCACGACGATGGCGACAAGGGACTCGATCAGCGTGATGCCGCGTTGGCGGTGCGAAGTTGTGGAGGAACGCATAGAGCTCAGCCAGATGTGCAAGGGGGATCGGAGATCACTCTGATGCGTCCGCCGGAACTCACGCACACGCCCCTGGAGGCCGCATCAGAAATGGATTTGCTTTGCGGGACGATGCTCATACCGATCCAGGTGCCATTGACCAAGCCCCAGCGGTTCAATTGGATGGACGCACCGCCACTGGTTCGTGTGACTTCCAGCCTGGAGGGAGCGTCAAAGCGCTGCAACGTGTTTGGGCTGACGCAGGTGCCACTTGCATTGATGCTGCTGCAGGCCAGGACTTGCCAGCCACAACCCCAGTCGTTTGAACCGCTGGCGGTTGTGCAGTTCGTGCTATTGGGAAGTTTCTCGATAACGACATTGCCACTCCGCTTAATGGCCTCAGATCGGGCGAAATAGATCGTTGATTGCAGCCCGTCAACCGCCTGGCGCACGCGCCAGCGTTCCATGATGGAGGTGAAGCTGGGTGCCGCCAGCGCGGCCAGCACGGCCAGGATGGCCACGGTCACCATCAGTTCGATGGCCGTAAAGCCGCGCATGAGTGCGCCCTGCGGCTGGCGCAGGCTTGTTTGCGAAGAGTAACGTTGGTGCAACGATTGCATATTTGTGATGCTATTTGTGACGTTGCACTTTGAAACCTGTCAGCCGGACGAGCGGAGCCCGAACGCGGACGAGCGGCAGGCGGGCGTGGTGTACGGGCGTCAACGGCCCGCCTTCGCGGTAGGCTCGCCGCATGCTGATCTGGATGTTGGACGCCGCCATACCTGCCGCCGCGCTGCTGCTGGCCCTGGCCATCGACCGTTGCTGGGGCGAGCCGCCCGCGCAGCTTCACCCTGTGGTGTGGATGGGGCGGGCGCTGGGCGCCTGTGGGGCGCGCGTGGCGCCGGCGCAGGCCACGGGGCCTGATTTATGGTCTTTTTGGCTTGCAGCGCTTTCCTGGTGTTCGCTGGCAGCTATGGTTTTTTTTGCTGCTGTGGCGCTGCAATGGGCCGCGCTGGCGCATCTGCCCGCCTGGGGCGCGGCGCTGGTGCTGGGCCTGCTGCTGAAACCCCTGCTGGCCTGGCGCATGCTGGCGGGCGAGGTGCTGGCGGTGGAGGCGGCCCTGGGCGAGTCGCTGGCCGCCGGCCGCGCGCGCCTGGCCTGGCTGGTGAGCCGCGACGTGCAGCCGCTTGATGCAGTGCAGGTGCGCGAGAGCGCCATCGAGTCGCTGGCCGAGAACCTGAGCGACTCGGTGGTCGCGCCGCTGTTCTGGTTCGTGCTGCTGGGCCTGCCGGGCGCGGCGCTGTACCGCTTTGCGAATACGGCGGACGCCATGTGGGGCTACCCCGGCATGCGCGGCGGGCGCTACTGGCAGTGGGCCGGCAAATGGGCGGCGCGGGCGGACGATGGGCTGTCCTGGCTGCCGGCGCGGCTGACGGCGCTGCTGTTGTGGCTGGTGGCGCGCGGCGGCTGGCGTTGGGCCGCGCTGCGGGCGCAGGCGCGCGTGACGCCGTCGCCCAACGGCGGCTGGCCCATGGGCGCGATGGCGCTGGCGCTGGGCGTGCGGCTGGCCAAGCCCGGGGTGTATGCGCTCAACGCCACGGGGCGGAAGGCGCAGGCGCAGGACACGGCGCGCGCCGTTGACCTCGCACAGAAAGCGCTGCTAGCGCTTATCCCTGTTGCGTTAGCAGCTCTTTTATTCATAGCTATAGTGCGCGCCCATGTCTGACCATGCGCCGCTGCACGGCGGCCCCGACGCGCAAGGCGTGCCGCTGCACGACTTCTCCACCAACGCCAATGCCTGCGGGCCGTGCCCGGTGGCGCTTGCCGCCTTGCGGCAGGCCGACCGCGGCCGCTACCCCGACCCGGCCTACACCGAGCTGCGCACGCGCCTGGCCGCCTTCCATGGCGTGGAGGCGGGGCGCATCGTGGTGGCGGCCAGCGCCAGCGAGTTCATCCACCGCATCAGCGCCCATGCGGCGCGCGCCGGCCTGCGCCACGCCGTGCTGCCCGCCCATGGCTATGGCGACTACGCACGCGCCGCCGGCGCCTGGGGTCTGTCGGCCGTGGACGCCGCGCAGGCACCCGCGCTGCACTGGGCCTGCGAGCCCGCCAGCCCGCTGGGCACGGTGGACGCGGCGCTGGCCGCCTGGGCGCAGTCCGCCAGCGCGCCAGGCAGCCTGCGCGTGCTGGACTGCGCCTACGCCCCGCTGCGCCTGGACGGCCAGGCCACCGCGCCGCCCGAGGGCGCGTGGCGGCTGTGGTCGCCCAACAAGGCCCTGGGCCTGACGGGCGTGCGCGCGGCCTATGCAGTCGCGCCGCCGGCGGCCGTGGCTGATGGCAGTGTGGCCGCAGTGCAGGCGCTGGCGCCGTCGTGGCCCGTGGGGGCGGACGGCGTGGCGCTGCTCACCGCCTGGGTGCGCGGCGACACGCAGGCCTGGCTGGCCGACACGCTGGCCACCCTGCACGGCTGGAAGGCGGCGCAGCTGCGCCTGTGCGCCGACATGGGCTGGGCCGTGCTGCCGGGCAGCCTGGCCAACTTCTTCACCGCCCGTCCGCCCGTGCGCGACCTGCAGCCGCTGCTGCGGGCGCTGCGCGCGCGGGGCATCAAGCTGCGCGACTGCGCATCCTTCGGCCTGCCCGGCCATGTGCGCCTGGGCGTTCTCGCGCCCCAGGCGCAACAGGCGCTGGCGCTTTCCTGGCGACAATTCACGCCATGACGAACAAGACAATCCCCGGGCCGGCGCGCTGCATCATGGTGCTGGGCACCAGCAGCGGCGCGGGCAAGAGCTGGCTGGCCACGGCGCTGTGCCGCCACTACGCCAACCAGGGCCTGAAGGTGGCGCCCTTCAAGGCGCAGAACATGAGCAACAACGCGCGCGTGGTGGCTACGCCGGCGGGGCAGGGCGCACGAGCAGGCGCCTTTGGCACCTGGGGCGAGATCGGCAGCGCCCAGTACTTTCAGGCGCTGGCCGCGCGCGCCGTGCCCGACGTGCGCATGAACCCGCTCTTGCTCAAGCCCGAGGCCGACACGCGCAGCCAGGTGGTGCTGATGGGGCAGGTCAGCGAGGCGCTGTCCGCCATGCCCTGGCGCGGGCGCAGCCAGCAGGTGTGGCCGCAGATCGCGCAGGCGCTGGATGCGCTGCGCGCCGAGAACGACGTGGTCGTCATCGAGGGCGCGGGCTCGCCCGCCGAGATCAACCTGATGGACAGCGACGTGGTCAACCTGCGCGTGGCGCGGCATTGCGGTGCGCGCTGCCTGCTGGTGGCCGACATAGACCGCGGCGGCGCCTTTGCCCACCTGTACGGCACCTGGGCGCTGTTGCCTGATGAGGACCGCGCGCGGATCGCGGGCTTTGTGCTGAACAAGTTCCGCGGCGACGCGAGCCTGCTGGCCCCTGCGCCCGAGATGCTGCAGGGCAAGACCGGCGTGAGCGTGGTCGCCACCATCCCCATGCAGTGGAACCATGGCCTGCCCGAGGAGGACGGGGTCTTTGACATGCGCTCCACCGGGGCCGGCGCGGTGCATACGCGCATCGCCGTCGTCGCGTATCCGCGCATCAGCAACCTCGACGAGTTCCAGCCGTTGAAAAACGTGCCCGGCGTGCATTTGACCTGGGCGCGCAGCCCGGCCGATGTGGAGGGCTCCGACTGGATCATCCTACCCGGCAGCAAGGCCACGGCCGCCGACCTGGCCTGGCTGCGCGCCCAGGGGCTGGACGCTGCCATCGCCCAGCACGCCGCGCGCGACGGCCGCGTGCTGGGCATCTGCGGCGGCCTGCAGATGCTGGGCGAGGCGTTGATCGACACCCTGGGCGTGGACGGCAACGGCCCCGGCCTGGGCCTGCTGCCGCTGGTGACGAGCTTTGAGGCGCACAAGACCGTGCGCCTGACGCAGACGCGCTTCGGCGCCGTGCAGGGCGCCTGGCAGGCTCTTGCCGATGTGGCCGTGCAGGGCTACGAGATCCACCACGGCCAGACCGCCCAGCACCCCGCCATGGCCGCTAAGGGCGACGTGGCGCGCGAATTGATTCCTGGCCTGGCCTGGCAGAACCCGGCCGGCAACGTGCTGGGCCTGTACCTGCACGGGCTGTTTGAGGATGCGGCCGTGCTGCAGGCGCTGTTTGGCGCCGATGCGCCGACGCTGGACGCGGTGTTCGATCGCATGGCGGCCGGCGTGGGCCGGTGGTTTGCGCCCGAGGCGCTGGCCTGGGCGCGCCGGCATCCTGCCGGCTGAATGCCGCACCTTCAATACAAATACGGCATTAGCGCTTAAGTATCAGGCGCTGATAGCTATATTTTTGAAAGCAAAACAATGACCATGATTCCCGAGATTCCCTCCCTTGAAGACCCCGCCCTCACGGCCCGCCTGCAGCACCTGATAGACCACAAGACCAAGCCCTTGGGCGCGTTAGGCCGGCTGGAGTCGCTGATGTTGCGCCTGGGCCAGATCCTGGGCACCGAGGCCCCCGCGCTGCACGCGCCGCAGATGCTGGTGTGCGCGGCCGACCATGGCCTGGCGGCGCGCGGCGTGTCGGCCTACCCCAGCGACGTGACCTGGCAGATGGTGGAGAACTTCCTGGCCGGCGGCGCCGCCGTGAGCGTGCTGGCGCGCCAGCATGGCCTGCAGCTCACGGTGGCCGACTGCGGCGTGGCGCGTGCGGTTCCCGGGCGCGAGGCTGGCCCAGGCGCACCGCTCCTGGTCAACTGCCGTATCGCCGCGGGCACGCGGGACGCGAGCGTGGGGCCGGCGATGACGCCAGGGCAGTGCGAGCAGGCCCTGATCAACGGAATGACCCTCGTGCGCGGCCTGGCGGGCAATGTGCTGCTGCTGGGCGAGATGGGCATTGGCAACACCTCGGTCGCCTCGCTGCTGCTGGCGCGGCTGGCGGGCGTGCCGCTGGCTGACTGCGTGGGCGCCGGCACGGGGCTGGACGCCGCGGGCATTGCACGCAAGCGCGCCGTGCTGCAGCAGGCGCTGGACGCCAACGCCGCCGCCGCCGAGCCGATGGCGGCGCTCGCGGCCCTGGGCGGCTTTGAGGTCGCCACGCTCACGGGCGCCGTGCTGCAGGCCGCTGCCGAGCGGCGCGTGATCGTGGTCGATGGCTTCATCACCGGCGCCGCCGTGCTGGTGGCCGCGCGCCTGGCACCCAACGTGCTGCAGCGCTGCGTGTTCGCCCACCGCTCGGGCGAGCGTGGGCACGCGTACATGCTGCAAGCCTTGGGGGCCGAGCCGCTCTTGGACATGGGCCTGCGCCTGGGCGAGGGCTCTGGCGCGGCGCTGGCCTGGCCGCTGCTCGAATCCGCCAGCCGCGTGCTGCGCGAGATGGCCAGCTTCGAGTCGGCGGGCGTGGCTACTCAGACGGCGGCTTGAACGTCCTGGTGGTTGACGGGTGTGGGCGGTCGTTTTAGTATTACTTTTGTAATTACATGAAGATCCACCATGCACATGCTCAAGCTCACCCAGATCGGCAACTCCGTCGGCGTCGTCCTGCCCAAGGAGGCTCTGGCACGTTTGAAGTTGGGCAAGGGCGAAACCATCTTCTTGACGGAAACGCCCGATGGTTATGCCCTGACGCCTTATGACCCCGGCCTGGAGGATGAAATCAAGGCGGGGCGTGAGTTTATGCAGGACTTTCGCGACACCTTTCACCAGTTGGCCAAATGAGCTGGCGCTGGGTCAGCAAGCAGGCGCTCGTTCTGCTCCACGGCGAGAGCCTGGCTACCCACGGCGGGCGTGAAGGCATGCGCGATGAGGGCTTGCTGGAGTCCGCATTGATGCGGCCACAGAACATGCTGGCCTACGTGGACGCCGAGCACCCGCCGGACGTGGCCGCGCTGGCCGCCTGCTATGGCGTGGGGCTGGCCAAGAACCATCCGTTCGTGGATGGCAACAAGCGGGCGGCATTCTTGGCCGTAGGTTTGTTTCTCTATCTGAATGGCATGCGCCTGCAGGCCAGCCAGGCCGACGCCACCCTGGCCATGCTCGCCGTCGCCGCCAGCGATATGTCCGAGGAAGCCTTCGCCGCCTGGCTGCGCGCGCATGCCGTGGCCCGTGGTTGAAAGTTTTACTGTTTCTGGCCCGTAGCGCTTGTCAGGTAAGCGCTGGTAGCTATCAGAATAATTATTTCACGGCGCAGGCGTCTTCGGCAGGTAGTCGCAATACGGCGCCACCACGCACTCCCAGCAGCGCGGCTTGCGCGCCTGGCAGACATAGCGGCCCAGCAGGATCAGCCAGTGGTGCGCGTCCACCAGGTAGGCGGGCGGCACGCGCGCGAGCAGCCGCTTTTCCACCTCCAGCGGGTTTTTGCCGGGCGCCAGGCCGGTGCGGTTGCTGACGCGGAAGATATGCGTGTCCACAGCCATCGTGGGCTGGCCGAAGGCCACGTTGAGCACCACGTTGGCCGTCTTGCGCCCCACGCCGGGCAAGGCTTCGAGCGCCTCGCGCGTGCGCGGCACCTGGCCGCCGTGCTGCTCGACCAGGATGCGGCAGGTGGCCAGCAGGTTTTTGGCCTTGGTGGGGTACAGGCCTATGGTCTTGATGTAGCCCTCCAGGCCATCCAGCCCCAAATCCAGCAGGGCCTGGGGCGTGCCCGCCACGGGGAACAGCCGGCGCGTGGCCTTGTTCACGCCCACGTCGGTGGCCTGGGCCGACAGCAGCACGGCGGCCAGTAGCTCGAACACCGTGGTGTATTCCAGCTCGGTGTTGGGCTGCGGGTTGGCGGCCTGGAGGGTGGCGAAGAAGGTTTCTATGTCGCGGGGCTTCATGGCGCCGATTGTCACCGGCCAAACGTGGGTGCCGCGATTGGCGACAATGCGGGATTCTTCGCCAACTCCCCTGTGCTCACGCCATGCAATTCGCCGACCGCCTGAACAACGTAGAAACCTCCGCCATCCGCGAGCTGTTCAAGCTGCTGGGCAAGCCCGGCATCATCAGCTTTGCCGGGGGCTTTCCCGACAGCGCCATGTTCGACGTGGACGGCATACGCGAGGCCAGCGGGCGCGCGCTGGACGAGGAGCCCGGCGCAGCCCTGCAATACGGTGCCACCGAGGGTTACGAGCCGCTGCGCGCGCAGCTCTCGGCCTTCATGGCCGCCAAGGGCGCGCACGATGTGGCGCCCGGGCAGCTCATCGTGACCACGGGCAGCCAGCAGGCGCTGGATCTGCTGGGCAAGACCATGATCGGCCCCGGGGACAAGGTGATCGTGGAAGGCCCGACCTTTCTGGCCACCATCCAGTGCTTTCGCCTCTACGGCGCCGAACTGATCAGCGCGCCCATCGACGGGCAGGGCGTGCAGACCGACGCGCTGGAGAAGCTGATTGCCGAGCACCGCCCCAAGCTCGTGTACCTGATCCCCACCTTCGGCAACCCCAGCGGCGCCACGCTGAGCCTGGAACGGCGCAAGAAGGTGCTGGAACTGGCCGTCAAGTACCAGACGCTGATCGTTGAGGATGACCCCTATGGCGACCTGTACTTCGGCGAGGCCCCGCCGCCCAGCCTGCTGGCCCTGTCGCACGAGGTGCCGGGCAGCCGCGCGCTGCTGGCGCACTGCGGCAGTTTGAGCAAGGTGCTGTCGCCCGGCCTGCGCGTGGGCTGGCTGATCGCGCCGCCCGAGCTGCTGGCCAAGGCCACCATGTGCAAGCAGTTCAGTGACGCGCACACCAGCACCTTCGCCCAGGCCACGGCCGCGCAGTACCTGATGGCCGGGCGCATGCCGGCCACGCTGGCCCATGTGCGCGCGGTGTATGCCGAGCGCGCCCAGGCCATGGGCGACGCGCTGCGCAGCGAGCTGGGCGCGGCCGTGGACTTCGTGCAGCCGCAGGGCGGGCTGTTCGTGTGGGCGCGCCTCACGGGTGCGGGCGGCGCGGTGGCGGACGGCAATGTGCTGGCCCAGCGAGCCATCGACAAGGGCGTGGCCTTTGTGCCGGGCGCGCCGTTCTTCTGCGCCAATCCCGATCCGGCGACGCTGCGCCTGTCGTTTGCCACGGCCGACGTGGCAAAAATTCGCGAAGGCGTAGCGCGGCTGGGGCAGGCGGTGACGGGGCTATGAGCGCGCGCCGGGCCGCTCCCAAGCACGCTCGCACCGTAGAGCGCAGCACGGAGGTTACCCCGTGAGCACGCAGGAGCGCCTGGAGGCGCTGGAGGTCAAGGCCGCCTTCATGGAGGACATGCTCGACCAGTTGAACCTGACGATCTACCGCCAGCAGCAACAGATCGACCAACTGACGCGCGAAGTGGTGCAGTTGCGCCAGCAGCAGCCCGAGGGCGGCACGGTCGCCCGCAGCCTGCGCGACGAGCTGCCACCGCATTACTGAGGGTTGGTGCCGGCGAGATGCCGGCGCTCCGGCTTGCGTTCGAGAATTTGAGGAGAATTGGCCGCTAGCGCCCGTCCATAAAGCGCTAAAGGCTCTTTTTTTGATAGTGAAAGCCGCCCCATGCAATACCGCCGCCTAGGCAGAAGCAACCTGCAAGTCTCCGCCCTGTGCCTGGGCACCATGATGTTCGGCGACCAGACGGATGCGGCCGAGGCGGCCTCCATCGTCGCCCACGCGCGCGACCATGGCGTGAACTACATGGACACGGCCGACGTGTACACCCAGGGCGCGTCCGAGGCCATGCTGGGCGGCCTGCTCAAGGGCCAGCGCCACGACTGGGTGCTGGCCACCAAGCTGGGCAACAAAATGTCCGAGCGGCCCAACGAGGGCGGCTATTCGCGCGCCTGGATGCTGCGCGAGGTGGAGGCCAGTCTCACGCGCCTGCAGACCGACCATGTGGACATTCTTTACCTGCACCGCGACTACGAGGGCATGGACCTGGAGGAGCCGCTCCATGCCATCGATGCGCTGCTGCGCGCCGGCAAGATCCGCTACTGGGGCCTGTCCAACTTCCGCGCCTGGCGCATTGCCGAGCTGGTGCATGGCGCGCGCCGCATCGGCATGCCCGGCCCGGTGGTGTGCCAGCCCTACTACAACCTGCTCAACCGCATGCCCGAGGTCGAGATACTGCCGGCCTGCCGGCAATACGGCCTGGGCGTGACGCCCTACAGCCCCGTGGCGCGCGGCGTGCTCACCGGCAAATACCTGCCCGGCCAGGCGCCCGAGGCCGGCACGCGCGCCGGGCGCGGCGACCGGCGCATGGGGCAGACCGAGTTCCGCGCGGAGTCGCTCGCGATCGCGCAGACGCTCAAGCAGCATGCCGAGCAGCGCGGGGTGACGCTGGCGCAGTTCGCCACCGCCTGGGTGCTGGCGCACCGCGGCGTGAGCAGCGTGATCGCCGGCCCGCGCACGCTGGCGCAGTGGCAGGACTACCTGCCGGCGCTCGACTACGCGGTCACGCCCGAGGACGAGGCGCTCGTCGACAGCCTGGTCGCGCCGGGCCACCCGTCCACGCCCGGCTTTACCGACCCGGCTTATCCGCTTTCGGCGCGCAGGGCTTGAGCATGTACCCCTATATTTTTTCGCTGCATGTGCTGGCCGCCACCATCTGGACCGGCGGCCACCTGGTGCTGGCGCTGACGGTGCTGCCGCGGGCGCTGCGCGAGCGCAATCCGCAGCGGCTGCTGGACTTCGAGCAGGGCTATGAAAAGCTCGGCATGCCGGCGCTGGCCTTCCAGGTGGCATCGGGCCTGTGGATGGCGCTGCAGCTCGTACCCGACTGGGGCCATTGGTTCAGCCCCGACACGGGGCTGGAGCGTGCCGTGGCCCTCAAGCTGGCGCTGTTGGGCAGCACCGCGCTGGTGGCAGCGCATGCGCGCCTGCGCGTGATCCCGCGCCTGAGCGCGGCAACGCTGCCGCTGATGGCCTGGCATGTGGCGGCCGTCACGCTGCTGTCGGTGGGTTTCGTGCTCACGGGCATCAGCTTTCGCTATGGCGGGTTGTGATGGAGATCGCTGGTTGTAGCGTCGAGCGCCTGCAGCAGCTGCTCACACGCGAGATGCCGTTTGGCAAGCACCGCGGCACGGTGATTGCCGACCTGCCGGGCAACTACCTGCAATGGTTTGCGCGCGAGGGCTTTCCGCGCGGCGAGATCGGGCAACTGCTGGCGCTGATGTACGAGATCGACCACAACGGCCTGCACGAGCTGCTCGCGCCGCTACGGCACCAGCGTCAGCCGAAGTAGCCGCGAAACAGGTTGCGCGCAATGCCCTGGGCGGCCTGCTGCAGCTCGCGCGCCACCTCGGGCTCGAACAGTGCGTCGGTCTGCCGGCCCCACAGGCGCAGCCAGATGGCGAAATGCTCAGGTGCCACGCCCTCGACGGCCATGTGCTTGCCGAACACGTCGCCCTTAGAGCGTGCTCAAGGCCTTTTCATGGTGCCCGTTGCCCCGAAAAGACAGTGAATGCAAGGCGCAAACCGCAGCCGGGCTGGTGGCCCGGCGAGGATTTGCAACGCGACAGGCGCTGCCTTTTCGGGACAACCCGTCGGGCAAGGCAGCAAAAGGCCGCACTCGTCGTTGCGCACCTTGCCCAGGCCACCAGCATGGCCTGCGGCGCGCGCCTAGATTGCGGCCTTTTTCTGCCTTGCGGGCACCATGAAAAGGCCTTGAGCACGCTCTGAGCGCGCGCCCAGCATCACGGTGCTCCAGAAGTCCACCATGCGCGCCAGGTGCGCGTCCCAGTGCGGCTCTATGGCGCGGTCGAACAGGGGGCCGAGCTGTGCGTCTGCGCGCACCTCGGCATAGAAGCCGTGTACCAGGGCGGTGATGCCCGCCACGTCCAGCGGGCGCTTGGTGCTGATCTGATCCACGTTTAGCTGCAGCCGCAGCCCGAGGAGCCGCAGCCGCCTTGCTCCTTGGCAGCCTCGAACTGCGGGAACAGCACGTTGTTTTCCAGGTGGATGTGGTTGATCAGGTCGTCATGGAGCTGGGCCAGGCCCGAGTACAGCGCGCGCCAGGTGTTGCAGGCGCCCATCGGCGGGGTGATGTCGTTGGTCAGGTGGGCAATGTGCTCCAGCGCCTGGCCATGGTCGGTGTGCTCGTGGCGCATCATGGCGATGGGTTGGCTCACGAAGCTGTTTCCGCCGGCGCGCAGCATGGGGAACAGCACGGCCTCTTCCTTGTGCATGTGTGTGGTCAACTCCTGCTCCATGGCTTCGAGCGCGTCGGCCAGGCCATGCGGGGTGTTGGGGTTGTCGCGGTGCACGGCCTCGACGCGGCGCGCCATGCGAACCAGCTCGGGCAGCTGGGCACGGTGCACGTCGTGGTAGCGGGCGATGATGTGGTCGACCAGCTCGGCGGGCGTGCCCGTGTCGGGCAGTTCATTGGGGCGCTGCAGGGCCGACAGCTCATCGACCACGGCCTGCAGATCCAGGCCCTTGTCACCAGCGGCCTGGCGCAGGCTGATCTGGCCGCCGCAGCAGAAGTCCAGTTTCAGGCGACGGAACACGGCAGTGGCGCCGGGCAGCTGCACCGCAATCTGGCCTATGGCCTGGCTGGAGTCGATGGAGGAAGAAGTGGCAATGGCGTTCATGGGAGTGGGGTGTTAAAGATTCATCTGGTGTGCATATTTTATTTCCTAAAATCCATGGTGTGTGAATCTTTTGCACCTATTGCGCCAATACCATGCGACTGACCCAGTGGACCGATTACGCGCTGCGCGTGCTGATGTACTGCGCCGCCTGCCAGGATCGCGAGCAGCCCGTGACCATCAGCGAGGTGGCCGAGGCACATGGCATTTCGCGCAGCCATCTGACGAAGATCGTCCAGCAGCTGGCCGCCCAGGGCCTGCTCGATACCACGCGCGGACGCGGCGGCGGCATGCGGCTGATGAAGCCCGCCAGCGAGATCAACCTGGGTGCCATCGTGCGCATGACCGAGACCGACTTCGACATGGTCGAGTGCTTCAACGCCGAGCTGAGCCAATGCCGCATGAGCAGTCATTGCCGGCTGCAGGGCGTGCTGTCGGACGCCACGCGCGCCTATCTGGACGTGCTCGACGGCCTGAGTGTGGCCGACCTGGTGGCGCCGCTGCCCGCGGGCAAGCCAGGCACAAAAATTTCACCCCAGCCGATGCGCTGGGTGCCTGGTTTGCCGCAGACCCTGCGTAGTTTTTGATTGAAATTGGCCGTGGGGCTATAGGTCAATCGTCTGCTGCTATCGTTTACATAGTAGGGGCGGGTGCCAGCCACTGGCGCGCGGCGGCCATCACGCAGCGCGTGAGGCGCTCTAGCGTCACCTGTGCGCTGCGCGGGTGCGCCCAGTACAAAGGCATGTCCAGCGCCGTGCCCGGCAGCAGCTCCACCAGGCTGCCCTCCAGCAACTGGGGCCGTATCAGCGCCAGGGGGTGCATGCCCCAGCCCATGCCCACCTCGCAGGCGCGCACATAGCCCTGGTTGGACGGCAAAAAATGCTGCGGCCCGTGCGCGCGCGAGGCCAGGCCCTGGGCCTGTAGCCACTGCTCCTGCAGGCGATCCTTGCGGTCGTAGGCCATCATGGGCGCGCATGCCAGGGCGGCAGCCGTCACGCCATCGGCGAAATACCGCGCCACGAAATCCGGGCTGGCGGCGGCCACATAGCGCATGCTGCCCAGCGGCCAGCTGTTGCAGCCGGCAATGCTGGCAGCGCTGGCCGTAACGGCGGCTATCACGTCACCCTGGCGCAGATGCTCGCCGGTGTGCTCCTGGTCGTCCACGCGCAGCTCCAGAAGTTCCGGGCCGCCGGCGGTGAAGGCCGCCATGGCATCCATGAACCAGGTGGACAGCGAATCGGCGTTCACCGCCAGCCTGAGCGTAGGGATGGGCGCTAGCGCCACCAGGCCGGGGTGGCTGCGGCGCAGCTGCTGCTCCAGCAGCGCCACCTGTTCGAGATGTAGGCAGAGGCGCTGACCGGCCTCAGTTCCGGTGCAAGGGCTGCCGCGCTGCACCAGCACCTGGCCCAGCCGCTCCTCCAGCTGCTTGACGCGCTGCGAAACGGCCGATGGCGTGACATGCAGGCGTCGCGCCGCGCGCTCGAAACCGCCTTCGCGAAGCACGGCGGCCAGGGCTTCAAGAGCGGCGTAGTCCAGCATTCAGATTTGCTAAATATAGTTAATGAATATTAAGTATACGTAAACTTCTGGCGAACCTAGCATCAGTGCCATGATGAATACCGCAGTCGCATCGTCCTCGTGGATCACGGGCTTTACCCTGTGCCTGTCGCTGATCGCCTCCATCGGAGCGCAGAACCTCTATGTATTGCGCCAGGCGGTACGGGGCGAGCATGTACATGCCTGCGTGGCCTGGTGCGTGCTCAGTGACGCCCTGCTGGTGGCGCTGGGTGTGGCCGGCATGGCGCAGCTGCTGGGCAGCTCGCCCGCTCTGGCGCATTGGCTGCGGCTCGGCGGCGTGCTGTTCCTGGTGGCCTATGGCCTGTTTGCCTGGCACCGTGCGTTGTTTGCGGGGCCTGCCGGCGTGCACACCGGCGGCGAGCGTGTGGCCCGCGGAGTGCTGGGTGTGGTCAGCGGCCTGGCGGTGATGACCTTGCTCAACCCCCATGTGTATCTGGACACGGTGCTGCTGATCGGTTCGATTGGCGCGCGCCACGAGGGCGCCCTCAGGTGGGTCTTTGTGCTGGGTGCGGCCAGCGCCAGCCTGACCTGGTTCGTGCTGCTGGCCTGGGCCGGTCGGCGCCTGCGGGGCCTGTTTGCCGATCGGCGCGCCTGGCGCGCGCTCGATGCTCTGACGGGCGCCATGATGCTGGCGCTGGCGTGGTGGCTGTGGCAGGGAACCTGACCCCGGAGATTGTGATCACTTGAATTGTGGATCGCTGTCGGATTTATGCACCTGTTCAAAGCCAGGGCAAGGTGCTACAACGAGCTCGTACGGTCGTGGATGTCCCGCAACTTTGCGGCATTGCCCGTCGTGGGGTGCCGTCACAGGAGGCCCTTATGGATGCCATCAGCAACTATGCCGCGCGATACGTGCGCTTGCGCGAGGAGGAGATGTCGATCGACGAATACCTCGCCCTGTGCCAGCGCGACCCCATGGCCTATGGCAGTGCCGCCCAACGCATGCTCATGGCCATAGGCGAGCCTGAGATGGTGGACACGCGCACTGAACCGCACCTGTCGCGCCTGTTTGCCAACAAGGTGATCCGCCGCTACCCCGCGTTCTCCGAGTTCTACGGCATGGAGGACGCGATCGACCAGGTGGTGAGCTTCTTCCGCCACGCGGCGCAGGGGCTGGAGGAGCGCAAGCAGATCCTGTACCTGCTGGGCCCGGTGGGCGGCGGCAAGAGCTCGATCGCCGAGCGCCTCAAGTACCTGATGCAGAAGGTACCGTTCTACACGCTCAAGGGCTCGCCGGTGAACGAGTCGCCGTTGGGCCTGTTCGACGTGGCCGAGGACGGCCCGGTGCTGGAGGAGCAGTTCGGCATTCCCAGGCGGTACCTGCAGCATGTGCTCTCGCCCTGGGCCGTCAAGCGCCTGGAGGAATATGGTGGCGACATCCGGCAGTTCCGTGTCGTCAAGCGCTATCCCAGCATCTTGAAGCAGATCGCCATCGCCAAGACCGAGCCGGGCGACGAGAACAACCAGGATATTTCCAGCCTGGTGGGCAAGGTGGACATCCGCAAACTGGAGAACTACGCCCAGGACGACACCGACGCCTACAGCTACTCGGGCGGCCTGTGCCTGGCCAACCAGGGGCTGCTGGAGTTCGTCGAGATGTTCAAGGCGCCCATCAAGGTGCTGCACCCGCTGCTCACAGCCACGCAGGAGGGCAACTACAAGGGCACCGAGGGCTTTGGCGCCATACCGTTCGATGGCATCGTGCTGGCGCACAGCAACGAGAGCGAGTGGAAGGCGTTTCGCAACAACCGCAACAACGAGGCCTTCCTGGACCGCATCTACATCGTCAAGGTGCCGTACTGCCTGCGTGTGTCCGAGGAGATCAAGATCTACGAGAAGTTGGTTCGCGAATCGTCGCTGGCCCAGGCCGTGTGCGCCCCCGGCACGCTGAAGATGATGGCCCAGTTCGCGGTGCTCACGCGCCTGAAGGAGCCCGAGAACTCCAGCATCTTCAGCAAGCTGCAGGTGTACGACGGCGAGAGCCTCAAGGACACGGATCCGCGCGCCAAGAGCTACCAGGAGTACCGTGACTACGCCGGCGTGGACGAGGGCATGAGCGGCATCTCCACGCGCTTTGCGTTCAAGATCCTGTCCAAGGTCTTCAACTACGACAGCACCGAGGTGGCTGCCAATCCCGTGCACCTGATGTATGTGCTGGAGCGCCAGATAGAGCGCGAACAGTTTCCCGCCGAGCTGGAGACCAAGTACACCGGCTACATCAAGGAATACCTGTCGCCGCGCTACGCCGAGTTCATCGGCAAGGAGATACAGACCGCCTACCTGGAGAGCTACAGCGAGTACGGCCAGAACATCTTCGACCGCTACGTGACCTATGCCGACTACTGGATACAGGACAGCGAGTACCGCGACACCGACACCGGCGAGGTGTTCGATCGCAACGCGCTGAACGCAGAGCTGGAGAAGATAGAGAAGCCCGCCGGCATCGCCAACCCCAAGGACTTCCGCAACGAGATCGTCAACTTCGTGCTGCGCGCGCGCGCCAACAACCAGGGCAAGAACCCGAGCTGGACCAGCTACGAGAAGCTGCGCCTGGTGATCGAGAAGAAGATGTTCTCCAACACCGAGGAGCTGCTGCCCGTCATCAGCTTCAACGCCAAGGCCAGCGCCGAGGACGCGCGCAAGCACGAGGACTTTGTCACCCGCATGGTGGCCAAGGGCTACACCTCCAAGCAGGTGCGCCTCTTGTGCGAGTGGTACCTGCGCGTGCGCAAGAGCAGTTGATTACTATAAAAATAGAAGCTGCTTGCGCTTGATGGTAAAGCGCTGGAGCCGTTTTTTAACGAGATGCTCAACCCCTTCCAGGGAGCACAGATGGCCTTGCACATCATCGACCGCAGGCTCTCCGGCAAGAACAAGTCGGTGGGCAACCGCGAGCGTTTCATCCGTCGCTACAAGCAGCAGATTGCCGAGGCCGTGCGCCGCGCCGTGGACCAGCGCGACATACGCCACATCGAGCAGGCCGAGAACATCACCATTCCGCGCAAGGACATCAGCGAGCCGGTGTTCCACCATGGCCAGGGCGGCGTACGCGACACCGTGCACGCAGGCAACAAGGACCATGTGCGCGGCGACCGCATCGCCAGGCCCCAGGGCGGCGGGGGCGGTGGCGGCTCGCAGGCCAGTGACAGCGGCGAGGGCGAGGACGACTTCACCTTCACCTTGACCCGCGAAGAGTTCATGCAGCTCTTCTTCGAGGACCTGGCCCTGCCGCGCATGCTGCGCACTCACCTGGGCGAATCCCCGCAGTACAAGACGCGCCGCGCCGGCTATAGCCACGACGGCACGCCGCACAACCTGGCGGTGCTGCGCACCATGCGTGGCGCACTGGGCCGGCGCATTGCCCTGACCAAGTCGCCCCAGCGCGAGCTGCAGACGTTGCAAAAGGAGCTGGACGCGCTGCTGGCGCAGGACGACGGCACCAGCGAGGCCGTGGCCGAGCTGCAGCGGCGCATCGACGCCCTGAAGGCGCGTGTGGACAAGGTTGCCTTCCTTGACCCCATAGACCTGCGCTTTCGCAACCGCACCAAGGTGCCTGTGCCCAGCAGCCAGGCCGTGATGTTCTGCGTGATGGATGTTTCCGGCTCCATGGACCAGGAGCGCAAGGACCTGGCCAAGCGCTTCTTCATCCTGCTGTACCTGTTCCTGACGCGGCATTACGAGAAGATCGACATCGTCTTCATACGCCACCATACCCAGGCCGCCGAGGTCAGCGAGGACGAGTTCTTCCACTCCACCGAGAGCGGCGGCACCGTGGTCAGCAGCGCCCTGGTGCTGCTCGACCAGATCATGCGTGCGCGCTACCCCGTGGGCGACTGGAACATCTACGTGGCCCAGGCCAGCGACGGCGACAACTTTCATGATGACGGCGGCAACTGCCGCAACCTGCTGGCCGACAAAATCCTGCCCCAGGTGCGTTACTTCGCCTATGTGCAGGTGGCGCAGGAGGAGCAGAGTCTGTGGCAGGAATACAGCCAGCTGCCGCCGCTGTTCCCGCACTTCGCCATGCGCAAGGTCGCGGCGGCGGGCGACATCTACCCCGTGTTTCGCGACCTGTTCAAGAAAGAGGGGGCCGCGGCATGAACCTCTCGCAATACCCCGCGCTGGCACGCCGTGCGGGCCACCATTCCTGGAAACAGGCCGTCGCTGGCGAGCGCCAGGCGCGCGGCGTGCCGAGCACGCTCTTGCCCGCGGGCAAGCGCCCCACGCACCCCTTGCCCGACCCCAGCGACTGGACCTTCGACCTCATAGAGCGCTACCACGCCGTCATCGCCGCCACGGCCGAGCGCTATGGCCTGGACACCTATCCCAACCAGCTCGAAGTCATCTCGGCCGAGCAGATGATGGACGCCTACGCCAGCGTGGGCATGCCCGTGGGCTACCGCCACTGGAGCTTCGGCAAGGAGTACCTGGCGACCGAGCGGCGCTACCGGCGCGGCCACATGGGCCTGGCCTATGAGATCGTCATCAACGCCAACCCCTGCATCAGCTACCTGATGGAGGAGAACACCACCGCCATGCAGGCGCTGGTCATCGCCCACGCCGCCTATGGGCACAACAGCTTCTTCAAGGGCAACTACCTGTTCGGGATGTGGACGGATGCGGGCAGCATCATCGACTACCTGGTCTACGCGCGCGACTTCATCGCCCAATGCGAGGAGCGCTATGGGCTCGACACCGTGGAACAGTGGCTCGACTCCTGCCACGCGCTGACCAACCTGGGCGTGGACCGCTACCACCGTCCGTCCAAGAAAAGCCTGGCGCGCGAGCGCGCCGAGCGTGAGCAGCGCGAGGCCTACGCCCAGCAGCAGGTCAACGTGTTGTGGCGCACCCTGCCGGCGCGCCCGGGCAAGGACAGCGCGGCGCAGGGCAGCGAGCGCTTTCCGAAGGAGCCCGAGGAAAACATCCTCTACTTCATCGAAAAGAACGCCCCGCTGCTGGAGCCCTGGCAGCGAGAGATCGTGCGCATCGTGCGCAAGATCGCGCAGTACTTCTACCCCCAGCGCCAGACCCAGGTGATGAACGAGGGCTGGGCCACCTTCTGGCACTACACCCTGCTCAACACCTTGTACGACGAGGGCTGGCTGACCGATGGCGTGATGATCGAATGGCTGTCCTCGCACACCAACGTCATCTACCAGCCGCCCGCCGGGCACCGTGCCTACAGCGGCATCAACCCCTATGCGCTGGGTTTCGCCATGTACCGCGACATCCGGCGCATCTGCCAGGAGCCCACCGAGGAGGACCGGCACTGGTTCCCCGACATGGCCGGCTCGCCCTGGCTGCCGGCGCTGCACCATGCCATGCAGAACTTCAAGGACGAAAGCTTCGTGGGCCAGTTCCTGAGCCCGCATCTGATGCGCGACATGCGCCTGTTCTCCATACACGACGATGTGCGCGAGCGCGAGCTGCTGGTCAACGCCATCCACGACGAAGACGGCTACCGCCAGCTGCGCCAGACCCTGTCGCAGCAGTACGACCTGGGCGTGCGCGAGCCCAACATCCAGGTCTGGAACGTGAACCTGCGCGGCGACCGGTGCCTGACCCTGCGCCACACCCAGTACCAGGGCCGGCCGCTGGCCGACGACGCGCTGGAGGTGCTGAAACATGTGGCCCGCCTGTGGGGCTTTGGCGTGCAGCTGGAGACCGTCAGCGGCGACGGCGAGCTTCCGGTGCTTCTGCACAGCGTACCTGCGCCGCCGGCCTGAATGCCATTGGCATGTCGGGGTTCAGCGGGGCTGGACCTGCAGCGCCATCGTGGCCTCGGCCGTCGCGCCCGGATGCAGCGCCAGCAGCCCATGGGCGGTGGGCTCGTCGAAGTGGATGGCGTCGTTGGCGTGGCTCACGGGTTCCACGCAGAAATAGTCCCGGCCGGTGGGCGTGAATACGACCGCATAGCGCAGCGTCGAGCCGAGATGCAGCTCAAGGCATTCGTCCGTGATGATGGCCGTGCCACTCCAGCCGGTGAAGCAATGGTCGTAGGCCAGCGTTTCGATGGGTGCATCCAACCCAGCCTGGGGTACTGAATGCGTGGGAAGTTGCTGCGCATCGCTGTCCCAGCGCGCGTTCACCGCCATCTGCAGCCGGCTGCACGCGCGGCGCGGGAAGTAGGGGTGCCAGCCCAGTCCCACCGGCTGTTCGCGCGCATCGGTGTTGGTGAGTGCCAGGTGCATGTGCAGGCCGCTTGCGCCGAGCGCGATGTGCTGGCGGGCTACGAAGGCAAAGGGCCAGTGCGCGTCTGGCCGGTGGTGGTAGCTCAAGAGGGCCGACTGTCCATCCTGCGCATCGACCTGCCATGCATGCAGCCAGCCCACGCCGTGCAGAGAATGCGGGCTGCCCTCGAAGTTGGGCGCGGTCGTGTATTCGGCGCCGCGCCAGTGAAAGCGGCGCAGGCCCAGGCGATTGGAGTAGGGCAGCAGCGGGAATGAGGCCGACGCACGCGGGCCGGACAAAGCCGCAGGCTCGGTCGAACGCAACACGGGCAGGCCATGGCGCCATAGCCCCGCAATGCAGCCACCCAAATCGGGCCGCAGCGCCAGGCGCATTTCACCAATGTGCAGTTCTACGGTGTGCATGCCTTGCCTCTATTCACCGAATTGTGGACTGGGTCCGCCGCGGGCAGAAAGCGTCGGATAGGTGAGGAGTTTGCCTTTTTCCGGGGGGCGTCGCGTGGGCCGGGATATTCGTCGCAAATGCGTGCTTCAACGTAGCGCCGACAGCGTGGGAAACCGAGCAGTTATTTGCTGCAGAAACTAGGTGTTTCCCCTGAAGTTGTTTTACAACCCGTAGATCAATAATTATGTTGTCAGACATCGTACTATGTTTGACGAAAGGTGCCCCGGGGTATTAACCTAGCGCGGGCTCCAGCCCAAATTATCTAAGGAGAATCATGTTCTATCCCCTGCGCAAAGGTCTGCTCGCCATCGGCGCGGCGATCGGCCTTGTCATCACCCAGCCGGTACTGGCCCGTGACTTCCGCTCGGCCGACAATCAACCTGCCGACTATCCCACCGTAGAGGCGGTGCGCGAAATGGCGAAAGCGCTCAAGGAGCAGTCCAAGGGCAAGATGGGCGTCAAGGTGTTCGCCTCGGGGGCGTTGGGTTCTGAGCGTGACACGATTGAGCAGTTGAAGATCGGCGGGCTCGACATGATGCGCATTAACGCCGCCGTGTTGAACAACATCGTTCCAGAGACGCTTGCGGTGTCCATGCCGTTCGTCTTTCGGTCTACCGAACACATGCGCCATGTGCTCGATGGCCCGATCGGCGACGAGGTGCTGGCCGCGATGGAGTCGCAAGGCATGGTTGGCCTCGCGTTCTACGACAGCGGTGCGCGCTCCATTTACACGGTGAAGAAGCCGGTCAAGTCGTTGGCCGACCTCAAGCACATGAAGATCCGCGTCCAGCAGTCCGATCTCTATGTGTCGATGATCGAGGCGCTGGGCGCGAATCCGACGCCCATGCCCTATGGCGAGGTCTATACGGCGCTGAAGACCGGCATCGTTGACGGCGCCGAGAACAACTGGCCCTCCTACGAGTCGTCGCGCCACTTCGAAGCGGCCAAGTACTACAACCTGACCGAGCATTCGATGGTGCCCGAGGTGCTGGTGTTCTCAAAGAAGGTCTGGGACAACCTTTCAAAGGACGACCAGGCGCTGATCCGCAAGACTGCGAAAGAGTCCGTGCCATACATGCGCAAGCTGTGGGACGAGCGCGAGGTCAAGTCGCGCAAGATTGTCGAGGCCGGTGGCGCGCAGGTGATTGCAATCACCGACAAGAAGCCCTTTGTGGACGCCATGGCTCCGGTTTACGCCAAGTTCGCGAATACGCCGAAGCTTCAGGATCTCATCAAGCGGATCCGCGACGCGAAGTAGCCACACCATCTGGCCGCCGGCAGCGCTGCCCGGCCCTGCGGCCGGGTGGACTGCGGCAGGGCAGAACGCCAGTCACCGTCCCCCTTAAGGAGACACCATGAAGGAAGCAGAGCTTGCCCCCGAACTGCATTTGCAGGAGCCGCATGAGCCCGACGCGTCCGGGCTGCTGACACGGATCAACGCACCGCTTGCACGGTGGTGCATGAAGCTGTCCGTTGCCGGATTGCTGGTGATCGTCGTCATCGTTTTCTACCAGGTGTTCGGCCGCTATGTGCTGAACAATTCTCCGACCTGGGCCGAAAATCTGGCGTTGGTACTGGTGCTGTACGTCACTCTGCTGGGCGCCGCGGTGGGCGTGCGCGATGCGGGTCATATCGGCCTGGAATCACTGCTTGTGCTGCTGCCAGAGCGCGTGCGCAACCGCATCGAGCTCGTGATACACGTCATCGTGATCGTGTTCGGCGGCTACATGATCTACAACGGGATAGTCCTCGGTCTTTCGGTCTCCACCTACAAGATTCCGAACCTTGGTCTGCCTGAGCTCGTCCGCTACGTGCCCCTGGTGGCCTCTGGCGTACTCGTCATCCTGTTCTCCATCGAACACGTCATCGCCTTGCTCGACGGCACGGAGGTTGTCCCATCATGGCATTGATCATTCTTTGCGTCAGCTTCTTCGGCTTCCTCGTGCTCGGGGTGCCGGTCGCGTTCGCGATCGGCATGTCGTCCATCTGCACCATCCTCTACGAGGGCTTGCCCACGGGCGTGATCTTCCAGCAGATGATGTCCGGGATGAACGTGTTCTCGTTCCTCGCAATCCCGTTCTTCGTCTTCAGCGGCGAGCTGATGCTGCATGGCGGCGTCGCCGACAAGATCGTGCGCCTGGCACAGGCGACCATCGGCCATGTGCGCGGCGGCCTGGGCATGGCCAACGTCGTGGCCTGCACCATGTTCGGTGGCGTCTGCGGCTCGGCGGTGGCCGATGTGTCGGCCATGGGTGCGGTGATGATCCCGATGATGAAGAAGGAGGGCTATCACGCCGACTACGCGGTCAACGTCACCACCCACGCCGCACTGATAGGCGCGCTGATGCCGACCAGCCACAACATGATCATCTACGCGCTGGCGGCGGGGGGGTCGGTCTCGGTGGGGGCGCTGATCGCGGCGGGCCTGCTGCCGGCCGTGGTGCTGATGGTCTGCATGCTGGTAGCGGCCTATCTGGTCGCGGTCAAACGCGGCTACCCGGCCGGCATATTCCCGGGCTGGGGCGGTGTGCTGCGTGCGAGTGCGGCCGCGGTCCCCGGCTTGTTGATCGTCGTCATCATCCTCGCCGGCATCCTCTCGGGTGTGTTCACGGCCACGGAGGCGGCATCCGTCGCGGTGGTCTATACCATCTTGTTGACCTTCTTCGTGTACCGCACGATGACGATCCACAATTTCATGCTCGCTGCCGCAAAGGCTGTGAAGACGACCGGCGTCGTGCTGTTGTTGATCGGCGTGTCGGCGATGTTCCAGTACCTGATGGGCCTGTACGAGGTTGCCGACTTCATGGGTGAACTCATCGGCAGCGTGTCCTCGTCGCCTTGGGTGGTGTATCTGTTGATCAACGTGATCCTCTTCGTCCTCGGCACGTTCATGGACATGGCGGCAACGATCCTGATCGCGACGCCGATCTTCCTGCCGATTGCGATGAAGTTCGGCATGGACCCGGTGCAGTTCGGCATGCTGATGCTCATCAATTGCGCGCTGGGGCTGAACACGCCCCCGGTCGGGACGGTGCAGTTCGTCGGTTGCGCGATTGGAGGCGTCTCGGTTGGACAGGTGATGCGGACCATCCTCCCGTTCTATGGCGCATTGATCGCAGCCCTCATGCTTGTCACCTATGTGCCGGCGTTCTCGCTGACCCTGCCGCGCCTCTTCATGGGCTACGGCGGTTGACTGTACGGGGTGGTCATGGCCAAAAAGCTTGAGGTGCCCATTCGCTGCGCCGTCGATTGCGCAAACATCGTGGGTGAGTCGCCTGTGTGGTCGGCGCATGAGCAGGCGCTGTATTGGGTGGACATTCTGGCGCCCGCCATCCACCGCTGGCATCCCGCCAGCAATGCGCAACAGGTCTGGCGCATGCCGGCGGCCGTGGGCAGCATAGGCCTGCGCGAGGCCGGCGGGCTGGTCGTGGCGCTGCGCACGGGCTTTCATCTGTTCGACCCGGTGGGCGAGACGCTGACGCTGCTCGTTCACCCCGAACCGGATCGTCCGACGAACCGGCTCAATGACGGCAAGGCCGCACCCGACGGCAGCTTCTGGGCCGGCACGATGGACGACCGACCCGAGAAGGAGCCCGTGGGCAGCCTGTACCGGCTTGGTGCTGACCATCGCGTGGCGACCATGGCCAGCGGTTTCAAGGTGTCGAATGGGCTGGCGTGGAGTCCGGATGGCAAGACCCTCTACCACTCCGACTCGCGCGGCGGTCGTGTTTGGCGCTATGCGCACGACACCGCCGGCGGGGCCATCGGGCCGCGCATGGACTTCATCACCTATCGGCCCGAGTGGGGGCGGCCCGATGGTGCGGCGGTCGATGCCGAGGGCTGCTATTGGAGCTGTGGCGTCTCTGCGGGACGCATCAACCGCTTCAGTCCCGCGGGCGAGTTGATCGCGTGGATTGAACTACCGGTCACCCATCCGACCATGCCCTGCTTTGGCGGAACGGACTTGAAGATGCTGTATGTGACGTCGCTGCGCGAAGGTTTTTCACCCGAGCAATTGCACGCGACACCACATGCGGGCGCGGTGTTCGAGATTGCGCTCGATGTCGCCGGAACGCCGGTAGCACGCTATCGGGGCTGAACCCACCAGGAGATTGAAGTGACCAAAGTTGCATTGAGTGGCGCCGGCGGCATTGTCGGCAGCATCCTGCGCAAGGGCTTGCGCGAACGCGGGATCGACTTGCGCGCCGCAGGCGGATCGCGTCCATTGACGCCGATGTTCGATGGCGAGGACGTGATGCATGGCGACCTGCGCGACGCGACGGTGGTCGATCGGCTGCTCGATGGCATCGACGTGTTGATCCACATGGCCGGCACCAGTGTCGAGAAGCCCCTGCCGGAAATCATTGAGAACAACCTGCGGGCGCTCTACGAGGTCTACGAGGGCGCGCGCCGGCACAAGGTGCGGCGTGTCGTCTTTGCGAGTTCGAATCACGCGTTCGGCATGCACCCGGTCGGTCAGAGGCTGAGGCTCGACGCGGCCTACCGCCCCGACGGCTTTTATGGCCTGTCCAAGGTGTGGGGCGAGGCGTTGGCCCGCATGTACTGGGACAAGCACGGCATCGAGGGCATATCGCTGCGCATCGGCACGACCATGGGCAAGCCGCCGGAGAACGAGCGCCACCTCAGCACCTGGATGGGTACCGACGACCTGCTGCAATTGGTACAGCGTTGCATTGAGGCCCCGAACGTCGGCTACGCCGCGGTTTGGGGCATTTCGGACAACCGCCGTGCCTACTACGATCTCTCCGAAGGGAACGCGATAGGCTACCGCCCGCAGCAGAGCGCCGAGGACTGGGCTGCCGAGGTGCTGGCACAGCCGAATCCGCTCGACCCCGTGGCACAGAGATTCCAGGGTGGCGGCTTCGTCACCATCGACTACACGCCTCCTGATCAGCGCCCGGAGGTTCTTCGCTGAATCAGAACGCCGGCACCACGGCGCCCTTGTACTTGTCCTGGATGAATTTCTTCACCTCGGGCGTATGCAGGGCCTTCATCAGCTTGGCGATGTCGGCGCCATTGGCACGGTCGGCGCGGGCGGCCACGATGTTGGTGTAGGGCGAGTCCGCGCCTTCGATGAACAGCGCGTCCTTGGTGGGGTTGAGCTTGGCCTCGATGGCGTAGTTGGTGTTGATCAGCGCCAGATCCACGTCGGCCAGGGCGCGCGGCAGCAGGGGCGCCTCCAACTCCTTGAACTTGAGCTTCTTCGGATTCTTCACCACGTCCAGCGGCGTGGGCGTCAGGCTCTTGGGGTCCTTCAGCTCGATCAGGCCCTGCTTGGCCAGCAGGATCAGGGCGCGGCCGCCGTTGGAGGGGTCGTTGGGGATGGCGATGATCGCGCCGTCCTTCAGGTCCTTGGTGTTCTTGATCTTGCTGGAGTAGGCGCCAAAGGGCTCGACGTGCACCTTGCCATTGGGCACGGCGACGAGGCTGGTCTTGCGGTCCTTGTTGAAGCTGTCCAGGTAAGGCTGGTGCTGGAAGAAGTTGGCGTCCAACTGCTTGTCCTCCACGGCCATGTTGGGCTGTACGTAGTCGCTGAATTCCTTGACCTGCAGATCCAGCCCCTGAGCCTTGAGCTGGGGTTTGATGAAGTTCAGGATCTCGGCGTGCGGCACGGCCGTGGCCGCGACCCTGAGCGTGTCGGCGGCCTGTGCAGAAAAGGCCAGGGCGGCGATCGCCAGGGCGGAGAGGGTGTGTTTGAGCATCGGATGCAAGCGTGGCTGAGGCAAAAAAATGCGCCCAGACCGGGTCGGCGTGGGCGCGGCATGCGGCGTAGTTTACGGGTTTGTACCAGGGGCTACGACGTAATTAAATTCATATCGATATAACGATGTGGTTTTTTATGGCTCAACGCAGAACTTCAAGCAACCGGTCCAGCCCGCCCTGGTTGATGGCCACCTGGGCCTGCGCACGCACCGTGGGCTTGGCGTGGTAGGCCACGGACAGGCCGGCCGCGCGCATCATGGGCAGGTCGTTGGCACCGTCGCCCATGGCGATGCACTGCTCGGGCTCTATGCCCAGGAGGGACGCCACCTCCAGCATGGTGCGGCGCTTCTCCGCGCCGTCGCAGATGTCGCCCCAGGCCTGGTCGAGCAGGCGCCCGGACAACTCGCCGCAGTTGGTGCTGGAGCGCACTTCCAGCACGTTCGCGCGCACGAAGTCGATGCCCAGCTTCTCGCGCACGCGGTGCGCGAAGAAGGTGAAGCCGCCCGAGACCAGCAGCGTCTTGAGCCCCGCCGCCCGGCAGGCGCGCACCAGCTCGGCGGCGCCGGGGTTGATGCGCAGGCGCTCGCTGTAGACGCGCTCCAGGTCGGCCATGGTCACGCCCTTGAGCAGCGCCACGCGCTGACGCAGGCTGTCCTTGAAGTCGGTGATGACACCTTGCATGGCGGCCTCGGTAATGGCGGCCACCTCAGCCTTGCAGCCGACGAAGTCGGCAATCTCGTCCACACATTCGATGTTGATCAGCGTGGAGTCCATGTCGAAGGCAATGAGCTTGTAATTTTTCAGCGCCAGCGGCGGCGTGATGCCCTGGATGACGAGGCCGGGGGCGAGTTCGGTGGTGGGGGACATGGCAACAGCAGAGAGCAGAAATAGGGGGATTGTCGTTCAGGGCCTGGGCAGATAGATCTGGTCCGACCAGGTCGCCAGCCACTCGGGCTTGAAGGCCACGAAGATGGCGCACAGCATGCCCGTGACCACGGCGTCGCCCCAGGCCATGAGCCAGCGAGCCACCAGCGACAGTTGATCGCCCACACCCGGCAGCGCATGGCCGGCCCATTGCGACAGCGTGCCAGCCAGGAAGATGCACAGCGCCGTGCCCAGGAAGGCCCGCCCCAGCACGTAGACGAAGGGGCGCACGCCGTCCAGGGCGTGCCTGCCAATCAGGCGGCGCAGCAGCACGCCCGGCAGCAGCGCCAGCGTGGCCGGCACCACGCCCTGCCACACGGCTAGGCCCAGCGCGTCGGCCCAGGACAGGCCGGGCGAGACCAGCGCGGCGATGGCGCCCACGGCCAGCAGCACGGGCACGGCCAGCGGCCAGCCCAGCGTCAAGAGCACCAGGCAGGCGCCCGACCACTGCAGCTGCAGCGGCATGTGGTGCAGCGTGGGCAGGGCCCAGGCCCAGGGCAGGATGACCAGGGTGGCGAGCAGCGGCGTCCACAGTGCCGATGCGCGGCCATGGGCCTCATGCACCAGGGGGCGCTGGCTGGCCAGCAGCCGCCATGGTTGCAAGAAAAGGGCTGCAGCCATTGCCATTAGAGCGATAGCAGCTTCCAAAAACATAGCCTCAAGCGGTTGCGGCCGCGGTCGCAGCCAGGGGCTGGCCCAGGCTGCGCAGCACGTCGCGCACCATCTGCGCGCGTGCGGCCGGCTCGGGCAGCGCGCGCTCTATGCGCAGCTTTTCGTTGCCGGCCAGCTTGATGTGCTTGTTCTTCTGGATCAGGTGGATGATGGCCATCGGGTCCACCGGCGGCTGGGGCTTGAAGCTGATGCTGATGACGCCCGGCGCCGCATCCACCTTGACCACGCCGTAGGGGGCGGACAGCACGCGCAGGCGGTGTACGTCGATGAGGGTCTGGGCCTGGGCCGGCAGCTTGCCGAAGCGGTCCACGATCTCTTCGAGCAGCGCGTCGATCTGGTCGCTGGTGCGCGCCGTGGCCAGCTTTTTGTAGAACGACAGGCGCAGGTGCACGTCGCCGCAGTAGTCGTCGGGCAGCAGCGCGGGGGCGTGCAGGTTGATGTCGGTGGCGGCCTGCATGGGGGCGAGCAGGTCGGGCTCCTTGCCGGCCTTCAGACAGCGCACGGCCTCGGACAGCATCTCGTTGTAGAGCTGAAAGCCCACCTCCAGCATGTTGCCGCTCTGGCTTTCGCCCAGCACCTCGCCGGCGCCGCGGATTTCCAGGTCGTGCATGGCGAGGTAGAAGCCGCTGCCCAGTTCCTCCATCTGCTGTATGGCGTCCAGCCGCTGCTGGGCCTGCTTGGTCAAGCCGTCCATGTCGGGCACCATCAGGTAGGCATAGGCCTGGTGGTGGCTGCGGCCCACGCGGCCGCGCAGCTGGTGCAGCTGGGCCAGGCCGAACTTGTCGGCGCGGCTGATGAGGATGGTGTTGGCCGTGGGCACGTCGATGCCGGTCTCGATGATGGTCGAGCACAGCAGGATGTTGTAGCGCTGGGCGACGAAGTCGCGCATGACCTTTTCCAGCTCGCGCTCGGGCATCTGGCCGTGGGCCACGGCGATGCGCGCCTCGGGCAGGATTTCTTCGAGCTTCTGGCGCCGGTTCTCTATGGTCTCGACCTCGTTGTGCAGGAAGTAGCACTGGCCACCACGCTTGAACTCGCGCAGCACGGCCTCGCGGATCACGCCCTGGCCTTCGTTGCGCACAAAGGTTTTGATAGCTAGACGCCGTTGCGGGGCGGTCGCTATCACCGATAAATCCCTCAAGCCTTCGAGCGCCATGCCCATGGTGCGCGGGATGGGCGTGGCCGTCAGCGTCAGCACGTCCACCTCGGCACGCATGGCCTTCATGGCCTCCTTGTGGCGCACGCCGAAGCGGTGTTCCTCGTCGATGATCAAGAGTCCCAGGTTCTTGAACTTCGTCGATTCGCTGAGCAGCTTGTGCGTGCCGACGACGATGTCCACCGTGCCGTCGGCAATGCCTTTGACGGCGGCGGTGATCTCCTTGCCCGAGCGAAAGCGCGAGACCTCGGCCACCTTCACGGGCCATTTGGCAAAGCGGTCGCTGAGGGTGCGGTAGTGCTGCTCGGCCAGCAGCGTGGTGGGCGCCAGAAACGCCACCTGCTTGCCGCCCGTGACGGCGACAAAGCAGGCGCGCAGCGCGACCTCGGTCTTGCCGAAGCCCACGTCGCCGCAGACCAGGCGATCCATGGGGCGCGGGCTGATCATGTCCTGCACCACGGCGTGGATGGCGGCATTCTGGTCGGCTGTTTCCTCGAAGCCGAAGTCGTTCGCGAACTGCTCGTAGTCCTGCGGCGCGTAGCGGAAGGCATGGCCCTGGCGCGCCGCGCGCCGGGCGTAGATGTTGAGCAGCTCGGCGGCCGCGTCGCGCACCTGTTCGGCGGCCTTCCTCTTGGCCTTTTCCCACTGGCCGCTGCCCAGCTTGTGCAGCGGCGCCTCGTCGGGGCTTACGCCCGTGTAGCGGCCGATGAGCTGCAGCTGGCTCACCGGCACGTAGAGCACGGCCTTGTCGGCATATTCCAGGTGCAGAAACTCCTGCAGGGCCGGGCTGCCGTCGGGGTTTTTCTGGCCCATGTCCATATGGATGAGGCCGCGGTAGCGCCCTATGCCATGCTGACTGTGCACCACGGGGTCGCCCACCTTGAGCTCGGACAGATCCTTGATCAGCGCCTCGACGTCGCTGGCCTGCTCCTGCTTCTTGCGCCGGCGCGTGGTGGAGCCGGCGGCGAACAGCTCGGTCTCGGTGACGAGATCCAGGCCTTGCTCGATCCAGGCAAAGCCCGTGGCCAGCGCCGCCGTGGCAATGCCCACGCGCTCGGCGGGCGTGGACTGGAACTCGGCCAGCGAATCAAAGGCCGGCGGGTTCAGGCCCGAGGCGCGCAAGAAGTCCAGCAGGCTCTCGCGCCGGCCGTCGCTCTCGGCCAGCAGCAGCACGCGTTGGCCGGACTGCTCGGTGGTGCGGATATGTGTGTGCAGCCTGGCGAGCGGGTCGTCCGCGCCGCGCACCACGGACAGGTCGGGCAACTTCTGGAACACGGCGTTGTCAACCACATCCTCCACGCCCGGGCGCAGCGACAGCTGGGCATGCGGCTTGGCCTGGCCGTAGAACTGGTCGGCCGAGAGGAACAGCGCCTCGGGCGGCAGCACGGGGTGGTCGGGGTCGCCCTGAATCAGGCGGTGGCGCTCGCGCGTGTCCTGCCAGAAGCGCTGGAAGGCGCCCTCCAGGTCGCCGTGCAGCACCACCGTGGCCGCGTCGCCCAGGTAGTCAAACACGGTGGCGGTGTCGTCGAAGAACAGCGGCAGGTAGTACTCGATGCCGGCGGTGGCTATCGCCTGCCCCATGTCCTTGTAGATGCGGCTGCGCGTGGGGTCGCCCTCGAGCAACTCGCGCCAGCGCTGGCGGAACTTGGCCCGCGCCGCCTCGTCCATCGGGAACTCGCGCCCGGGCAGCAATCGCACCTCGGGCACGGGGTAGAGGCTGCGCTGGCTGTCGGGGTCGAAGGTGCGGATGGAGTCGATCTCGTCGTCGAACAGGTCCACGCGGTAGGGCTGGGGCGAGCCCATGGGGAACAGGTCGATCAGCCCGCCGCGCACCGCGTATTCGCCATGGCCGACCACCTGCGACACGTTCTGGTAGCCGGCTAACGTGAGCTGGGCGCGCAGTTTCGCCTCGTCCAGCCTCTGCTTGACCTTGAAGTGAAAGGTATAGCCCGCCATGAAGGCGGGCGGCGCCAGGCGGTACAGCGCCGTGGTGGCGGGCACCAGCACCACGTCGGCCTCGCCTTGGGAGATGCGCCACAGCGTCGCCAGGCGCTCGCTGATCAGGTCCTGGTGCGGGGAGAAGCTGTCATACGGCAGCGTCTCCCAGTCGGGGAACAGCGCGCAGCGCAGCTCGGGGGCAAAGAAGGCCATCTCATCGATGAGGCGCTGCGCGTCGGCAGCGTCTGCGGTCACGATGGCCGTGACGCGGCCGGCGGCCTTCTCGCGTTCACCCAGGCGGGCCAGCAGCAGGGCGTCGCTGCTGCCCACGGGGCGGGGCAGGGTGAAGCGTTTTCCGGGGGAGAGTTTGGGGAGATCCATGCGGGAGATGTCGCCTGGTGCGCTGCAGAAGGCTTGTAGGCTTTGGGCGGTAGCAGGCGATTCTAGAATGCCCACCCATGAGCGACCTGCTGCCCGCCTACAACCCTGTCCGCCCCATGCCCGGGCGCTTCTGGGCCCTGCTGCCCTGCGCGGGCACGGGCACGCGCGCCCTGCGGGCGCAGCCGGGCACCGGCACCGTGCTGCCCAAGCAGTACCAGCCGGTAGCAGGACAGCCCATGGTGCTGCACACGCTGGCGGCCTTTGCCGGCGTGGCACGCCTGGCGGGCACGCTGGTGGCCGTGGCGCCGAGCGACACTTTTTTTGATGGCCAGGTGCAGCCTGCCTTCTTTGCCGTGCCCTGCGGTGGCTCCACGCGGGCCGACACGGTGCTGGGCGGCCTGAAGGCGCTGCAGGCGCGCGGCGCGCTGGATGAAGACTGGGTGCTGGTGCATGACGCCGCGCGCTGTCTGGTGACCACGGCGCAGATCGACGCGCTGATTGACGCCTGCCAGCACGACAGCGTGGGCGGCCTGCTGGCGCACAAGCTGGCCGACACGCTCAAGACCGCCACCGACGGCCCCGGCGGCGTGCGCGTGGCCGCTACCGTGGACCGCAGCGACAAATGGCTGGCGCAGACGCCGCAGATGTTCCGCATCGGGCCGCTGTGCCGGGCGCTTGTGCAGGTGGGCACAGCCGCCACCGACGAGGCCAGCGCCATGGAGGCCATGGGCCTGCGCCCGCGCCTGGTGCCGGGCGGCGCGCAGAACTTCAAGGTCACCTACCCCGATGACTTCGCGCTGGCCGAGGCCGTGCTGGCGCAGCGCCAGCATGGCGCCACCCTGGAGCGCTTTGGCGGTGCGCGCGGCGCGGCGGCCGGCGAGCCGGTCAAGACCTACTTTTCTTCCAAAACGTGACGGCGGCAAAGGCAATGCGTATGGATTTCAGGATTGGCGAGGGCTGGGACGTGCATGCGCTGGTGCCTGGGCGGCGCCTTGTCATAGGTGGCGTGGAGATTCCCCACAGCATGGGGCTGCTGGGCCACTCGGACGCCGACGTGCTGCTGCACGCCATCACCGATGCGCTGCTGGGTGCGGCGGCGCTGGGCGACATCGGCAGCCATTTTCCCGACAACGATGCGCGTTTCAGGGGCGCCGATTCCGTGGCGCTGCTGACCGAGGCAGTCAGGCGCGTACGTGCTGAGGGTTACGAGATCGGCAACGTGGACAGCACCGTGGTGGCCCAGGCACCGCGCCTGGCTGCCCATATGCCGGCCATGCGTGAGCGCATCGCCAGCGCCTTGGGCATCACGCTAGACCAGGTCAACGTGAAGGCCAAGACCGCCGAGCGCCTGGGCCCCGTGGGCCAGGGCCTGGCCATGGAGGCGCGCGCCGCCGTGCTGTTGCGCCGCACCAAGCCCTGAGCGCCCAACGCCCTACACCGGCCGCTTGGGCAGCCGCGCAGTCGGCGGCAGGTGGCGCTTGACCTGCGGGCGCTGCAGGCGGTTCTGCGGGTCCTGGCCCTCGGGCAGGTCGCTGGCGCGCTGCAGCTGGATATGGGCCACGAGCCCGCCCGAGGCCGAATTGGCCAGCGCAAAGATGCCCGCCATGCGCTGCACGGTCTTGTCCACGATGGACAGGCCCAGGCCTGCGCCAGCCGCGGCCGTGCGCGCCGAATCGCCGCGGAAGAACGGTTTGGTCAGGCTGGCCAGGTGCTCCGGTGGCGCGCCCGGGCCATGGTCGCGCAGCTTGATCAGCACCCATTTCTCGCGTGCCTTGGCGGCAATGTCCACGGTGGTGATGCCGGTCTCAGGGTTCTTGCCGTAGCGGCGCGCGTTCTCCAGCAGGTTGCTGATCACGCGCGCCAGCTCCACCTCGTCGGCCAGCACCATCAGGTCCTCGGGCACGCTCATGGTGATTTGCAGCTCGCGGTGGTCCTGCACCGCATAGACGCAGGAGGACACCACGCCATGCAGGTTGACGGGGGTGAGCGCCACTGTGTCGGGGCGGGCGTAGTCCAGGAACTTGTCTATGGTGGCGTCGAGCTGCACGATGTCGGCCACCATGTGCTCGCGCGCCACCTCGTCGCTCACGCTCATCTCGGTCTCCAGGCGCAGGCGCGCCAGCGGCGTGCGCAGGTCGTGCGAGATGCCGGCCAGCATCACCGCGCGGTCCTGCTCCAGCTTGGCGAGTTTTTGCGCCATGCGGTTGAAGCCGATGTTGACCTCGCGGATCTCGCTGGTCACGGCCTCCTCGTCGAGCTGGCCGGCGGCAAAGTCGCCATCGCGCACGCGGTTGGCGGCGTCGCTGAGCTGTTTGAGCGGGTGGTTGATGAGACGCGCAATGATGGCGGCGCCGGCCAGCGACAGGGCGCCCACGGTGATCAGCCAGATCAGCCAGGTCGTGCCGCCGGCCGTTGACAGGCGCGAGCGGTCCATGAGCAGCCAGTTGGGGTCGCCGTTGATGGTGAAGCCCACCCACAGGCCGTTTTCGCCATTGACGCTGCTGGCCACGATGGTGCCGGGTCCCAGGCGCTGCGTGAGCTCCTCGGTCAGGCGCAGGCCCAGGGTCGAGGGCGGCAGCAGCTCGAACTTGTCCTTGGGCTCGCGCGGCAGGATGCGCACGCCCTCCTGGTCGGCCATGGTCTTGAGCAGGGACACGCGGGCAATGGCGTCGGAGTGCACCAGCGCCGCGCGGCTCAGGTTGACCATGGAGGCGATCTGCTGCGCCGTCTGCAGCGTGCGCGGCTCAAACTCCAGAGCGCGCAGCGTCTGCACCCAGGCCAGGATGCAGCCCACCAGCAGCAGCGCCAGCAGGAAGAAGGTGCGCCAGAACAGGTTCAGCCCCACGCGCGAACGTTGGGGGTGCAGGCTGGCCGAGGCCTCCAGCGGCGCCGGGCTGGTGGCGTCCACAGGAATCTCGTGGGTAGCGTTCATGGCGGTGACAGCGGGCAAAGAACGGGGGGCGCGGCGCCCGCAGGGCGGGGCGCGTCCAGCTTGTGATGAGGGCGAGGCGGTGCTGTCAGTTCGTGCCGTCCGGCACGAACACGTAGCCCACGCCCCAGACGGTCTGGATGTAGCGCGGTGCGGCGGCATCCACCTCCACGAGCTTGCGCAGGCGCGAGATCTGCACGTCCAGGCTGCGGTCGAAGGGCTCGAACTCGCGTCCGCGTGCGAGCAGGGCGAGCTTTTCGCGCGACAGCGGCTGGCGCGGGTGGCGCACCAGGGCCTTGAGCATGGCGAACTCGCCCGTGGTCAGCGGCAGCTCCTCGCCATTGCGCTGCAGCGCGCGCGTGCCCAGGTCGAAGGTGAAGGGGCCGAAGGTCACGACCTCGTTGTCGCCCGAGGGGGCGCCCGGTGCCTCCTGCGGCGGGCGGCGGCGCAGCACGGCGTGGATGCGGGCCAGCAGCTCGCGCGGGTTGAAGGGCTTGCCCAGGTAGTCGTCGGCGCCGACCTCCAGGCCCACGATGCGGTCCACGTCCTCGCCCTTGGCGGTGAGCATGATGATGGGCGTGCGGTCGCTGGCCGCGCGCAGGCGCCGGCAGATGGACAGGCCGTCCTCGCCGGGCATCATCAGGTCGAGCACGATGAGGTCCACGGTCTCGCGCAGCAGGATACGGTTGAGCGCCTTGCCGTCTTCCGCCACCATGACTTCAAAGCCTTCCTGCGTCAGATAACGGCGCAGCAGGTCGCGGATGCGCGCATCGTCGTCCACCACGAGGACCTTGTCGGTGCGGTTGCTTGTAGAAGCCATGCTGTCTTTCCCCAGTCCAATTTGTAACAGAGCCGATTTTGACCAGCTTGTGGCCGAAAATCCGAGTTTCGGTCCGAGGGTTGACCAACTGTTACAGGTTTTGCGCCGCCGCGTAACGGCGTAAACCGGTGTTCAATCACCATGCGCGGCAGTGGCGACCGGCACCCGTTGGCCGCTGCTCCATACCGTTGAAGAAGAGAAAAAATGTATGAAGAATGCTTTTAAATTTGTAGCTGTTTGCGCTTTATTGACGGGTTTTTCGACGGTGTACGCCCAGAATGGGCCGGTCGCATCGCCGCAGAACGTGCTGCAGCTGTCGGCATCGGGGACGGTCGAGGTGCAGCAGGATCTGCTGGTATTGACACTGTCCGCTACCCGCGAGGCGTCCGAGGCCGCGGCCGTGCAGACCCAGCTGCAGCAGGCGCTGGATGCTGCGCTGGCTGAGGCGCGCCGCGCCGCCCAGCCCCAGCAGATGGATGTGCGCACCGGCGCCTTCGGCATGTACCCGCGCTATGGCAAGGACGGCAAGATCAGCGGCTGGCAGGGACGTGCAGAGCTGGTGCTGCAGGGGCGCGATTTCCTGCGCATCACGGGCACGGCCGCCAAGATACCGAGCATGAGCATTGCCCAGATTGCGTTCGACCTGTCGCGCGAGGCGCGTGCCAAGGTCGAGGGCGAGGCGCAGGCCAAGGCCATCGAGGCCTTCAAGGCGCGTGCCGCCGAGCTGGCGCGCGGCTTCGGCTTTGCCGGCTACACGCTGCGCGAGGTGGCCGTCAACAACAACGAGATGGCTCCCGGCCCGCGTCCACGCATGATGGCCATGGAGGCCAAGGCGGCATCCATGGTCGCCGATGCCCCGGTGCCGGTGGAGGCCGGTAAGGCCCAGGTGGTGGTGAATATCTCGGGTTCGGTGCAGTTGCGTTGATATCAGGTTCCAGCGCGCTTCGAACGGGCGCTGAATGCTATATAAAACGTAGCGTGACCTTACTGAGCGGCCCAGCCACCGTCCATATTCCAGGCCACGCCGCGCACGTTGTTCGCCGCCGGTGAGCAGAAGAATATGGCCAGCTCGCCCAATTCCTCTGGGGTGGTGAACTGCATGGAGGGCTCCTTCTCGCCCAGCAGAGCCTTCTTGGCCTCCTCGTTGGAGACGCCCAGCGCGGCGGCCTTGGCGTCCACCTGCTTTTGCACCAGGGGGGTGAGCACCCAGCCAGGGCAGATGGCGTTGCAGGTCACGCCTGTGGTGGCGTTCTCCAGTGCCGTCACCTTGGTCAGGCCGACGATGCCATGCTTGGCCGCCACATAGGCCGACTTCTGCGCCGAGGCCACTAGGCCATGCACCGACGCGACGTTGATGATGCGCCCCCAGTTGTTCGCCAGCATGCCGGGCAGGGCCAGCCGCGTGGTGTGGAAGGCGCTGGTGAGATTGATGGCGATGATGGCGTCCCAGCGCTCAGGCGGGAAGTCCTGCAGGTTGGCCACATGCTGGATGCCGGCGTTGTTCACCAGGATGTCCACGCGGCCGAACTGGCTGGCGCTGTACTTGAGCATGTCCTCGATCTCGGCGGGGCGGCTCATGTCGGCGCCGTGGTAGGCCACGCGGGCACCTGCGGCCTGGCCGGCGGCCAGCACCTCGTCGCGCGGGCCGTCCACGTCGCCAAAGCCGTTGAGTACGATGTTCGCCCCCTGGCGTGCCAGGGCCTTGGCTATCCCCAGGCCTATGCCGCTGGTGGAGCCGGTAACGAGGGCGGTTTTGCCGTTCAGCATATGAGTCTCTCCGAATGAATTAGGATGCAGCGGAGGCATTATCGAATGCCGCATGACGGCATCGCTTCCATGATTGAACCTACGCTGAAATACGTACCGTGCCCCGGCCCCGCGGCCGCAGGCAGCGCCGCTGAGGGCCATCGCATGGCCTATTGGGAGTGGAATGCCACCGGCGACCCCCAGCACCCCCATGTGATCCTGTGCGCGCACGGCCTGTCGCGCCAGGGGCGCGACTTCGACACGCTGGCGCGCCGGCTGTGCGGACAGGCACGCGTGGTCTGCCCCGACGTGGTCGGGCGTGGCCACAGCGACTGGCTTGGCGACCCCATGGGCTACCAGCTGCCCGTGTACGTGGCCGACATGCTGGCCCTGCTGAACCAACTGCATCATGAGGCACCCATCGCCCGGCTCGACTGGGTGGGGACCAGCATGGGTGGTCTCTTGGGCATGGGCGTGTGCGGCCTGCCCGATCTGCCGCTGCCCGCGCCCGTGCGGCGCCTGGTGCTCAATGATGTCGGCCCCTGTCTTGAGTGGCAGGCCTTGCAGCGCATCGGCCAGTACCTGGGCCGGCCCGCGCATTTCGATACGCTGCAGCAGGCGGCCGATGCGCTGTGGGTGGTGTCGAGCAGCTTTGGTCCGCACACGCCGCAGGAATGGCTGGAGCTGTCGCGTGCCATGGTGCGCCCCGCGCCCCAGGGCGGTTTTGTGCTGCACTACGACCCGGCGATCGCCGTGGCCTTCGGCGCACTGACGCCCGAGGCCGCCAGCGCTGGCGAGCAGCAGATGTGGCAGCTCTACGACCGGATCACGGCCCGGGTGCTGCTGCTGCGCGGCGCGCAGTCGGATCTGCTGTCGCCGCAGACGGCGCAGCAGATGACCGGGCGCGGCCCGCACGCGCGCCTGGTGGAGTTTGCCGGCGTGGGCCACGCACCCACCCTGATGCATGGTGACCAGGTGGCGGTGGTGGCAGGGTTCCTGCAGGACGCGCCGGAGGATGCGCCAGCATGAAGAGCAGCCTCATAGGACAGACACTGCCCATGGCGCAGGCGGCAGGCGTTCCAATGCGTCACGACGGCGTGCCGCAGCTCATCGCCGCCACGGCGCAGTCCGATGCCGAGCATGCCGATGCTCTGGTGCGCGCACGCGCCTTTGCCGAGCCCCTGCTCATCGGCGAAACGCTGGAGACCGGCGAGAACACGCTGGCCCATGCGGATGCCGTGGCCGCCATCCTGAAGAACCTGGGCGGTTCCGAGACCATGCAGGCCGCGGCCTACCTGGTCTACACCTGCGCGCACCTGAACAAGCCCGAGGAGGTCATCGCCAAGGCCTTCGGCGCCAACTTCGCCGCCCTGGCGGTGGAGACCACCAAGCTCATGCGCGTGCAGCTGCAGGCGCGCGAGGCCCAGGTTTCCGGCCTGCAGGTGGACGACGCGGCCACGCACACCGAGAACGTGCGCAAGATGCTGCTGGCCTTCTCGCGCGACCTGCGTGTCGTGATGCTGCGCCTGGCCTCGCGCCTGCAGACGCTGCGCTACTACGCGGCCGCCAAGCGCCCCGTGTCGCCGGCCATCGCGCGCGAGGCGCTGCAGGTGTTCGCGCCCCTGGCCAACCGCCTGGGCATCTGGCAGATGAAATGGGAGCTGGAAGACCTGGCCTTTCGCTTCCTGGAGCCAGACACCTACCGCGAAGTGGCGCGGCTGCTCGACGAAAAGCGCGTGGAGCGCGAGCTGTACATGGAGCAGCTGCGCGCCCGGCTGGAATCCGAGCTGCGCGCGCACAGCATCAGCGCCAACGTGTCGGGTCGGCCCAAGCATATCTACAGCATCGTCAAGAAGATGCGTGGCAAGTCGCTCAACTTCGATCAGGTGTTCGACATCCGAGCGCTGCGCGTCATCGTGCCCAGCGTCAAGGACTGCTATGCCGCCCTGAGCTGGGTGCACAGCCAGTTCACCTCCATTGAGGCCGAGTTCGACGACTACATTGCCAAACCCAAGCCCAACGGCTATCAATCGCTGCACACCGTGGTGCGCGACGAGGCCGGGCGGGCCACCGAGATCCAGATCCGCACCCAGGCCATGCACGACCATGCCGAGCATGGCGTGGCGGCGCACTGGGCCTACAAGGAGGCGGGCACCAAGGGCTATGCCGGCGTATCGGCCGCCAGCGAGTACGACGCAAAGATCGCCGTGCTGCGCCAGCTGCTGGCCTGGGAGCGCGACCTGGTCGGCTCGGCCAGCCGCAGCGGTCTGTTCGAGGACCGCATCTACGTGCTGACACCCGATGCCGCCGTCGTCGAGCTGCCGCAGGGCGCCACGCCCGTCGATTTTGCCTACGCGGTGCACACCAACGTCGGCCATCGCTGCCGAGGCGCGCGTGTGGACGGGGCCATGGTGACGCTGAACACGCAGCTGCAGAATGGCCAGACGGTGGAGATCATCACCGTCAAGGAGGGGCGGCCCTCGCGCGACTGGCTCAACCCCGAGCTGGGGTTCCTGACCAGCAGCCGCGCCAAGGCCAAGGTGCGCGCCTGGTTCAACGCCCAGGCCACCCACGCCACCGTGGCGCGTGGCCGCGAGCTGGTGGAAAAGCTGCTGCAGCGCGAAGGCAAGACGGCGGTCAAGTACGAAGACCTGGCGGCGCAGCTGGGCCTGAAGACGGCGGAGGCGCTGTTCGAGGTGGTCGGCAAGGATGAGCTGTCGCTGCGTTCCATTGAAAACCTGCTGCGCCCGCCGGAGCCCGTGGCACAAGAGCCGGAGCTGCTGCTCAGGAAGGCGCGGACGAGTGGTGATAACCACAAGGGTGGCGTGCTGGTGGTCGGCGTCGATTCGCTCATGACGCAGCTCGCCAAATGCTGCAAGCCTGCCCCTCCCGACGACATCCGCGGCTTCGTCACGCGTGGCAAGGGCGTGAGCGTGCACCGCGCCGACTGCCGCAACTTCCGCGAAATGGCCGCGCGCAACGCCGAGCGCATGATCGACGTGCAATGGGGCCAGCCGCGGCGCGCGAGCGCAGATGCCGCGGTCTACCCCGTGGATGTTGCAGTGGAGGCGTCGGACCGCCAGGGCCTGCTGCGCGACATCTCCGAGGTGTTTGCGCGCGAGAAGACCAACGTCATCGGCGTACAGACCCAGTCCGTCAAGGGCACGGCCTGGATGACCTTCACCGTGGAGGTGTCCGACGCCGGGCGGCTTAACAAGGTGCTGGGCATCGTCGCTACCGTGCAGGGCGTGCGCTCGGCGCGCAGGCGCTGAGCTTTTCTTTTGAGGCAGGTTTTTGCTGCTATACTCTTGTTTTCTCGAACAACTACAGGCGCGTAGCTCAGCTGGTTAGAGCACCACCTTGACATGGTGGGGGTCGTTGGTTCGAGTCCAATCGCGCCTACCAATGAATGAAAGCACTTGACGGAAACGCCAGGTGCTTTTTTCTTGGGCCGCTGAAAATCCACTACAACCCCGGCCCCGGGGCCAATGGGCGAGCCTTGTCCGGGGTGCATCTGGCGCCGGCATGTCGGGCATGCAGCACCCGCCAGAATACGCGCGGCGCGAACAGCGCAGCAGGCGTATCGATCATATGCACCACGCGTTGGAACGCCAGGCTGACCACGGGGTCCTGGGGTGCGATGCGGTACAAGCGGCTGATGTATGCATTGATGGCGCGCACCGCGAAGGGCCGACGACCGGGAACGCTGTCTATCGACAGGTCGCCACCGACCGCCACCCGCCAGGGCGTGTCGATCACCTTCGCAGCCTCGCGGAAGAAGCGTCTCGTGTTCACGTCGCGTCCGCTGCGTGCAATCTCGCTCTGCAGCACGAGCGCCTCGCAGGCGGCCACGGTCATTCCTTGTCCGTAGATCGGGTTGAAGCTCGCGATCGCGTCGCCCATGATGAGGAAGCCGTGCGGCATACCCCGCAGCCGTTCGTAGTGCCGAAGCTGGCTGTGCGGCATCTGGTAGCGCATCACCTCGCCCAGAAGTTCACCGTCGTGCGTGACCTTGATCAGCTCAGGGCTGCCGATCGAGCGTGCATGTGAGCGCATGCCTTCGAGCGTGGCCTCGGCCCGGTCGCCGCTGAAGCCACCCACCGACGCCACCCAGCGCGGCGTGCCCTCTGCACCGGGTTCCTGCGCCAGCAGCACGCCCGGCCGTGGCTGTGCATTGGTGACGGCTCCGAAGACGGCCACCTTTTCCAGGCCCGGACCCATCGCGAGCGATCCCGTGCGCCTGAAGTAGGCACTGGAGTAGCCAATGCCAATCTCCACGCGTTCCTCCTGCACGCCGTCACAACCCCAGTCGCGCAGCCAGCGCGGCGACTGCGACCCTCGGCCGGTGCAGTCGACGACCAGGCGGGCCGGTAGCTCATGCACCAGAGTGCTGTCGTGATCGCGATAGCGCGCACCCTCGATGCGGCTGGCCACGAGCGCCGGCGTGAGCACCGTCACGCCGGTGATGGCGCGCACATTGGGGCGGGCCAGCACGCGTGCGCGCAGCTCGGCCTCGATCGCCAGGCGGCTGACGGCCAGGGCCTGCAGGCCGCCGCGACTGGCCGCGAAACGTTCACGGTTGGCTTCGAAGGCCACGTCGCCGGTCATGTCGCCGGCCAGGCCGCCACGGTCCTGCATGCTGCGCGTGAAGCCCGGAAACAAGGACTCCAGTACCTGCAGCCCGCGCGCAAGCAGGCCGTGCGGGTGCACCGCGTGCGGCGTGCCCTTGCGTGGCAGCGGGCCGTTGGGCAGCTGGTCGCGTTCAAGCAGCACCACTTCGTCGAAGCGCTCGGAAAGCACGCGCGCGGCCAGCAGACCCGCCATGCTGGCGCCGAGCACAATGGCGCGGCTGAGTGTGCGTTGCGGCGACTGCGGATGAGAGGTGGGTGCGGTCATGATAGATGCCTCCGGTACCTGTCTCGCGGTATCAACGCACGGCAGCGATGTGCTTGGCCGTGTCTGCGTAGTGCCGGAAGCGCGTCACCTTGCCGGAGGCGTTCACGTTCCACAGGTGCATCTCCTCGTCTCGCAGCCGCTTGCCGCCCGGAACGATGGCGTCGACAACCGCCTCGGCGGCCACCTGCGTGTCGCTGGCCATCAGACCCAGTACCAGGAAATCTTCAAACTTCCAGCGCCCGATCTGCTCGAAGAAACCCCACGCGGCGGCCTTGCCGGTGCCCGCGCGCAGCCACGGAACGTCGGCCGCCTGCGCCGAGTTGGCGGCCCAGGTCTCCCACTGCACGTCGTCGTCGAGCAAATCGACAATGGCGGGAATGTCACCGCGCGCAAAGGCGGCGTAGATCTGCTGGACGGTATGAAGTGCGGTGCTCATCGGATGTCTCCATCGGGTTGCGATGAAAGCCATACGCTGGCACCAAGGGGATGGATGCCTCAGCCGGAAAACTTCAGATCCAGGTCACCATGCGCGTAGATGATCACGCCGGTATCGGTCTCGGTGATGCAATGGCCGGTGCCGGCGGGCGCGAGCTGGTAATCGCCGGCTTGCAGCAGGATGTCGTCGAGAAACAGTTCGCCCTGCACCATCAGGCATTCCTCATCGTGGCCGTGGCTGTGCATGGGCACCGAGGCGCCTGGCTCGGCGTGGTAGAGCAGCGCCGCCTGCCCCTCGTGTTGCCACAGCACCCGGCGGCGTATGCCCGGCGCATAGTCCGGCCAGTCGGACTCAGCATCGTGGACGGTGAACGCGGTGCCTGCCACAAAGGCGGGCAGCGCCGACTCGCGCAGGAAGAGCCGTGCTCCGGACTCGCTGGCCACGGTCTCAGCTGCCTGGCCGGCAGGCGCGAGGCGATAGTCGTGACGCTCCATCGTCGTGTCCCCGACGCGGGCGCTGCCCTGCAGTACCAGCCATTCGCGGTGATGTTCCTCTCCCGGCCCGCTCCAGCGCGCGCCCGGTTGCAGTTCAATCAGGCAGGCACGAAGAGGCTCTCCGGGTCTCAGCGTCCGGTCGGACGGGGCAGCGTACAGCGTGCGTATTGACACGCCCGCGGCGACAGGCGCGCTGTCGAGATGCCGCCAGCGCGACGTGGTCATCGTGGCCGAGGCGGCTTTCGATGCGGCAAGTCGGTCAAGCAGTCGCTGGCGCAGCCGGCCCGAGGGCGACTTTGGCGCGCTGGGGACGGCCGCCCAGGCGCTGACAAAGGGTTCGTTCAACAGCGGCTCCAGTTCCGGATCCACCGGATCGGGCGCGGGGTCGATGCGAAAGGGGGTGCGGCGGTTTTCCATGGCGGGATTGTCCTGAAGCTGCGGATGTCTAGCCGGGTGGTGTCACTACGATGCGAACAGGCGCGAGCCGTGGTCGCCCAGCGCGTCGCGCAGGGCCAGCAGCGCGCGCCGGATCTGCGACTTCACCGTGCCCAGCGGCAGTCCCATCTGCTCTGCGATCTCCTCATGGCTGAGGCCGCGGAAGAACGACATCGAGACCAGTTGCCGCGGCTGCGCGCCCAGCAGCATCAGCGCCTGGTGCACGTCGGCGCTGTGACGGGCGAGGTCCAGCAACTCGTCGTGGGCTGGCTGCGTACAGACGGGTTCCGGATGGCTGTCGTCGTCGAGTGTGTCGTGTGCAAAACGCGTTTCGCGGCGCAGCGCGTC
>JAFEDY010000023.1:61107-63098 GCA_018241405.1 Pseudomonadota bacterium | reverse complement strand
AGACCGAACACGCGAGTGAAGGTGGCGTCGTACAGCGCCCCCAGGGCGCGCTCGTCACGTGCCACGATGGCTGCGATCCATTCGGCAAGCTGTTGTTCGGACGCAGCCGGTCCGGCAGCATGTCCAGCCGTGCCGGCGTCGGAGGGTTCCACGACCTCGCCTGCGCCTTCGCCTGCGCCCGGCAATTCGGCAAAGTCGCCGAATTCGGGCATGTGCTGCGCTGGCAGATCGTCGTCAGGTGGTGTCATGGCAGCGTTCATGCGGCGACCTTTTCGTTGCGGCGTTGGTGCGTGTACGGTGTCTATTCCAGGATCTGGTCGGCCTGCGGTACCGCTCCCCGCAGGAAGATCGTGGCGCCGGTCTCGGTGCTGATGGTGGCGTGCAACGCACCGCGGTGGGCGAGGTGGTAGCTGCCAGGTCCGAACGCTGTGCGTGTGCCGACCCGCAGGCTTCCTTCGATGACGATGCATTCCTCTTCCTTCGGGTGCCGGTGGGGCGGCAGGCAGGCGCCTGGCTCCATGCGCAGCAGGTACGATAGCACGCCGGCCTGTTCGTGCAGTACCTTGATGCGCACCCCCTGCAGGAAGGGCTGCCACTCGCCTTCGCCTCCAGCGATCGTCAGGTGGGTGAGGTCGGCGTCGGCCATGCGCTCCATCAGGCGCCGGCGTATCACCCGCGCACGGCCAGCCGCGCCGGCCACAGTGGTGGCCATGGCAGGGGTGGGGTCGTTGCAGTGGGCCATGCCGCTGATACGACGCTGGCCGGACTTTGGATTCAAGATGGTGTGCCGAGAATGTTCCGTCAGCTTGACGCCGGGCCGCATCCGTCCCGGGGCACGGGACGTAGTTGTGTGCAAGACGACAACTCTTTAGCCACCATGCCTCACAACGCCGCCAACCCCATGAGCACGGGCTCCTCAAGCCACTTCTACCTGGTGAGTCACTGGAGGCTGGAGGCTCCTGTGGAGCGGGTATGGGCCGCGTTGGCAGATCCCGCCGGTTGGCCGGCCTGGTGGCCCTACGTGCGGCAGGTACAGACCCTGCGCGAGGGAGGAGCCCACGGTGTGGGGAGTGTGCGCCGCTTCGACTGGTCCACGCGCCTGCCTTACCGCATCGTCATCGACGTCGAGGCGGTGGAGTCGGTGCGCCACCAGCGCATGCGGGGCCGCTCTCGCGGACAGCTCGACGGCGAAGGTCTGTGGCTGCTGCGTGCAGAAGATGGTTACACCGACGTTACATATGTGTGGCGTGTGCGCCTGGTCAAGCCCTGGATGCGCTGGCTGGCGCCGCTGCTGGCGCCGGTGTTCCGCTGGAACCACGCGGCCGTGATGCGCGCGGGTGAGATCGGCCTCAGGCGGCACCTCGAGGCCGGTGCCATGTCAGGCGGCAGTCCGGGCAGCGGCTGAAGGGCTTTCCCTTGTGCCCACATGGCCCGCCACAAGGCCGCCGCGCGTTGGGGGCAGGTGCCTGCCGCAGCCCAGCCTAGGCCGCTGCGCTTTGTGTCGTGATCGGGTGCTGGCGACGCGTCTGTCGGGCGCCGGGGAAGCAACATTGGCCACCAAGTTGTCAGGGCTGCTTCGGCCTGGCCAGAGCTTCGTCAATGGTCGACTGGTAGCTTGCGAAGCGATGCACGTCGGCGTGCGCCGCGCCGGGAATGATGACGAGGCGCGCCGACGGCGCACGCTGCGCCAGCGCCTGGCTGTGCGCCAATGGGATCAACGGGTCCTGGGCGCCGTGAACCAGCAGCACCGGCGTGAGGATGCGCGCTACGGCCTCGTCGCTGCGCAGCTGGTAGCGCAGCACGTTCCCTGGCACCCACGGGTAGTGCAAGGCGGCCAACGCGCGCATGCTGGCGTACGGCGAGACCAGGATGGTGAGTTGCGGTTGGTGCCGCGCCGCCCAGTCCGAGGCCAGCCCGGTACCGAGCGACCGGCCGTAGGCAATCACCCGCTTGCCCGCGTAGCGCGGGGCCACCGCCTGCCATACGGCCTC
>JAFEDY010000023.1:60428-61081 GCA_018241405.1 Pseudomonadota bacterium | reverse complement strand
AGGTCCAGATTCGCGCGGCGGTACAGGCTGATGTCGATGAACCATTCCTTCAGGTTGTCGCTGTTGCCGTGGAGGAAGAACACCACGCCGTCGGGGTCCGGCCGGCGCAGCTCCAGCACCGACAGCCGGGCGCCCGGTACATCGACGAAGCGTTCGGCCACGTCGGCTTCGCGGGCCAGCGGTGTGTCGGCCGGCAGCGGCACCGGCTTGAAGATCAGGCGCTCCTGTCCGAGCCACAAGACGGCGGCAGCCGTGCTCCACAGCAGGCCAGCCAGCAGCGCGATGGCTGCCACCGCGTGCGGCCAGTACCACTGGAGCGAAGCGGCTGCGACTGCAGGTGCGTGGCTCCAGCGCATGGCTTAACGCCCCTGGGTGATGATTTCGCGATGCATGGGCGCCAGACGCGCAAGCATGCCGTTTTGCGCCGAGAACGGAATGCCCTTGGCGTCCATGCTCTGCTGCAGCACGGCCACGAGCGCGTTGAAGTCGCCCTTGCCGATGTTCATTGAGGCATGCAAGGGGCCCATCGGCCGGCCCTGGTAGGTGCAGGGGCCGCCGGATTCCTGGCATAGCTGCTCGGTGAGCTGAAAGACCAGCCGCTCGCGGCTGGCATTCTTGAAAAATGGACCGGTGCGCGCATCGGCCTGCAGGCG
>JAFEDY010000023.1:0-60287 GCA_018241405.1 Pseudomonadota bacterium | reverse complement strand
GCTCAGAACGCCAGCTGCACCGACAGGTAGGCGCCCGTCTGGCGCTTGGGCTGCACGGCGGGGGCGATCCGGCCGAGGTCGACGTACGCGAGCGTCACCGAGACATTCTTGGTCGGTGCCCAGGCCACAAAGAGATCGAACCAGTCGTCTTCCTTCAACGCGCCAGTGCCGAGCACCGACTTGTTGAGGTTGTCGGGCTTGGCCCGGTATTCGGCACCGATCGCGAGGTTCTTGCTCAGCAGCTTGGCCACCGAAATCTCGGGCTGCAAGCGGTAGCCGTCGCCCTGGGCACCACCGAAGCCGAGCAGGCCGCCCTGGTTGGCCTTGGTCGCGCGCAACGTGCCATTGACCAGGATGCCGGGCGCGAGGAAGAGCTTGGTGGCGCTGACGTAGACGTCGGTGCCCGAATCCTTGGCGCCCAGCGGTCCGAACAGCGTGGGGCCCAGCGCGCCCGCATCGGTCTTCTTGTACTGCACGCCCACGGCGATCTGCGGCATCAGCGTGTCGCTGTCGAGCACCGCGTCGCCGGCCACCCGCACCTTGGCGCCGAAGATGTCCTGCTTCAGGTGCAGTCCGGCCAGGCCCAACGGCGCCAGGTTGTTCCTGGTGTCGAAGTCCTGGCGCGCGATCGACAGTTCCATGCGGTCACGGATACCGATGGCAACGCCGTAGGTCGAGAGCGCATAGTTCTGCGTATTGACGCGGGTCGCGAAGGCGGTGGCGCCCACCTCGCCATCGGTGGCATAGCTGCCCGTGACGGCCCAGGGCGTCAAGCCGCCACCGGCCGCGCCCTCGATGGTGCTGACGCCGCCAGTGAGCAGCAGCTTGCCGCCGTCGGCATGGGCGTTGAGGGTGCACGCCAGCAGGCTCGCAAAGACCAGTGCCGATGGAATTGGCCGGTGGATTGAACGGATCATTCGGTGTCTCCAGAATATGTGGTGGGATGGCCTGACTGACTACGCAGGTCGGGCGAGACTGGATGCATCGGAATACCGTCAGACGATGGCTGCCTTCGGGCGATCAGGGTATTCCTGCCCATGAGGCCGGCGGGGCCTGCCTAAAATCTGCTGCACTGCAATACAAGCCGGGTCACGGACCCGAGGAGCCGCCCGTGCCAGACCAATCCCCCCCGAACGAGAGCAACACCGCGCAGCGTGTGATCAAGAAGTACCCCAATCGCCGCCTGTACGACACCTCCACGTCCACTTACGTTACGCTGGCCGAAGTCAAGCAGCTGGTGATGAACGGCGAATCCGTCGCCGTGCGCGACGCCAAGAGCGGCGAGGACCTGACGCGCAGCATCCTGCTGCAGATCATTTTGGAAGAGGAGGCCGGCGGCGCGCCCATGTTCAGCGAAGCAGTGCTGGCCAACATCATCCGCTTCTACGGCCATGCCATGCAGGGCTTCATGGGCACCTATCTTGAAAAAAACGTGCAGTTGTTCACCGAGATCCAGGCCAAGCTGACCGAGCAGTCCCAGGGGCTTTCGCCCGAGATGTGGTCGCAGTTGATGAGCCTGCAGTCGCCCGTGATGAAGGGCCTGATGGGCAACTACGTCGAGCAGTCGCAGAACATGTTCCAGCAGATGCAGGAGCAGATGCAGAAACAGACCGAGCAGATGCTGGGCGCATTCGGCATCAAAAAACGCTGACACGAACGCCGGTTTCGGCCAAACAGGGACAATACGGGGGATGAGCGAAGCACTCTCCCCCACGAAAACCCCCAAGATCGGCTTCGTCAGCCTGGGCTGCCCCAAGAACCTGACGGACTCCGAACTCATACTCACGCAGCTCTCCGCCGAGGGCTACGAAACCTCCAAGACCTTCCAGGGCGCCGACCTGGTCATCGTCAACACCTGCGGCTTCATCGACGATGCCGTGCGCGAGAGCCTGGACACCATCGGCGAGGCGCTGGCCGACAACGGCAAGGTCATCGTCACCGGCTGCCTGGGCGCGCGTGCCGATGACGGCGGCGGCAATCTCGTCAAGGGCGTGCACCCCAACGTGCTGGCCGTCACCGGCCCGCATGCCGCGCAGGAGGTGATGGAGCATGTGCACCAGCATTTGCCCAAACCGCACGACCCCTTCCTGGACCTGGTACCCGGCGGCTTCGGCGAGGCCGGCATCAAGCTCACGCCGCGCCACTATGCCTACCTGAAAATCTCCGAGGGCTGCAACCACCGCTGCACCTTCTGCATCATCCCGTCGATGCGCGGCGACCTGGTGTCGCGCCCGATCGGCGATGTGCTCAAGGAGGCTCGGGCGCTGTTCGAGGGCGGCGTCAAGGAGCTGCTGGTCGTCAGCCAGGACACCTCGGCCTATGGCGTGGACGTGAAGTACCGCACCGGCTTCTGGGACGGCAAGCCCGTGCGCACGCGCCTGCTGGAACTGGTGCAGACCCTGGGTGAACTGGCGAAGGGCTACGGCGCCTGGGTGCGCCTGCACTACGTCTACCCCTACCCGAGCGTGGACGACATCATCCCGCTGATGGCCGAAGGTCTGGTGCTGCCCTATCTGGATGTGCCCTTCCAGCACAGCCACCCCGATGTGTTGAAGCGCATGAAGCGTCCGGCCAGCGGCGAGCGCAACCTCGAGCGCATCCAGCGCTGGCGCGAGATGTGCCCCGAGCTGGTAGTCCGCAGCACCTTCATTGCCGGCTTTCCCGGCGAGACCGAGGAGGAGTTTGCCCATCTGCTGCAGTTCCTGCGCGAGGCGCAGATCGACCGCGCCGGCTGCTTTGCCTACAGCAACGTCGCGGGCGCCGCCGCCAACGACCTGCCCGGCATGCTGCCCCTGGAGCTGCGCGAGGAGCGCCGCGCCCGCTTCATGGCCGTGGCCGAGGAAGTCTCCACCGCACGCTTGCAGCGCCGCGTGGGCCAGACCCTGCAGGTGCTGGTGGACAAGTCCGTGGGCCTGGGCAAGAAGGGCGGCGTGGGCCGCAGCTGGGCCGATGCGCCCGAGATCGACGGCCTTGTGCACCTGCTGCCGCCCGAGAAGATCAGCAAGAGCTACAAGGTGGGCGACTTCGTCAAGGCGCGCATCGTGGGCACGCAGGGGCATGACCTGGTGGGCCTGCCGGTCTGACCGCTGCCCACAAAAAAAGGAGCGTGGTTCACACGCTCCTTTTTTTTCGGCAATGCCCCCCGATGGGGCAGGGCGCCATCAGCCGCGCACGGCCAGCAGTTCCACGTCGAACTTGAGCGTGGCGTTGGGCGGGATCACGCCGCCCGCGCCGCGTGCGCCGTAGCCCAGCTCCGCCGGGATGATCAGCGTGCGCTGGCCGCCGATCAGCATGCCCTGCACGCCCTCGTCCCAGCCCTTGATGACCATGCCCGCGCCCAGGGGGAATTCGAACGGATCGTTGCGGTCGCGGCTGGAGTCGAACTTGGCGCCCTGCTGGCCGTTCTGGTAGAGCCAGCCGGTGTAGTGCACGCGCACCGATTGGCCGCGAGCGGCCTGGGCGCCCGTGCCGACGACGGTGTCTTCGTACTGCAGGCCGGAGGCGGTGGTGGTGAAAGCCATGGGGATTCCTTTTTGCTTCTAAAACAAGAGCTATTAGCGCTTGTCTGTCAAGCGCTAGAGCCTGAAAAAACCAAAACCCGCGTGGGGCGGGCCGGTGATGGGCGTGCTGCGCCTTACTTCTTCGCCCTTGCGGCCGTCCAGCGGTTGGCAAAGGCCTGCACGTCCGACAGGCGCTTGAGCAAGTCCTGCCCCACGGGGGTGACGATGTAGCCGTCGCTGCCATGGTCCAGAAAGCCGGCCTCGCGCAGCTCCTTGATGCGGGTGTTGAGGGTGTTGGGCGTGATGCCGCCCACGCTGTCCTGCAGCAGGCGGAAGGTCTGCGGATGGCCGTCGCGCAGGGCCCACAGCACGCGCAGCGCGTAGCGGCATTCGAGTTTCTCGAACAGCTGAAAGACGGCGGCGTTTTCCTTGGAGCTCATGAACGCTTCTCCTTGCGCTTGGAGTTAGATGATGGCCGCCACACCACGGGCGGCGGCTTGGCGGGGGGCGAAAAAACGATAGCAATATAGCGCGGATTTGACCATGCTACAAGTTTGGTAGCTCCTGGCGCATGACTACCGTGTGCAAACGTCAAAAAAGGAAGCATATATGACACAGGGCGTATCGCGTCCCTCATGTCCTCTCGTGGCATTCTCGCCCCCTGATCCCTGCTTCAAACCCGCCATGACTACGAACGCCCCTGCATCCCCCCGCCTGCCGCTCGAAGGCCTGCGTGTGGTCGAGTTCACCCACATGGTCATGGGCCCCACCTGCGGCATGGTGCTGGCCGACCTGGGGGCCGAGGTCATCAAGGTCGAGCCCATCGACGGCGACCGCACGCGCCACCTGCTGGGCGCGGGTGCGGGCTTCTTCCCCATGTTCAACCGCAACAAGAAAAGCATCGCCATCGACCTGCGCAGACGCGAAGGGTTGGAGGTGGCGATGCGCCTTGCCGGCAGCGCCGACGTCGTGGTGCAGAACTTCAAGCCTGGCGTGATGGCCAAGTACGGCCTGGACTACGCGACGCTTTCACGCCTGAACCAGGGCCTGATCTACGTGAACCATGCGGGCTTTCTGCCCGGCCCGTATGAGCACCGCACCGCGCTTGATGAGGTGGTACAGATGATGGGCGGCCTGGCCTACATGACCGGCCGCCCCGGCGACCCGCTGCGCGCGGGGTCCAGCGTCAACGACATCATGGGCGGCATGTTCGGCGCCATAGGCGCCATGGCGGCCCTGATGCAGCGCCAGCACACCGGGCGCGGGCAGGAGGTGGATTCGGCCCTGTTCGAGAACAACGTGCTCCTCGTCGGCCAGCACATGATGCAGTACGCCGTCACCGGCCAGCCCGCCGCGCCCATGCCCGAGCGTATTTCCTCGTGGGCCGTGTACGACGTGTTCAGCGTCAAGGACGGCGGCCAGATCTTCCTGGCCGTGGTCAGCGACGCGCAGTGGCAGACCTTTTGCGACGCCCTGGGCTATGCCGACCTGAAGGCCGACCCGCGCCACGCCAGCAACAACGACCGCGTGCGCGCCCGCGCCACGCTGCTGCCCGAGCTGCGCACCCGCCTGTCCGCGCACCGGGCCGCAGAGCTGGCCGCCATCTTCGAGCAGCACGGCCTGCCGTTCGCCCCCATCCTGCGACCCGAGCAGCTGTTTGACGACCCGCACCTCAACGCCACCGGCGGCCTGGCCGACATCACCCTGCCCGACGGCGAGCGCGCCGGCCAGACCGCGCGCACCACGCTGCTGCCGCTGCGCCTGGGTGGCCAGCGCCCCGGCGTGCGCACCAACCCGCCGCGCCTGGGCCAGCACACGCGGGAGCTGCTGGCCGGCCTGGGCTACACGGCCGAACAGGCGGCGGCGCTGCATGCCACGTCTGCCGTGGCATAAGAAAAAATGGCTCCAGCGCTTTACAGGCAAGCGCTAACAGCTATCGTTTTTGAAATTGACACCCTCGACATTCCGGCGCACGCCGGAATCCAGGGGCAGGAGGCATGGACCCCGGCCTTCGCCGGGGTGACGGGGGCTGGTGGGCTTGCCTGTCCACCCAACGGCAGCCCCATGCGGCCCTGCCCGCTATGCCGCCTGGCGCCGCCCCGCCTCCGCCATGCGCACCAGCACCAGCAGCGTGCGATTGACCGGCGTGGCCACGCCCAGGGCCGCGCCGCGCTTGGCCACATAGCCGTTCAGGTGCTCGATCTCCGACGGCTTGCCGCGCGCCAGATCCTGCGCCGTGGACGACAGCTGGCCCGGCATGGTCTGGGCAATCGCACGCACCGCCGCATCCACATCACCCGGCAGCTGCACACCGTCGGCCTGCGCTACGGCCAGGCATTCGGCCACCACATCGGCAATCACCTCGGCCGCGCCATCCTGCTGCACCAGCCAGCCATAGGGCTGCTGCACGATGGCCGACAGCGCGTTGTACGCGCAGTTGATCACCAGCTTGGCCCACAGCGCGCCGCGCACGTTGTCCGACAGTTCGGTGGGAATGCCCGCCGCGGCCAGCTCACGCGCCAGCCGCTCGCCAAGGGCGCAGGGGCCAAGCAGCAGCTCGCCGCGCCCGAAGTGGCGCACATGGCCCGGCCCGGCCATGGCCGTCGCCACATAGACCACGGCTGCCGCCACCGGCTGCGCCGGGCCCAGCACGGCGCGCACGCGCTCGTCGTTGTCCACGCCGTTCTGCAGCGTCAGCACCAGCGCGCCAGGCGCCAGGTGCGGCGCCAACTGCCGCGCAGCATCCTCGGTGTCGGTGGACTTCACACACAGCAGCACCACATCGGCACCGGCCACGGCGCTGGCATCGGTGCTGGCGCCCATGGCCACATGCACGTCCTGCGTAGCGGTCTGCAGCCGCAGGCCCCGGGCCTCAATCGCCTGCACATGCGCCTGCCGCCCAACCAGCGTGACGGCGTGCCCCGCACGCGCCAGCAGCGCGCCAAAGTAACAACCGACCGCCCCCGCGCCCATGACGGCGAAGCGCAGGCGACCAGCGCTGGAAGTGGGCAGGGGATCAGGTGTGGGGGCAGAGTTCATGGCGGGCCTGCGGGCGCGGTGTAGCGCGGTTGAAGTGAAAGCGGGTGGGCGCTGCGTTGGCAGCGGCCATTGGCTGCCTGGCTGTTGGGGCTGCCCGGCCATCGGCGCCACGTGACGCTGCAGGCGGTCTGACAATCCCGCCGATGCCGAAGGCGGTGGACAGCGATGGATATTCAGGCATTCCCGGCACGATGAAAAGCGACGAGCGCGTTTGCGTGCCCGTGCCCCATCTTGTGTTCTGATTTGAGCATGGCGACCAACTCCATGTGCTTCTTACCCAAACCTAAAATTTTGCGGATGGCGCAACCCCACCCCCAGGAACTTCCAGAACGCTTTGTCTTGGTGCGCCTGAGTCACCGAGCAGGTCACTCAAATCCGCGCCACCTCGGAAAACATGATGTCCACGCCCGCCGACGCGAAATTGGCCAGATCCGCCGCAGTGGCCTGCCCTTGCGGTGAACTCATGGCTATTGCAATACTGTCGACAGACTCGAATTCCAGGATGGCGATCAGGTAGCTTTCGTGCTTACCCTGCATCCCGAGTACGTCACCCCGGCTGACTTCGTAGCTCAAGAGGCCGGGGATTGTCTTGGCCAGCGGCACATGCTTGTTGACGTAGTAGTCGTCGAAGGCCTTTGGGTCAGCGGGCTGCTTGTATACGGCGAAGAGCTTGGCTGTCATGACATTCTCCTGCGATTGGTATGGCGGGTTGGAAGCGGTGCGTGGCCAGGTTTTCGCCACAGAACTGCGAAATTCATGGGCTGTCGGGGCGGGTCCAGTGACAGGTTGAAGGCATGTCCCCCTTGATGCATGGAATGGATTCGCCTGTTTGTTGGCGCGGGATGGGCGCATCGGTTTTCATAGGCCTGGGGTTCTGGTAGCCAACGAGAAAAGTCCTGCGCGCATGCTACTACCGTGGTGGGCGAATTGGTCAAGTCCGTTTTCCAGAAGGCCCAAGTTGCGATGCCTGTTGCCCCTTGTCATCCCCGCGAAAGCGGGGATCCACCGCAGTGACGAAACAATGACTTGGGTGGCACCAGGATCCCCGCTTTCGCGAGGGATGACGGTGGGCTGTGCAGGGCCTGGGGCGCAAGCAATGGGTATCGCTGCTTGAGCTGTTCGGAACGCCTTGCAGGTGATTTGGTGTCGGCAGGACGCCGGGTGGGACTTCAGGCCCCATCCCCGCCTTTCCCCAGAGGGAGCAGGAGAAATCCCTTTGCGGGTGGAGGGGCGTAAAAAAACCCGCCCTCGCAATGCGCGCAGGGGCGGGTTGTGGGCGTGGTGCCGCGTGCGGCGGTTTACAGCGTGTCGATGAAACTGCGCAGCTTGTCGCTGCGGCTGGGGTGCTTCAACTTGCGCAGGGCCTTGGCCTCGATCTGGCGGATGCGCTCGCGGGTCACGTCGAACTGCTTGCCCACTTCTTCCAGCGTGTGGTCGGTGGACATTTCAATGCCGAAGCGCATGCGCAGCACCTTGGCCTCGCGCGGGGTCAGGCCGTCGAGGATGTCCTTGACCACGTCGCGCAGGCCGGCCTGCATGGCGGCGTCGATGGGGGCGGTGTTGTTGCCGTCCTCGATGAAGTCGCCCAGGTGGCTGTCGTCGTCGTCGCCGATGGGGGTTTCCATCGAGATCGGCTCCTTGGCGATCTTCATGATCTTGCGGATCTTGTCCTCGGGGATCTCCATCTTGGCCGCCAGGATGGATGCATCGGGCTCGAAGCCAAACTCCTGCAGGTGCTGACGGCTGATGCGGTTCATCTTGTTGATGGTCTCGATCATGTGCACCGGGATGCGGATGGTGCGCGCCTGGTCGGCGATCGAGCGCGTGATGGCCTGGCGTATCCACCAGGTGGCGTAGGTCGAGAACTTGTAGCCGCGGCGGTATTCGAACTTGTCCACGGCCTTCATCAGGCCGATGTTGCCTTCTTGAATGAGGTCGAGGAACTGCAGGCCACGGTTGGTGTACTTCTTGGCGATGCTGATGACCAGGCGCAGGTTGGCCTCGATCATTTCCTTCTTGGCGTCGCGCGAGTTGGCCTCGCCCTGGTTCATGCGTTTGTTGATGGCCTTGAGCTCGGCCAGCGGCACCACCACGCGCGACTGCAGGTCCATCAGGTGCTGCTGCAGCTCCTGGATGGGCGGGATGTTGCGCTGCATGATGTTGCTCCAGGGCTTGCCCGCGGCGGCCTGCTTCTCGACCCAGGCGCGGTCCAGCAGGTGGGGCGGGAACTCCTTGATAAAGGTTTCCTGCGGCATGCCGCACTTGTCCACGATGATGCGGCGCAACTCGCGCTCTTTCTTGCGCACGTCATCCACCTGGCCGCGCACCATGTCGCACAGCTTCTCGATGGTCTTGGCCGTGAAGCGGATAGTCATCAGCTTGGCCGAGATTTCGTGCTGCACCTTCATGTACGAGGGCGTGCCGTAGCCTTCCTTGTCGTAGATCTTGTGCATCTTCTCGAACAGGCCGCGCAGTTCGTCGAAGCGCTCCAGCGCTTCGGTCTTGAGCTTTTCCAGCAGGCGGGTCATGGCCTTGGAGCCGCCCTTGCCGTCGTCGTCGTCTTCCTCGTCGTATTCGTCGAAGTCTTCCTCGGCCACGTAGTCATCGGCCTCCTCGGGGTTGGAGAAGCCGTCAACCACGGTAGAGATGACGACCTTGCCCTCGCGGATCTCCTCGCCCATGTTGAGGATCTCGGCAATCGTGGCCGGCGACGCGCTGATGGCCTCCATCATGTCCATCAGGCCGCCCTCGATACGCTTGGCGATCTCGATCTCGCCCTCGCGCGTGAGCAATTCCACCGTGCCCATCTCACGCATGTACATGCGCACGGGGTCGGTGGTGCGGCCGAATTCGCTATCGACTGTGGACAGGGCGGCCTCGGCCTCTTCCTCGGCCTCTTCCACGGTGGTGGCCGTGGGCGTGACGTTGTTCTGGAACAGGGTCTCGGCGTCGGGCGTCTGCTCGTACACGGCCACGCCCATGTCGCCCAGCATGGCGACCACCACCTCCATGGTTTCGGCGTCCACCAGCTTGTCGGGCAGGTGGTCGGAGATCTCGACCTGGGTCAGGTAGCCGCGGGTCTTGCCCAGGGTGATGAGCTTTTTCAGCTGCGAGCGGCGCTTGGCCATGTCCTCTTCGGACAAGACCGTCTCGTCCAGGCCGAATTCCTTCATCAAGGCGCGCTCCTTGGCCTTGCTGATCTTCATGCGCAAGGGCTTGACCTTTTCGGCGGGCGCGGCTTCGGCGGCCACCGGCTCGGCCTCGGGTTCACCCTCCAGGTCGGACTCGATGTCGGACAGGTCGGCGTCGTCCTCCAGGCCTTCTTCCTTGGCCTTGGGCTTGCGGCCGCGCTTGGCCGGTGCCTTTTCGGTGGCGCTGGCGCCGCTGGCCGCCTTGGCGGGCCGGCCGGCCTTCTTCTTGGGCGCATCCACGGTGGCTTCGGCGGCTGCGCCTTCGGCAGCGGCGGCCTTTGCGCGCGCGGGTTTTTTCTTCAGCAGTTCGTCGGCGGCTTTTTTCAGATCGGCAGGGGTCTTGGGCGTGGACACGGTCTTGACTTTCGTCGCTGCCTTCGGCGCGGCGTCAGCGGCCAGGGCGGCGGCTTTGGCGGGCGCCTTGGCGGCGGATTTCACAGGGGTTGCAGCTTGGCGGGAGGCCTTCGCAGCGGTGCCAGCGGTGGACTTGGGCGGCTTCGCGGACTTTTGAGCGGGCATGGACAACCTTAGGATCAAAAACGGACACACAAAGAAAACACAAGCGCCTTGGCTCCCGGCGCGGGCAGGCACGGCGAAGGCCGGGGCCTTCGCGGTTCGAGGGGTGGACCCTCAGGGGCAAGATGTCTGGGCGAACATTTGGTGTGCAGTCCTTGCGGTGGGGGAGGGCGGTTGTGCGCGTTTGTCACGGTCGCCTGGTCCGGAGGTGCTGCTGTCGCTCTTGCCGACAAACTTTACATTATACCGACTTGCCAAATTTCAAGAGGTTCCCTGTTCCAGCGCGCGGCGGCGTTCCTGCAGCTGGCGGTAGCGCTCCAGCGCGGCCGGGTCCTGGGCCGCGGCGGCGATCAGGGTGTTTTGCTGCTGCTTGATGGCGTCGATCAGCATGCGGTTGAGCAGCCCGCGCAGCTCGGCGCGCAGCTCGGCCTCGTCGCCCTCGGTCTGGGCGTGCGAGCCGGTCATCACGCGCTCGGCCAGGGCCTGGCAGTCGTGGCCGGCCAGGGCCTCGCGCAGCACGGCCCAGGGCTGGGGGCCATGCTCGTGCAGCTGGCCCTCCAGCCATATGAACAAGGGGCCATGCGGGGCGGGCTGGGCGCTCAGGGTGTCATGGTCCTCGTGTGACAGGTCTTCGAGGAATGCCATGTGCGACAGCAGCAGCCGGGCCGCGTGGTCGCTGCGCCCGGCCAGGGGCGTGCGCGGCAGCGGCGGTTGGGGCGGGCGCTGGTCTTCACGGCGCCAGCGGCCGCCCTTGCCCTTCCAATCCTTCCAATCGCCGCTCTTGCGCCAGGGGCGGGCGGCCTGGCCGGCGCTGGCCTGCCATGCGTCCGGCGGCTCAGGGCCCCAGGGAGGGGCGTCGCCGAAGCCCGAGGCCGGTTGCGCTGCCCGCGGCGCCGCGCCGTGCTGCGCACTGCCTTGCGCCCACAGCGCTGACAGCTCCTGGGTAGGCAGCTGGCCCAGCTCGCCCAGCTCGCCCAGCAGCTGGCGCTTGAGGGCGCCGTCGGGCAGCGCGGCCCACAGCGGCTGGGCGTTGGCCAGCATGTGGGCGCGGCCCTCGGCCTGCCCTAAGTCGCAGCCCTCGCGCGCGGCCTCCAGCAGAAAGCGCGACAGCGGCACGGCGTCGCCCACATGGCGCGCGAAGGCCTCGGGGCCGTAGGCGCGGATGAAGCTGTCGGGGTCGTGCTCGGGCGGCAGAAACAGAAACTTCACGCTGCGCGTGTCGCTGGCGTAGGGCAGGGCGCCGTCCAGCGCCTTGCGCGCCGCGCGCCGGCCGGCGGCGTCGCCGTCAAAGCCGAACACCACCTGGTCGGTGAAGCGAAACAGCTTGTGCACATGCTCACTCGTGCAGGCCGTGCCCAGCGTGGCCACGGCGTTGGGAAAGCCGAGCTGGGCCAGGGCGACTACGTCCATATAGCCTTCGGTGACCAGCACGTAGCCCTGCTCGCGGATGGCGGTGCGTGCCTCGAACAGGCCGTAGAGCTCGCGGCCCTTGTGGAATACCGGGGTTTCGGGCGAGTTGAGGTATTTGGGCTTGTCGTCGCCCAGCACGCGCCCGCCAAAGCCTATGCATTCACCCTTGACGTTGCGTATCGGGAACATCACCCGATCGCGGAAGCGGTCGTAGCGCTTGCCGTCCTCGGCGTTCACGATCACCAGGCCGCTTTCTTCGAGCAGCGGGCTGTCGTATTCGGGGAATACGCTGGCCAGGCCGCGCCAGCCCTCGGGCGCGTAGCCCAGGCCATAGTGCCGGGCGACCTGGCCGGAAACGCCCCGGCCCTTGAAGTATTGGATGGCGCGCGGCGAATCGCGCAGGTGCTGGCGCCAGGCCTCGCCGGCCTTTTCCAGCACCTCGTTCAGCGTGGCCTGCTTTTGGCGCTGGGCGGCGGCGCGCTCGCGCTCCTGGGGCGAGACATCGTCCTGCGGCACCTGCAGGCCGACCTGCTGGGCCAGGTCCTGCACGGCCTCGACGAAGCCCATGCCCGCATGGTCCATGAGGAAACCGATGGCATTGCCGTTCTTGCCGCAGCCAAAGCAGTGAAAGAACTGCTTGGACGGGCTGACGCTGAACGAGGGTGACTTTTCCCCATGGAAGGGGCACAGCCCCATGAAGTTGGCGCCGCTTTTCTTGAGCTGCACATAGCGGCCGACGACATCGACCACGTCAACGCGCGCGAGCAGCTCCTGGATGAACGACTGGGGAATGGACACGGGGGGATTTTCGCCCAGGTGCGGGCCGCTGTCGGTGTACGCTCTGCACATGACCCACACCATGCAACTCCCCTCGATCTTCCACTTTGCTTTCAACGTAACCGATCTGGGCGCGGCGCGCGCCTTCTATGGCGACGTGCTTGGCTGCCGGGAAGGCCGCAGCACCGCGACCTGGGTGGATTTCGACTTCTTTGGCCACCAGATCTCGCTGCACCTCGGCGAGCCGTTCTCCACCGCAGCCACCGGCAAGGTGGGCGACAAAATGGTGCCCATGCCGCACTTCGGCATCATTCTGCTGCTGCCCGAATGGCAGGCGCTGGCCGCACGGCTGAAGCACGCGGGCACGGCGTTTGTGCTCGAACCCCAGGTGCGCTTCGAGGGCGAGCCGGGCGAGCAGTGGACGATGTTTTTCCGCGATCCGTTTGGCAACCCGATCGAGGTGAAGGGATTCCGTACGGTGGAGGCGGTGTACGCCGCCTGAAGAGCCGGATCAGCCTGGCGTCAGGCGGTCCTGGTGTAATGGGCGGTTCAGGCCCCAAGGAGTTCGCATGACCAGCAAGTACGATCAGAACCTGCCGCAGACGCCCGCCAATCACGCGCCGCTGTCGCCCCTGTCCTTCATCGAGCGCACGGCCGAGGTCTACCCTGATCGCCTGGCCATCGTGCACGGCGAGCTGCGCCAGACCTGGGGCCAGACCTACGCCCGCTGCCGGCGCCTGGCCAGCAGCCTGCGCCGCGCGGGCATCGGCAAGAACGACACCGTGGCGGTGATGCTGCCCAACACCCCGCCCATGGTGGAGGCGCATTTCGGCGTGCCCATGGCGGGCGCCGTGCTCAACGCGCTGAACACGCGGCTCGATCCCGAGACCATCGCCTTCATGCTGGACCATGGCGAGGCCAAGGTGGCGATCGTGGACCCCGAGTTCGCTCCCGTCATGACCCGGGCGCTGGCGCTGCGCCAGTCCAAGGAGCCGCTCCTGCTCATCGACGTGGAAGACGCCGTCTACGGCGCCGCGGCCGAGCGCCTGGGCACGCAGACCTACGAGGAATTCCTGGCCACGGGTGACCCGGAGTATCCCTGGGAGCTGCCCGGCGACGAGTGGGACGCCATCGCGCTCAACTACACCTCGGGCACTACCGGCAACCCCAAGGGCGTGGTCTACCACCACCGCGGCGCGGCCATCAACGCCATCAGCAACGTGCTGGAGTGGGACATGCCCAAGCACGCCGTGTACCTGTGGACGCTGCCCATGTTCCACTGCAACGGCTGGTGTTTTCCCTGGACGGTGGCGGCGCGCGCGGGCGTCAACGTGTGCCTGCGCCGCGTAGAGGCACAGGCCATCTTTGACGCCATACGCAAGCACGGCGTCACGCATTACTGCGGCGCACCCATCGTGCATGGCCTGTTGGTGAATGCGCCTGCCGCCATGAAGGAAGGCGTGCCCGCCGGTGTGAAGGCCATGGTGGCGGGCGCGGCGCCGCCGGCCTCGATGATCGAGGGCATGGAGCAGATGGGCTTCGACCTGACCCATGTCTACGGCCTGACCGAGGTCTATGGCCCGGCCACGGTGTGCGCCAAGCACGACGCCTGGGACGAACTCGACATCGGCGAGCGTGCCCGCCTGAACGCGCGCCAGGGCGTGCGCTACCACCTGCAGCGCGCGGCCGCGGTGCTCGACCCTGAGACCCTGCAGAGCGTGCCGCACGACGGCGAGACCATGGGCGAGATCATGTTCCGCGGCAATATCGCCATGAAGGGCTACCTGAAGAACCCGCAGGCGACCGAGGAGGCCTTCCGCGGCGGGTGGTTTCACAGCGGCGACCTGGCCGTGCAGTACCCCGACGGCTACATCAAGATCAAGGACCGCAGCAAGGACATCATCATCTCGGGTGGCGAGAACATCTCGTCCATCGAGGTCGAGGACGTGCTCTACCGCCATCCCGACGTGCTGGCCGCGGCCGTCGTCGCCCGGCCCGACCCGAAGTGGGGCGAGACGCCCTGCGCCTTCATCGAACTCAAGGCCGGCGCCCAGGCTACGCCCGAGGACATCGTCGCGCACTGCAAGAAGCACCTGGCCGGCTTCAAGGTGCCGCGCGCCGTGGTCTTTGGCGAGCTGCCCAAGACCAGCACCGGCAAGATCCAGAAGTTCGAGCTGCGCCGCAAGGCCGGGTCGGCGACGGCAATCGATGTTTGACGGCCATCAACATTCGCGGCGCCGACCGCCTCAGTGCCTGGCGCCTGGAGGCTGAACGCGTTGCGGGCTGCGCCTGCGGAGCGCATGACCCTGGGCGCGCAGGTCCATATCGCCTGATGGTGGATATGCGCATACGATAGGTGCGCCCATGTCCACCATCTTGCAAAGCGCCACGTCGGCCTTGAACCTGATGACCTCGGCAGACGCCGTGCTGTGGGCCATCGTCGCCCGTTCGCTGAGCGTGAGTGCCCTGGCCTGCGCGCTGGCCTGCGGCGCCGGGGTGCTGCTGGGAGCCTGGCTGGGCGTGGCGCGCTTTGCGGGGCGTGATGGCGTGCTGGCGGTGCTGGCGACGCTGCTGGCCCTGCCCTCGGTGGTGGTGGGGCTGGGCGTGTACCTGCTGCTGTCGCGCAGCGGGCCGCTGGGCGGCCTGGGCTGGCTGTTTTCCTTCAAGGCCATGGTGCTGGCGCAGACGCTGCTGGTGCTGCCCGTGGTTACCGCGCTCACGCGCCAGGTGGTCGAGGATGCCGAGCGCATGCATGGCGAACAGTTGCGCTCGCTGGGCGCAGGAACGCTGCTGTGCGCGCTGCTGATTGCCTGGGACGAGCGCTACGCGCTGCTCACGGTGCTGCTGGCGGCCTTTGGCCGCGCGGTGTCTGAGGTGGGAGCGGTGATGATCGTCGGCGGCAACATCGACGGCTTCACGCGCGTCATGACCACCGCCATTGCTCTGGAGACCAGCAAGGGGGACCTGCCGCTGGCCCTGGGGCTGGGCATGGTGCTGCTGGCCGTGGTGCTGCTGCTCAATTTGTTGATCACCATGCTGCGCCGCTGGCGTGAGCGCGTGGATGGCGCCGCCATCGGCGCCATGGAGATGGCCGCTTGAGCACGATGCCAGCAGGCACATGGCGCCGGGGGACCCGGCCGCAGGATGTAGAGACCCTGGAGCCACCGCTGTTTGCACTGCGCGAGCTGGGCGTGCGCTATGGCGCAGTGCAGGCCCTGGCGGGTGTGAACCTGCGCGTGCTGCCTGGCGAGCGCGTGGCCCTGGTGGGCGCCAACGGCAGCGGCAAGAGCACGCTGCTGCGCGTGCTGCATGGCCTGGTGCGGCCCAGCAGCGGCCAGCTGCGCTGCGACGGCGCGCCGCGCATGGCCATGGTCTTTCAGCGCCCCTTCGTGCTGCGCACCAGCGCCGTGAACAACGTGGCCCTGGGCCTGTGGCTGCGCCGTGCGCGCTGGCGCGAGGCGCGCGCCCAGGCCGTGGCGGCGCTGCGGCGTGTGGGGCTGCAGGACATCGCCCGGCAGAACGCGCGCACGCTCTCCGGCGGCCAGCAGCAGCGCCTGGCCTTTGCGCGCGCGTGGGCGCTGCGGCCCGACGTGCTGCTGCTCGACGAGCCCACGGCCAGCCTGGACCCGCATGCCAAGCGCGAGGTAGAGGCGCTGATGGCCGACTTTGCCGCCAGCCACGGCAGCGCCGGCCCCGGCCAGCCCATGACCATGCTGTTCAGCAGCCACAACCTGGGCCAGGTCAAGCGCCTGGCCAGCCGCGTGGTCTATCTAGAGCATGGCCGCATCGTGGCCGACCTGCCCGTGCATGACTTCTTCAACGGCCCGCTGCCCGAGGCGGCCCGTTTGTTTGTCAAGGGAGAGCTGGTATGAGAAGGGCTAGGATATTTGGGCATGTGGCGATTGCCCATACAGTGTTTGCAGCTATTTCTTTGGTAGCGTACGACGCCGCCGCGGCGCAGACCATCACCTTGGCATCGACCACCTCCACCGAGCAGTCGGGCCTGTTTGCGCATCTGCTGCCCGCGTTCAAGCAGGCCGCGGGTATCGACGTCAAGGTGGTGGCCGTGGGCACCGGCCAGGCGCTGGACATGGCGCGCCGCGGCGACGCCGATGTCCTCTTCGTGCACGACCAGGCGGCTGAGGAGAAGTTCGTCGCCGACGGATGGGGCCTCAGGCGCTACCCGGTCATGTACAACGACTTCATCCTCGTGGGTGGCAAGGGCGACCCAGCGGGCACGCGCGGCAATGACATCGTCGCGGCGCTCAAGAAGATCGCCAGCGCCAACGCCGAATTCGTCTCGCGCGGCGACAAGAGCGGCACGCACGCGGCCGAGCTGCGCTACTGGCAGATCGCCAGCCCCGACGGCAAGGGCAGCGGCTACAAGGAATGCGGCTGCGGCATGGGCCCGGCACTGAACATCGCGGCCGCCAGCGGCGCCTATGTGCTGGCCGACCGCGGGACCTGGCTGAACTTCAAGAACCGCGACAACCTGGCCGTATTGGTGCAGGGCGACAAGCGCCTGTTCAACCAGTACGGCGTGATGCTGGTGAATCCGGCCCGCCACCCACATGTCAGGCAGGCCGATGCGCAGAAGTTCGTGGACTGGGTGGTCTCGCCCGCAGGCCAGGGCACGATTGCCGCCTACAAGATCAGCGGTGAGCAGCTATTCTTCCCGAATGCCCCTCAGCCCTGATGCTGGGCGGTGCTTTCGTTCTGTGGCTTGAGGGGAAACATCATCTCAAACAGGGTACGTGCCGTTGGCGTGAGGTTTTCCGGGCGCGGGCGCAGGATGTCGTCATCCGCCACCAGCAGCTTGGCGTACACCGCCTCATAGACCCGCTTGACCTGGCCGTCGCCAACGACCTCCCTGTCGTAGCCCGGAACGAAGCCGAGCAGCTGGTACCCGGCACGTTCAAGTGCAATTTGCACGTGCGGCATCTTCAGCGTTGCCATGGTGTAGGTGAACTCTGCGCCGCACGCACGGGACAGGGATTCGGTTGCGCTCAGGCAATGCAAACCTACCTTGGAGTTTCGATGAGCCGGAGCGACGATAAGCAGCTTGCCGTACATGGTCAATGCATCGGGTTCGCGTTCGAAGGAAAAGAGCCCGGCCATTTCGGCCTCGTACATGATCAGGAGAACCATGACGTCCCTCTCCGCTTCGCCTGCGAGGAACACCTTTTCCCTGTAGAAGTCTTCACGAAGGAAACAGCTGCCCGCCCCCACGGAAATGTCGGGATGCCATTCGTGAACCTTGCTGGCCAGCTCGGAAACATCGCTTGCCTTGAGCTGCGAGAGGGAGTAGCCAGGTGGGAGCGGGACGAGTTGGCGAATGCTCTGTAGCGACGGCCATTGCATGTGGGTCTCCTTTTATTGGCGAAGGTGCGCTTCACAAGTGCTTTTGCGGGTGCCTGCCGAGCGGTCTACGGCGTCTCAAATACAAGCGGAATCGACTGTAGCACTGGCCTGCTGCGCGGCGCTTGCCCGCCTTGGGGGCCTAGTCCACCAGCGCCACGCCCTTGACCTGTGCAAACACCTCGTCACCCACGGCCAGCGCCAGCGTGCGGCAGGAGCGCTGAGTGATGCGCGCCAGCAGGCGCGCGCCCGTCATGTCCAGTGCCACCAGCACCTGGCCGGGGCCGTCGTCGGCCAGCTGCGTGATGCGTGCGGGCAGCAGGTTGAGGATGCTGCTGTCTGCCGCGCGCGTGCGCGCCAGGCTCACGTCGCGCGCCAGTACGCGCAGGTGCACATGGTCGCCCACGGCGCGCGGGTGGCCGCTGGCCAACTGGATCGGCCCGCCGGGTGTCGCCACGGTGAGCAGTTCGTCCTGCGCGTCGTAGGCCGCTACCTGCCCCTGCACCAGTGCGGCGGCGGTGTCGCCATGCGCCAGCGGCAGATCCAGGCGTGCCATGAGCTCGGCCGTGGGGCCCTGGGCCGTGACGCGGCCAGACTGCATCAGCACCAGGTGGGCGGCCAGGCGCGCCACCTCGTCGGGCGAATGGCTCACGTAGAGCACTGGGATGTCCAGACCGCGCTGCAGGCGCTCCAGGTAGGGCATGAGCTCGGCCTTGCGCGCCGCGTCCAGCGCGGCCAGGGGCTCGTCCATCAGCAGCACGCGCGGGCTCGTCGCCAGGGCCCGGGCAATGGCCACGCGCTGGCGCTCGCCACCCGACAGGGTGTGGGGCATGCGCTTCAAGAGTGCGCCCAGGCCCAGCAGCTCCACGGCCTGCTCCAGCGACACCTGGCGGCGCGCGGCAGCCTGGCGGCGCAGGCCGTATTCCATGTTGCGCTGCACGTTCAGGTGGGCGAACAGGCTGGCCTCCTGGAACACATAGCCGAGCTGGCGCCGGTGCGTGGGCAGCCAGTGGTCGCGGGCGTCGTCCTGCCACGTCTCGCCTTTGACGCGCACGCTGCCCTGGGCGCGCTCCAGCCCGGCGAGCGCGCGCAGGCAGCTGGTCTTGCCGCAGCCGGATGGGCCGAACAGGGCTGTCACGCCGCTGCCGGGCAGTTGCAAATCAACGTCCAGCGTGAAGTCCGGGCGGGTGAGATGCAGCCGGGCCTGGATGCCGCTCATCGCGCCCGTCATTGCACGCCTTTGGGCTGCAGCCAGTGCAGCAGCATCAGCACGACGAAGGCAAACACCACCATGCCGCCCGACAGCCAGTGCGCCTGGGCGTATTCCATGGCCTCCACATGGTCGTAGATCTGCACCGACACCACGCGCGTCACGCCGGGAATGTTGCCGCCCAGCATCAGCACCACGCCGAACTCGCCCATGGTGTGGGCAAAGCTCAACACGGCGGCGGTGATGAAGCCCGGGCGTGCCAGCGGCAGGGCCACGGTGAAGAAGCGGGCCAGCGGGCCAGCGCCCAGCGTGGCCGCCACCTCCAGCGGGCGCCGGCCCATGGCCTCGAAGGCGCGCTGCAGCGGCTGCACGGCGAACGGCAGCGAATACGCCACCGAGCCCACGACCAGGCCGGGAAAGGTGAACGGCAGCCGCCCCAGGCCCAGGGATTCGGTCAGATGGCCAATAGGGCCGTGCGGCCCCATGAGCACCAGCAGGTAAAAGCCGATCACCGTGGGGGGCAGCACCAGCGGCAGCGCCACCACCGCGCCCACCGGAGCGCGCCAGCGCGAGCGCGTGTGCGCCAGCCACCAGGCCAGCGGCGTGCACAGGGCCAGCAGCAGCACGGTGGTGACGCCGGCGAGCTCCAGCGTCAGCGTGATGGCGGCCCAGTCTTCGGGGCTGAGCAGGGGCGGGTTCAATGCTATTGAAACAAGAGCTGTCAGCGCTTGCCTGTAGGTTGTTTTATGACTGGATCATGCCAGCGCGTTTGCTGGTCAAGCGCGAGGCGCTTCAAAAAGCATAGCCATAGGATCGGATGATGGCGCGCGCCCTGTCGCCGCGCAGGTACTGCATGAGCGCGGCGGCAGCGGCGTTGTCCTGCGCGGCTTTCAGCACGATGGCGTCCTGGCGGATCGGCTCATGCATGCTGGCGGGCACCATCCAGGCCGAGCCGTCGCGCAGTTTGCCGTCCTCCAGCACCTGCGACAGCGCGACGAAGCCCAGCGGCGCATTGCCCGAGGCGACGAACTGGTAGGTCTGGGCGATGTTCTCGCCCTGCACCATGCGCGGCTGCACCTGCGCGGTGAGGCCCAGCTTGTCCAGCGTCTGCATGGCGGCCTGGCCGTAGGGCGCGAGCTTGGGGTTGGCAATGGCGATGTGCTTCCAGTCGCTCCTGTTCAGCACCTTGCCGCCTGCGTCCACATAGCCGGGCTGCCTGCTCCACAGCACCAGCCGGCCGATGGCGTAGGTAAAGCGCGTGGCGCCATCGCCCAGTCCCTCCCTGGCGATTTTCTCGGGCGTGCTGTCGTCGGCGGCCAGCAGGATGCCAAAGGGCGCGCCGTTGGCGATCTGGGCGTAGAACTTGCCCGTGGCGCCGAACGACAGGGTCGCCTTGTGGCCCGTGTCCTGCTCGAAGGCGGCGGCAATTTTTTGCATGGGCGCGGTGAAGTTGGCCGCCACGGCCACGGAAACCTCGGCGCCCTGGGCCGCCGAGGCGGCGAGCAATACAGCAACCAACATGGCCCTGCCAGTAAAAAACCCAGGCATGCATTCGACCTCGCTATTCCGGATATGAATAGCGCAGAGTATAGCCAGCAGGCACGCGCCGACGGGCATGATGCGGGCCATGCAGCAACCTCCCTCATTCCTGGACGCCCTGGGCCATGGCCTGGCCGACAAGCGCATCGACATCCTGCGCCAGATAGGGCAGGGCGGCTCCATCTCGCAGGCCGCGCGCGCCGTGGGCGTGAGCTACAAGGCCGCGTGGCAGGCGCTGGACACGCTGACCAATCTGGCCGGCGTGGCGCTGGTCGAGCGCGTGGTGGGTGGCAGGGGCGGTGGCGGCGCGCGGCTTACCGCTGCGGGCGAGCAATTGCTGGATGCCGCCGACGCCGTGCACCAGGCGCGCTCATCGGCGTTGGCGCGGCTGGACGCGGGCGGTGACGCTGACCTGGCCGTGGCGCGCCTGTCGGTGCGCACCAGCATGCGCAACCAGTGGCCCTGCATCGTCCAGGCCATGCAGGCGAGCGGCCCGATCGTGCGCGCGCAGCTGCGTGGCGCGGGCGCTGCGGCCGCAGAGTTGACCGTCTTCTCGCGCATCACCCGCGAGAGTGCCGAGCTGCTGGGCCTGCGCCCGGGTATGCCGGTACAGGCGCTGTGCAAGGCCACGGCGGTGCGTGTTCAACCCCTGGCGCGGGCCGCGCAGCACGGCAACCAGTGGCCGGGGCGGGCCACGCGTGTATCGCGCGGCGAGCTGGGCGACGAGGTGGCGGCGCAGCTCGACGCCGGCGTGCAGATGGTGGGTTTTGCCGCCGCCGACGCGCATCTGCGCGCGCGTTCGCGCGTGCTGCTGGCGGCCGATGAGTCAGCCATCGTACTGGCCGTCGTGGGCGCCTGAGCTACCACGGTGCAGGGGGCAGTCGCGGCAGCTGCCGTGGCTTAGAGCGTGTTTACGATCTTTTCATGGTGCCCGCAAGGCAGCAAAAAGCCGCTATCCAGGCGCGCGCCGCAGGCCATGCTGGCGGCCTGGGCAATGTGCGCAACGACGAGTGCGGCTTTTTACTGCCTTGCCCGAAGGGTTGCCCTGCAAAAGCAGCGTCTGCGGCGTTGCAAATCCTCGCCGGGCCACCAGCCCGTCTGCGGTTTGCGCCTTGCAGCCACTGCTTTTGCGGGGCAACGGGCACCATGAAAAGATCGTAAACACGCTCTTAGGCGTTTGTACGTAGGCATTTCTCCCGTTCATGCTGGATAGGCTCACCTCGTACGATGCAGCGCAACATAACCATGGAGAAGGGCCTGCCGCGCGTCCGTGCGGCGCGCGTCCGGTGGCAATGAGCGACGTCATACTGAAAACTTCCCACCTTACCAAGGAGTTCAAGGGCTTCACGGCAGTCAGCGACGTGAGCCTGAGCGTGCGCCGCGGCTCCATTCACGCCCTGATTGGACCCAACGGCGCAGGCAAGACCACTTGCTTCAACCTGCTGACCAAGTTTCTTGTGCCAACCTCGGGCAGCATCCATTTCAATGGACACGACATCACGAATGAGGAGCCGGCCCAGATTGCGCGCCGCGGCGTGATCCGCTCGTTCCAGATATCGGCCGTGTTCCCGCATCTCACGCTGATGGAAAACGTACGCCTGGGCCTGCAGCGCAGGCTGGGCACGAGCTACCACTTCTGGCGCAGCCAGAGCAGCCTGAACCAACTCAACGGGCGCGCCGTCGAACTGCTGGCCGAGGTGGGCCTGGACGACCTGGCGGACGAGGTCACGGTCAATCTGCCCTACGGCCGCAAGCGTGCACTCGAGATCGCCACCACGCTGGCCATGGAGCCCGAGCTGATGCTGCTCGACGAGCCCACGCAGGGCATGGGCCACGAGGACGTGGACCGCGTCACGCAGCTCATCAAGAAGGTCTCGGCCGGCCGCACCATCCTGATGGTGGAGCACAACATGAAGGTCATCTCCACGATCGCCGACCGCATCACGGTGCTGCAGCGCGGCGCCGTGCTGGCCGAGGGTTCCTACGAAGAAGTCTCCAGCAACCCGCAAGTGATGGAAGCCTATATGGGGACGACCGATGGCGAACTGCAGGGGGCGCATTAAGTGAACAACCCCCTGAGCGGCTGCGCCGCTTCCCCCTTCTCTCGCGCTGCGCGCGGGAAGGGGGACGACGCCAGCGCGGCGGGGCGGCCCTTGCGCGGCGTCTGCTGGCCAGGGCGGCGCCGGTTTTTGGCGGCGTGGACGTCGCAAAGTGGTATGGAGAAGAATTGAATGGCGAATACGCCCGCATTGGAAATCAAGGGCTTGCAGGCCTGGTATGGCGAGTCGCATGTGCTGCACGGCGTGGACATGGTGGTGCAGCCCGGCGAGGTCGTGACGCTGCTGGGGCGCAACGGCGCCGGCCGCACCAGCACGCTGCGCGCCATCATGGGACTGACCGGCTCGCGCCAGGGTTCCATCAAGGTCTATGGCACCGAGACCATTGCCCTGCCAACGCACCGCATCGCGCACCTGGGGCTGGGCTACTGCCCAGAGGAGCGCGGCATCTTCTCCAGCCTGTCCTGCGAGGAGAACCTGATGCTGCCGCCCACGCTCAAGACCGGGCAGGAGGGCATGTCGGTCGATGAGATCTATGCCATGTTCCCGAATTTGGCCGAGCGCAAGAACAGCCAGGGCACGCGCCTTTCTGGCGGCGAGCAGCAGATGTTGGCCGTGGCGCGCATCCTGCGCACGGGCGCCAAGCTGCTTTTGCTCGATGAGATTTCCGAGGGCCTGGCGCCGGTCATCGTGCAGGCGCTGGCGCGCATGATCACCATGTTGCGCGCCAAGGGCTACACCGTGGTCATGGTGGAACAGAACTTCCGCTTTGCCGCGCCGCTGGCCGACCGCTTCTACGTCATGGAGCATGGTCGCATCGTGGAGCAGTTCGGCGCCGCCGAGCTTGAGGCCAAGATGCCCGTACTCAATCAGCTGCTGGGCGTCTGAGCACGTCTCTCGCAGCGTCAAGTTGATTTCTGACTACCAAGAGAAGGAGCGTTACATGAACCGCAAACTCAAGACCCTGGTTACCGTCCTCGGTGCCGCAGGCATGTCCCTGGCCGCGGTGCAGGCGCAGGCGCAGGACAAGGTGAAGATCGGCTTCATCACCGATATGTCCAGCTTGTACGCGGATCTGGAGGGCAAGAACGGAGCCCTCGCCATCCAGATGGCCATCGACGACTTTGGCGGCAAGGTGCTGGGCAAGCCCATCGAGCTCATGAGCGCCGACCACCAGAACAAGGCCGACATTGCCGCCAGCAAGGCGCGCGAGTGGATCGACACCCAGGGCCTGACCATGCTGTTCGGTGGTACCAACTCGGGCACGGCGCTGGCCATGGCCGAGATCGCCAAGGAGAAGAAGCGCGTGTTCTTCGACAGCGGCGCGGGCTCCTCGGCGCTGACCAATGAGCAGTGCAGCCCCTACACCGTGCACTATGCCTACGACACCGTGGCCCTGGCCAAGGGAACGGGTAGCGCGGTGGTCAAGCAGGGCGGCAAGTCCTGGTTCTTCCTGACGGCCGACTATGCCTTTGGCGCCGCACTCGAGTCCGATACCGCGCGCGTGGTCAAGGAGAGCGGCGGCACCGTGCTGGGCAATGTCAGGCATCCGCTGAACGCATCGGACTTCTCGTCCTTCCTGTTGCAGGCACAGAACTCCAAGGCGCAGGTGCTGGGCCTGGCCAATGCGGGCGGGGATCTGCAAAACTCCGTCAAGGCCGCCAAGGAGTTCGGCATTACCAAGTCCATGAAGCTGGCCGGCCTGCTGGTGTTCATCACCGACGTGCACAGCCTGGGCCTGAAGAACACCGAAGGCCTGCTGCTGACGACGAGCTGGGACTGGAACCTGAACGACCAGACGCGTGCATTCGGCAAAAAGTTCTTCGAGAAGACCAAGCGCATGCCCACCGATATTCATGCCGCCGATTACTCGGCCACCATGAACTACCTCAAGGCCGTGCAGGCCGCCGGCAGCACGGATGCCGACAAGGTCATGGCCAAGCTCAAGTCCACGCCCATCGACGACTTCTACGCCAAGGGCGTGATCCGCCCCGATGGCCGCTTCGCCCACGACATGTACCTGATGCAGGTGAAGTCGCAAAAGGAGTCGCAGCAGCCCTGGGACTACTACAAGGTCGTGGCCAAGCTGCCGGCCGACCAGGTGTGGACCACCAAGGCCGAGAGCAAGTGCGCCCTGTGGAAATAAATTGAGCCACCCGCGCGGCGCCTTGCCGGGCCCGCGTGGGCGGGCACAGCACATCACATCAAGGAAAATTTCAGGAGACTGGACATGAATTCAAAGTTCGTGACATTGGCCCTGGCGCTGGGCGCCGCAGGCCTCATGGCGGCGCCGGCCCATGCGCAGGACAAGGTCAAGATCGGCTACATCTCGGACATGTCCAGCCTGTACGCCGACCTGGAGGGCAAGTACGGCGCCACGGCCATACAGATGGCCATCGACGACTTCGGCGGCAAGGTGCTGGGCATGCCCATCGAGCTCATGAGCGCCGACCACCAGAACAAGGCCGACATCGCCGCCAGCAAGGCCCGCGAGTGGATCGACACGCAAGGCCTGACGATGATCTTCAGCGGCACCAACTCCGGCACCGCTCTGGCACTGGCAAAGATTGCCGAAGAGAAAAAGCGCGTGTTGATCAACAACGGCGCGGCTTCGTCGGCGCTGACCAACGAGCAGTGCACACCCTACACCGTGCACTATGCGTACGACACCGTGGCGCTGTCCAAGGGCTCGGCCGGCGCCATCGTGGCCGGCGGCGGCAAGAGCTGGTTCTTCCTGACGGCCGACTACGCCTTCGGCCACGCCATGGAGGCCGACGCCTCCAAGGTGGTCAAGGAGAAGGGCGGCACGGTGGTGGGCGCGGTGCGCCATCCGCTCAATGCGTCCGACTTCTCCTCCTTCCTGCTGCAGGCGCAAAACTCCAAGGCCCAGGTGCTGGCGCTGGCCAACGCGGGCGGCGACACCATCAACTCCATCAAGGCGGCCAAGGAATTCGGCATCGGCAAGACCATGAAGGTCGCGCCCATGCTGGTCTTCTACAGCGACGTGCACAGCCTGGGCCTGAAGAACACCGAGGGCATGCAGTTCGTCACCAGCTGGTACTGGGACATGGATGACGCCTCGCGCAAGTTTGCCGACGCCTTCATGAAGAAGACGAATCGTCGCCCCACCGAGATCCAGGCGGCCGACTACTCGGCCACCATGAACTACCTCAAGGCCGTCGAGGCAGCCAAGAGCACCGATGCCGACAAGGTCATGGCGGCATGGCGCGCCATGAAGATGGACGACTTCTTCGCCAAGGGCCAGATCCGCCCCGACGGCCGCTACGTGCACGACATGTACCTGGTGCAGGTCAAGAGCCCGTCCGAGTCCAAGGGCACCTGGGACTACTACAAGATCGTCAAGAAGCTGCCCGGCGACGAGGTGTTCACCACCAAGGCCGAAAGCAAGTGCGCGCTGTGGAAGTAATGGCGCGCTGACCGGTCCCTCTCCCATCACCCGTAGCGGTTGGTTCAAATGGAAATCTTTGGTGTCTCACTGCCGGCCATGCTGAGCCAGCTCCTGCTGGGGCTGGTCAATGGCTCGTTCTACGCGATCCTCAGCCTGGGCCTGGCCGTGATCTTCGGCCTGCTCAACGTGATCAATTTCGCGCATGGCGCGCTGTTCATGCTGGGGGCGCTGATCACCTGGATGGCCATGAGCTACCTCGGCGTCAACTATTGGGTGATGCTGATCGCCGCGCCGCTGCTGGTGGGAGTGATCGGGGTGGTCATAGAGCGGCTGCTGCTGCGCTGGATCTACAAGCTCGATCACCTATACGGCCTGCTGCTCACGCTGGGCCTGACCATGATCATCGAGGGCGTGTTCCGCTCCATCTACGGCGTCTCGGGCCTGGGGTACGACACGCCCGAGCTGCTCGAAGGCGCGACCAACCTGGGCTTCATGATCCTGCCCAACTACCGGGCCTGGGTGGTGGTGGCCTCCCTCGTGGTCTGCATCGCCACCTGGTACGTGATCGAGAGAACCAAGCTTGGCGCCTACCTGCGCGCCGGCACCGAGAACCCGCGCCTGGTAGAGGCCTTCGGCGTCAACGTGCCGGTGATGATCACGCTGACCTACGCCTTCGGCGCGGCCCTGGCGGCCTTTGCCGGGGTGCTGGCGGCGCCCGTGTACCAGGTCACGCCGCTCATGGGGCAGAACCTGATCATCGTGGTGTTCGCCGTGGTGGTCATTGGCGGCATGGGCTCCATCATGGGCTCCATCCTCACCGGCCTGGGCCTGGGCGTGATCGAGGGTTTCACCAAGGTCTTCTACCCCGAGGCCTCGTCCACCGTGGTGTTCGTCATCATGGCCATTGTTTTGCTCATCCGCCCTGCCGGCCTGTTCGGCAAAGAGAAATGAAGCCGCAGGGGTGCACCACATGAACGTCAAGAAAATCGCCCCCGTCGGTTATGCCCTGCTGCTGCTGGGCCTGATTGCCGCGCCCTTCCTGGGCGCCTACCCGGTGTTCGTCATGAAGCTGCTGTGCTTCGCGCTGTTCGCCTCGGCCTTCAACCTGCTGCTGGGCTACACCGGGCTGCTGTCCTTCGGCCATGCGGCCTTCCTGGGCGGCGCGGCCTATGTGACGGGCCATGCCGTCAAGGTCTGGGGCGCCACGCCCGAGCTGGGGCTGCTGGCCGGCCTGCTGTCGGGCGCCTTGCTGGGCCTGGTGATGGGCTGGTTCACCATCCGTCGCCAGGGCATCTACGCCACGATGATCACGCTGGCCTTGGCGCAGATGCTGTTCTTCGCGGCGCTGCAGATGCCCTTCACCGGCGGCGAGGACGGCCTGCAGGGCGTGCCGCGCGGCAAGCTTTTCGGCGTGCTGGACCTGTCGAGCGACATGACCATGTACTACGTCACGCTGGTCATCGTGGTGGCGGCCTTCCTGCTCATCGTGCGCACCATTGACTCGCCGTTCGGCCAGGTGCTGCGCGGCATCAAGGAAAACGAGCCGCGCGCCACCTCGCTGGGCTATGACACCAACCGCTTCAAGCTGCTGGCCTTCGTCATATCGGCCGCCATCGCCGGCCTGGCCGGCGCGCTCAAGACCCTGGTGCTGGGCTTTGCCACGCTCTCTGACGTGCACTGGAGCGCCTCGGGCCATGTGGTGCTCATGACCCTGGTGGGTGGCATGGGCACGCTCAGCGGTCCGCTGGTCGGCGCCGCCGTGGTGGTGGCGCTGGAGAACAAGATCGGCGACCTGGGTACCTTCCTGGCCAAGCTGACGACCGTTGACTGGTTCAACACCCTGGGCGAATCGGTGACCATCGTCACCGGCCTGATCTTCGTGATCTGCGTGCTGGCCTTCCGGCGCGGCATCATGGGCGAAATCATTGCCTGGCTGCAGCGCCGCGGCGCGGGCGGCGGCGGCTCGCATTGAGCCGGGTAGCGCTGCACCCCGGCCGAAGTCACCCCAGCCGCAGCCGCTGGGCGTAACCCGTCATCTCCAGATAGCCGCGCCCGACCTCCTGCTTCGCCTCGTTGCGCAGCAGGCTCAGGCCCTCCCAGTAGGTGGCGCCCGTGGAGGCGCGGCTGTCGAGCTCCTGCGCGTCCAGCAGCGCCTGCACGGTGAAGCTGCCGACGGGCGTGTCCACGCGCCACTGCACCGGATAGTTGGCACCGCTGCCGGGGCTTTGCCAGTGGCGCAGCGGCGTGAACAGCACCTCCTTCGGGCCGAAGATCCGTGCGCCGGATGCGTCCACGCGCCGCCACGAGCCGCCGGCCCACAGCGCGCTGCCGTCGGCGCGTCGCAGCTGGAACGCCATGAGCGCGGAGCCGTCCACGAGGTTCATGCCCATCCAGTCCCAGCCCACGGCGTCGGGCGCCATCAGCGCCTCGCTCCATTCGTGGTCCATCCAGGCGCGGTTGTCGGGCGCTGGCGCATCGGTGACGGTCATGTGGCGGCCCGCCAGCGTGATCGTGCCCGTCACCGCCAGCTGCGGCTGGCTGTAGTAGTAGCTGGCCTGGTCGGGCTCGGGCCCCTTGCGCGACAGGCCGGCGTCGCCCTGCAGCAGCACCGGCTGGGTGCTGGGGCAATCGAGCGCCAGCGCAAAGCCCTCGGCCTGGGCGCGGATCTCGTAGCGGCTGGCGCCGGGTGCATTGGTGGGCAGGCGCCGCAGCGACCAGTCGCGCAGGCCTATGTCGCAGTCGTCCGCCGATGCCTGGGCTATGCCGAAGCCGGCGCGCGCAATGCGCTGGTCGTGTAGCTGGCGCGCACCCTGCACGTCGGTCAGCGCCGCATGGGCGAAGACCAGCTGGCGTGCGGCGAAGGCCGATTGCAGGGCCTGCGTGTCATCGACGCGCGAGCGGAAGAAGGTGATCTGAAAGCCCCACAGCCGCCCCTCGGCGCGCGCCTGGCCGGTGATGTACCACCACTCGGTGCGCAGTCCGGGGTGGCTGCCATGGTCGCGCGGAAACACCAGCGCGCGCGCCGGCAGCGCCGCGGCGCGCCCGCCCAGGGCGCCGCATGCGCCCAGGGCCAGCAGGGCGCGCCGGGCGATCAAGCCAGCTGCGCCTGCAGCCGCTGTTCGGCCGCCGTGCAGTCGCCCAGGCTGGCCTGTACCCAGGCCGCGTCGTGGTAGGTGGGCAGGTAGCGTTCGCCCGCGTCGCACAGCAGTGACAGGATGGAACCCCGCTCGCCGCGCGCGCGCATCTCCTGCGCCAGCAGCAGCATGGCGACGAAGTTGGTGCCCGTGGACGGCCCCACGCGCCGGCCCAGCAGCGCCGACAGCGCGCGCATGGCGGCGATGGAGTCCACGTCCTGGATTTCTTCCATGCGATCGACCAGGCTGCGCACGAAGCTGGGTTCCACGCGCGGCCGGCCTATGCCCTCGATGCGCGAGCCGGGAGCGGTCAGCTGGGCGTCGCCCGTGCGGTGGTAGGCGCCAAAAACCGAGCCCGCCGGGTCGGCCACGCACAGTTCGGTGGCGTGGCGCTGGTAGCGCACGTAGCGGCCTATGGTGGCGCTGGTGCCGCCCGTGCCTGCGCCCACCACGATCCAGCGCGGGATGGAGTGGCGCTCGCGCTGCATCTGGCTGAACATGCTTTCGGCAATATTGTTGTTGCCGCGCCAGTCGGTGGCGCGCTCGGCGTAGGTGAACTGGTCCATGTAGTGCCCGCCCGTCTGCGCCGCGATGGTGTGCGCCGCCTCGTACACCTGGCCGGCACTGTCCACGAAGTGGCAGCGCCCGCCGTAGAACTCGATCAGCGCGATCTTCTCGGCCGAGGTGCTGCGCGGCATCACGGCCACGAAGGGCAGGCCCAGGAGGCGCGCGAAGTAGGCCTCGCTCACGGCCGTTGATCCGCTCGACGCCTCGACGATGGTCGAGCCCTCGCGCACCCAGCCGTTGCACAGCGCGTACAGGAACAGCGAACGCGCCAGCCGATGCTTCAAGCTGCCCGTGGGGTGGGTGGACTCGTCCTTGAGGTACAGGTCTATGCCCGCCGCGGTGAACGCGGGCAGCGGCAGCGGTATCAGGTGTGTGTCGGCACTGCGCTGGTAGTCGGCCTCGATGCGGGCAATGGCCTGGTGCAGCCAGCGGCCGTCGGTGGGAGTGTTGGTGGTAGGCATGGAGCGTATTGTGCGCCCCTACCAGTCCTCCTTGACGGCCAGCACCGCATCGCGCTCCGCCGCCATGCGGCCCGCGAGCCAGGCCGTGAGCGTGCCCACAGCCACCACGGCGGCGGCGAGGCCCGCCAGGCGCAGCCAGGGCAGGGCCATGTCCATGGTCCAGTGAAAGCTCTGCGGGTTGACCACATGCACCAGCACCGCGGCCACGGCCAGGCCCAGCAGCAGGCCGGCCAGCGCCCCCACGGCCGTCCAGGCCGCGCCCTCGGCGGCGACCACGGCCAGAATCTGCCGCCGCGTCAGGCCCAGGTGGGCCAGCAGGCCGAACTCCTTGCGCCGTGCCAGCACCTGGGCGCTGAAGCTGGCGGCTACGCCGAACAGGCCTATGGCAATCGCCACGGCCTGCAGCCAGTAGGTGACGGCGAAGCTGCGGTCGAAGAGGGCCAGCGAGCGCGCGCGTATGGCGTCGGCCGAGGTGAATTCCAGCGCCGCCGCGGCGGCCTCGCCCAGCTCCTGCCGTGCCTGCGCCAGCACCTGGCGGCGCAGTTGCGCGGCATCCGTCCCCGGTGCCGGCCACAGCGCCAGGTCGCTGCTGCGCGCGTCGCCCGTCAGGCGCACGAAGTCCCGGCCATCGAACGCAATGGCGCCATGCTGGCGCACATAGTCGTGCCATACGCCAGCTATGAAAAACCTAGCTTCTTGCGCTTGCCCATCAAGCGCTAGCGGCCTGAAAACCTTTGAAAGCGCGGGCCAGTCCGCGCCGGGCCGGGCGCCATACAGGGCCACGACGGCCTCGCTCACGTACACGCCCACGCGCCCCGGCGGCACGGGCAGGGCCGCGCCCACCAGCGGCAGGGCCTGGGCCGGGTCATCGCCCAGCGGGCGGGCCAGCAGGGTCACGGCCGGGCGATCAGGCGCCAGTTGCAGGCTGCTGCTGCGCAGCGCCTGCACGCGCGCCACGCCGGGCAGCCTGGCCAGGCTGTCGGCAAAGGCGGGTGGGAAAACTGCGGTATCGTCGCTGCTCAAGCCGCCCGCCGCGCGCAGGTACAGCGGCGCGGGCAGCACGCTGTCCAGCCACTGGCCGACCGAGCCGCGAAAGCTGCTCACCATCACCGTCAGCGCCACGGCCAGGCTCAGCGCCGCGACCACGCCGCCCACGGCCACGGCCGCGCCTGCGGGCATGCGGCGCGTGCGCTCCAGTGCCAGCAGGGCCAGGGCGTTGCCCGCGGCCAGCGGCGCAAGGCGGGCCAGCAGGGCCTGCACCAGCCAGGGCAGCAGCGCCATGCCGCCGATCAATAGCAGACCCACCGACACATAGGCCGCAAGCGGTATGCCAAAAATAGGTGGAGCGCTTGCCAGCAAAGCGCTGGCAGCTATCAAAACAAGTGCTGTCCAGGCATGGCCTGCGCGCCCGCTGTGGCTGCCCAGGCCCTTGAGTGTCTGCGCTGGCGGCAGCCGCTGGGCCTGGCGCGCCGGCCACCAGCCGCCCGCCAGCGCGGCGGCCAGGCCCAGCAGGGCGTAGACCAGGGCCGCGCCCGGGCTCCACTGCAGCGCGGGCCGTACGCCGGCAAAGTAGCCCCCGCCCAGGTCGCCGCCCAGCAGCTGCAGCGCCAGCGCCGCCAGGACCGTGCCCAGGGCGATGCCGGCCACGCTGCCCGCCAGGCCCAGCACGCAGGACTCCAGCAGCACCAGGGCCAGCCGCTCGCGCGGTGTGGCGCCCAGCACGGCCAAGAGCGCCAGCTGCGGCGCGCGCTGTGCCACGCTGAGCGCCAGCACGGAGAACACCAGAAAGGCCCCCGTGAACAGCGCCACCAGCGCCAGCACCGTGAGGTTGACGCGGTAGGCGCGCGACAGGCTGTCCACGCGCTGCACCGCATCCTGCGGCACGGCGAACTGCACGTCCGCGGGCCAGCCGGGCAGGGCGGCCAGCAGGTCTTGCAGCTGCGCGCGCATGGCGCCCGGGCGCAGCCGCAGGTCGATGCGCGTGAGCTGGCCGGCGCGGCCGAACAGGTCTTGCGCCGCGCCAATGTCCATCACGGCCAGCGGCGGCCCGCCCGCGGCCACCGTGCCGGCCACGCGCACGCTGTGCGTGGCCAGGCCTGATTGCAGCGTGAGCGGCGGTGTGTGTGCATCTATTGCCCCCAGGCCCAGCGCCTGCTGCGCGGCCGGGTTCAAAAATACCGTGGCCGGTGCCAGCATGGCCAGGCGGTCGCTGCCGTCAAACACGCGTGGCGCCAGCGCTGGCGCCATGGCGGGCAGCAGCAGCGCGTCGGCGCCCAGCACGCGCAGCGCCACGCTGGCGTGCGCGGCGTCGCTGGTCGCGCGCACGGGCAGCTCCAGCCAGGGGCTGGCCAGCTGCACCTGCGGCTGGGCCGCGACCAGGCCGTAGAGCGACTCGGGCAGGGTGCCGCGCGTGGCGCGCAGCTCCAGGTCGGGCCGGCCTTCCACCGCGCGCACGGCCTGGCTGAATTCATCCAGCGCCGAGGCGTTGATCACATGCACCGCAAAGCCCAGCGCCACGCCCAGCATGACGGCGGCCACGGCAGCCGCGCTGCGCCAGGGGTGGCGGCAGAGTTCACGCCAGGAAAAAGTGTGCAGCAGGGCGGGCAGCATGGGCCGATTGTGCGGCGCGCCGGCGCCATGCGCAGGGTTTGCGCCAGGTCAAAGCCACGCAATCCAGAGCCCTTGAACAGCGGGCGCAAGAGCCTATGTAGATGGCAGCAGGCACGATTGCCTTGCCCGATGGCCCCCTGGGGCTCTTCGCATCTCTTGTTCAAGGAAGGAGTTTCACCATGAATTCACTGATCAGCCGCGGCAGTCTGTTCGACGATTTCTTCAAGGACTTTGCGCCCGGTTTCTATGTGCGCCCGCTGCATGGCGACGCGCTGCCCGAGGCCTCGCAGATCAAGATCGACGTGAAGGAGGACGACGCCGCCTACACCGTGCATGCCGAGCTGCCGGGCGTGCCCAAGGAGGACATCCATGTCTCCATCGACGGCAACGTGGTGAGCCTGCGCGCCGAGGTGCGCCAGCATGACCAGAAGAAGGACGGCGAGAAGCTGCTGCGCAGCGAGCGCTACTACGGCTCGGTGGCGCGCAGCTTCCAGCTGCCGCTGGAGGTGGATGCCGCCCAGGCCAAGGCCCGATACGACAACGGCGTGCTCACGCTCACGCTGCCCAAGAAGCAGGGCAACAAGACCCAGCGCCTGGCGATCGAGTAAGCCTACGGTGTTGGCTGGATGCCGGTTGCCGCCAGGCGCAGCACCCGGTCGGCCCGCGCGGCCGCGGCCTGCGAGTGGGTGACCAGGACCAGCGCGGCGCCATGCTCGCGCGTCTGGGCGATGAGCACATCCATGATGCGCGCGGCCGTGCCGGGGTCGAGGTTGCCCGTGGGCTCGTCGGCCAGCAGCAGGGCCGGGCGGTGCACCAGGGCGCGGGCGATGGCCACGCGCTGCAGCTGGCCGCCGCTCAGCTGCTGCGGCAGCCGCGCGCCCAGGCCTGCGAGGCCTACGGCGTCCAGCATCTGCTGCACGCGCGCTGGGTCGGGGCGCCCCAGCAGCAGCAGCGGCAGGCCCAGGTTCTGCGCCACGTCCAGGTGCGGCAGCACATGGAAGGCCTGGAACACGAAGCCCACATGGGCGCGGCGCCACAGGGCGCGCTGGCGCTCGTCCAGCGGCCCCAGGTCCACGCCCTCGTGCAGCACCTGGCCCGCGTCCCAATAGTCCAGCCCCGCCAGGCAGTTGAGCAGCGTGGATTTGCCCACGCCCGAGTCGCCGACGATGGCGACGAACTCGCCGCGCTGCACGTCCAGGTCCACGTTCGCGAATACGGTTTGCGTGCCGTAGCGCTTGGCCAGGCCGCGCACCTGCAGCAGGGGCAGGGTCGTCACGCGCCGCCGCCCGGCACGCGCGCGCACACGGCGCGCACCAGCTGCGCCGTGGCGTCGGGTGCGTCGCAGGCGATGACGTGGCGCTTGGGCATGCCGCGCAGCCAGGTGATCTGGCGCTTGGCCAGCTGGCGCGTGGCCGCTATGCCGCGCTCGGGCAGGCTGGCCATGGGGTGCAGGCCGTCGAGTGATTCCCAGGCCTGGCGGTAGCCCACGCAGCGCATGCTGGGCAGGTCGGCATGCAGGTCGCCGCGTGCGCGCAGGCGCAGCACCTCGTCGAGAAAGCCCGCGGCCAGCATGGCGTGAAAGCGCTGGGCAATGCGCGCGTGCAGCCAGGCGCGGTCTTGTGGTTCCAAGGAAAATAACGCTTCAGCGCTTATGGGACGGGCGCTGGAAGCTATGGTTTTTGTGGTGTGGAAGCTCGTCAGCGGCCGGCCCGAGACATGCCAGACCTCCAGCGCGCGCTGTATGCGCTGGCTATCGCCGGGCGCCAGCCGTGCCGCCGTGACCGGGTCGACGCGCGCCAGCTCGGCATGCATGGCGGGCCAGCCCTGTGCCGCGGCCTGCTGCTCCAGCCGGGCGCGCACGGTGGCGTCGGCGGCGGGCATGTCGTCTATGCCGTCCATCAACGCCTTGAAGTACAGCATGGTGCCGCCCACCAGCAGCGGCAGTGCGCCGCGGGCGCGGATGTCCTCGATGAGCCGCGTGGCGTCCTGCACGAACTCGGCCGCGCTGTAGGCCCGCGAAGGGTCGCGGATGTCGATCAGGTGGTGCGGCACGGCCGCCAGTTCGTCGGGCGTGGGCTTGGCCGTGCCTATGTCCATGCCGCGGTACACCAGGGCCGAGTCCACGCTGATGATCTCCACCGGCAGGCGCGGCGCGAGGGCCTGGGCAATGGCAAAGGCTGCGGCCGTCTTGCCCGAGGCCGTGGGGCCGGCCAGCGCGATGGCGGGAATGGAGTCAGCGGCCATGGGCGGGCTCCTGCGGTGCGTGGCGCTGCACCAGCGTCCAGGCAATGGCGGCCAGCAGCACCGACCACAGGGCCACGCCCTGCACCAGCGGCCAGACCGTGCCGTCCAGCGCCCTGCCCAGCCACCGGCCGATGGCGAAGGCCGCCAGCATCATCATGAAGCCGTTGAGCGCCGAGGCCACGCCCGCTGCCTGCGGGAACGGCCCCACCGCGCCCGACTGCCCGCAGGGCTGGTGTATGCCATGGCCCAGCATGAACAGGTAGAACGGGGGCAGCAGCGCCTCCACCCGGTGCCAGCCGAGGGCGGCGGCCAGCAGCGTCAGCAGGCCGCCGCTCGCGCTCAGGGCGCCGGCGATGGCCACCGTGCGCTTAATGCCATATCGCGCCAGCAGCCGCCGGCACAGCAGCGTGCCCAGCAGATAGGCCGCAGCGGTGGACAACAGCACCAGCCCGTACTGCGTGCGCGTGTGGCCGAGCACATCGAGGTATACGAAGGACGAGGCCGCCAGGAAGGTGAACAGCCCGCCATAGCTGGCCGTGGTGAGCAGCGAAAACGCCCGGAAGGTGGGGGAGCGCAGCACCAGCGCCCAGGTGCTCACCAGCGTGGCGGGGCGCAGCGCATGGGGGTTGCGCTGGCCCAGCGTCTCGGGCAGGCGTAGCGCCACCAGGGCCAGCGTGGCCACGGCATAGGCCGTGAGCGCCAGCAGGGCCACGCGCCAGCCCAGCCATTCGGTCAGCAGCCCGCCCAGCGGCGCGCACAGGCAGGCGATCAGCCCCAGGCCGGTGAGCGCCTTGGACATGGCGCGCGCGCCGGCCAGCGGCGTATACAGGTCGCGCACAATGGCCCGGGCGCACATCACCACCGCCCCCATGGCCGCGCCCTGCAGCGTGCGCCAGGCGACCAGCAGATCCATGGAGGGCGCCAGCACCGCGCCCACCGAGGCGAGCGTGTACAGCGCCAGGCCCACCAGCAGCACCGGCCGGCGGCCGAAGCGATCGGACAGCGGCCCCCAGGCCAGCTGCGAGCAGCCAAAGGCCAGCAGCAGCGCCGACAGCGTGAGTTGGCCCGCGGCCACGGGCGCGCCCAGGCTGCGCGTGAGCGCGGGCAGGGCGGGCAGGTACAGATCGGTGGTGACGGGCTGGATGCTCAGCAGCAGGGCCAGCACCAGGATGGCCAGGCCGGGGGGCACGCGCGCGGCATGCGCCGGCTGCGGGCCTATGGCGGCGGACGGGACGGACATGATGCGGGCGAGCGTAGCAGAGTCAGCCCGGCGCCCACGCGCCGCTAAAGCGCCGCGCGCAGGCGCTCGGCGTAGCCGGCGAGCACGGCGGCCGGCGGCTCCTTGCGCGGCCAGGTGAGGGCGATGCCGTCTGCCTCGTGGCGCGGCACCACATGCATATGGAAATGCGCCACGGTCTGGCCGCCCAGGGCGCCGTTGGCCTGCAGTAGCGTGAGCCCGGGCGGGGCGAAGGCGGCCTGCACGGCCAGCGCCACGCGGCGCGCCGTCTGCATCACGGCGGCGGCCTCCTCGGGTGTGAGCTCCAGCAGCGTGGCCGCGTGGCGCCTGCTGGCCACGAGCACATGGCCGGGCGTGACCTGGCCTATGTCCATGAAGGCGATGGTGAGCGCGTCCTCATACACCAGGGCAGCGGGGATTTCACCGGCCACCAGGCGGCAGAAGATGCATTGGCCGGGCAGGGAGTTGTCTACAAACTTGGGCAAGGCTGGGTCCCTCTGTCAAACACAGGCCGCAGCATATGGCAGGCAAAACAAAGGGCACGCGGCGCCCGGCCGCGTGCCCTGCAAAAAAGCGCCGAACGCTTAGAAGCGGTGGCGAATCCCCAGGCCGAGGCTGTTGCCCGTGGACTGGTTGGTGATGCGGTCGTTCATGAGCATGGCGTAGACGTCGGTGCGCTTGGACAGGTAGTAGTCGTAGCCCAGGGTAAAGGTCTTGCGGTCCAGGTTGGAGACCGTCATCTCGGTCTTGACCCAGGATGCGAGCAGGCTGCCGCCGGCCACGGGGGCCGATGCGCCAATCTGCAGTGTCTTGCCCTTGCTGGGGTTGTTGTCGGCCTTGGCCTGGCCGTAGCTCAGGTAGGGCTTGACCACCTTGAAGTCGTAGGCCGCGGCCAGCATCCAGTCCTTCTTGGTGGTGCCCAGGTAGGCGCCCTGGCCGGGGTTGCTGATCTGGGCGCGCTCGTAGAAGCCGGTGAGCAGCAGCGGGCCGCCGAAGTAGAAGAAGTTGGCGCCGACGTTCTTCTTGCCGTTGTTGCCGGCCAGCTCGCCAAACTGGTACTGCAGGTTGGCCTTGAAGCCGCCGATATCGGGCGTGGTGTAGGCGATCTGGTTGCTCCAGCCGGTGTCAGAGGGCACGGTGGCCTTCCAGCCCGAGGCGTTGAACAGCGGCACGTCCATGTGCAGGATCAGCGGCGAGAACTTGAACGAGTCACCCAAGGGGTTTCCCACCACCGAGGGCAGGAAGTTGGGAGCCATCCAGCGGCCCAGCAGCACGGAGCCAAAATTGCCCGACAGGCTCACGTTGGCATCGCGCGAGAAGAAGGTGTCGTTCGGAAAGCGCCCCTGTGTGCCGTTGTCCACCTGGATGAACGAGGTGATCTGGAAGTTGGCCTTGAGACCACCGCCCAGGTCTTCCGTGCCCTTGAAACCGAACCACGAGGTGGTCATGCCGCCGCTGTCGACGACGGACTTGCGGCCGGCATCGCCGGCCATCTTCATGGAACCGACATACACGTCGGTCAGACCGGTGAGTTGAACGGAGCTTTGGGCGTAGGCGCCCGCGCAGCACAGTGCTGCCGCCGCCAGGGCAATGAGTTTCTTGGGCATGTGAGTCCTTTTGTATGGCCGACGAAGCGCGGCGTTGGGCGGTGTTTTGTATGCAATATTTGCACACAGCAAAGATCATCCGAGGATTTTTGCAGGGTGTATAGGCCTTGAAAGGGTTTGCCGAGGTTTTTTTGCCAAGCCGGTGGCGACTGTTGCTTGAAGGCTACGTGTAGGGTGTGGCGCGAATTTGATTTCGCTCAAAGCGCAGGCCGCGTGCGCGCGGCACAGTGCGGTCATGTTCCCCATTCCCTCCTCCAACCAGTCCATACAGATCGAGGTGGCCACCGCGGGCGAGGTGTTGCGCGAGCGTCATCAGCAACCCGCATCGGTGCTTTACCTGGACAGCGGCCGCGTACTGCTGGGTGTGCGCGAGGACGGCGTGATGCGCCACCAGCTGGGAGTGGTCGAAGGGCCGTTCTGGCTCGACGCGGCCACCGCCCTGCTGGATCAGCCCTGCGCCGTGGACATGGTGGCTGACACGCGTGTGCAGCTGCGCCGCATGCCGCTGGAGGATTTCAAGCGCAGTTTCGACGACCTGCCGCAGGCGGCACAGGCGCTGGTGCGCGACATGGCCATAGGCTACTGCCAGCAGACCGAATTGGCCGTGAGCCGCCTGGCGCAGGACGCGGAGGCGCGCTGCGCGCAATGGCTGCTGCGCCATGCCCACAATGCCGAGGATGGCGGGCTGCGCGTGACCCTGCACCTGCGCAAGCGCCTGATCGCCGCCCAGCTCGGCATCGCGCCCGAGACCCTGTCGCGCGTGCTGCGCCATTTGCGCGAGCATGGCCTCATTGCCGGCACGGGCAACGTGCTGAACCTGCCGCAGCCACGTGCGCTGCAGATGGTGGCTGGCTTTTAGCGTTAGGAGCCTTCCCATTTCAGGGAAATGATGAGCGTTGAGCGGAACTCTGCGCCCAACGCTCGACGCCCATTCGCGTGGCGACGCCCGTGCCCGAAACGTAAGCAAGTCCGCCTGCTTTCAACAAGATAGGCAAAACAGCGTCTATTTGTTTCTTTCTCGTCGCGTATTGCCCGCGTCTCAGGGTTTTTCCTGCGTGGCTCCCAGGGTTCCACCCAAGCCAGTGCGGCAAGCGGCTGCTTATATTGGCGCGGACCTCGGTGCCTCACCGAAGGCCCAATAGCCAGCAGCCATGCCACGCGCCTTACCCGATTGCCTCGCCCAGGGTGCTTCGACACCGGAGCGCCGATGACCCCGCCCGAGCAGGCCGCTGCCCTGTGGGATCGCGAGCCCGAAGACATGGGCGCTGCGCCGTGGTTTCCTGGGCCGCTGGTGCGCAAGCTGCTGCTGGTGGCAGCCCTGGCCATCGTGCTCTGCGGCAGCCTGTCCGCCTGGTGGGTGTCGCACGCCATCGGCCAGGACGCCATGGACCGTCTGGTGAGCCAGCAGAACGACGAGGTGGAGCTGGTGGCGCGCCTGCTGGCCAGCAAGATCGAGCAAAGCCAGAAGGTGCTGGCCTCGGTGGCGGACAGCATCACGCCCGAGCTGCTGGATTCACCCGCGTCGCTCGAGTGGTTGCTGCAGCAGGGCCTGCCGGCCGTGCGCTTCTTCGACGCCATGCAGGTGGCGCGCAAGGATGGCACCCTGAGCATCAACCTGCGCTATGGCCGGTTGGCCCAGGCCTCGGACCTCGACCCGGCCGAGCGCGACTACTTGGTGCGCACCCTGCTCAACGGCAAGCCGCTGGTCTCGGGCCTGATCAGCAGCACTGCCGCCGACGCCCGCGTGATGTTCACCATGCCGTTGCTGCGCGGCGAGGGGCGGGTCATGGGGGCCGTTGCCGGCGTGCTTCGCCTGCAGTCCCAGGGGCTGCTGCCGCATTCGCTGGCGCTGCCCGATCGCGGTGACTCGCGGCTCATCGTGTTCACGCGCGACGGGGTCATTCTCTCGCACCCCAGCCTGGAGCGGGTGCTGGGCCAGGTCAGCGACGAGCCCGGCCTGGGCGAGGTCTACGCCCGCTGGCGCGGCACGGACCAGCCCCCGGCCGTGGGCGGCATGACGCAGTTGCAGGGCTCCCATGTGGTGAGCCTGGCCAGCGTGCCCATGCCGCAGTGGCTGGTGGCGCGCGTGAGCGACGCGCAGACCATGCTGGAGCCGTTGCACGGCGCGCAGCGCCGCGCCTGGTGGCTGGCGGCCGAGGTGACCGGGGCGGTCTGCGTGCTGGCCCTGGCCGCCATGGTCTGGCTGGCAAGGCCGCTGGCGCTGCTGCGCCGGCGCGCCCGGGTGGTGCTGGAAAGCGATGGCCGGCTGCACGGCGCAGACGAAGCCGCCGCCGACCCGCCCTGGCCACGCGCATCGGGCGAGGTGGATGACGTGGCGCGTGCCTGCACCCGGCTGCTGGCGGGCCAATACCAGGACCGGCGCAGCGTGCAGACGCTGCAGCGTCAGCTCCAGGCGCTGCTGGACCACGTGCCGCTGGGCATCGCGCTCACGCGTGCCGAGCATGTGGAGGCCGTGAGCCTGCAGGCCTGCCGGCTGCTGGGCTACGAGCCGGCGCAGCTGCAGGGGCGCAACCTGCTGGCGCTGCTGGCCTCGCACGAAGGGGTGGACGTGGCGCAGCAGGTTCATGCAGAGTTTGCGGCCCATGGCGTCTTCGATGGCGAACTGCCCCTGCTGCGCCAGGACGGCGGCACGCTGTGGGCGCATGTGCATGGCCAGCCCATGCTGGCCGGTGACCCCGGGCGCGGCCAGGTGTGGACTCTGGAGGACTGCACGGCCGAGCGTGAGGCGCGCCTTCAGCAGGCCTGGGAGCGCACGCACGACACCCTGACCCAGCTGCTGGACCGCTCCGAGTTCGAGCGTCGGCTCCAGGTGCTCCTGGCCGAACGCGCCCAGCGCGTGCCGCAGGCCTCATCAGCACTCTCAGGCGAAGGGGGCGGAGTGCTGCTGTTCCTGGACCTGGACCACTTCACCGTCGTCAACGACGCGGCCGGCCGCGACGTGGGCGACGCCGTGCTGCGCCACCTGGCAAGGCTTCTGGAGGCCGAGGTGCGCCAGACCGGCTGGGCGGCGCGCCTGGGGGGCGATGAATTCGCCGTGCTGCTGCCCGGCGCCACGCTGGCGCGTGGCCAGGCCATGGCCGAGCGGCTGCGTGCCGCCGTCGAGGCATGGGAACCGGCCTACCAAGGCCGCGGCTTTACGCTGGGCCTGAGCATAGGCCTGGTGCCTCTGGTGCCGGGACTGCGCGACGTGGCTGCCGTGCTGCATGCGGCCGACATGGCCTGCTACGCGGCCAAGCGTGCCGGGCGCAACCGCGTCCACCTGGGGGAGGTGCGCGCGGTCGCGTGATGGGGAGCGATCGCGCCCCATCACTACCAAAAGGCTAGCTGCCGGCGCGCATTGCGTCGGCGCCAAGCCCGTTTTTGATTCAAAGATGTGCGGCAAAAATTAGGTGACAATCGCGCCATGAATCCCTCACCCCACTCTGCTTGCGCAGCGGCCGCCGCGGGAACGCCGCCGCGGCTGCAGTTGACGGGCATCACCAAACGGTACCCCGCCGTGGTCGCCAACGATGGCGTATCGCTCACGGTGCAACCCGGCGAGGTGCATGCGGTGCTGGGCGAGAACGGCGCCGGCAAGTCCACGCTGATGAAGATCATCTACGGCGCCGTCAAGCCCGACGCCGGCCAGGTGCTGTTCGACGGCCGGCCCGTACAGGTGAAGAACCCGCAGGAGGCGCGCCAGCTCGGCATTGCCATGGTGTTCCAGCATTTCAGCCTGTTTGACACGCTGACCGTGGCCGAGAACGTCTGGCTGGGCCAGGACAGGAGCGTACCCCTGGCCGAAGTGGCGCGGCGCGTCAGCGCCACGGCCGCCGAGTACGGACTGGACATAGACCCGCTGCGGCCCGTGCACACCCTGAGTGTGGGCGAGATGCAGCGCGTGGAGATCATCCGCGCGCTGCTCACCCGGCCAAGGCTCCTGATCCTGGATGAGCCCACCTCGGTGCTCACGCCGCAGGCGGTGGACAAGCTCTTCGTGGTGCTGCGCCGGCTCGCCAGCGAGGGCTGTTCCATCCTCTACATCAGCCACAAGCTGCACGAGATCCGCGCGCTGTGCACCGCCTGCACGGTGATGCGCGGCGGCAGGGTGACGGGTGTGTGCGACCCGTCGCAGGAGTCGAACGCCTCGCTGTCGCGCCTGATGATTGGCGCCGAGCCGCCGCAGTTGGCGCACCGTGCGGGCAAGGTCGGCGACGTAGTGCTGCGCACCCAGGGCCTGAGCCTGCCCGCGGCCGACCCGTTCGGCGTGGCCCTCATAGCCATCGACCTCACGGTGCGCGCCGGCGAGGTGGTGGGCATTGCCGGTATCTCCGGCAACGGGCAGAAGGAGCTGCTCTACGCCCTGTCAGGCGAAGACCTGCGCGCCGCGCCTGCCATGGTGCAGCTGGCGGGCCAGAACGCCGGGCGCTTGGGCCCGCGCCGCCGGCGCACCCTGGGCCTGCATTTCGTGCCCGAGGAGCGACTGGGCCGCGGCGCCGTGCCCGGCATGAGCCTGGCGCACAACCTGCTGCTCACGCGCGGCAACGCCGTGGGCGCGGCTGGCTGGCTGCGCATGGGGCGGCTCGATGTGCAGGCGCGCGCCATCATCGCGCGCTTTCAGGTCAAGGCCGGCGGGCCCGATGCGGCGGCCCAGTCGCTGTCGGGCGGCAACCTGCAGAAATTCATCGTCGGCCGCGAGATCGATGCCGGCCCCAGGCTGCTCATCGTCTCCCAGCCCACCTGGGGCGTGGACGTGGGCGCGGCCGCGCAGATCCGCGGCGAGATACTGCAGCTGCGCGACCAGGGCTGCGCGGTGCTGGTGGTCAGTGAGGAGCTGGACGAATTGTTTGAAATCTGTGACCGGCTGCATGTGCTGGCCAAGGGGCGGCTGTCGCCCAGCGTGCCGCGCGCCGAGGCGACGGTGGCGCGCATCGGCGAATGGATGAGCGGGCTGTGGCACGCCGAGGTGCAGGCCCATCTTGCGGGCGGATCGGATGCTGAGGGCGGGGGGGGCGAGCATGCTCAGGCTTGAGGCACGGCCCCAGGCCTCGCGCCTGTGGGCCTATGGCTCGCCCCTGCTGGCGCTGGCGATCACGGTGCTGATCGGCGTGCTGCTCTTCGCAGCCCTGGGCAAGGATCCGGTGCGCGCGCTGCAGGTGTTCTTCTGGGAGCCCATCAAGTCGCCCTACGCGCTGGGCGAACTGGCCCTCAAGGCCACGCCGCTTTTGCTCATCGCGCTGGGGCTGGCCGTGTGCTTTCGCTCCAACGTCTGGAACATAGGCGCCGAGGGGCAGTATGTGATCGGCGCCGTGGCCGCGGGCGGCATCGCGCTGCTGGCCGACAAGAGCACCGGGCCGTGGATCGTGCCCGCCATCCTGGTGGCCGGCATGCTGGGCGGCATGGTGTGGGCGGGCATCACGGCGCTCTTGCGCGACCGCTTCAACGCCAATGAGATCCTGGTCAGCCTGATGCTGGTCTACGTGGCCATTCTGTTACTGGGCTATCTGGTCTACGGGCCCTGGAAGGACCCCATGGGCTACAACTTCCCGCAGACGCGCATGTTCGAGCGCGTCACGCAGATGCCCAAGCTGTTTGCGTCCTCGCGTGTGACGATTGGCATGCCGCTGGCGCTCATCGGTGCGCTGCTGCTGTGGGCGTTCCTGTTTCGCACGCGCGCGGGTTTTGCGCTGCAGGTGGGGGGCCTGGCGCCGGCCGCGGCGCGCTACGCCGGCTTCTCGTCGCGCCGCGCGCTGTGGGTGGCGCTGCTGGTGTCGGGCGCCATGGCGGGCCTGGCGGGCGCGCTGGAGGTCGCGGGGCCGATCGGCCAGCTCACCCCCTACGTGCCGGCGGGCTACGGCTTTGCCGCCATCATCGTGGCCTTCGTGGGGCGGCTGCACCCGCTGGGCCTGGTGTTCTCGGCGCTGCTGATGAGCATGTTCTATATCGGTGGCGAGCTGGCGCAGTCGCGCCTGGGCCTGCCTAAATCGCTCACGGGGGTGTTCCAGGGCCTGCTGCTGTTCACGCTGCTGGCCTGTGACACGCTGATCGCCTACCGCGTGCGCTGGGTTGGCTCAGAGGGAGGTGCGCGCTGATGGAGTCGTACGCATTGCTGCTGGGCAGCACGCTGAGCGCCGGCACCGTGCTGGCCATCGCGGCGCTGGGCCTGTTGGTCAACGAAAAGGCCGGCATCGTCAACCTCGGGGCCGAGGGCATGATGCTGTGTGCCGCCATCGCCGGCTTTGCCACCGTGGTGCACACGGGCAGCTTTGTGCTGGGCCTGGTTGCCGGCATGGCCGCGGGGGCGCTGCTGGCGGCGCTGTTCGGTTGGCTGGTGATCTGGTTCAACACCAACCAGTACGCCACGGGGCTGGCGCTGTCGCTGTTCGGCGTGGGTTTCTCGGCTTTTGCGGGCATCAGCTACGTGCAGGCCAAGCTGCCCGATACGCCCAAGTTCTCCTGGCCGGTGCTGGGCGACCTGCCCGTGGTGGGGCCGGCGCTGTTCCGCCACCACCCGCTGGTCTACCTGACCATGGTGCTGGTCGTCCTTCTGGTGTGGTTCCTGTACCGCACACGCGCCGGCCTGGTGCTGCGCTCGGTGGGCGAGTCGCCGCAGTCGGCCCATGCGCTGGGCTACCCGGTCCGCCGCATACGCCTGCTGGCGGTCATGGCCGGCGGGGCGCTGTGCGGGCTGGCAGGGGCCTATGTCTCCACTGTCTACACACCGCTGTGGGTCGAGGGCATGGTGGCCGGGCGCGGCTGGATCGCGCTGGCGCTGACCACCTTTGCCACCTGGCGGCCGGCGCGCGTGTTGCTGGGCGCTTACCTGTTTGGCGGCGTGACCATGCTGCAGTTCCACCTGCAGGCCTCGGGCGTGCAGCTTGCGAGCCAGCTTTTGTCCATGCTTCCGTATGTTGCGACCATCGTGGTGTTGGTACTCATCTCGCGCAACCCGACCTGGATCCGTGTCAATATGCCGGCCGCGCTGGGCAAGCCCTTTTATCCCGGAAGCTGATTTCTTATTCTTGCAATGACCACCAATGCTTTGGCCCGCGCCAGGTTGAGGCCGCCAATGCGCTGTCATTGGCGGCATAGTGGTCCTGCGGGCGCGCACGTTTTTTTCCCGTCAATCCCCTGAAAGGCTGTTTATGACCGATCTGTACAAGCGTTCCCTGTTCAAGCTGGCGGCACTGTCCGCCGTCGCCGCCACGGCCCTGGTGGGCTGCGGCAAGAAGGAGGAGGCAGCGCCGGCCGCAGCCCCCGCACCGGCCGCGGCACCCGCGGAAAAGCCCGGGCCGCTGAAGATCGGCTTCATCTACGTGGGCCCGGTGGGCGACGGCGGCTGGACCTATGCCCATGACCAGGCACGCAAGAAGATCGAGGCCGAGTTTGGCGACAAGATCCAGACCAGCTACGTGGAAAGCGTGCCCGAGGGCCCGGACGCCGAACGCGTGCTGCGCGATCTGATTTCGCAGGGCGACAAGCAGATCTTTGCCACCAGTTTCGGCTACATGGACGTCATGAAGAAGCTTGCCGACGAGTTCAAGGACATCAAGTTCGAGCATGCGACGGGCTACAAGACCGGCGAGAACATGCGCACCTACGATAGCCGCACCTACGAGGGCGCCTATCTTGCCGGCATCGTGGCCGGCGCGATGAGCAAGACGGGCACGTTGGGCGTGGTCGGCTCGGTGCCCATTCCCGAGGTGCTGCGCAACCTGAACAGCTTCACGCTGGGCGCCCAGAGTGTGAACCCCAAGATCAAGACCAAGGTGGTCTGGGTCAACGAGTGGTTCAGCCCTCCGAAAGAGACCGAGGCCGCCACCAGCCTGATCAACGGCGGCGCTGACGTGCTGTTCCAGAACACCGACTCGCCCGCCGTGCTCAAGACCGCGCAGGAAAAGGGCAAGCGCGCCTTCGGCTGGGACAGCGACATGACCGCCTACGGCCCCAAGGCCCACCTGGCGTCGGCCGTCATCAACTGGACGCCGTACTACACCAAGGCGGTCAAGGATATGCTGGACGGCACCTGGCAGACGGGCCAAAGCTGGTGGGGCGTGAAAGAGGGCGCCATCGACCTCGTCTCCATCGCCGAGGACGTACCCGCCGAGGTCAAGGCCAAGGTGGATGCCGCCAAGGCCGGGCTGAAGGATGGCAGCTTCGCGATCTGGAAGGGCCCCATCGTGGACAACACCGGCCGGACCGTGTTGGAGCAGGGCGCCGTGGCCGACGACAAGTTCCTCACCGCGATCAACTTCTACGTCAAGGGCGTGGAAGGTCAGGTGCCGGGCGGCGAGAAGAAGTAAGCTGCACTGATCCCCGCTTGCAAGGGCTGCCCGTGGGCGGCCCTTTTTTTGAATTGGAGTCCGCCGATGTCCAGGCTACCGCCCATCGCCCCCGCCCGTCTGCCGGCCCTGTTGGCGGCAGCCCCAAAGGCCGAGCTGCACATCCATATCGAGGGCTCGCTCGAGCCCGAGATGATCTTCGCCCTGGCCCGGCGCAACGGCGTGGCCCTGCCCTTTGACAGCGTGCAGGTGCTGCGCCGCGCCTACGCCTTCTCCGACCTGCAGAGCTTTCTCGACATCTACTACGCGGGCGCCAGCGTGCTGCGGCATGAGCAGGATTTCTACGATATGGCCCGCGCCTATCTTGCGCGGGCAGCTATGGATAACGTAGTGCACGCGGAGATCTTCTTCGACCCGCAGACGCACACCACGCGCGGCGTGGCGCTGGAGACGGTGGTGCGCGGCCTGCACCGTGCCTGTGTCGATGCCCGCGCCGAGCTGGGCATCTCGGCCACGCTCATCATGAGCTTTCTGCGCCACCTGAGCGAGGAGGACGCCTTTGCCACGCTGGAGCAGGCCATGCCGCTGCTGGGCCGCATCGTCGGCGTGGGGCTGGACAGCAGCGAGCTGGGCCACCCGCCCGAGAAGTTCGCGCGCGTGTTTGCGCGCTGCCGCCAGCTGGGCCTGCATGTGGTGGCCCACGCGGGCGAGGAGGGGCCGCCGGCCTATATCTGGGGCGCGCTCGACGTGCTCAAGGCCGAGCGCATCGACCATGGCGTGCAGGCCGTGCACGATGCGGCGCTGATGCAGCGCTTGGCCGCGGAACGCATACCGCTCACGGTGTGCCCGCTGTCCAACCAGAAGCTGCGCGTGTTCCCGGATCTGTCCAAGCACAACCTCAAGCAGCTGCTCGATGCCGGCCTGGTGGCGACGGTCAATTCCGACGACCCGGCCTATTTTGGCGGCTACATCAACGACAACTTCAATCAGACCTTCGCCGCGCTGCCCGCGCTCACGGCGCAGGATGCCTGGCAGCTGGCCAGCAACAGTTTCGAGGCCAGCTTTGCCACCGCGGCCGACAAGCGTGCCTGGCAGGGTCAACTCGACGAATGTTTTGAGCGCCATGCCACGGGCGCCTGAACCTGTACCGGGGCGGCGCATTGCGTTGCGCCAATTTTCACCTCAGTCGTTCAGGTGCATGGCTATGAAGCGGCGGAACACGGCCATGGCGGGCGCTTCGGTGCGTGCCGCCAGCGTCACCAGCGCAAAGCGCCCGACTTCGTCCAGCGCCGGGGTGACGGCCAGCTCGGCGAGTTCGCCCTTGCGTATGCCGGCACGGGCGGCGCCCACAATGCCCAGGAAAACCGCATCGCTCGTACGCACGGTCGCCAGCAGGCTGTGGATGTCGTCGCAGCGCAGCGTGACGGCGGTCTGCGGGTCGGCCTGCGGGCCATAGCGCGCGATCAGGTTGCGCGCCACCTCGGCGCTGAGCGGGGTGGAGGCCAGCGGATGGCGCCGCATATCGGCAAATGACACCGGAGCGCCCGACCGCCGCAAGGGATGGTCGTGGCGGCAGATGAAGCCTGCGCGCATGCGCCCCAGGTCTTCGATGACCAGGTCGGGCGCGGGCATGATGCGGCGCATGTCGACCACCAGCGCGTCGAATTCGCGCTCACGCAGCTGCGGCACCTGCAGCTCGGTGGCGCCGGGCTGGATGCTTACCTGCACGCCCGGATGGGCATGCGCCATATGCTGCAGAAAGGGGCGCATCAGCATGGCGCTGGGGCCCGATCCAAGTCCGATGCGAAGGCTGCTCATGTGGCCCGGTTGCAGAAACTCCGCGCTGCGGCGCATCTCGGCGGCGTCCAGCACCATGCGGCGTGCACGGCGGGCCACCTCCTTGCCGAACGGCGTGAGCTCGTTGCGCTTGCCTATGCGATCGATGAGCGTCGCACCGAGCTCGACCTCCAGCGCCTGAATGCTGCGGCTCAGCGCCGACTGCGTGACATGGCACTTGTCCGCCGCACGGCTGAAGGAGCCCGTATCGGCCACGGCCAGCAGATATTCGAGGTGGCGAAGGTTCATGTATGAATGAGGTTATCGAATTGTTTTAACGAATTTAATTCATTTGACGCATCTCAAAGGCAAAAATACCATGCCTTCACTGCACCCCATAGCGTGCGGACCCTCAGGAGACACATCACATGACCTCGTTGCGCAAATGCACGACTTTCCTTGCCGGCGTGTTGCTTGCCGCCAGCGCCCTGGCCCAGCAGGCCACGACCAAGCCGCTCACGCTCATGGTTCCCTACCCGGCAGGCGGTCCCTCCGACACCATTGCGCGCACCCTGCATGTGCCCATGGGCAAGGCATTGGGGCAGTCGGTCATCGTGGAGAACCTGGGTGGCGCCGGCGGTGCGGTTGCCGCGCAGAAGGTGCTGTCCGATCCCGCCGATGGCCGCACCCTTTTTCAGGGCTCCGCCAACGAGGTCATCCTGGCGCCGCTGGTGAATGCCGCGGTGAAGTACAAGGCCGAGGACTTCCGCCTGGTGCACCCCGTCTCCACGGGCGTGATGGTGTTCGTGACGCGCCACGACCTGCCGGTCAACAGCGCGGATGACTTGATTGCCCTGGCGCGCAAGAGCAAGGACAAGCCGCTGACCTACGGCAGTGTGGGCCTGGGGTCGCTCTACCACCTGATTCTTGAAGACGTGCAGCAGCGCAAGGGCGTGCAGTTCATCCACGCGCCGTACAAGGGCAATGCCCCGCTGGTGCAGGACCTGGGCGGCGGCCAAGTGGACTTTGCACTGCTGGCCTACAACCCCGCCATGGGGGCGATGGCGGAGCAAGGGCGGGTGAAGATCATCGGCCAGCTGGGTGCCCAGCGCTCGGAACTGCTCAAGCAGGTGCCCTCGGTGAGCGAAGGGCAGGAGCTCAAGGACTTTTCTTCCTACACGATCTGGAGCGGCTTCTTCGTGCCCAAGGGCACGCCCGAGCCGGTGGTCGCGCGCCTGCACCAGGGCATAGTCGCCACCCTCAAGGACGAAAAGGTGCGCGAACAGCTTGCGGCGCAGACCACGGCGCCCGCCGCGACGATGAGCCTGGAGGAGGCGGCGAGCTTCTTCACCTCCGAGACGGCGCGCTATCGCGCGGTTGCCAAGGCCATCAAGCTCCAGCCGCAGTGAGAGGGCCGGCCATGACCGAGATACTGGCGACCATGCAGCGCTACGCGCAGGAGTTCATTGCGCTGCGCCACGACATCCACCAGCACCCCGAGCTGCCGTTTGACGAGCACCGCACCAGCGACCTCGTGGCCGAGCGCCTGCGTTCCTGGGGCTACAGCGTCGAGCGCGGGCTGGGCGGTACCGGCGTGGTGGGGCAGATGAAGCGCGGTGCCGGCCGGCGCACGCTGGGCCTGCGCGCCGACATGGACGCGCTGCCCATCCAGGAAGCCACGGGGCTCGACTACGCCAGCCGCAACCAGGGCGTGATGCACGCCTGCGGCCACGACGGCCACACCGCCATGCTGCTGTGCGCGGCCAAGGCGCTGGCCGAGTCGGGCGACTTCTCGGGCACGCTGAACCTGATCTTCCAGCCCGCCGAAGAGTACGGCACCGACGACAGCGGCGCCGTGCGCATGCTGCGCGACGGGCTGTTCGACAAATACCCCTGCGATGCGATCTTCGGCATGCACAACATGCCGGGCTGGCCGCAGGGGCATCTGGTGTTCCGCGAGGGCGCGATGATGGCCTCGTCCGACAAGGTCTACATCACGCTGCAGGGCCACGGCGGGCATGGCGCCATGCCGCACAAGGCCGCCGACCCGGTGGTGGCCGCCGCCAGCCTGGTGATGGCGCTGCAGACCGTGGTGGCGCGCAACGTCGATCCGCTGCAGACCGCGGTGGTGACGGTGGGCGTGCTGCAGGCGGGCCGCGCCAACAACGTCATCCCCGACAGCGCGCGCCTGGAGCTGAGCGTGCGCTCCCTCGACCCCGAGGTGCGCCGGCTGCTGGAGCAGCGCATCACCGCGCTCACCCATGCGCAGGCGCAGAGCTTCGGCGTCAGCGCCGAGATCGACTACCGGCGCGGCTATGCGGTGCTGATCAACAGCCCGCAGGAAACCGAGCTTGCGCGCCGCGTCGGCGTCGAGCTGGTGGGCGCCGAGGGTGTCACGCTGCAGGGCCCGCCGCTGACGGGCAGCGAGGACTTCGCCTACATGCTGGAGCAGCGCCCCGGCTGCTACCTGCTGGTGGGCAATGGCGATGGCGACAGCGCCGGCGCCTGCATGGTGCACAACCCGGGCTACGACTTCGACGACGCCAACGTGGCAGTCGGCGCGTCCTACTGGGCCTTGCTGGTCAAGCGTTTTCTGGTCTGAACGGCGGGTCTGCGGACGGTGTCAATACTACATTTGTGATAGCTTGTTGCGCTTGATGGACGGGCGTTAGCCACTGTTTTATTTGAAATTCACCCCAGCGCACGCAGCACCGCGCGCACGGGCGAGGCGTCGGCGCTGGTGAGCCTGAGCGGTAGCGCGATGAGCTCGTAGTCGCCCTCGGGCACAGCGTCCAGCACCAGGTTTTCCAGCACGCGCAGACCGCGCCGGCGCAGCACCTGGTGGCTGGGCAGCTGCTTGCTGTCGGCGGCGTCCACGCTGGCGCTGTCGATGCCCACCAAGACCACGCCGGCGTCGGCCAGGCGCTCCAGCGTCTCGGGGGCGCAGGCCGTCAGCTGGGCGTCCCAGCGGTCCACGGGCATGCGCGCATAGGTGCGCAGCAGCACGCGCGGCGGCAGGTCGGTGCCCATGGCATGGGCGATATGGCGCCATTCGATCAACGGGCCGCAGCCCATGGCGTGGACCAAGCGGCAGGGGCCGATGAAGGCGTCCAGCGGCAGGGCGCCTATGGCTGCGCCGGCGTTGTCGTAGTGCAGCGGCGCGTCGGCATGCGTGCCCACATGCGGCGACAGCGTGAGGGTACTTACGTTCACGGGGCAGCCCGGCCCTATGGTTGCGCTCCATTGCTGCTGGTAGGGTGTATCGCCCGGGAATACCGGGCTGGCCGCATGCACGGGTGCCGAGATGTCCCATAGACGGGGCGGTCTGGACTGGCTCACGCTACAGGGCCTTCCAGCGGCAGCAGCTGGTGGCGCAGGCGCGCGCGGTTGCAGGCCTCGCTGCCGGCCTCGAACTCGCGGCAGGGGGAAGGCCGCCATTCATAGATGCCGCAGGCCGCGCGCTGGCCCACCTGACCCGTGAGCGCGGCGCAGCGCGGCCGCGCGTGGTCGGTGCCGCGCATGCGGGCGGTGTATGCCGTCACCGGTACCACCAGGCCCTGGGGCACGCTGCCGCCCAGATCCTCGGTCTCGTGCACCGAGAAATCGACGCGGAAACTGGCGCAGCAGGCGCCACAGCTCAGGCAGGGGTGGGTGCTCATTGCGAAGAGGGGCCAAAGGCAGGGATTGTGCAACGCCAGCCTTGCGCTGAGATGAATCAAAGCCATGGGAGGATGTCTTGCATTAAAATGAGAACCATTTTTATTTGCAAACATCTGTAGATCATGCAACTCCAGGGCAATACCGCCGCACCCAGGCAAACCCAGGGCCTGGATACCCTGCCGCGTGGCGTGGCGGCCGTGGTGGCCGGCCTGCGTCAGCCCGAGGACGGCCGCGCGAGCGCCATGGCCTTGCGCCTGATGGAGATCGGCTTTCTGCCCGGCGAGCCCGTCAGCGTGATTGCCAGGGGCTTTCCCGCGGCCGACCCGCTGGCCGTGCGCGTGGGCCAGGCCACGTTTGCGCTGCGCCGACATGAGGCGCAGCAGGTGCTGGTGCATGTGGCGGAGGGCGCGGCATGAATTCCCAGGCGGCCGGGGCGGCGGGGTTCACCCATATCGCCCTGCTGGGCAACCCGAACTGCGGCAAGACGGCGCTGTTCAACGTGCTCACGGGCGCGCGCCAGAAGGTGGCCAACTACGCCGGCGTGACCGTAGAGCGCAAGGAGGGTGTGCTGACTACCGCCAGCGGTCGCCGCGTGCGCGTGCTGGACCTGCCCGGCGCCTACAGCCTGCATGCCCAGAGCCTGGACGAGGCCGTCACGCGCGACGTGGTCACGGGCCGGCGCCCCGGTGAACCCGTGCCCGAGCTGCTGGTCTGCGTGACCGACGCCACCCACCTGCGCCTGAACCTGCGCCTGGTGCTGGAGGCGCGCAACCTGGGCCTGCCCATGGTGCTGGTGCTGAACATGAGCGACATGGCCCGGCGCCAGGGCATAGAGATAGACCGCGAGGTACTGGCGCGCGAACTGGCCATGCCCGTGGTGGCCACCGTGGGCGTGCGCGCCAATGGCGCCGACGAGCTGCTGCGCTGGCTGGACCAGGCGGCCCCCGCGCCCGCAGGCTCGGCCGCCCCATTGGCCGCGCAGCCGGTGGTCAACGCCGTGGAGGATGACCAGCCCCAGCGCGTGCAGCGCCTGCACCAGGAGGTGCGCCGCATCATGGCGCTGGCCGTGCGCGAGCCCGCGCGGCGCCTGAGTCAGGACGATCGCATCGACGTCCTGGTGCTGCACCCGCTGTGGGGCACGGTGCTGTTGGCGGCAACACTGTTTTTGATGTTCCAGGCGGTGTTCAGCTGGGCCGAGGTGCCCAAGGGCTGGATCGAGGGCATCACGGCCTTCGCTGCCGAGTGGCTCAAGACCCACATGGCCGAGGGGCCGCTGCGCAGCCTGCTGGCCGATGGCGTGATCGCCGGCGCGGGCGGGGTGGTGGTGTTCCTGCCGCAGATTCTGATCCTGTTCTTCTTCATCCTGGCGCTGGAAGAATCGGGCTACCTGCCGCGCGCGGCCTTTCTGCTCGATCGCGTGATGGGCACGGTGGGGCTGTCGGGGCGCTCCTTCATTCCGCTGTTGTCGAGCTTTGCCTGTGCCGTGCCGGGCATCATGGCCACGCGCTCCATCCCCGACTGGCGCGACCGGCTCGTCACCATCCTGATCGCGCCGCTCATGACCTGCTCGGCGCGCCTGCCCGTGTATGCGCTGTTGATCGCGGCTTTCATACCGGAGCGCATGGTGGCCGGCCTGTTCAACCTGCAGGGCCTGGTGCTGTTCGGCCTGTACCTGGGCGGCATCGTCAGCGCTATGGCCGTGGCCGCCGTGGCCCAGCTGGCCCGGCGCTGGGATGGTGGTGGTAACGGCGCGGCGCCCCTGCTCATGGAGCTGCCGGCCTACCGCTGGCCCAGCCCGCGCAACCTGGCCCTGGGCCTGTGGGAGCGCGCCGGCATCTTCATGCGCCGCGTGGGCGGCATCATCCTGGCCGTCACGGTGCTGCTGTGGTTCCTCTCGACCTACCCGGCGCCGCCCGAGGGCGCGACGGGAGCGGCCATTCAGTACAGCTTTGCCGGGCGCCTGGGCGCCCTGCTCGAAGTGGTGTTCGCGCCCATAGGCTTCAACTGGCAGATCAGCATCGCCCTGGTGCCCGGCATGGCCGCGCGCGAGGTGGCGGTGAGCGCGCTGGGTACGGTCTACGCCATTGCGGCCTCAAACGACGACACGGCCGCGCAGCTCGCCCCCATGCTGGCGGCCCAGTGGTCGCTGGCCACGGCGCTGTCGCTGCTGGTGTGGTTCATCTTCGCGCCGCAATGCATCTCGACCATCGCCGCCGTGCGGCGCGAGACCAACGGCTGGCGCTGGCCGCTGGTGATGACCGGCTACCTGTTTGCGCTGGCCTATGGCGCGAGCTTCATCACCTACCGCATCGCGCTGGCATTCCATGGAGGCTGACATGCTGCAAGAGTTCATCGTCACCCTGGTCGTCGTCGCCGCCCTGGCCTACATGGCCTGGCGCTACCTGCCCGCCGCCTGGCGCCAGCGCCTGGGCCGCGTCCATCCCCGCCTGGCGGCCGGGCCGGGGGGCTGCGGCAGCGGCGGAGGGTGCAGCAGCTGCGGCGGCTGCGGCACGGTGGGCAAGAAGGAGCTTGGGGCCGATTTGCCCGATCCTGACCGTGCGGGGCAGCGCTTTCATGCTTCTAAATAGATAGTACGTAACGCTTGGCGGGCGGTCGCAAGAGGCAGGATTCCTGGCCACGCGCGAGTGCCCCAGGAGGTGTACCGATGAGCGAAAGATTCAAGGTCGGCGACCATGTGCGCTGGAACTCGGAGGCCGGCTGCGTGTCCGGCCGCATCATCGCCGTGCACACCGGTGACTTCGACTACAAGGGCCACACCCACCGCGCCACGCCCGAGCATCCCCAGTACGAGATCCGCAGCGACAAGACCGAGCACATTGCGGCCCACCGTGGCGAGGTGCTGACCCGCCTGTGAAGCCGTGGCCCATCCGTTCTTCACCCTGGGGCATTCCAGCCGCAGCCTGGAGGAGCTCATCGCCCTGCTGCGCGAGAACCAGGTGACCTGCCTGGTCGATATCCGCAAGCTGCCGGGCTCGCGCGCGCAGCCACAGTTCAACGAGGCCAGCCTGAGGGCGGCCCTTGCCGGGCAGGGCGTAACCTATCTGCACCTGGCGGCGCTGGGGGGCCTGCGCGGCAAGACGTCCGGCGTGCCGCCCGAGCGCAATGGCCTGTGGCACAACGCCAGCTTTCACCGCTACGCGGACTATGCGGGCACGGCGGCCTTCCGCGCCGGGCTGGAGCAGCTGCTGGCGCTGGGGCAGGACCAGCGCTGCGCCCTGATGTGCGCCGAGGCTGTCTGGTGGCGCTGCCATCGCCGCATCGTGACCGACCACCTGCTGGCACGGGGCGAGGCGGTGTTCCACATCATGGGGCCGGGCAAGGCGGAGCCGGCGCGACTGACGCCAGGGGCCGTGGTGGAAGAGGGCGGCGTGGTGCGCTATCCGGGGGGTTCTTCGGCGTAGTTGCGCTTCACCGTCATTCCGGCGAATGCCGGAATCCAGAAGTCAGGCCCCTGGACCCCGGCGTTCGCCGGGGTGACGGGGTGTACATGTGCCTTGTCAGGCAACCCGGCCGAGCAAAAGGTACTCCATGAGTGCCTTTTGCACGTGCAGTCGATTTTGGCTTCGGCGCGCGGCCTGTGGCCGCTTCACATCCGCTGCGCGGATATGAGCCTGCGCCGAAACAGGCTGCTGGCGCTTATCGCGCCACCGGCTTGCATTTCATGCAACCCGGCCGAGCAAAAGGTACTCCATGAGTGCCTTTTGCACGTGCATCCTGTTTTCCGCCTCGTCCCAGACGACGGATTGGGGGCCGTCGATCACGTCGGCCATGACCTCCTCACCGCGGTGGGCGGGCAGGCAGTGCATGAACAGGGCGCCCTCCTTGGCCAGGGCCATCATCTCGGCGTCCACGCACCAGTCGGCAAAGGCCTTGCGGCGGGCCTCGTTCTCGGCCTCGTAGCCCATGCTGGTCCAGACGTCGGTGGTGACCAGGTCGGCGCCGCGGCAGGCGTCCAAGGGATCGCTAAAAACTTTGTAGCAGCCAGCGCGCGGCTGGCGGTCGCCAAAGGCCAGTTTCTCGTCAACTTCGTAGCCGCCAGGTGTGCTCACATGCACGGTGAAGCCCAGCAGGTCGGCGGCCTGCAGCCAGGTGTTGGCCATGTTGTTGCCATCGCCCACCCAGGCCACGGTCTTGCCGGCGATGCCGCCACGGTGCTCTATGAAGGTGAAGATGTCCGCCATGATCTGGCAGGGGTGGAACTCGTTGGTCAGGCCATTGATGACGGGCACGCGCGAATACTCGGCAAAGCGTGCGATCTTGTCCTGGCCGAAGGTGCGGATCATCACCAGGTCGGTCATGCGGCTGATGACGCGCGCGCTATCCTCGATCGGCTCGGCGCGGCCGAGCTGGCTGTCGCCCGTGGTCAGATGCACCACGCTGCCGCCCAGCTGGTACATGCCGGCCTCGAAGCTCACACGCGTGCGCGTACTGGCCTTCTCGAAGATCATGGCCAGCGTGCGGTCAGCCAGCGGGTGGTACTTCTCGTAGCTCTTGAACTTGCCCTTGATGATGGCGGCGCGCGAGAACAGGTAGTTGTATTCGTCCGCGCTGAAGTCGGCGAATTGCAGGTAGTGCTTCATATGCGGTGGCTTTGCGTCATTCGGCCAGCAGGGCCTGTACCAGGGGCGTGAGCAGGGCGACGATTTCGTCGGCCTCGGTGCGCGTGAGCGTCAGAGCCGGAACGAGGCGGATCACGCGCTCGGCCGTTACCGACAGCAGCAGGCCGGCTTCGGCGGCGCGGTCAATGAGGTTGCCGCAGGGGCGGTCCAGCTCCACGCCGATGATCAGGCCCTGGCCCCTGACCTCGATCACGCCGGGCAGCTGGCCCAGGGCCTGCTGAAGGGCCGCCTTCAGGTGCGCGCCCACGTCGGCGGCGTTGGCGAGCAAGCCGTCCTCTTCCATGATGCGGATCGTCTCCACGCCGGCACGCATGGCCAGCGGGTTGCCGCCGAAGGTGGAGCCATGGTTGCCGGGCTTGAGCACCTCGGCCGCCGCGCCATGCCCCAGCACCGCGCCAATCGGCACGCCCGAGCCCAGGCCCTTGGCCAGCGTCATCACGTCGGGCACGATGCCGGCCCACTGGTGGGTGAACCACTTGCCGGTGCGGCCCATGCCGCACTGCACCTCGTCGAGCATCATCAGCCAGCCATTGGCATCGCAGAGCTTGCGCACCTGCTGCATGTACTCGACGCGCATGGGGTGCAGGCCGCCCTCGCCCTGGATGGGCTCCATCAGCACGGCGACGATGTTGGGGTTGCCCTCGGTGGCCTCCTGCAGCGCCTCGAAATCGTTGGGCGCGACGCGGATGAAGCCTTCGAGCAGCGGGCCGAAGCCGTTGCGCACCTTGGGGTTGCCCGTGGCCGTCATGGTGGCGATGGAGCGGCCGTGGAAGGCATGGTCATAGACCACGATCACGGGCTTTTCTATGCCCTTGTCCACGCCGTACTTGCGCGCGATCTTGATGGCGCACTCGTTGGCCTCCAGCCCCGTGCTGCAGAAGAACACGTTGGTCATCTGCGCGCGCTCGGTCAGCAGGCGGGCGAGCTGCTCCTGCCCCGGTACATGGTAGTAATTGGAGGTGTGGATAAGCCGGGTGAGCTGATCCTGCAGCGCCGGCACCAGCCGCGGGTGGTTGTGGCCCAGCGTGTTCACGGCAATGCCGGCCAGGCCGTCGAGGTACTGCTTGCCGTTCACGTCCCACACGCGCACGCCCTGGCCGCGCTCCAGCGCAATGGGCACGCGGCCATAGGTGTTCATCACGTGGGGCGATGCAGCCTCGATCAATGCGGTCATGCGGACTTCTCCTTGCAGGTGCGGAACCATCACGGGCCGGTGGGCCCAAAAAGAAAGGTCTGATTCTAGGGTCTGGCCCCGTTGGCACCATTGAAGAATGCGCATCACAGTCATGCGCACGGGCGCCATGCGCGGGCCTACGGGCAGGCCATCGGGGCATGGCCGGTGCGGGCCTTGCGAGGTCAGCTCTTATATAAGAGTTAGAATCCGCCCCACGCGAGCGCACAAGGCCCGCGCCCCCTTCACGACCCGATCCCGATGGTTGCTCCCACCTCCAAAGAAGTCTTCATCCAAGGCATTACCCATGATGGGAGAACCTTCCGCCCGAGCGACTGGGCCGAGCGCCTGGCCGGGGTCATGAGCCAGTTCCGCCCCGGCGGCGCGCGCCCCGGCAGCCACCTGAGCTACTCCCCCTGGTGCGTGCCCACGGCCATGAACGGCGTGAAATGCGTGGTGGTCCACCGCGAACTGCAAGCCTGCGAGCCCATGGCCTGGGACTTTGTGCTCAACTTCGCGAAAGACAACAACCTGCAGGTGGTCGAGGCCTGTTTGCTGCCCGATCCCAAGGCCTGATACAGGTCAGTTCCCGCAGCGACGTGCGGGCCGGCCGCCCGGTTCTGCGCCGCAAACGCAGGGTGCATCGGACACGACACAAGATGTCGCAGTGATGCGGATGATGGAGTCCATCCACAGGAGGAACCATCATGGCCAGACGCTGCGCCCGTAGTTCAGGCACCGCAATCGAGACCGACCCCGTCATCCGTCTTTGGCTCTTGCGCATCCTGGTGCCCCTGGGCGGGCATCGTGAGTTTGTGCATGCCCACGGCTTTAACAACGACAGCCTGGCCGAGGCGCTGGGGCTTGGCTTCTGGGTTGACTCGTCCCAGCACCGTATTCCCGCATTCCTGCGGCGGCGCGATACCGAGATGCACGACGTGGAGTTCAATGCCAAACAGGTGCTGGCCGACCTGCGGCAACTGCACGAGCGTGCGGAGCGGGAATGCTCCAAGGCGGCGCTACCCGCCCGCCTGCGCCAGAACATCGGGCAGCTGTCCAGCCTGGTAGGTCTGGGCAAGACGGATTGCCGGGTGCTGGAATTCGCCGTATCCATCCACAATGAGCGCCTGCTTGACGACACCGCAGACTTTCTGGGTCAGCTCTCGTCGGTCAAGGTTTTCCATGCCTTGTCCGGCATTCTCGGCCTGCCGGAAGCCGAAATCCGCACCGCATTGAGCGCGCAAGGCGTCCTGGCGCGTTCCGGACTGGTTTCTGTGGATCGCAGTGGAACGAGCGCGCTGCGCTGCAAACTGAACCTGCTGTCGGACGTGTTTGCCGACCTGATGGCAAGCTCCGAGGCCGACCCCATCGGCCTGCTGCGCGGCACCGTGGCAGTCGCCGCCCCCGGCCAGCTGCGCCTGGCGGATTACGACCATATTCAGCCATCGCTGGCAATCCTGCACCCTTACCTGCGCCATGCCTTGGCAACGCGTCGGCGCGGCGTCAACATCTTCTTGCACGGCGCACCGGGGACTGGCAAAAGCCAGTTGGCCCGCGCCCTGGCGAGTGAATTGGCGTGTGAGCTGTTTGAAGTTGCCAGCGAGGATGCCGACGGCGACCCGGTCAACGGCGAGCGCCGCCTGCGCGCATTCCGTGCCGCGCAGAGCTTCTTCGCCCAACGGCAGGCGCTGGTTGTCTTCGATGAAGTGGAAGACGTCTTCGACGACGGCGATGGTCCGCGGGGCGGCAAGAGCACGGCGCAGGTGCGCAAGGCCTGGATCAACCGCATGCTTGAAGAAAACCCCGTGCCTACGCTGTGGCTGTCCAATTCCATCCAGGGCCTTGACCCGGCCTTCATCCGCCGCTTTGACATGGTGTTTGAGCTGCCCGTGCCGCCGAAAACGCAGCGCGTGCGGATTCTGCAAGAGAGTTGCGGCGACCTGCTGGACGCAAACCGCATCGCGCGCATTGCCGAGGCCGAGAACCTGGCGCCGGCGGTGGTGGCCCGGGCGGGTGCGGTGGTGCGCTCGATTCGGGACGAGATCGGCGCGCAACACGTCGCCAGTGCGCTTGAGCGCCTGATCTCCAACACCCTTGAGGCCCAGGGCCATCGCCCCTTGGCGCAGCACGATCCCAACCGGCTGCCGGAGGTCTATGACCCGGCCTTTATTCATGCCGACGCCGACCTGGCGGCCGTGGCGGGCGGGCTGGTTGCGGCACGCACGGGCAGGCTCTGCCTGTACGGTCCGCCGGGCACCGGCAAGACCGCCTATGGGCGCTGGCTGGCGCAGCAAATGGGTGTGCCCCTCCTGGTCAAGCGTGCCTCGGATTTGATGTCCAAGTGGGTGGGCGAGAACGAAAAGAACGTCGCCCAGGCCTTCCGCGAGGCGCAATCCGAGGGGGCCATCCTGCTGATCGACGAGGTGGACAGCTTTTTGCAGGACCGCCGGCAAGCTCAGCGCGGGTGGGAACTGAGCCTGGTCAACGAAATGCTGACCCAGATGGAGTCCTTCGCAGGCGTGTTCATCGCCTCGACGAACCTGATGGAAGGGCTGGACCAGGCCGCACTGCGCCGTTTCGATCTCAAGGTGAGATTCGATTTTCTGCGTGCCGACCAGGCATGGGAACTGCTATGCCGCCACTGCAGGGGCCTGGGGCTGGCCCAGCCGCAGGCCGATGCGCGGGCCAGGCTCGCGCGCCTTGCGCGGCTGACGCCGGGCGATTTTGCCGCCGTGCTGCGCCAGCACCGTTTTCGTCCCATCGCGTCCGCCGCCGTGCTGGTCACGGCCCTCGAAGCGGAATGCGCCGTGAAGGAGGGCGCGCAACGGGCTATTGGCTTCCTGTGAGCCGCTACCCCATGGGAAAATGAAGGCTCAAGTAGCGAAACCTATT